>CAYTMU010000054.1:0-22808 GCA_964438975.1 uncultured Roseivirgaceae bacterium | reverse complement strand
TGAACTAGACACCACCTTAAACCAACAGAAATCCAGATAATCTAGTCCCCGCAAAGTGTCGACTGTGGACCATCGACCGTGGACTATCCGTGGACCGTCGACCGTGGACTACCTGTGGACCGTCGACTGTGGACCGTGGACCATTTTCCTTACCTTACGTCGTGATCAAGTCAACCGAGTATGATGCTATCGTCGTCGGCTCCGGACCGAATGGTTTGGCTGCTGCGATTCGTTTGCGTCTCGCAGGTTTGTCGGTGCTGGTGTTGGAGGGTAAAGACTCCATCGGTGGGGGTACGAGAACAGCTGAGCTGACTCTGCCGGGATTCCTCCACGACATATGTTCGGCTATTCATCCGCTTGCTGCCGGATCACCGTTCCTGAAGACACTGCCGCTCGGTCAACACGGACTGGAATATATCTCTTCTCCGGTTATGGCGGCGCATCCACTTGACGATGGGCGTGCTGCTGCGCTGTATCCGTCGCTGGAGGTGACAGCCTCTACGTTGGGCGAAGATGCTGATGTCTATCGCGAGCTGGTAGGACCGCTCGTGTCAGATTGGCCCAAGATCGTTGACGATGTACTGGGTCCTTTCGGAATGCCTGCAAACCCATTGGCCTTCGTCAAGTTTGGAATAAAGGCGTTGCCGTCGGCTACCCGACTCATGAAAAGGTTCACGACTGCTGAAGGCCGTGCGCTCGTCGCTGGCATGGCAGCGCATTCCATGCAGCCACTTACCAATTTTGCGACGTCGGCCATCGCACTTGTGCTCATGACTACGAGCCATGTACACGGATGGCCGTTTCCGAAGGGAGGCTCCCGGCAGATCACCGGGGCACTGGCATCGTACCTGCGTTCGCTGGGGGGTAAGATCGAGACGAACTTCTACGTGCGGTCTCTCACGCAGCTTCCTTCTTCGCGGGCTGTCTTGTTCGACGTCACTCCGCGGCAACTGCTGGAGATCGCCGGTCACAAATTCTCCAGTATCTATCGGTGGCAGCTCGAACGTTACCGGTACGGGACAGGCGTATTCAAGATCGATTGGGCACTAGATGGGCCGGTGCCATTTGTCTCGGAAGCTTGCAGGCAGGCGGCTACCATTCACATCGGTAACACATTCGAAGAGATCGCCGATAGCGAGGCGATGGTATGGAAAGGGCAGCATCAAGAAAGGCCGTTTGCTCTGTTTGCCCAGCAAAGCATCTTTGACGCGACGCGTGCGCCGGACGGCAAGCATGTTGCCTGGGCTTATTGCCATGTGCCCCTGGGATCGCGGCAGGATATGACAGAGCGTATCGAGCGACAGGTTGAGCGATATGCACCTGGGTTTCGCGACCTGATACTCGCACGACATACATTCGACTCTCACCAGTTGGAGGTGCACAATCCGAACTACATCGGAGGAGATATCGCCGGCGGCGCGAACGATGTGTCACAATTGTTTACCAGGCCTGCATTGCGATCCTCGCCTTACCGCACATCGGCGAAGGGCTTGTACATCTGCTCATCGGCTACACCGCCAGGAGGCGGTGTACACGGAATGTGCGGTGTACATGCTGCCGACCGCGCGTTGAAGGATATCTTTGAGAATTCAAAATAAATTCTAATTTGCCGCTTCTAACGAAATTCCCATGGCAGATGGTACTGATGAGGCGGTAGCCCTGGAAGAGAAATCGCGGACGATCCTGGATGAAGACTGGGCAGTGGTTATACTGGGTTTCGCGATCATCTTCCTGTTCCTTGCAGGTGTAGTCATTCCGGCACCTGTGTATAAGTGGACCAGTGTGCAGGATCTTACACAGACCGTCCTATCGTCTGACAACCTGCTGCGGGTTTTCTATCAGTTCGCACTTGTATTTGTTTTCTCCGTTCTCGCAGCTGTCATTACAAACAAACCGGCCCGTTCAATTGCCAGGGTATTCCCGGTGCTTTACATCGTCAGTGTTGTGGCGTTGCTACTGGAGGGAAATGCTACGATCCGTTCACTCAATCTTGAAGCCGTGATCTTCAGTCTTTCGATCGGGTTGCTCATTGGTAACGTGTTCAGACTTCCCGAGTGGTTTCGTTCCGTGCTCAACGCAGAGATGTTTGTCAAGATCGGCCTGGTGTTGCTCGGCACCCGGATCATCTTTTCTGATATCCTCGAAGCAGGCCAATACGGGATGATACAGGCCGTAATTGTCGTCTTCACGGTCTGGTACTTTGCCTTCTGGATCTGCAAGAAACTCAAGCTCGATGAAGATCTTCGCATGATGATATCGAGTGCTGTGTCTATCTGCGGTGTGTCTGCGGCGATCGCTACAGCAGGTGCCATCAAGGGTGATCCCAAGAAGTTATCATATGTCATTTCGCTCGTGCTTGTGACAGCTATCCCGATGATGATCTTGCTTCCGTGGATCGCCAATCTTTTGGGTCTGTCGCAGGAAGTGACAGGAGCATGGATCGGGGGAACGATAGATACGACGGGTGCAGTTGTGGCTGCCGGAACGCTTGCAGGTGATGTCGCTGTCAACATCAGTACGATCGTCAAGTTTTCTCAGAATGTATTGCTTGGACTTGCTGCGTTTGCAATCAGTATCTACTGGACCTACACTCAAAAAGCGCCGGAGGGCATGGAAGGAACGAGGCCATCGTTCAAACTGCTATGGGATCGCTTTCCTAAGTTCGTGCTGGGCTTTATGGCGGCATCGATGCTTTTTTCTTTTGGCATTGGCGGTGAACTTCGCGAAATGACTTCCGCGGGTATCAAGAGTGTGCAGACACTTTGGTTCGTTCTGGCATTCACCAGCATTGGTCTCGAAACGAGGTTCTCCGATCTGTTCAATGCAGATAACAAGCGACCTCTTTATGCCTTTACGATTGCCCAGACTTTTAATATTTTTGTAACGCTTATCGTGGCATATCTGCTGTTCAGCTAGTGGTGTATAGGATTAGACAAGTACTTCTCTTTTGCTCGGTGTTCCTCGCTTTTGACACGGAGGCGCAAAAGCACACAGAAAGTCGCAGTCAGGTGTGGCTGGGATATTTTAACCAAGTTCGACTTAGCGATCGGTCGGGTGTCTGGATCGACCTTCAATACCGGACGAACGACTTCCTCGAGGAGGGATCTTCAAGTATTCTCCGTACGGGATACACATATTATGGAACGGAGCAGTTCCGTTTAACAGCGGGTTATGGATACATTACTCATTATTCGCTGACTTCGGGGATGCCCGATGTGCCGGAACATCGCCTGTGGCAACAGGTACAGTGGTTTGATCGCAGAAAGGGAAGCAGCCTGTCGCAATACTTTCGCGTAGAACAGCGCCACGTCAGAAAGGTCTCGAATGGGGAGTTAACCGGTGATTCGAATTTTACATGGCGGTTCCGCTATAACTTTGCGATCTCAATTCCATTGAAAGGTGACGCGATTTCGCCCGACACGCCTTTTCTGTTTCTCAATGATGAAGTCCTCATCAATGCCGGGAAGAATGTTGTCAACAACTATTTCGACCAGAATCGTCTGTTGGCAGGAGTGGGATACCAGTTCACGGCCAATACCAATGTGATTGTCGGCTATCTTAACGTCTTTCAACAACTGCCGGCAGGAGATCACTACGTGAACATTCACGGTGTACGCCTGATGGTCTTTCACAATCTCGACCTCCGTCGAAAGTAGTCATTGCTTCTCTTCGCTTTCCATATTCCCTTTTTTTCAGACCGGTATTTCTCTATATTCACGCGCGTTTTAGACGAAGGATCTAAATCGCAAGATCATTATTGAACATAGAATGGCACTGCTCGAGAAACAACTGTACGTCAAGAAGTCGACGATCCCCAACTCGGGGAAGGGATTATTTACAAAGAAGCCTATCTCCAAGGGAACCCGTATTGTTGAATACAAGGGACGAGTTTCGAAGTGGAAGGATGTCAAAGACGAAGATGGCAAGAATGGATACATCTTCTATGTCAATCGCAATCATGTGATTGATGCCCTCCCGGTAAAGACGGCGCTGGCACGCTATGCAAACGATGCCCGTGGGCTGGTGCGGATTAAAGGTATAACGAATAACTGCGACTATATCACCGAAGGAACGAGGGCTTTTATCGAGTCCAAGAAGGATATTCCTGCACGTGGCGAGATATTTGTCGACTACGGCGCAGACTACTGGAAAGTGATCCGGGAGAACATTAAGCTCCGCAAGAAGGAGGCGAAAGAGGAGGCCCGGAAGAAAAAGCGTGCAGCGAGTAAAAAAGCGACCACAAAGAAAACGACGAAGAAGGCCGGTTCTGTACGGAAAAAGTCGGCTTCGAAAAAGTCAGCACGTCGTTAGGGCAATCAGCCTAGCGCCGATTCAGGTGGATAGCTTGCAGGCGCAGGCGGGCACTTGTGGCATAGTCATCGAACCCCTTCCGCTCTGCCTCGTCAGCATATGCCCTAAGAAGGCGGTATGAGTTGTGGTTGACCTGTATCGCTTCGACCAGTAGGGTATAGGCTTCAAACCCATCGGGGTTTTTCCTGCGGAAGAAGTCGGCCGCTGCAATGATGCCATCCTCAAAATAGGGATTCCAGGTGCCAATGATCTGGTAGTTCTTTTCAGCTGTCTCGAGATTGCCACTGGCCTCACCGATCAGTGCAGTATACCAGACCTTTTCCAACTCGTATCCGGGTCCGAATTCCACGTCGTTATTGATCTGTTCAGCGAGGAGTTGCACTTCCCGGCGTTGAGCGAGCATCATCAACTCTGTATGACGCACCTCTTCGTAGAGGCGTCTGTTAGTAAGTTCCAACCCGCTGATCTGGTTGAGATAGCGGATCGCAGGGATGAGGTTGCCGGCTTTGAATTGTCTCTTCGACATATCGAGCAACGCCTGCGCTTTATAATCGGGGTTGTTAAATGTATTAGTCAGCCTGCTAAAGAACGTTGTGTCTGCCAATCCCATCTTGTACCGACAGTACTGATATTTCTCCGGATCGCCCAATTGACCTGCCTGAGCAGGGGTGAGACCGAGGATATGTTGCATGCGACGTGCGATTTCCCGCTCACCTTCGTCGGCGCCACGTGCAACGGAATCCCATGCGACATAGGCATCGAACACGTTACCCGCTTCCGTCAGCGCGATGGCATTATAGAATCGCGAATCCTTGTAGTCGGCTGTCTCGGCGTGTGTGAAATAGGACGAAGCGATTTCCGGGTTGCCTTGATCCAATGCCCAAAGCCCCATGATGTAATTGTATTTTCCACGGTATTTCTGGGAGATGTACGCGAGCTCGGCAAGTATTTCCAGCGCCTTTGTCACATTGCCGCGGTGATAGTAGGCATGCGCCAGGGTGGCTTTCAGGGCTTCAGCATATTCAATATTTAGTGTGTCGTCAGCGATATCATACGCATTGCTGATGAAGGTCGTGTCGATCGTGCGGGAGTGCAGGATCGCATAATTATTGAGTAGCGTCGCTGAATAGAGGTTTAGATTATCATCAGCGAGCGGGTCGGCGGAGTGTTCGACTTCCTGTTTGAACAATGCGGCGAGTGCGAGTGCGTTGGCGATCACAGTAGGCGAGTCGTTGTTGAATATCTTAACAATCGAGTCGGTCCTGAGCGGCAACTGTTCAACCGCCGCCAATGCCAGGAAATTGCCTTCCGCCGAATTTTGAGTCAGTTTATGCTGTCGTGCTTCGTTAATGAACCAGGTCGCGGAGTCGAGGTCGTGGAGCTTTCCATATGCGAATCCGAGATTGTTCGCGAGGGCTGGGGCCACGGGAATGATTTGCTTTCCGTGTCGGTAGGATCTTACCGCTGAGTGATAGTCTCCGTCCCACATGTACAGATTTCCCTTGTTCACCAGTGAGTACTCCGAGGGTCGTTTGCCGTTGGCAAGGTCGTAGTTGTAATGCGCTCCTTCGAAGTTGATTCGCGACGACTTCATTTTTCCCAAGGTATAATTCGCGCGATGGTTCATGAAGGCGTATCTCCGGCTTTCGTCGTAGAAGTCCTGTGCGAGCAAGTCGCGGTCCTGAAGGACGTAAAGATCGGCTACATAGTTGTAGAAACCGGCCACGCCGTGGTAGACCATCTGGCGGTAGTCGGAATAGAATACGAACGCCAGCGTGGCGATAAGCCCGGCAAGCCTGAAGGTGAAATAAGGCATCCTATTGGGCTTGTAGATAAGTCTGTGTACCGGAAGATTATCGGCCATCATCACCATGAAGTTCGAGATGAAGTAGGTGAGAAAGATCAGGCCGTAGCCAGTGTGGCTGAAGATGATGACGTCGCGGATAATTTTCAATGCAGCATCGTTTGCATTGGCGAGGAACTGCGTTATCGTGATCAGGCCAATGCTGCCGAGGGCAAGGTAGAGATAAGCGCCCTGAGGGCGGAAGTCCAGAATGGATTCGTAGACGGGCTCCCGCTGCCGGAAGCCCCATATGCCGAGGAGTGCGGAGCAGCAGAACAGCAGATAAACATTTATGTAGATGAAGTCCCAATCGATCACGTTTAACTCATGTAGGCAAGTGAGAAATACGTTGATCATATAGATCAAGCTGATGACCATGAAGTGCCGTAAACTCTTCGAGGACCCCTGGCTGGCGACAAACACAAACGATGCGAGGATCTCATGCGCGACCATCAGGATGAAAATGGCCGTCAGGACCAGCGCTGGCAGGTAGGCCGTAGCGACAAGGTGCAGCAAGGGATAGGATATTTCCGAGAACAGTCCGATGAGCGCTGCCCAGACGGCGGCGAGCAGAAGGAAGCAGGTCAGGCGCGTACCCCAGGTCGTATCCGGTCGAAAGCTTTTGAAGTAGTAACCAACGATCACGAACATCAAGCTGACAATCACTGGTATCGTATAGCCCCGAATTCCGAAAACCACCGGGACATCCAGTTGTAGTGACAATACGAAGACCACAAACAAACCTGTGCCGGCAAAGTACCAGAACCGGTGAAGGGTGGTGATGACTGTCAGGAGCACCATGGCACACGCCACGAGCACAATGAGAAAAATGTAGGAGGCTATCTGGTTGTGGACGACATCACTTCCCTGGAAGTATTCAAAAATGACATAGCTTTCTCCCGGTACACTCAAGTGGAAAGGTCCGGTTCGGAATTCGTGGACTGTTGTTTCGATTATCTTCTGTTCCTGGATCCGTTGCCATTCAATGATATTGTCGGGACCCTGGGTCCAAGCCACCCAAAGGTATCCGAGCGAAAACAGGAAAATGGCGGACAGTGCGAGCCAAATGGTCTTGTAGCTCTTAGGCCAATCCTCCCAGAAGAACAATGCGTGCATGACTGGTAACTAACTTGAGAATGCAAGCTAATGCGTAAAAAAATAGAAAGTGCCGGATGAAACCGGCACTTTCTTGCATCAGGTGAAGTATTTCGTCACTCCCGGTGTTGCGATTGGATAGAATCCATTCTCGTCGGGAAGGACCGGTGGGGGAGCATCCCACGCGTATGTCTTAGGTTGAATATCAATGCCGGAGTTCAGAGCTTTATCAAACTCGATGATTTGTCCGGAGTATGTTGCCATTCGGCCGATGATGGATGTTAGAGTCGCCTTCGCACCGTTTTCCGTGTCATCATATTTGTATTCGCCTTTAGCAACAGCGGCGAACAGTTCGTCATGCTCGTTCTGGTACGGTTCGTTTTCTTTTGACTTGTCGAACTTGTACAATGTTTTGCCTTTCGAGGAGATCTCGGCAGCTCTGCATTTGACGGAGCCTTTTGTGCCGACAAGCATTTCATCCACGATGGAATAAGTTCCTTTCATATGACGGCATTGGCTATTGAGAACAGATCCGTCGGCGTAGTGATACTCGACAAAGTGGTGATCGAAGATCTCACCGTATTCCTTGCCTGTGCGAGTCTGGCGTCCACCCATACCCTGTGCCTTGACGGGGTATGCGCCTTTGAACCAATTCATCACATCGATGTTGTGGATATGTTGCTCGGTGATATGATCACCGCAAAGCCAATTGAAATAATACCAGTTTCGCATCTGATACTCCATTTCAGTCTGTCCGGGTTTTCGTGGCCTTACCCAGACTCCGTCATTGATCCAGTACACTTGACCTGACGTGAGGTCGCCGATCATTCCGTCTTTTACCCGTTTGTACAACTCGCGGTATGATGTCTGGTAATGCCGTTGAAGTCCGACGATTACATTGAGTTTTTTCTTTCTCGCTACTTCCGCGAGATCAAGTACTTTCTTTACGCCTGCAGGATCAGTCGCTACCGGCTTCTCCATGAATACGTGTTTCCCCTGCTTGACAGCCTCCTCAAAATGAATGGGGCGGAAGCCAGGTGGTGTACAGAGTATAACGACGTCTACAAGCGGAATTACTTGTTTGTAGGCGTCGAACCCCACGAACTTCGTCTCTTCTGTGACGGCGATCCTGCTCCTGACATCACCGTTCTCGGGATTCGTCAGCTCCTTGAATGAATTGTCCAATCGATCGCGGAAAGCGTCTGCCATAGCGACGAGTTTGACATTCTGCTTTGTATGTAAGGCCTGCATTGCAGCTCCTGTGCCACGTCCGCCGCAGCCGATAACGCCCACGCGAATGGTATCATCTACGGAGTTGAAGTATCCTGCGTTCGATACAAGCGGCATGGTCATCATTCCGCCTGCGATCATCGAGCTTTGTTTGACGAAGTCGCGCCGTGACTGTTTCGTTATTTCATTTTTCATAGTGGACTATTGATGAGATGTCAATATTTGGTTTAGTTGAGGTAACTCTCGAAAAACTTTTCAATTTCCGCCTTTGAGGGGGCTTTCTCCGGCCGCACTACCCGGAACCCTACAAACATACCGTCAGTAAGCCACCACTTGCTTTTGGGGATCTGCGGATCGCGTTTATTCCACCCCGCATCCGATGCAATCCTGTTGGCGCAACGGAGCTCATCAGCTGAGTCCATGTAGGAACCACCACGCACGACTTTGGGATATTTCGATCCGGGAGGGACCAAGGGATCTTTCGCGTTTGCCGGTCTTTTTGCGTACGTATCGGGTTGGTACTGATCGAGCGTCCATTCACTCAAGTTACCCAACATATCATACAATCCCCAGGCGTTTGGCTTCAATGATGCCGTTTTCTGAAATTTTCCATCGCTGTTGTCTTTGAAATAGCCGTAACTTTTCAAGCTTACGGCATCGTTTCCGAAGGGTCTTGCTGTGGTTGTGCCGGCGCGACACGCATATTCCCATTCAGCCTCCGTCGGCAATCTGTAGAAGACTCCCGTTTGTTCGTAAAGCCATTTACAATACATAAGTGCGGCCTGCTGGCTCATACTGTTGGTGGGCTGACGGTCGTCCCGTCCCATGCCCCAGGTGAGGTCTATATACTGTGCGGTAGGTCGCGATACGGCGTCGACTGAAATTTCCTTTGTCTGCGGCACATTCGCATTCTTGAAGAAAGCATCCCACTCGGCAAAGGTTACTTCCTTTTCGCCCATCCAGAAGGCGCTCAGTTGTAGCTTCTTCTGGGGTCCTTCGTCTTCGCCGCGACTCCGTTCAGATGCCGGACTACCCATGGTGAAACTCCCCGCTGGAATCGGAACCATCTTGAATGATACGCCACTTCCTGGGATGGTCTGATCGTATGCTTTTAGTTGGGCGCTGAGTTGGTAAGTGAGCAAGAGGAGGGAGAAAGCCAGTATATTTTTCAAAGCAGGAAAAAATTTGAGAGTCGAAAATACGGAATTAGATCACTTGCCGCAAAACATTCATCCGAAACCCGAAAGGTGTTCGGCGCGTGCGGCGAGCGCCCGTATAGAGTCCTCTCAATTATCGTGCAGTTGCGGCAAAAACTGCGCAGGATGCGCAGCATTTACACGAACGGTAGGAAGTTCGCGTCAGAGGGGTTAAGAAGCCTATCGCGCTTCGCGCGACTTCTCGCGCGGATGCCTCAGCCTGAGCCTCCGTTTGTTCTTCTTCTCCTCCTGGTCAACCAGGTAAAAGTTCATCTGCGCTACTTGGAACTGACGTATATAGCTGTTCGCAGCAAGTCCGGAGGATAGTTTGATATGATTTTCCATATACCGGTGTTTTATTCACTTGACCCCTTTTCAGTGCAAAGGGTTTGATTATTGAGTTGAGTTCTTTCAGGGTTTCTCCGTCAATCCCTGTCACAACGTTTTTATACGTGCGGTGATTGCGGCGGGTTGGGGCGTTTCGGAGAAAAATTCGCGAATTTCTTACGCGGGAAGGTTCGGAAGCCCGGTAGTAAGTTCTTGCGGAAGTGTTGGAAAGACAGGGCGGAAGCCAATAATCCGCAGCCGCGGCCAGATCGACCGACGGCTGTGGATGGCTGTATGTTAAATATTGGGCTGAGGAGTGGTTCTCAGATAAGGCTTGATACGCTGGTGTCCTTTTGGAAACTTAGCGGGAATATCCTCGTCCTTGACGGCTCCAGTGATGATTACATCCTCTCCATGGTTCCAATCCGCCGGTGTGGCCACACTGTGGTTAGCCGTCAGCTGAAGGCTGTCAACCACCCGGAGAATTTCGTTGAAATTACGGCCTGTGGAGGCGGGATATGTCAGCGTCAGTTTCACTTTCTTGTCGGGCCCGATGATAAAGACGGACCTCACTGTGAATTTATCTGTGACGTTCGGGTGGATCATCCCGTACAGGTTCGCTACTTTGAAATCGGGATCTGCGATCAGCGGATACGTTACGTCGGTATTCTGGGTCTCGTTGATATCCTTGATCCAATTCTTATGTGATTCGAGCGGATCGGCGCTAATAGCAAGGATCTTTACGTTGCGTTTTTTGAACTCCGGCTCAAGTCGGGACATCGAACCGAGTTCTGTGGTGCACACAGGTGTGAAATCTGCGGGGTGAGAAAACAGAATCCCCCAGTTATCGCCAAGCCATTCGTGAAACTTGATGGTTCCTGCTGTGGTTTCTGCTGTAAAGTCGGGGGCAACATCCCCTAATCGGATTGACATGGTTGTTGAGTTTATGGTTGAACAAATAATGAGACTGCTTAAAATAACCAGTTCTGACGCAAAATAGTTTGCGTCAGCTGTTGCTTGTCCATGTACCCAAGCGCATGGACCGCGTGTTTACACTTCCGTGAAATTCCTGGCGGCGCGACAATTTAGTGATTGTTATTACAAATTTCCATGTGTTTGCCAATCGAATTCGCGCAGCAACCGCCGGGATCCCCGCACACAAATTTTCACAAGCGAACCGTGGGTTCATGTTGCGTCAGACGTATTTCTCTATATTTACAAGCTCAGGTCATCCCTGGCGGCGTCGTGTCGTACGCCGAGGTAGCTCAGAGGCAGAGCAGCTGATTCGTAATCAGCAGGTCGTGGGTTCAACTCCCATCCTCGGCTCTTGTACCATCCCTGGCTAACCCACCGCTGTGTGGGTCAATTTATAGACTACATGAATATATCCAATCTCTTTCTCGTTGCTGCCGGAGGATGCGTCGGTTCAGTGATCCGGTATCTCACCACTATTTATGTAGAACGCCGACTGCCTGCGGGGTTTCCTTATGGTACGCTGACCGTGAATGTCGCAGGCTCGCTGGTTATGGGCGTTGTTCTCGCCTGGGTTGCGGCGCGGAGTTCCGAAACAAGCGAACAATGGCGGCTACTGATTGGAACAGGTTTCTGCGGCGGGTTCACAACTTTCTCGGCGTTTGCAGCAGACAATTTGATGTTGCTGGATCAAGAGTCCCCGGCGCTCGCATTGTTTTATGTCGCCCTAAGCGTGATGGGCGGAGTGTTGGCGGTTTGGATCGGATTTTCTGTCGCGAAACCATTCTTGTGATCATAAAGTCGGGTTTCGGGAAACAGCGGTGAGATAATAATTGTTGCACCTTTGAATGTTTTGACCTAGAATTAATGCCGATGTATACTTACGACTTTGACCGCCTGAACGAACATTTAAAGGTGGTCCTTCAACGGAACTTACTACTTCCCACGTGGGAATGGCTGGAAAGTGAAGGGACCCGCGCACAGTCTACTGACGACGTTGCGAGATTCAATGTCGCTTTCGTGGCGATGCCGAGAAAGACCGGGAAGAATGATGCTGTACTCGAAGCGCCGGAAGCTGAAAAGATCAACACTGCGAGAACGGACTTTGTGATTGACGGATGGACGGTTGACCGTCTGGCCCGGGTATGGCTCCTCATGATGCTGAATCCTCGTGATCAACAGAAGTACATTGCGACTATTGAGAATTTGTTTCTCAGCGCCGAGATGAGCGAACTCGTGGCGCTGTATTCTGCCCTTCCCTTGTACGCCTATCCGGAATCGTGGCGAAAGCGATGTGCCGAAGGAATTCGCAACAACATCGGGCAGGTGCTGGAAGCAGTGATCTGCAATAACCCCTATCCATCCGAGCAACTCGACGAGTTAGCGTGGAATCAGTTGGTATTGAAAGCCATCTTCACTGAAAAACCGGTTCTCGAAATTGTCGGGTTGCGCAACCGTGCGAACCGTGCGCTGGCCGAATCTCTATCGGACTACGCGCACGAGCGTTGGGCCGCCCACCGCGAGGTGAATCCCCTGCTTTGGATTTGCGTGAGCCCGTTCGTGGATCAGCGCATTTTTTCGGATATTCAGCGTTTGTGTGCATCTCAGGATGAACTTGGACGGGAAGCTGCGGCATTGGTGTGTAGCGAATCGAACTATCTCCCCGCTGCCGAGTTGCTAGGGCAATTCCCGCAGTTGAAGAAAGCCGTCGACGCGGGCACGGTGAACTGGGAAGGTATCGCGAGTAAAATGGCCGAGACAGTCTCCGGCAGGTGAAAGAGCAAGAATGAGAATCATATAAACTAACAGGCTATGTGTTGCAGTCATGAGTTAACCGAAAAAGATATTCAGCCCGGCGTTCCGTTGTCGGCATACCTCGACACTATCAAGGGCATGAAATTCTTCGATCCCCATGTTCACATGACGGCGCGTACAACTGATGATTATCAGGCGATGGCCGATGCCGGTGTAGTGGCCCTGATCGAGCCTGCTTTTTGGCTGGGTCAACCGAGGACCGGCGTGGCGACGTTCCGCGATTATTACAGTAGTCTTATCGGTTGGGAAAGGTTCCGCTCCTCTCAGTTTGGAATCAAACACTACTGCACTATCGGTTTAAACTCTCGCGAGGCTAACAACGAAGAACTCGCGGAACAGGTGATGGAATTACTTCCGCTTTTTATCTACAAGGAAGGCGTGGTTGGAGTCGGTGAGATCGGCTTTGACGATCAGACACCTGCTGAAGAAAAGTACTACAGACTGCAACTAGATCTGGCCAAGGAGGCATCCCTCCCGGTCCAGATACATACTCCGCACCGCGACAAGAAACGCGGCACCCAACGCAGTATGGATATCGCCGTCGAGCACGGACTTGATCCCCGTATGGTTATCGTTGACCACAACAATGAAGAAACGGTAAAAGAGGTTCTTGATCGCGGTTTTTGGGCTGCGTTCACGATCTATCCGTTTACCAAGATGGGTAATGAACGCATGGTGGAGGTCGTCAGGGAATATGGTGCGGAGCGGATCATGATCAATTCTGCCGCTGACTGGGGCATCAGTGATCCGCTGGCAGTTCCCAAGACCGCTGTGTTGATGAAGCAAAAAGGAATATCAGAAGAGGCCATTCGGATGGTGACCTATCAGAACGCCGTAACAGCCTTCGCGCAAAGCGGACAGATCAATGAATCTGATTTCGCCGCGGTTAAGAATATCGATCAAAGTCAGAAGTTCGCGGGCAACACGGTGTTGCGGGGTGGACAAGCTCCGCGTGTTGATAAAGATTCGTTGATCATTCGTTAGTGGACGGTGGATAGGTTCATCGGCTTTTTCCGACTAGCGCGACCCGCCAACATCGTTACCGCAGTGTCCGATATTCTCGCGGGCATCGCGATCGCGGGCTACCTGAGCCACCAGGCAGGTGACTACGTTCCGGTTGTATGGCTCGTACTGGCAACCATCGGGTTATATGGCGGCGGTGTGGTACTCAACGATGTGTTTGACGCGGAACTCGACGCTGCAGAACGTCCGGAACGACCTATTCCAAGCGGACTAATTTCTATCGGAGAAGCCGCGCGCCTCGGAGTATTTCTTCTTGTTGCGGGTATTTTTTGCGCGTATCTGGTATCACCACTCTCAGGGATCCTGGCGTTCGCAACGGCTGTGGCCGTCATCGTGTATAACAAATGGTCGAAACATCACGCTATGCTCGGGCCATTCAACATGGGGCTGTGCCGTGGTCTGAACCTTGTTCTTGGTGTTAGCTGTGTTCCGCACCAGGTGGGTGAATTCTGGTATCTTGGATTCGTGCCGGTGCTGTACATTGCGGCCATCACGATGATCAGCCGAGGTGAAGTTCACGGTGGCCGGCGCGTAACAATTTACGCGGCCGGCGCATTGTACATCATTGCGATGGCTTGTATCTTTTCCCTGTCCTGGATCCACGGGCGGCCTCTTGTGACTGCGTTCTTCATCGCTGCGTGGGCACTTATGGTATTTGTTCCGCTATGGGAAGCTGGGCGCAAGCCTGAGGGGCGGATGATAGGACGTGCTGTCCGCGCTGGTGTGCTGGCGCTGATCCTGATGAATGCTGCATGGGCGGCAGCGTTTGGCGCTGTTTTCCTGGCCCTGGTTATTCTGTTACTCCTCCCTTTCTCACTTGCGCTGGCGCGAGCTTTCGCCGTTACCTAACATTTCAGCTGCGCACCTACCGGTAGTAAAATAAGCCGTGAAACATGACAAGTGTCATGTGAATCTGAATAATTTTGTCAGTTATTGTGTTGAGTATTAGAAAAATGGAATTTATACGTCAGGTCTTTGATATTCGTTTCGAGTATAAAGTATTCTTCACGGCTCACCTGTTTGCCCAGGACCACGACCTTTTCAGAACATTTCTGCGTGAAACGGCGAGTGATGGTGTAAGCCGCAAGTTGCTCTTTGTCCTGGACAAAGGAGTTGTCGACGCGCACTCCGATCTCATGGACCAGATTCGAGCGTATTTCGCAAATGAGGCCGATGTCCGTTTGATCGAGAAGATGATAATTCTTCCGGGCGGCGAAGTCACCAAAAATGACGAGAGCTACTTTCAGAAGATATTGGAAGCCGTGAATCACCACGGCATTGATCGCCACTCTTACCTCATTGCGATCGGTGGAGGTTCGGTTCTGGATGTCGCCGGCTATGCGGCAGCGGTGTCACATCGCGGTGTACGACACATTCGAATTCCCACTACCGTGCTATCGCAGAATGATTCCGGTGTCGGTGTAAAGAATGGGATCAACTATTTCAACAAGAAAAACTTCCTGGGATCGTTTACCCCCCCCGTTGCTGTCTTTAACGACTATCACTTTCTGACCACGCTTGACGACGCCGAGTGGCGCTCGGGAATATCCGAGGCGGTGAAGGTTTCGTTGATCAGGGATGCTGCCTTCTTCGAATGGATCGAGACGAATGCCAGCAGTATGGTCGCTCGAGATATGAGCGCTATGCGCTACCAGATCCGGCGCAGTGCCGAACTACACCTCCAGCATATTGCAGGTGCGGATCCGTTCGAGACGGGCTCGTCACGTCCGCTTGACTTCGGGCATTGGAGCGCGCATAAGCTTGAGCAACTCAGTGATTTCACCGTCCGCCATGGTGATGCAGTAGCTACCGGGATCGCGCTTGATACCGTCTATTCATTTCTCTCTGGCCGGTTAGCAGAGAACTCGATGAGACGAGTTCTCGATGTAATCCAGGCACTGGGATTACCCATTACCCACCCCCTGCTGGATGTCAGGGACGACAGGAGCCCGTTGCTTGACGGGTTGAATGAGTTCCGCGAGCACCTGGGCGGGCGTTTGACGATAATGCTATTGCGCGAAATTGGCAAGGGTGAAGAAGTTCACGAAATTGACACAGCACTCGTTCGACAAGCCAGCGAGTGGATCCGGAAGCACAACCTTGAACGCGTTTAACAGACTCCGCTATGCAGACACCCTTCGGACATCTGACCTATTGTACCAACATTCACGCCGGTGAAAGCTGGACTGATCATTTCCAGGCTTTGAAAGAGAATATCCCGGCCGTTAAGAAAGCCTTGTCACCCAACCAGCCGTTCGGGATTGGATTGCGCCTGTCGCACCTGGCAAGTCTCGAGCTGGAAAAAGATGAAACCCTCAACGCATTCAAGGATTGGCTTGACGCTGCGGAGTGCTATGTCTTTGTCATAAATGGATTTCCATACGGGGGATTTCATCACACGCGCGTGAAGGATAACGTGCATACACCCGACTGGCTCGCGCCTGAGCGCGCTTCGTACACAAAACGTTTGTTCGACATACTCGCCCGATTATTACCGGAACGCATGGAAGGTGGCGTGTCGACGTCGCCTCTCTCGTACAAACACTGGCACGCCAGGGAGACACGTCAGCAGGCACTAGAAACAGCGACGGCCAACATACTGGAAGTTGTGCAACACCTTATTTCCATTCGTACTGCAACTGGCCAAGTGCTACATCTGGACGTTGAACCCGAACCCGACGGTCTGCTCGGAAATGGTCGCGAGTTCATTTCATGGTACAAGCATCAACTCATTCCGCAGGGAGTAGCCTATCTGAAACAACATTTGAACCACAATGAGCAGGAGGCTGGCGACGCGCTGCGTCAGCATGTGAGACTGTGCTACGATATCTGTCATTTTGCCGTGGGATATGAAGACCACGCGGCAGTGCTTCGGGAGTTGGGAATGCAATCGATCCGCATTGGTCGCGTTCAGATCAGCGCGGCGCTGAAAGCTGATATTGCGCCGAATCCGGCTGATCGCGAGACGACCCTCGCAGCTTTTGCGGCATTCAATGAATCGACATATCTCCATCAGGTGGTAGCGAGGATGGAGGATGGGCACTTCAAGCGATATCCCGATCTTCCACAGGCGTCAGCGGACGCCGGGGATCCGTCAGTACGCGAATGGCGTTCGCACTTCCACGTGCCACTTTTCGTTGAAGACTACGGTTTGCTGAGATCCACTCAGTCGGATATCGATACTGTTCTGACGTTGTTGAAGGAAAAACGTTTTTCCAATTTCCTGGAGGTTGAAACCTATACGTGGGAAGTGTTGCCGAAAGAAACCCGGTTGCCGTTGAAGGACTCGATCGTGCGCGAGTTAGAGTGGGTGAAATCGAGATTGGGGGCTGGATAGGGTCGGTCAACGGTCCACAGACGACGGTCCACGGTTCACGGTTGGGTGGATGATAATTGTTCAAACTATGAAAAAAACCGTAGTCATCGATATCGTCGGACTCTCCTCGTCGCTTATAGGAGACCACACACCATTCATCCGCAAGTATGCGGCGGAGAAGGCGTTGGCGACGATCAATCCAATGCTTCCGGCTGTCACGACTTCGGTGCAGTCGACCTATGTAACAGGTACGCTGCCAACTGAGCACGGCATCGTGGGTAACGGATGGTATGATCGCATCGACAGCGAAGTAAAGTTCTGGAAGCAGTCGAACAGACTCGTGTCAGGGGAGAAGATCTGGGACCGCGCTAAGCGCGAAGATGCCAGCTTCACCGTTGCGAATATGTTCTGGTGGTACAACATGTACTCCACAGCCGACTATGCCGTGACGCCACGACCGAATTACCTCGCCGATGGCCGCAAAATGCCGGATTGCTACTCTACACCGGCCGACCTACGCGATCATCTTCAGCGTGAGCTCGGGCAGTTCCCGCTCTTCCAGTTCTGGGGACCTGGTGCTAACATCCGGTCAAGTCAGTGGATCGCGGATGCCTCCGTTATCACCGACAAGAAATATGATCCCACCCTCACACTGATATACCTTCCACATCTCGACTACTGTCTTCAGAAATATGGTCAGGACTTTGGGAGAGTCGGTGTTGAACTTAGTCAGATCGACCGCGTAGTTGAGCAGTTAGTCACATACTATGAATCAGCAAATGCCAATGTGATCTTGCTGTCAGAATACGGCATTACTGACGTTGGAAATCCTGTTCATATCAACCGCATCCTGCGGGAGCAGGGACTGGTTAGTATACGGATAGAGCGGGGGTTGGAACTGCTGGATGCAGGAGCGTCGAAGGCTTTTGCCGTCGCCGACCACCAGGTGGCACACGTGTACATAAACGATCCGGCCGTTGCCGGAAGGGTCCGCGCGTTGGCCGAGGCGATCGATGGAGTCGAACTGATCCTGGATCGGAAGGAGCAGGGGCGATACGGGATCGATCATGCGAGGGCTGGTGATCTTGTGCTCATGGCAGATGAACGGAGTTGGTTTACATATTACTTCTGGTTTGACGACGCGAAAGCACCGGATTACGCACGCGCCGTCGACATCCACAAGAAGCCCGGGTACGACCCGGTTGAAATGTTTATGAGCTCGAAACTCCGCGCCGGGTATAAACTTCTGCGGAAGAAAGCGGGTCTTCGATACGTAATGGATGTCATCCCCCTGGATGCCACACTGATCAAAGGATCACACGGACGCATCGGTACATCGAATGAATACCACCCTGTCTTTATCGGCGAAGGTGTTGTGCAGAAGCAGTTAGTCGCGACTGATGTGTACGGGCTTATCTGGAAATCGCTGACGGCGTGATAGACGCCTGATTGTCTTTACAATTCTGACCTCTGCTGATATGAAGCACTTTCTCCTGGTTGTGTTCTTTTCTTTTTCGCTTGCGTTGTCTGCGCAGGACCGTCCCAATATTGTATTCTTTCTTGTTGATGACATGGGCTGGCAGGACACTTCCGTACCCTTCTGGACGGAGATGACTGATCTGAACAGGCGTTATCATACACCTGGAATGGAGCGGCTTGCCCGGGAAGGTGTGGTGTTTACGAATGCCTATTCCACCCCGGTGTGTACGCCTACACGCGTCAGTATCATGACAGGCATGAATGCCGCGCATCACGGGATAACGAACTGGACGCATATCCAGAAAGATACTCCGACAGACAGGCCGGACGATACCTTTGATGGTGCGGACTGGAACTACAACGGACTGAGCCCGGTAAGCGGGATTGCTCATACAGTCCACGCCACACCCTTCCCCAGGCTTCTCAAAGACAATGGATACTACACAATACACGTAGGGAAAGCTCATTGGGGATCGATGGGTACTCCCGGATCAAATCCTTACAACCACGGCTTCATGGTGAACGTCGCCGGGAACGCGACTGGCCATCCGCAGTCGTTCAGAAGTGAAGACAACTACGGAAACATGCCCGGCAAGGCGACTTTCCACGCGATTCACGATTTGAGTGAGTACTACGGCACCGGGACATTTCTCACCGAGGCGCTGACCCGGGAGGCGATCAAAGCACTTGACGCACCGATCCGAAACAAGCAGCCATTCTTTCTGAATCTGGCACATTACGCCGTACACGTCCCGCTTCAGGCGGACCCTCGTTTTTATCAACGCTACATCGATCAGGGACTGGATGAAACAGAGGCGCGTTATGCGAGTATGATCGAAGGAATGGACAAGAGTCTGAATGATCTCCTCGACTTTCTTGATTCCGCAGGTGTCATGAAAAACACTGTCGTGATCTTCATGACCGATAACGGGGGATTGAGTTTAACCCCATTGCGCGGGGGCGAGCCGCATACCCATAACCTCCCACTGCGCGCTGGCAAGGGATCAATTTACGAAGGTGGTATTCGCGTGCCGATGATCGTACGCTGGGATGGTGTCGCAGTACGCGGGAGCCGGACTGAACAATACGTCATCGCAGAGGATGTATTCCCGACTATTCTCGAGATGGCAGGTGTGAAGGCTAGTCCGATTGTCCAGGACGTCGACGGTAAGAGCCTGGTGCCGTTGTTGCGTGACCCCGCGCAGAACGATGATTCACGAGCGTTGATCTGGCACTTTCCGAATAAGTGGCAGCCGGATGGACCTGGTATCAATTACAGGAGCGCTATCCGCCGTGGTGACTGGAAGTTGATTTACAATATGCGAACCGGTGGACTTGAGTTGTTCAATCTTCGCGAAGACATTGGCGAGGCACACAATGTTGCCGGTAAGAATCCTCGCAGAGTACGGGAGCTATCGCGCGAATTATCAGAGTATCTGCGGCGCGTGGGTGCGCCGATGCCGGTTGAACGGGAGAGCGGAAGGAAGGTGCGAATGCCGGATGAGTTGTGAGAGGCAGGCAAAGGTTTTCGATAGGGAAGTCTAAAAGGGGGTCGTAGTACCGAAGCCTACCTGCGCGAGACGCTTCAGCGGGCACCGGTTCGTCACAACTGAAAAAGCCTTCATCATCTGAAGGCTTTTCTGTATAGATGATTCATCTGTACCGAAGGAGGGACTCGAACCCTCATGT
Organism: uncultured Roseivirgaceae bacterium; assembly: GCA_964438975.1. Lineage (GTDB taxonomy): Bacteria > Bacteroidota > Bacteroidia > Cytophagales > Cyclobacteriaceae > Chryseosolibacter. The sequence continues at coordinate 2,512 of CAYTMU010000054.1, read as the reverse complement.
CTTGCGACACACGCCCCTGAAACGTGCGTGTCTACCAATTCCACCACTTCGGTCAATAAAATAAAAGTGCCCAGGACTGGATTCGAACCAGCACACCGGTTAAGGCACTACCCCCTCAAAGTAGCATGTCTACCAATTTCATCACCTGGGCAACTCCTGTTGATCTACCAATGCAGGCTTTTCAACGGGCGACAAAGGTAAAAACGTTTGTGTATTTTCACAATATGCCAAACGTTACGTCCGGGTTATTCATTCGAAAATTGACAGAAATCGCGAGGGAAACCCTGAATTCGAGAGTGTGGACGCATTCAGCGCCGCTCAGGGCTTATTCGTTGTTCACGAAGCGTGGTTTTACCTTGACAGGATCGCAAAATACCCCAACTGGAGGCTTTTATCAGTTGTCGGTACTCTCCACATTACATGGCCCGTGATTTGCCATGCGATTCAAGCGTTCGATACTCCAGAAAAGGAATGTGAAGAAGAAAATGACGGCAGTGAATACGAAGACCATGGGCGAAGGATTTTGTATAACTCAAAGATCAGCAAGCCAGCTTCAACAAGCCCGGAATACAACGGGCGGCTCGTACCGGCGTAAGTTTTTGGTCGTTTTTGAACGATTTTTGGAGCGGAGCCCTTTGTATAAATTATTCAGGAATAATTTTCGCATACCCCTATATTGCAACAACCTAAAACAGACATTTTATGAACAAAAGAGGCCCCGGATTGATCGTAATCTTACTCTTATCCCTGTTCGTGTCCCCCTCTTTTGCTTTCCAGGCAGAGCCGGGTACGGGAGGGCAGGATACTGCGGCTGTCGCTGAGATTCCCACAGATTGGTTTTTGAAAGATCCCGAAACAGACAAGCTCCAAGGGGTAAGCGCGGAGCGGGTTTATTCTACGTTGCTGAAAGACAAGCCCTCACGTACTGTGATCGTCGCCGTGATTGATTCCGGCGTTGACATTGAACACGAGGATCTCCGTGACAACATCTGGATCAACGAGGGCGAAATTCCAGGTAACGGCATCGATGATGACAACAACGGCTATGTGGATGACGTCTACGGGTGGAACTTTATTGGTGGAAAAGACGGAAACGTCGATGCTGATACCTATGAGGTGACGCGCGAGTATGTGCGGCTGCTCCCCAAGTATGAGAATGTGGAGGAGAAGAGCGTGAGTCGGAAGAATCGTGCAGAGTTTGAGTACTGGAAGAAGGTGAAAGAGAAATACGACCGCGATTCGAAGTTCAACAAGGGACAATACGAACAATACCTGCAGCAGTATCAGATGTATGGAAACGCATTTATGACGATCCATTACTGCGACAGTCTCCTGCAGCAAGAGCTCGGCCGGCCGGTTACGAAGTCGTCACTTGCGAGCGTAGAAGCGAGGAACGATACGATCGATTTTGCGAAACAGACCCTTAGCCGGATTCTCGAGAGCGTCGACGGCGACATCGAGGTCAGTTTGTTCCTGGAGGAACTGGCGGGCTATATCGAGCAATTGAAGGAAGGGGTGGAGCATTATGAAACAGCGGTGGAATTCGGATATAATACCGAGTTTGACCCGCGGTCAGTCGTCGGTGACGATCCGAACAATCTCGACGAGCGCCACTATGGCAATAACGATGTTGAAGGACCTGACGCGCGGCATGGAACACACGTCGCTGGCATCATCGCCGCCGACCGCAACAACGATATCGGCGTGAAAGGCATCGCCGATAACGTCAAGATCATGTCGATCCGCGCTGTTCCGAATGGCGACGAGCGAGACAAGGATGTGGCTAACGCGATCCGCTATGCGGCCGACAACGGGGCGCATATCATCAATATGAGTTTTGGAAAGGGATTCTCTCCGCAGAAGGAAGTAGTGGACAAAGCGGTGAAGTATGCCGAGTCGAAAGGTGTGCTGATGATACACGCGGCGGGGAATGGCAGCGACGACCTCGACCAGGAGGCGAACTTCCCGAACAAGGGCTATCTCTCAGGAGGGCAGTCGAAGACCTGGTTGGAAATCGGAGCTTCAGCGTGGGGCGCGGATGAAGACCTCGTCGGGTCGTTCTCCAACTACGGAAAGAAATCAGTGGACCTCTTCGCGCCTGGCGTGGAGATCTATTCCACAACTCCGGATGATACCTATGAAAGTCTCCAGGGCACCAGCATGGCTGCACCCGCCACCAGCGCCGTCGCGGCGATCCTGATGTCGTATTTCCCGGATCTCACTGCCGAGCAGGTTAAGGATATCTTGAGGCAGTCGACACGCAAGTTTGACGGACTCAAGGTAGCAAAACCTGGAAGCAAGGAACCCGTGGCTTTCGATCAGTTGAGTAGTTCTGGTGGGATGGTGAACGCCTATGAGGCGGTGAAGCTCGCGTTGGTGTATAAGAATGAGAGTGGGGGAAAGAGGAAGAGGTGAGGTGGTGAGTAGTGAGTGGTGAGTGGTGAGTGGTAGTGAGTGGTGAGTTCATCGTCGGTTGAGTGCAACAATATTCTCGACGTGTGTCGTGTGAGGA
>CAYTMU010000053.1:0-23261 GCA_964438975.1 uncultured Roseivirgaceae bacterium | reverse complement strand
GTAAAAAATGGAATAATTGCGGATTTCTTCCCGCTCAGTCGGCTGGCTTGAAGATATTGTCGTACGAAGCGCGGAAATGGTGAAACGCTTTGGATATGTACAATTCGACGGTGCCCTTGTTGATACGCATTCGCTCAGCGATCTCCCCATTTGTCAGGTTCTCCGTCAGCCGAAGCCGAATCGCCTCCTGGCAGCGAGCGGGTAGTCCCTGGATATGCTGCAGCAGCGCAGCGTGAATCGCGCGCGGATCACGCTGATCTTCTTTGTCCATCGAATCGTACATAACCTCAAACAATCGGTAGTGATCTCCAAAGCGGCGCCGAACGTCGCGGTGACTGAAGTACCGGATAATCATGTATCGCACAGAACTGAACAAGTAATGCTTCAATGATGTAATGGCCAATTGATCGCGCCGCTTCCATAATGATTCGAATACGTCGTGAACGATCTCTTCACAATCTTCCCGAATGCGAATCTTCCGCATGGCAAAAGCAAACAAGTCCTTGACGTATTTCCTGTAAATAGTCTCGAACGCTATAGCGTCTCCCTGCTTGAGCAGTTCGATCAGCTCCGCATCGATATACGTGTGATACGGATTCATAGGCGCGTGGATAAAGAATTCTTCCGATTCGCGCCGCGCCCCTCGAATGTTGTCGGTGTTGATCCCATAGTGACTTCATTCATTAATGCACAGGCATCCTGTAAAACAAAGATATGGGAAAGTTCACAAATACGGCGTCATTAATGACCTCTATTTGATCAACTATCGTTGGCAATTTTCCTGATGTGGATCGCAACCGCAAATTTGAAGAGGCCGTCGGCCAGAACGTCAAGGAATTTCGTCTGCAGCGAGGATGGTCGCAAGACTACCTGGCGAGCGTAATCGGAACTGATAAGAAACAGATCCAACGTGTCGAAAGAGGTCTCTATTCACCTAACCTGAGCACCCTCACAGCTATTGCGAAAGCACTTGGCCGTCAACCATCTGAATTGTTCAACGTCGACTTCGAGGTGGAGGTTGACCCCATACTTCCATCTCCGAAACGGTCTACCACGAAAATCTGGATTACCAGACTAATAGAAGAAACTGATTTTCTGGATTCCTACCGGGAAGTGCGGGAGATCGTGGCGGAATGCAAACGCGAATACCATGTAGTCCTGAAGAGTTCGGCTGTTTCAGGCGTTATGCGCGAGCTGGTAAAGCAGAAGAGCCTGGTCAACAAAAAGGCGCGTATCAAGGGACGCTACCTATATAAGGCAGTTAGAAAAAGAAAGAAGACATAATATATATGTGTTGCTGAATTCCAGGTCACTTACCTGTTGTGAACACCACAGCGAACATTCAGGACCGGATATAGCACCTTTAATTATCTTCTTCATACGGCTTGGTTAACTAAAGGATCCGGCTCCTGTTTGTTTCGCAAATTGCTTAATCCATACGCACGATGAGTGAACCTGTAAACCTCTCGAAACTGATCGACCGAATGGAGTTGCTGGTACGAGACTTGCGCGATCGCCGGGATGATATTGCTGTCCATCAGCAAATCAATCAGTTCTTCTACTTGCAAAAGATCGAGGAACTGAAAATGCTCCAGGCACAAGTCGAGGATCTCCGCGAAGGTATTGCGCGAATCTCCGCGCGACTACGAGCCAACTACGACGTCTGTGTCACCGAGTGGCGAAAGGACGCCCGATGGCTGAATTCGCATTCCGTACAAAAAGGATGGAAGTCTATTCTCTGAATCCTTCGGGGTAAGCCAGGCCTCTCTCAGAAAGTAAACCAGGAGCAATCCGAGAACCAGCGTCAGCAGAACGGATAACATCGTCCGTCTACGCCGTTTTCCCCGTGTATATCTTTTCATCCGAGATATTATCGCGTCGTATCCCTCCTCATCCTCCTGACGATCCGCTTGCGACATCAGTTCGCTGATCCGGAGAAGCCTGATATCATCAAACTCCTGCCGGTTTGCTGCGCTTTCCTGAAGCCAACGCCTGAGCGCTCGCTGCTCTTGCGGATTGGCTTCATCAGAAAGCACTTTGTACATAAGAGAAACACGATCCATAATTGATAACGCTACAATATATACTCCCAAAACACGTACAAACACCTATGTCCCCTCACGACTATTTTTGCGCTGGGCTTCAAGCGCATTGCGGAGTCGCTTCCGGGCACTAGTCAGACTGCGTTCAACAGCCTTGATCCCAACGCCGAGACGCGCGGATATCTCCGGGTTGCTCAGATCCTCATCAAGCTTTAACGTCAGGCACTGGCGCTCCCGTAATGGGAACCGGGCGATCATGTCACGTATTTCCTGCGAGCGCTCATCCTGGAGGTAGCCCGTCTCCACGGATCGCTCGTGTCGTGTCAAGGTTCGTGCAAAATGTGCTATATGATCGCTCTGCATATTCGATCCGTGGTAGTGGGATATTGCGCGATTCCGCACCACGCGCACCAGGTAATGCTGGATCGAGCGTTCGCGCGCCGCACCTAGACGCCGCGCGTTCTGCCATACGTGAAAAAACGCATCCTGGACAATATCTTTTGCGGCCTCGCGATCATGGGTCAAGCCAAATGCAATATTCACCAACGCCTGGTAGTACTGCTCACAAAGTATCCTGACAGCCTTCCTGGGGAAGGAGAGAAGCAATTTTCTGATCTCATGACTATTGAGAGGGCCTGACATCACCTGAAGATTGCCTTAAACAGCCCCCGGACATGCTCCGGGCATCCCGGCTATCGTGTGTGCTACCAATGCACTTTCACCTCGGAACGAGTCAACACATGCACATATGATTAATTTACTAATTGTCCGGGAAAAATGAAAATCAGCACCGTCAGAAAGTCCGACGTTGAGGCTAGTCTTTAGCTATACGCGGCAAAGAAAACGTAACGGTCACTCCTTCGTTCAGTTTGCCGCTTGCCCACACGATACCTCCATGGCGTTCAACAACACGCTTGACGAGCGCCAGACCTATTCCGATACCATCGAATTCAGCCTCGGAATGCAAACGCTGAAATACTTTGAACAGCTTCGAGGCATACTGTTGATCAAATCCAGCCCCATTGTCTTTGACAAAGAAGATGTCCTCGCTACCGTTTCGGCTATGACCCACCTCTATCCTCGGCTGTTTAGTCTTCGCTGAATACTTGATGGCATTCGAGAGCAGGTGTTGCCACACCATCCGGAAAAGCGCGCGATCAACGATCACTTCCGGTAACGGATCTATACGAATACTCGCCGATGGCGACAGTGTTCCTTCATACGAGCGGACACAATCCTGTACCAGGTCGAAGCTATCTACCTTCGCGAGGACTAATTCCTTAAGCGCAAGCCGGGAGAAGGAGAGCAGATCGTCGATCATATGGTTCATGCGAGCACCGTTCCTCCTCACAATCGAAAGTGCATTTCTCCCGGTATCACTCAATGCGTCCACGTCTTCTTCCTCAATGATCAGCGAGTATCCGAGGATGGCCCGCAATGGGGCGCGGAGATCATGGGAAACGGAGTATGCAAACGCTTCCAACTCTCTATTAAGAGTCTCCAGTTTCTTATTCGCGTCCTCGAGTTCTATTGTCCGTTCAGCGACACGGCGTTCCAGCGTTTCGTACACATTGATGTTTTCAAGGGTTACAGAGGTAATATCAGCAAGAGACTGAAGGATGCTAACCTCGTGATCGGTTGGCACGTGTGATGTTGCCCAATAATTTCCAATCGCACCGATGGGATCCAACGTGCGAATTGGGACCACCGCAAGACCTTTCACAAACGTCGGTCCATAGACATCATGCGGTATCCGATCATCCTGAAAAATATCTTCGATCAATACCGGCTTTCGATTCAACATCGCCCAACCGCTTACACAGTCTGTCATCGGAAAACGACTACCCTTCCACAACCTACTGATCGCATCTTCGTCGGCATAAAAACATTGATCTCCTTCCTTCAGGATAAAAGTCGCACCATCCGCGCCGGTCAACTCCCTGGCTGCGGTACGAACGATTCGCATCACATCCGGAAGATTCCGCGCCAACGACAATTCCTGGATCGCATCAACAAGCTTAAGCGTATTACGGTCCATCAGCGAGGGGATTAGACCTTACCAAAATATAGCTTTTGAATTACTAAATCCACTGCTCGACCGCCTTCGTTGTCATTTTATCCAGGAACTCACCATGTCACAAGACAAATTGCAATTCACTATGCACCTGACTCATCGCCGTCAGGACGTCCGAGGTGAGGTATTGCACGCAACGTCAAACGAAGTTCAGCAATTTTATCCGGTTTTCTGTCTGATCAATTGTTGCAGAGCGTGGGTGACGTTCCTAATTTCATCGTACATCAAACATTAACACTATGAACGACGAGAAAGACCCACTCCTCTCGCCAGGTGAATCACTTATGGCAGAGAATCAACTGCTCAAGCTAAAGCTCGGGCTGGAACACGGAATGCAGCTGTCCGAAAGCACACTCCCTCCGGACGTAGAAAATCATTGGCTGCGGTCGGTGTATGCGTTTGAACAACAATTCAAGGATGCAAAGCGGATCAACGTGTACGACTACCTTGGCAGGCCCTCGTTCAAGCCGTGTGACGGTCTTACACTGGAGCAGATGCGCGAAGAACGAAAACGGCTGGAGGTTATCATGGAGAATAACAACATAAATTTCTCCTGTCTTTGCGAATACGACGAGGCACTGATCTACCGGTTCATTACAGAAGAGCTATTTCACCACGAGATGGATGACATGCGTATTCCTGGAATGACCCTGCACCTCACCTACGAGGAATTTCATCCCAACCACGACTACGATCTCCGCCGCGATGCAGCAGACTTTCTAAGTGCAATTTATGCGCGGGAATGGAGGGAGGAATTCGACGACATAAAGATCGCGCGGGATACAACTTACGGGGGCAACGTTCACGATCGAAGGACGATCGGCGGCATTATACACGCGTTTCAGGATGCTCATTACCCGTTGAAGCTCGAGGAGTCGGAAGTGCGTGACGTGCAAATCAAGGAAGATCTCTCAGAAGGGGAGATACGCATCGCCCTGAGGATATCGGGGAAACACAAAGCCGGTTCCTCAGTTGAGTACGCGGGTGTTGCATTCCTGGCGTTTACGCGCGTTGAGGAGTTCTGGTACATCTCCGGTTTCGACCTGCCGGGATTCGGTTCCGGGTGAATTAGTACTCATTTGTCCGCAGCCGGAACGCTGACAGTAAACACAGATCCCCTGCCGGGCTCAGTATCGAGATCGATGGTCGCATGCAAACGATTGACCAAAGCGCGAACGGTTGCCAGGCCAAGTCCGTTCGAGTGCTCGCCACCCGTGGGCCTCGCGCTAAGCTTTTGGAATCGCCCGTAGATCTTTCCAAGGTCTTCTGTACTGAAACCCGGCCCCTGATCTTCAACCCGAAAGATCACCCGATCGTCCGCATATGTGGTACTGAATTTCACGACGCTTCCCGGCGGAGAGAACTTGATCGCATTGGACAACAGGTTGTCAACGATCCGGCGGAGGTGCCATTTGTTTGAAGTGAACCTGTACGGCTCAGATGTAGTATTCAGTGTTATATCCTTTTGCTTCGCCACGCCCTGGAAGCAGTCGTCTATCTCCTCCGCAAACTCCTTTGCCTCGATCTCTTCACAGGGAAACTCGGCGACACTCTCGTCTAACTCTCGCGCCGCCAATAATTGATGGATAATGCCATGTCCGTTTGCGATCGACTTATTCGCGATCGCAATCAGTTCGGCAGTCTCTCCATCAGCAGTTCCGTTCTCTTTGATAAGCGATAATACACCTTGAACGTTGTTCAGTGGCGACTTGAGATCGTGAACAATGGTATTGATCAGGCCATTCACTTCGCGGTTCAGCTCGCTGAGTTTGTGGTTAGACTCCATCAACTCAGCGTTCATGCGCTGTCTTTCGTTCGATGCGCGTCGGATGCTGTGCGCAACCGCCAATGCCAGGACTAGCATCGCCGATATTCCTCCAATGACCTTCCACTGATTGGCAATTGTCGCATTACTCTGCTGCAAGTTCGTCAGTGCAATAGTCCGTGCTTGCGTCTCACGCTCAAGTTTTACATCGAGGAATCTGCCCTCGATGCTTCCACGCACTGATTGATTCATAATGCTGTCCTTATAAACGTTGCCAAGTTGGTAATACTCAGTCGCCACAGCATGTTTCTTCTGGCTCATGAAAAGCTCGGAAAGCAACGCGCAACTCTTCACGATCATTGGTTTGTTTCGGGCAATCGTACTTTTCTCCAGTACTCGCCTGACGGACTGCTCCGCTTGATCCCATTCCCTCAAACCCATGTAAGCCCGTGCTAGAGACAGATGAGTATGTAACACTGCATCCGTCATTTCCCCGGCTTCGTAAAAAGCAATGCACTTCGCGTACAAAGCAATTGCGCTGTCGTATCTACCCTGAAGCGAATGCACATCGCCGCGCTGAACAAGATTGACGGTCTCCAGGTACTCGTTGGGATAGGACTGCAACGAGTGCTTTATTTGTCGGATATAATGCAACGCCGAGTCTACTTCCTTACGGGCGACAAACACATCGACAAAGATCTGCAAGGCATACCCCAGGCTTTCTGATGCGTCGGCCGTATTGTAATTCTCGTAGCCGCGGCGTGCCCAGGCGAGAGCTGTGTCATAATCGCCGGACTGATAGTACGCAGAGCTGACATTCAGGCAAGCGATGGCCGCTTTATGCCAGTTCCGTTTCGCGCTGTGAACGAGAAAGGCTTTGTAGGCATAATATGCCCCCGATGTGTAGTCGCCGAGGGCGTTTGATACGCTACTCAGGTTGTTGAAGACGACTGCCATTTTTGCGGTATCAGCCTGGCTCTGGTAGATCTCCAATGCGCGCAGGTTATACCAACGACACGAATCGTAACGCCCGTAATTATATTGTGCGATCGCCCAGCTGACGTATGTGTAACCGAGCCCGGATTTGTTGGGGGCGTGGTCTTTCAATGCGAAGGCCTTTCGTGCGTAGAGCATGGACTTGTCGAAATCTACGTCCATGTAGTACTTCATCAGGTTGTTGGCCTCGCGCAGACGTGTCGAGTCCGGGAGTGTGTCGAAGATCTGCTCGACGCTGTCGGCGTTATAGGTTTTTTGTGCACAAACCGAAAGGGTTGGTAGTAGAAGTGCTATCAGCAGGAAAATCCGCATCTGTCCGGGAAGTTGACTTACAAGATAATAAAATGGGATATATTGTTACCGAAGCGGAAAATATTACATAAGGTGTAGTGGCGATCCCAAATTCCTTAAATGTGAATATGCCAAATCTACATACTCAGATGTGATCAATTTCTGTTTGCGTTCATTCCACTTAACTTTCTCGACGAGCGCATCACGAGATAGCCCGGGATCCTTTGTCCCATTTCAAACCACCACTACCACAACCAAGTGGAGGTATTGCAATACACTTTTGCATATAAGTCCATTCAATAAATCCGCCTCCAGATTGTGAATCGATACAATTCGGTACACATAAAGCGCACTGATATCAATCGCCATTTACAAAAGAGTTGCATCAGTGCTATCAAAGCCAAAAATACCCACAATTTCGCGTGAAATCTAGGGTCTGAAATGTTTTCAGCTATTGGAGGTGGAAGTTCCAAGCACGTGTTGGGCTGTAGAAAAATTGTCAGAAAGTGAGACAGAGGAAGAGGGATTACCTTCGGCGATCCCTTTGGGGGGGTATGTCAAGCTATTTGAAGAAGCTCGCTTTGCTCGTTCCCATATTTCCAGATGCCCTCGCTTAAACCAGACGTTTGGCTCGGCCATCCGGAAATATAGAACTTCTTCAAATCGCTTGCAGAGGAGGGGGGATTCGAACCCCCGGATCCCGTGAAGGATCTCCGGTTTTCGAGACCGGTACGATAAACCACTCTGTCACTCCTCTCAAAGTCGCAAATATATCACAAAAGTTTCCTATCTTGGCCGTGTCGCAGCAGCATGAAAAGAGCGGTCGCCATCCTCGTAATTTTGACTATGGTATTGCATTTCGCAAGCCGTTCAGGATTCATTTCGTACCTCTACAGCCAACGCCATGTGATCGCCCTCCACCTTGGACTCATTGATGAAAAACCTATCGCCTCCTGCGATGGGAACTTCTTCGCCGAGAGTGCTCCCCTGGTGATATCCAGTGATCAAGATGACGGTGCGCCGGTGCCGGCTCAATTGTCTTCCGCAAAGGAGATTTTCCTCTTCGTTCAACATATCATCCCGTATGAACCGGATCTAAACGGCTTACCGCTGTTGCAGATATTACTCACACCACCGGGTTCTTATCTGCGGCCCTGTCTGGCCATCTTCCACCCTCCTCGAGGTAACTGAGTATTACTCAACTCGCGCGGCAAGTCCGCCAACCCCGTGCAATGTTCACGGGTCTATTTTACCAAGTTTCAAACTCATTTGATATACATATGAAGACCGGCTATATGCTATTTTGCTGCTTGCTGGCAGCTACTATTCTCAGTTGTGAAAGTGACGAGGTGAACCCCGCAGAATTGGGATCGCTCATCCTGGAGTTCGACACCCGCGCAGGCAATGAAAACTTCGAGCTGAACAAGGATTACGAGAATGCCGTTGGGGAGACGTTCAATCTGACGAAACTCAACTATTATATTTCCAATATCATCCTGACAACCACGGGGGGAGCGGAGTATGTCGTCCCTCAAGATTCCTCCTACTTCCTGGTAATGGAAGAAATTAAGGAGTCGCAGAAGCTGAGGGTCAACAACGTGCCTGTCGGAGATTACAACAAAGTGACATTCACCATCGGTGTCGACTCCTTGCGTAGTACGATGGACCTCAGCAAGCGCCAAGGTGTGCTGGACCCGGCACAAGGCCACGATGGAATGTACTGGACCTGGAACTCGGGGTATATCTTCTTCAAAGCTGAGGGTATCTCACCCGCCGCACCGGCTGAGCAGGATCACAAGTTCTTCTATCACATCGGCGGTTTCGGCGGATATGATACGCCCACGCTAAACAATATCCGCGAAACGACGGTGACGATGGGGAACGCCCGGGCAGAAGTTCGTACTGACAAAATTCCACAGGTTCACTTTCACGTGGATGTACTGGAGTTCTTCGCTAACCCGACAACACTCAGCATCGCCGAAAATCCGGGCGTGATGTTCTCTGACTTCTCGCTGACCGTGTCGGAAAACTACTCGAATATGTTCCGGTTCGACCATGTGCACAACTAGGGCCACCAATATCACGACAGGACCTCGGAGTGTGTTTCTCGCACTCCTGGGTCTCCTGTTGTCGATGTGCACGCCTGACGAGCCGACTCCCGTTGAACCCTCAACACCGACGCCGCTGCAACTTTCGGTCCCGGCGAACTTTCCCGAACCGATTTACGATTTGACATCCAACCCGCTGACGGTCGAGGGCGTGGCGCTTGGCAAACGGCTATTCTACGATGCACGGCTGTCGCGCACGAACTTTGTGTCTTGTGGCTTCTGCCACATTCAACCGAATGCGTTTACCCATCACGGTCACGATCTCAGTCACGGTGTAGATGACAAGATCGGCAGAAGAAACGCACTGCCCGTGCAAAACCTGATCTTCTACAAAACCTTCTTCTGGGACGGCGGGGTTCATAACCTGGATCTTGTGCCGCTAAATGCTATCGCGAGTGAAGTGGAGATGGATGAAACCGTGGACAATATCCTCGTGAAGTTGCGCAACGCACCCGACTATCCGGCTCAGTTTGAACGCGCCTTCGGCACTGACGAGATCACGTCTACGCGATTTCTCCAGGCGCTGACACAGTTCCTCGCAACGATGATCTCGGCAAATTCGAAGTACGATCTTTATGTGAGGAATGAGAACAATGTCGCGCTGACGGAGATGGAGTTGAAAGGGCTCACACTCTTCACGCAAAAATGCTCGGGGTGTCACGCAAACGATCTCTTCACGGATCAGTCTTATCGGAACAACGGCTACAGCTCACCTTCCGACCTCGAACGCGACACAGGTCGTGAGGAAATCACATTGAACGAAAATGACCGCGGCAAGTTTAAGGTCCCGAGTCTTCGCAACATCGAATATTCGTCGCCTTACATGCACAATGGAAAGCTAAAAACCCTGGACGATGTACTCGAATTCTATGCGTCCGGCGTCCATGATTCACCAACGCTTGACCCGCTGCTGAAGCAAAGGGACACGCCGGGAATTTCTATGGATGCCGAGGAGCGAAAAGCGATCCTTGAATTCCTGTATACGCTAACTGACGAACGCTATCTCACTGATCGAAAATTTTCAGAATACTGATATGAAAAAATTACTGCTATTACTCGCATCAGCACTCTTTGTGCTTCCCGAATCACAAGCCTGCAACACCTGTGGCTGCGGGGTAGGTAATTACCACTACGGAATACTGCCCCAGTTCCAGGAAAATTTTATCGGACTCCGGTACCGCTATCGCTCGTACGTATCCGAGCTGGAACCGGATCACATGGTCCCATACTCGTATGAGTCCTTTCAGACCACCGAGTTGTGGGGTCGGTTCTACCCGACAAAACGGGTTCAGGCGTTTGTCTTCATCCCCTATAACTTCAACGTCCGGGAAGAGGGGGAAAAGACCACTAGCCTCTCCGGCCTCGGCGATATTGTCGTCAGTGCCAACTACAATCTTATCAACACGTATGACAGTGCTTCTTCGGGGTTGAGTCACAATCTCCTGGTCGGGGCGGGGCTTAAGTTACCCACCGGTCAATTCCGAAAGATTGAAGATGGATTGACTGTCAATCAGAACTTCCAGTTGGGTACCGGCAGCGTCGATCTGCTTTTCAACGCGATCTACACGCTGCGCTACAGGAGTGTTGGAGTCAACACGGAACTGACATATAGCCACAATACGACTAATCGCGATGAGTACAAATTTGGCGACGCTGGGCGGGCGGGCTTGAATGTCTTCTATATTCCCAGGACCGGCGCTATTACGCTGATGCCAAACGCCGGCGTCGGAATTGAAACATTCCGCAACAACTATCAGTACGGGGATCCATTTCCTGATACCGGGGGATGGGCTGTGTTGTACAATGCGGGTGTGGAGGCGTACTATCGCAACATCGCCGTTGGTGCGACGTGGTCAACACCGGCAAGCCAGGCGTTGTTCAATGGGAAAGTAACCGCTAACAACCGGCTCGCGCTGCATGCGACGTTTATGTTCTAACGTGAGGCGTGAGTGAGGCACAATATTTTGGCGTTCTGAGGAAACGATTGAACGCCATGAAACACATCACCATCATTGTAATTGCTGCCTTGTACTTAGCCGGTTGTACACCGGCGACACAAATCACCGGTTCGTGGAAGAACGCGAACACCACGCCTTCATCTAGTATCCAACGAATCCTCGTGACCGCGTTAACGGGAAGGACGAATGCCCGGCAGGCTGTAGAAAATGATATCGCGGAAGCGTTGCAGGCAAAAGGATATGAAACCGTCAAGAGTATCGACATTATGCCACCAACTCTCTCCGGTGGAACTACGCCTGACCAGGATGCGCTGCTTTCCAAAATAGGTGAGTCCGATGTTGACGCGATACTGACAGTCGCACTTGTCGATAAAGAGACGGAGTCCCGGTACGTACCAGGAAGCTATGGCTATGCCCCAATGCCTCGCTTCGGCTACTATGGAACATTCTGGGGTTACTACGCTAACTGGTATCCGATGATGCGCGATCCGGGGTACTATCAGGAAGACAAGGTGTACTTTATCGAAACAAATCTCTATGACGCGACCACACAGCAGCTTTTGTGGTCGGCTCAGTCGGAGACCTACAACCCGAAAAGTCTCCCAGGCTTCGCTAAGGAGTTCTCGGAGGTTGTTGTATCGCGCCTGGAGCAGGACGCTGTACTCAATAACGAAACCGGGCTTGCACGAGAGCGGCAACGAAACAAATAACTGCTGCTTGAAGAGTCTTTTTATAGACCCCAGCGTTGTTTCGCCAAGCCGAAAACCCATGTTCCCGCGATAGCACTACCGAGCGTAAATGCCACAACGAGAGCGCCGGTACCGATCTGTGCATAAAGCGGACCCGGGCAAGCGCCGGTCAAAGCCCATCCAGCTCCAAAGATAAGTCCGCCATAGATGTTACCCTTGTTAAATCGCTTTGACCGAAACTCCACGTGTTCCCCCTGAATAGTCCTGAGTCGGAACCTCTTTATTATCCAAACCGAGATCATGCCTACCACCACGGCCGAACCAATAACCCCGTACATGTGAAAAGACTGAAGGCGAAACATTTCCTGGATCCTGAACCAGGAGATCACCTCGGATTTCACAAGCAAGATCCCGAACCAAAGTCCGGCGGCGAAGTACTTGAGATTGTTCAAAAACGGTTCCTGCAACTCCGACGCATTTACGCAAATGCCATCAAGCGAGCGAACTTCGAAATCGGTATTCTGGTCAGCAACGAATGACACTGAAGTATCAGCAGATGAGGTACTATTTCCGGAAGATGAGGTCATACGATTATAATTGAAGGATCAGCGGCAGAACGAGATTTGCGACGATGAATCCGCCGATCATAAAACACATCGTAGCGATGAGCGACGGCAACTGCAACGTCGCCAATCCCATGATCGAATGACCCGACGTACATCCTCCGGCGTAGCGCGTACCAAATCCGACAAGGAATCCGCCCACAACGATCAATAGAAATCCTTGTAGCGAGAAAAGGTTCTCAAAGTTGAAGAGTTGAACAGGTATAAGGGAAGAATAATCAGTAACCCCGTACACCGCGAGTTCCTCCCGAAGACTATCACTGACGGCGACGGGTTCATTAGAACCGAGAAACACAGCGGCGACGACACCCCCACCAAGTACACCGGCGACAAAGAAGAGATTCCAAATCTCCTTTTTCCATTCGTATTGAAAGAATGGGATCCTCGAAGGGAAACAGGCAGCGCAGACGTGTCGCAGCGATGATGATATTCCAAAAGACTTGTTTCCCAGCAGTAGCAAAAGCGGCACGGTTAGTCCGATGAGCGGACCAGCTACGTACCATGGCCAGGGTTGTTGAAGTGTTGATAGTATTTCCTGCATATCCACTGATTAATTGACTTCCTCCAATTCACCCTTCCACCGTTTCAACCCCTCCACCAGGTTGTATGAGCGGTACCCCTTCGACCCCAGAATACTGCAGGCAGCAATACTGCGGTTTCCCGCCCGGCAGTAAACAAAGTAGGTCTTTTCCCGGTCGAATGTATCTACGATGCTTTCGAAGTCTCCGCGTGTGATGTCAATGTTGATCGCGCCGGGAATCTTGCCAGTACTGAATTCAGCTGGTGTCCTCACGTCGAGGATCAGAGGATTGCCGCTCTTCTTCATTTCCCGCTCGAAATCACTACTTGTAAGATCGATGAATGGTTTTTTCCGGTCAAATATCCTGAACATGCGTACCGAGTATCTTCAAGGCCAGTCTAAAGATAGCCTTTATAGATGCAAACCGATAAGACCGGCATTTGAGTTTCCATTCCCTTGAAAATGTTTTTACGGCCATTCCGCACGTCAGCTCACCGGAGCAGGCCTCTCAAGCTCAAGTTCGCGCAGGTGGGTATCAATGACAGCGACTTCTTCCGGCGACAACACGAACGTTCCAGCCTTTGCATTAGCCACAGCCTGCTGCGCATTGCGTGCACCGGCGAGCGCCACGGAGATCCCTGGTTGCTGAACAGTCCAGCGCAGCACCAATTGAGCCAGCGTCAAATTGCGCTCATCCGCGAGCGGTTTTATCTTCGATAGGAATGCATTTGTACGGCGGATGTTCTCATCCGAGAAATAGAACAGCTTGGCGCGGTGGTCTCCCTCCCCAAATGAATACCCTGCGGTCATCTTACCAGTGAGCAGTCCTCGCTCCATCGGACTGTAAGCGAGTATGGATTTCGACGCAGCGATACAGTGTGGGACGACCTCCTTCTCGATTTCGCGTTTCACCATACTATACGGTACCTGATTGGACGCGAGACGTACATATATTTCCGCTTCCTTCATCTGGGCGACGTTATAGTTACAAACTCCGGCATACCGGACCTTTCCCTGTTCGATCAGGCGCGCCACTGCTTCAAACGTTTCCTCGATCGGCGTCTGTGTATCTGGCCAGTGAATCTGATACAGATCGATATAATCGGTGCCCAGACGGCGAAGACTGTCTTCGCACTCTTTTACAATGCTTTCCTTCCCGGAGTATCGGTAAAAATCCAGTTCCTTTCCTTCGTTACCCATCGAACTGAAGGAGAAATCCCCCTTCGGCGATGGCAGGTCCCAGCGCATTCCGAACTTCGTCAGGATCTGAACCTTCGTCCGGTCAAGGCCGCGGATCGCCTCGCCGACAATCTCCTCGCTCGTCCCCTGCCCATAAACGGGAGCAGTGTCGATGGCCGTCACACCAAGATCGTACGCTGCGCGTATAGCATCGACGGCATCGCTTTGCTCAGTATGTCCCCACATCCAACTGCCGGCAGCCCAGGCGCCGAACGTAATAACAGGTAATCGAAGGTCAGTGTCAGAGATCTTGCGGTATTCCATTCTTGAAAAAATATATAATCATTTAAGATTTTCACGGCTTTTCTCGTGCCTCTTTTACTTCCTCCGCCGTCAGCGGGTCACCAGAGTTCTTGAAGTTGGACCGGACAAATGTCAGCACATCGGCGACATCGCGATCGCTAAGGTAGCCAAAGCCGGGCATCGGATTTGCGTAGTGTTCGCCTTTGATCTCCACTCCTTCCATCCCGTCAAGAACAATGCGAATGAGACGCGCGTTGTCGCCATTGACAAACTCTCCCGCTATCAGAGGAGGCGCGAGGAAAGGAACACCGCTTCCGTCGGACTGATGACAAGCCAGGCAGTGTTGCTCATACACGGCCTTGCCCCGTTCAACGGAAGAGCTACTCTGTGCAAACACCTCATAAAAGGGCGCGACCACTGCCAGCAGTACACAACCGATTATATTCATCGCAATCTATCTCCCGTTGTACGTGATCTTGTAGATGGTACCCTTGACGTCATCGGCGACATATAGTGCACCGTCCGGACCCTGCGCCAGGCCGCACGGGCGGTGCGCCGCCTGGCCGGGTGCTTCGATAGTAGTTGTTCCGGCAAAGTTGTCGGCAAAGATCTCCCACTCGCCGGAAGGCTTTCCATCCCGGAATGGAACGAAGGCGACGAAGTATCCCTTCTGAGGTTCGGGAGCGCGGTTCCAGGATCCGTGGAATGCTATAAAAGCACCGTTGCGATACTTGGCCGGAAACATTGTACCGGTGTAAAACAGCAAAGCATTCGGAGCAATGTGCGCCGGAAACACAGCGACGGGATCGATCGCATTTTCGCCTCCGGTCTTCTTGCCATCACCTCCATACTCTGGCGCAAGGATCTTTTTCTTCTGAATGTGATCATAGTAGATATACGGCCATCCACAATCATCGCCCTCTTTAATTGCGTACAAAGTTTCCGCAGGAAGCTCCGCGCTTTTCTTTGAATCGTATAACTCCGGGTAGAGCTGGAATAGTTGGTCTCTTCCGTGTTGAGCGACGAACAATTGGTTTGCTTGTTTGTTCCAGTCGAGACCGACGACATTGCGCAAACCGGTCGCGTACCGTTTTCCATCACCATAGGTCTGATCCCTGCGCGATGCATTGAATTGCCAGATGCCGCCCGCAGAATCGAGTATCGGACACGGCATCATACCATTCGAGCCTTTCGTGCGGTCGCGTTCCTGGCAAGCATTCGAGAACGCACCAATGTTTACATAGATGTTGTCATTGCCATCAAGTGTTATAGACTTCGACGCATGTTGCCTGCGGTTGATCAATCCCGTGACAATACGCTCAGGAGACTCCGGATCCTTTACGTTTCCACTCGCGTCCAGGGCGTATCGGAACACTTCCTCATCTGAAGAAGCGAACAGATAGTTGCGCGTTGCAATTATTCCTGTGCCGGCGTAATCACCGAAAGCTGTCTGCTTCTCCGCCTTTCCATCTTTGTCTAGATCCTGCAGCAAGACGATACCCTTCCCGTTCTCCAGTCGTCCGAGCTTTACATACACATTACCCTGCGGCGTTACCGTCAGGTGTCGGGCTCTGCCGATGTCATCAGCGAAGATCTGTGCACTGAATCCCGCGGGAAGCGTAATGCCGGTCTCGCCCTGCGGCGTGTCGCGGAAACCCCATAAACAAGCTGCGATGGCAGCTATCGCGATAAGGATTAGTTTCTTCATTATGGATTTTGCTTTTTCGAACCCAAATTAACAAAATACCACAAACGTACCGGGCAATCCTACTTGGCTTTGCCCAGTTTCGGTCCTTCAAGAAGCTCTCGAAAGCTGTCCAGTGTGTCCAACAGGTTATTGCGGATGATCGGATCGGTCATCCATGTCGGCAGGACAGGACTCGGTTCGGTCGTCACATAATACTCGACATCAATGCCCCCGTCTCTCTCCTCGAAAATCCATTTGCCTGAGATATTAGGTATCCTTTGTATCTTCTTGATCTCAGGAAACGCGGGATGCTCAGCAGCTTCGAACTCAATCTGGAGGCTGCCGTCACTGATGGATTGACGATATTGCAATACACAATCCTGGTTGCTGATTGGCCATGGCAGGTCGTATTCGATATATCCAATCCACTCGGTACTGTTCCCCGGCAGGATCTGGTAAACGCGAGTGTTTTTGTTCCAGAGAACACCTTTTGAACCATCGCGAATAAGCGTTACCGCCGCATCCGCAAGCGAATTCACCTGGAATGTTGCCTTTATTTCACGAGCCAGGAGGTCGGGGGTGAGCTGATACCATCTCTCATAAAGCGAGATCCCGTTACTACTCTTCACCAGCACAAAATCAGATGTATCCGTGGTGCCGTCGCTTCCCGGACAAAGATGCGGAAAGATCGCAATCAGCAACAGAAGTAGAACAGCTTTCATAGTATCAGGCCTCTATCCTGAGACAACCGACAAAATCTATACCCCTAACAGTTCAGCAAGATAACAATGTTGTAGATAATCTCCCCAGTCCACACCTTACCCCGCCTATTCTGCGAATCTGCATCCCGCCACGGCAGAATGGCGATTCAGCCCTGCAATCTGCCGCATGCGCAATGCGACGTGCCTTTATGAGTTATTACATTAATATCGTAAGTTATCGCTCGTAAAGGTACGGAATCAGTATCCGTGCCGTGTTATTCACCTAAAGCGAATGCCATATGAGAACTGTTACCCTAGTACACGTTCAGGTGAAGCCCGAATTTGTAGACGCATTTATTCACGTCACACGGGAGAATCATGAGGCCTCCATTGCTGAGCCTGGAAATCTCCGGTTCGATTTGATCCAAGACGCCACCGATCCAGGGAAATTGATCCTGTATGAAGCTTACGAAAGTCAAGAGGCAGCGGCTGCGCATAAAAAAACCACGCACTACCTGAAATGGCGCGACACAGTGGCTCCGTGGATGGCTGCGCCGCGTGAAGGAGTAGGCTACAACCTGTTACTCCCCGCATCGGAGACATGAGTGAAATAAATATCTTTCAATTTGCCGCCACGCCACGCCTTTACTTCGGAGAAGGAAAATCCTCGGAAATCCCTTCACTGGCAAGCGGGTTCGGCTCGAGAATTCTACTGATCACCGGTGCAAAATCGTTTCTGTCATCGTCGTATGGCCAGGATATGCTGGAACGCTTCCGCAAATTGAACACGGACCTGGTACACGTCGCCATCAATACGGAACCGTCTCCTTTAGCGATCGACGACGTCGTACGCAACCACGGCGATTTTGCCCCGCATTGCGTCGTGGCTGTTGGTGGCGGGAGCGTACTTGATGCAGGCAAGGCTATTTCCGCGATGCTTCCATTGAGATCAGAAGTAAAGCAATATCTCGAAGGCGTGGGAAATGTATCTCACCCCGGAACGAAAACACCGTACATCGCAGCACCGACGACTTCCGGTACCGGTAGTGAAGCGACGAAGAACGCCGTGATCTCCGAGATCGGGGACAACGGATTCAAACGATCACTTCGTCACAATCATTTTGTGCCCGACTTCGCAGTGGTAGACCCACTATTGACTGTCAGTTGCCCGCGACAGACGACCGCAACGAGCGGCATGGATGCCTTCACGCAATTGCTCGAATCGTACCTATCCACCACCGCTAGTCCCCTCACAGACTCGTGGGCCCTTGAAGGATTGCGCCGCGTTTCGGCCTCACTTCACGAATCCGTCGTCGACGGGCAGAATGTTAAAGCGCGTGTAGACATGGCGTTGGCGTCGTATCTCTCGGGAGTTACGCTGGCCAACGCGGGACTCGGTCTCGTTCACGGATTCGCGTCTCCGATCGGTGGCTTCTTCGGCATTCCGCATGGTGTGGTTTGCAGCCGGCTGATGGGACCTTCAAACCGCATGACGGTGCGCATACTTCGGTCGACGGGGAGCAATTCGGATGCCTTGCGCAAGTATGCCATCGTCGGGCAAATTTTTGCAGGACACTCCGGCCATTCTGATGAATACTATACGGACTTTCTCCTTGACATGGTCGACCGATGGACGGACGAGTTTGACATCCCGGCACTGCGCAACTTCGGAATCACCGAAAGTACGTTTACAAAAATTGCGGAGGCCACTGACTCCAAGAACAATCCGGTCGTGATCAGACACGATGAGCGTGTTGAAGTACTGAAAGAAGAAATGCGATGATCAGCCTTTCACCAAACGGGGGCTCGTATTCAAGGCGGGCTTTTGCCGCTGATGCCAATAAGGATAAGCAGGTTGCGTCTCACTTGCCGTATCGAGACGGCGAACCTGGTCCGCTGTCAGGTTCCATCCAGTGGCAGCAAGGTTCTCCTTCAACTGTTCTTCGGTTCTGGCCCCCACGATAATACTTGACACCGCGGGCCGCTGCAGCAACCAGTTCAACGCTACCTGTGCTATACTTCGGTTAATTTCTGCAGCAACATCTTCCAGTACGTCGACGACAGTATACAGTACTTCTTCAGAAATTACCGAAGATGGTACCGGACTTCCCCCCTGGGCCACCCGGCTCTCCTTCGGGGCAGGCCGGCCGCGCCGGAATTTACCGGTTAGCAACCCGGCAGCCAGTGGACTCCAAACCAACGCGCCGACCTTCTGGTCTATTGCGAGTGGCATTAACTCCCACTCATACTCCCGGCTCGCCAGCGAGTAGTAAACCTGATGCGCGACGTAGCGATTCCACCCGTATCGGTCTGACACTGCAAGTGACTTCATCAAGTGCCATCCCGAAAAATTGGAGCACGCGATATAGCGGACCTTCCCACTGCGCACTAGATCATCGAGTGTCCGAAGTGTTTCTTCTACCGGTGTGTTTCCGTCGAATCCGTGCATGTGATAGATATCAATGTAATCCGTCCCGAGCCTGCGCAAACTAGCTTCGCAGGCTTGAGTAAGATGATAGCGCGATGATCCGAAATCGTTCGGGCCGCTGCCCATTGGAAAGGTTGCCTTTGTTGATAGCAGTACTTTGTCCCGCATACCCTTGACGGCATTGCCGAGGATTTCTTCGGAGAGACCATCGGAGTATGTGTCTGCGCAGTCGAAGAGATTGACGCCGGCATCCATGCACAGCCCAACGAGTCGCTTCGCTTCCTGTTCCTGCGTACTTCCCCACATCTTAAAGAAATCGGTTCCACCAAAGGTTGCTGTGCCGAAAGTGATGACGGGAATTCGCAGACCCGCACCGCCGAGTTGTCTGTACTCCATAACTTTGAAACTTATCCTGTTTACAGGGCAATAATATTCAAAGAGCAGGTGCTTTCCCAGCCAGCCGGGCATTACTGTAACAGGGTTAGTCAGAAAAGACAGCTGATTCTATTGCGCCGGAACGGCGTCGCGCTCGAGATTCTCAACGACATGACGGGTGAACTCCTCGGTGGTGGCACGCCCGCCGAGATCGGCCGTACAATACTCTTTCACCCGCATCGTGTCGTCCAACGCGCGCTCAAGACGCGTCGCCAGCGCAACTTCACCAAGGTGGCGTAGCATCATTGCGCCAGATTTGAGGACTGCCGTAGGATTTGCTATACCCCTCCCGGCGATGTCGGGGGCAGAGCCGTGAACCGCTTCGAAAATGGCAATGTCGCTTCCGATGTTTGCACCGGCGGCGACCCCCAGACCCCCGACAAGGCCGGCGGCAAGGTCAGAGAGTATATCACCGAACAGATTGGTAGTCACAATAACATCATAGTTCTCCGGACGACTTACCAATTGCATACACATATTATCGATGATACGGTCATCCAGTGTGATGTCGGGATATTCAGGAGCGAGTCGTTTCCCCGCATCAAGCAATGCCGCACCGGCTTGCTTGAGAATATTTGCTTTGTGAACCAAGGTCACCCGCTTGCGGCTATTGACGCGTGCATAATCAAGTCCTGCGCGAACTATGCGCTCGCAGCCGCGGTGTGTAATGCGGCAGATAGAGTCAACGATCCCCAGACGCTCGTCTGAGTACTCCAGCCCCGAATAGAGTCCCTCGGTATTCTCGCGAATGACGACGAGATCCACATCCTGAAACCGGGTCGGAATTGCGTCGGTTGTCCGGCACGGCCGCACGTTCGCGTAAAGATCAAAATGCTGGCGCAGCTGGATATTGACACTGCGGAAACCTTCCCCGATAGGGGTGGTAATGGGCCCTTTCAGAGCCACACGGTTACGCTCCAGCGATTCGATAAGCGACGCAGGCAACAACTCTCCCCGCTCCTGCCAGGTTGTAAACCCGGCATTCTCCTCTTCCCATTCAACAGGGGCGCGGAGGGCGGCAAAAACCACCTTTACCGCGTGCATGATCTCCAGGCCAATGCCATCGCCCGGTATGAGCGTTACCTTTCGAGACTGTTTGCGTATATTCATCGATCCCGACACTATACTTCCTCAGGGGTGGCATCTCCCAGTCTTTGCAAGACCGCTTCAACCGCATCCCGGTCAGGGCCATGTTCCCTGATCACTTCCTTGATCTGGTTGCGCGTCAACCATGGAAACTGGAGCTGAACGTATCCAACATCATAGGGGTCATTGATATCGATCCTACTGCGATCCCCTTGTCCTTTCAAAACCTTACTTTCAGTCATAGCACAGAAATTTGATGACACAATGAAAAAAAGCATACCCGTTTGAGCTCCGGTAATCCCCGGGACAAAACGCAAACTAGAGTTCATTTTCTAGCCCTTGGATGTAGTGCATTCGATTGTGGAACGCTGATAAGATAACAAGAAAAGCCTTGCGAAAGGTTCCTTCGCAAGGCTTTTCCGGGTAGTGGAGGACGCGGCTAAGGCTGCCTGAAACAGCCCGGAGTATCAACTCTGTCCTACGACAACCAGAACGTTGTCGTGGTCGACTGCACCCTTATCGTCCTCCACGGTAAGTCTCAGATAGTACTTTCCCTGTTCCAGTCCTGAGATCGTCACCGCCGCACTATTTTCATTCCTGAGGGTAACCCGGGCGCCGCCGTACTGTATCCACTGATACGAAACTATTCGTCCGTCGGGATCTGTTCCGGAGCCCGAAAGCGTCAAGCTCTTAACATTCGCTGCCACGCGTTTGTCCGGGCCGGCATTGGCGCGAGGCGGAAGGTTTGACGCGGTCGAAGTGCCCTTGCTGACAACGACCAGCATGTTGTCAAAGTGCGTGGCTCCCTTGTCGTCGGTAACCGTAAGACGGAAGAAATACTTGCCTTCCTTGAGGCCACTTACGGTAAGGTTCGGAGAGTTCGCACTTGAGAGTGTGGCCGATGCGCCGCCGTATTGCGTCCATTTATACGAGGCGATCTTTCCGTCCTTATCTGTTCCAGACCCGTTGATTGTGATCGATGCTGAACTGGTCGTGCGATCAGGGCCGGCGTTGGCAACGGGGGCAGTGTTCGCAACGGAAGGAGTGTTCGTCGAAGACTGACCGCTGACCGTTACCATCATGTTATCAAACGCAGTCGCGCCATTGTTGTCTGTCACCGTCAGTCGGTAATAGTATTTCCCGTTCTTGAGCCCGGTGATCGTGACAGTCGGCGTGTTGGCATTGGCAAGAGTACTTCCAGCACCGCCGTACTGCGTCCATTTATATGACGTGATCGTCCCATTCTTATCGGTTCCCGAGCCGGTCAAATTAATGGAAGATGCACTGGTGGTCTTATCAGGGCCGGCGTTGGCGACCGGAGGGGTATTCGCGACAGGGCTTGATGTTGCGCCCTTCTTGAAACTCAGCATCCAGTCGAGCGCATCCGTCTCTTTATAAACCTTGTCCCAGATAATGTGACCGAGCCCGGAAAACAGCGTCGTCTTTGCCAGCGGACTTGGCTTTGGTGAGCAGGCATTGACTGCATTGATCATCGTCGTCGTCACACCATAGGAGACAACATTGTCGCTCGTTCCGTGAAAGGCCCAAAGCGGAACACTCTTGGATGCGATCGCACAAGCCTTGCTCACCGTATTCCCGCCGGAACAGATCGGTACTGCGGCGGCGAACACGTCGGGATACGCTGCCAACGTTGTCCATGTACCAAAGCCTCCGAGGCTAAGTCCGGTGATATAGATGCGTTGCTGATCTATTCGCAAATATTTCTTGACATGGTTAAGCACGTCTATTACATAATTCGCCGGCCACGTACCGTAGGAACTCTTGAGTTGTGGGGATATGACGATGAACGGGTAGTGGGTGCCATACTTGATGTACTTCGCGAGACCTACTTTCGCAACATTTTGTACCGATGTCTTCAATACTTCGTGATCATTCGAATTGGACCCACGCTCGCCAATACCGTGAAGAAAAATGACGACCGGATAATTCTTGCTATTGGAACCGTAGTCCTTCGGCAGATATTCAAGATAGGCAGTGTTGGAAGGCGTAACCTTTGCGGTCTGTTGGGCATTTGATGTGATGACGGAAGAACCACACAAAAAAACCAGGATAACTATTAATTGAAATCTCATTCGACCAAAAAATTTTGCGCCGCATCCTCCATATGAGGCAGCGCATGTGGGGTGAAAAATGTACTTGAATAGGCTATAGACGGGCGGGCACAATCAGACTATATCATAACAGTTCAAAATTAAAGTGGGTTAGGTAGTTGACACGCTACTTCCCACCACTGGCGTGATCAGAAGCTCCTGCAAATCGGTCGTGAAGAAAACGCATGGATGAGAAACTATTGTTTCTCAAAAGACGAGTAAACAACTACTTCGAGGATTGACAGATACGGCCGATACTTTTTTT
>CAYTMU010000052.1:0-24823 GCA_964438975.1 uncultured Roseivirgaceae bacterium | reverse complement strand
TGGAGACTTTTTTTGTTTATGAACTATCTGAACCGCTTGTACCAGCATATCAATATCCTGAGTCTGGACGTCGTCGCAGGCGCTGTAGTCAGTGCGTTGTTTTTTGCGGCATTATTGGGTGTTTCACCCGGACCTATGTCGATGGTCGCCCTGGCAGTCACCGTGTGGATTATCTATACAGCAGACCACCTGCAGGATGCTATGGCGATTCCAACCGTAGCCTCAACAGATCGACATAGATTTCACCAGCGCCATTTCCGGGTGATCCTGGGCGCGGTGATTGTGGCGGCGGCGGCCGACCTCACATTGCTCTGGTTCCTCTCCGTCGCGACACTCAGAGCTGGAGTGATCCTCGGCGCGATCGTACTGGTCTACCTGGTACTGCAACGACATTTGAAATTTCTGAAGGAATTCTTTGTGGCATCGCTTTATACAGCAGGTATACTACTACCATCACTGGCACTGATGGAGAATTCACTTTCGCCTATTCACTATCTTGTGATAACCAAGTTTGTGATCACGGCGATGATGAACCTGTTGCTTTTTAGCCTTTTTGATCATCAGCAAGACCGGGTTCATCAGCAGCATTCGTTCGTCACATGGTTCGGCCCACGTTCAACGCGCATGGGGATCCTGTGCCTGGGGGGTCTCAACATTCTCTCGGGGATGTGGCTTTGGGAAATCGATACCCGTGCGGCGGCGGTGTTCATTCTGATGAACCTTACGCTTCTTTCGCTCTTGTTTCTTGGCAGGCGAGTCGGCACCGATAACTATTACCGGATCCTTGGGGATGCCGTCTTCTTTCTACCAGCCATTTATCTTTTATGAGCAGGGTAGATGGGTTCAACAGGGTTGCACGCTGGTATGACTGGCTGAAACACCTCGTGTTCGGTACATCGATCAGTGACAGCGAGGTTCACTTTCTGCACGCGTTGCCATCCTCGGGAGATATCCTGGTTCTTGGCGGCGGGACAGGACGATTTCTCGGGCCGTTGCTGGCGGTGCGCCCCGACATCCGGGTCTGCTTCGTCGACGCGTCTTCTGTTATGTTGAAGCTCGCGCAAAATCACCTGCCGGAACGGTATACCGATCAGGTGGTATTTGTTCACGGTACGGAGAACGATATCCCTCAAGGGAAGGGGTTCGATGCGGTGATCACGTACTTTTTCCTCGATCTCTTTACTGGGGAACAATTGACGGAGGTATGCCGGAAGTTGAATGCGTCGCTCAAGGAAAACGGAATCTGGTTGGTCAGCGACTTTGTGGATAATGGAAAAGCGTTTCAACGGCTCTTGCTTTTCGCGATGTACACTTTTTTTAGATCAGTAGCGGGCGTCCGCGCAGCGCGGCTTCCCAAATGGCAAGAGCAGCTACCGGAGAAACTCCAGCGGATCGATTGCACAACATTTTGCAACGAATTCATTCTTGCGGGCGTCTACCGAAAAGTCGCCGATGGGGCTGGCTGAGTAACCTCGGACATCTTGTTTTCTCCCATGCCACAAAGTATCTTGCATCTTTAATTTTCGAAGGCCTCCCACGATCACAGTTTACGTTCCCCCAGAACATGCAGGATCTTATCAGGAACCTACCGGCATTGATCTTCGAGTATGCGTTCTATCCGGACGGTACTAAGAAGTTTCATTTTGTCAGCGATGTTTCACGAGATGTGCTGGGTCTGGAGCCTGAGCAACTGATGAACGATCCGTCAGTGATCGACACTGTTATCGTCGGAGATTCAGCCGGCGTTTTTGACGGCGGACTTTCTCCTGCCAGTGAAGAGACATCGCCTGGCGAAAGCCTGTTGAAGGTGCAGTTGAAAGGGGTCACACGTGTTGTCAGAATGACTTATGCAGATCAGCATTGCCCTAACGGAGTAGTTCTTCGACGCGGAATAGGTCAATTGGTGACGGTCCCGCCACCCAAACCTGTGCTGAATCCTCAACGTTACGAAGAGTTGCTTGACCGGTTGCCGATCGCGGTCGTTATTCATCGCAATGGAACCATTCTCTTCGCCAATAAACACGCTCACGCGCTGACAGGTGCAAGCGGCCCCCGCGAACTGGTCGGACTTAACGCTTTGGATTTCGTTGATTCGAATTATCATTCTGGAATCTACGAACGGATCAAGCAAGTATCTGAGGGTGAAGCCGTTCCCATGGTGGAAGAAAAATTTGTGCGTCTGGATGGTCGTGTCATCGACGTGGAGACGTTGGGATTCCCTTTCCTTTACAACAACAAGCCAGCTGTTCAGGTTATCTTTCGCGACATTACTGAGAAGAAGCGTGCCGAAGAAAGGATCAGAAAAAGCGAAACAATGTTCCGGCAGTTGTTTGAGAACTTGCCAATGGGGGTTGTTATGCTGGACGACTCAGGAAAGGTTACGGAGATCAATCCGGGCTTTGAGGAGATGTTCGGATATCTCCGGGGTGAGTTACGAGGGAAGAACCTGAATGATTTTATCGTTCCTGACAATTTGCGAAGTGAGGGCATTGATCTTAATAACCTGATCACTTCGAACCGGGCTGTGAGCATGGAGTCTATTCGGAGACATAAATCAGGGGCGTTGCTAAACGTTATATTGTGCGGTGTCCCGGTGATCTTTGATAACCAGGCGATCGGCATTTATGGGGTGTATGTCAATATAACGG
The DNA here is from genome assembly GCA_964438975.1 of uncultured Roseivirgaceae bacterium. Lineage (GTDB taxonomy): Bacteria > Bacteroidota > Bacteroidia > Cytophagales > Cyclobacteriaceae > Chryseosolibacter. The sequence continues at coordinate 22,175 of CAYTMU010000052.1, read as the reverse complement.
ATCGAAAGCGAGTGGAGGAGGAATTGAAGGTGCGCAATGCTGAGCTCGATAACTTCGTCTACAAAGTCTCCCATGACCTACGGGCGCCGCTTTCATCGGTGCTGGGCCTTGTCAATCTATCGAAACTCGATGGCAATACAGACAGCCCTATGCAGTATATTGAATTGATCGGCGAGAAGATATTGGCACTCGATAACTTTATCGGAGATGTCCTGAGTCATTCAAAGAACCTGAAGATGGACGTGACGATCGGCCGTGTTGATCTTCAGAAGATCATTGAACAAACATTTACTGACCTGGACTACCTGAAAGGCGTGCAGGAAACCAGGCGATCGGTTAGGATCGACGGTATTGAATTCTTTAGCGACCACTGGCGTGTGTCAGAGATCTTCCGAAACCTCATATCAAACGCCATCAAGTACAGGCGGCCAGATGCGAACGATTCGGAGATAATGATTGACATCAATGTGGACCACCTGTGCGCTGAGATCCGTTTCACCGACAATGGGATAGGCATCAGCGAAGGTAATCTGAGTCGGATATTCGAAATGTTTTACCGCGCAACCGAACAAGCTGAAGGGTCCGGTATCGGCTTGTATATCGTTAGGAATGCAGTTGAAAAGTTAGGTGGCCAGATACGCGTAGCCAGCAAGCCAAATGAAGGCACGCGTTTTCACATCATACTTCCCAACAGGATTGGCAGCCAGATGAGCGCTGCGAAGAGTCTCGAGCATGAAGCTAGTTGAAGTTAACACAGAACAACATGCCAAGAGGTTTCTGGACCTGCCTGTGAGGCTCTACCGAGATGTCCCACAGTGGATCCGCCCCCTGGATGAGGATATTGAAAAGGTCTTTGATCCGGAGCGAAATAAGACGTTCCGTCAAGGGGAGTGTATCCGATGGATTCTCCAGTCGGACAGCGGGGAAACGATCGGGCGGGTCGCTGCCTTTGTCGATCAAAAGGTAGTTACCAAGGGCAACGCCCAGCCGACAGGCGGCATTGGATTCTTTGAATGTGTGGATGACCGACATGCCGCTTTTGCGTTGTTCGATCGTTGCCGGTCGTGGCTTTCGGAAAAGGGCATGGAGGCTATGGACGGTCCTATCAATTTCGGTAGCCGCGACCGCTGGTGGGGGCTGCTTGTCGAAGGCTTTGAGTTTGAACCCAACTACCAGTGCAACTACAACCTTCCATACTACAAGGATTTTTTTGAAGCGTACGGCTTTCAGGTGTATTTCTATCAACTCACATTTAGCAGACCGGTCATGCGCCCGATATCGCCGAAACTACAGCGAAAGGCTGAGTTGATCAAAAAGGATCCCGACTACCATGTCCGTTACATACATAAAGAGGAACTCGCTCAGCTGCCCGAATACGTGATGAAGGTGTACAATAAAGCATGGGCCAACCGAGGCGACGTTCCCGAGATGAATCTTTCCCAGGCCAAGCTGATCGTACGTCAGATGAAGCCCATCATGGATATACGGCTTGTCTGGTTTGCGTTTTATAAAGAGGAGCCCATCGGATTCTTCCTGTCTCTTCCCGAGATAAATCAGATATTCCGACATGTCAACGGTAAACTCGACTGGCTCGGGAAATTGAAATTCCTGTGGCACACGTTTCGGAAGACTAATCGCAAGGCGTTTGGCGTATTGTTCGGCGTCGTACCTGAGCACCAGGGAAAGGGAGTAGATGGAGCGATGGTCGAAGAGTCACGTGTCTTTCTACAGGAAGTATACCGGCGGTATGACCACTATGAGATGAACTGGATCGGGGATTTCAATCCGAAGATGATCAACGTGGTAGAGCAGGTAGGCGCGGATGTCAGCAAGCGCCACGCGACTTACCGCAAGCTATTTGACGAGTCAAAACCGTTCCAGCGCCACCCGATAGTCCGTTGATGTCAGTGCAACTCCCGCCTGTCAATTGCTATTGTTATGGCGAAACAGGATGTGTAATTTCGCGCCGACTAATCCGTAAATCATGAGGAAAACGAAAGGTGTTCTGCTAGTCAATCTTGGTACTCCCGACAGCCCGGAAGTCAAGGATGTGAGGCCCTATCTTACACAATTCCTCAACGATCCGCGTGTCATTGATCTCCCATGGCTTAGAAGAAAGGTGCTGGTCAACGCTTTCATCGTACCGTTTCGGGCGCCGAAATCTGCAGTGGTCTATAAGAAGTTATGGACTGACCAGGGATCTCCGCTGTTGTACTACAGCGAAGCGGTGCGTCGTTTGTTGGAGGACGCGCTTGACGGGGAGTACGCTGTCCACCTCGCGATGCGCTACAAGAACCCCTCGATCCCGGATGTACTGGAAGAAATGCGCAAGCAAAACTACGATTCGATTGTCGTGTTGCCCATGTTTCCGCAGTATGCCTCAGCTTCAACAGGGTCAGCCCTGGATGAAGTTATGCGGGTTACGCGCCAATGGTGGGTTATTCCCGAGATCCGATATATCAGTCAATATTATGACCATCCGACGTTTATTGATGCGCAGGTGGCGCGTGGCGAGCCATTCAACCTGTCAGAATACGATCACGTTCTGTTCTCCTATCACGGCCTTCCTGATCGGCAAGTTGAGAAGGTCCATGAAAATGCTCCCTGCAGTAATTTCAACTGCGAGCGTGAAGTAAACGAGAAGAATAAATTCTGTTACGTCGCGACGTGTTATGCGACCACGCGGCTGATCGCCGCGCGACTTGGGATCGAGGAAAAGGATTACACCGTGTGTTTTCAATCACGTCTCGACAACAAGTGGTTGAGGCCGTTCTCGGATAAGGTCGTGGAAGACTGTGCAAAACGAGGTATGAAAAGGATACTCGTGTTCTCCCCGGCTTTTACGGCAGATTGCCTGGAGACGATCATCGAGATCGGTGAAGAATACCAGGAGATTTTCGAAGAGAACGGGGGAGAGAAAGTTCAGCTTGTGGAAAGCCTCAATGATCATCCGCTCTGGGTGAAATGCTTAAAGGAGCTGGTCCTGAATTCGCGTTGATCACAGACGTGCCTGGTCTCCTTCCGTCAGCAAATTGGAGAGACTTCGCGCAGCCAGCTCTCTGCGCTGTTCCCGGGTGCCCTTGATCTCGACAAAAGGGACGGACTGATTTTTCATTTCCTGCAGGTATATCGCATACAGTTCTTCCCGTTGGTCGGGGTGTTCGCGGAGTGGATCGTACTCCCAGGGGATATCGATGTATGTGAGGAGATACAGGTCGTAAGATCGTTCAGCGATTTGTTGGAGGATCCAGGGGTCACAATACCCATACTTGAAATTGCTCCAGACCTTGATCACGTAAAGGTTGGTATCGCAGACCAATACCTGATCCGCAAATGCAGCAAGACGATCTTCCTGCTCGATCTGGCCTCTCGCGATGTTGAGCAGATCCTCGGGACCATACGGTTGCGAAAGGCTATCGAGATACTCGCGAGCATACTCCGGTATCCAGGTCGCATTGAAATCACTGGCAAGAACTTTCGACAACTCGGATTTTCCCGTGCACTCCGGACCGATAACGGCAACTCTTTTTACTCCCATGTGGTGCGTTCGATGGTTAAATTATACTGATGCCGCGTAAATCTCCCGCGCCAGAATCAAGATCCCAACTACAAGGATAAACCAGGCGAACACTTTTCTCAGTCTTTCCGCTGAAATCTTTGTGTGTAATTTGTTCCCGACCAGGATACCTGATATTGCAAGAGCGGTGATGGTCAAAAGAAGATTCCAGTCCATTTCGGTATGGAGGAAGTCACCGAGGAATCCTAGCATCGAGTTGATGGAGATTATCAACAGCGAAGTGCCCACTGCAGTCTTGAAAGGAAGGCCCGTAAGCCATACCAATGCGGGAATGATCAGAAATCCGCCGCCGGCACCGACCAACCCGGTTAAAAATCCGATGATCAATCCCTGAATAATGAGCAGAGGCACGCGCCAGCGGTGGTCGTCATGCGGAACTTCGCGCTTTCCCTTGATCATCGACAAAGAAGCCGTTATCATGAGTATAGCGAAGATCCCCAGCACCATCAGTCGTTTGGTAATAACCGCGTCGCCAACCTGAAGGATAACGTCCGGAATGGCCGGGATTATCCATCCTCGTGTCACAAAGATGGAAACGATTGACGGCAGGCCGAATAACAGACCTGTTTGAACATTTACGAGGTGGTCTTTGTACTTCGGGATAGCGCCGATCAGACTGGTGACGCCGACAATAAACAGAGAATAGGCGGATGCAGTGATCGCATCTACGTGAAAGAGATACACCAGAATGGGAATGGCGAGGATTGACCCGCCGCCCCCCAACAAACCCAGGATGATCCCGATCGCGACAGATGCTACATACCCCAGATACTCCATTGCCAGGTGCTTCTCCTACTTTACAGACGCTCGTATTCAACAACAAATGCATCCGGAAAGGTCTTTTGAAGGTCCTCCCTGAACAGTTCAGCTTTTACCCGTGTTGGGAACCGGCCGAGGATCAGTCCGTAATACTTGATGCCGTTCAGTACCTTGACATGCACCGTCATTTGCTTCTTGTAGGAGTTCTTGAGGTTGTTGGAGAGCCTCATCAGGTTCACAAGTTCCTGGTAGGTTCCAATTTGCACACCGTATCCTTTGGCACTGAGTTGCGAGATATCAAAACTGTATAGCTCCTTATCCTCTACCAGGACGTGGTCGACCGTCTTAATGGGATCACTTTTCTTTCCGTCGCCGGCATCGACCACTTCAATGCGAACATCCGCGAGCCCTTGATTTACGAACCCGAGCTTTTCCGCCGCCGATTTCGACAAGTCGATCACCCTGTTCTCTACGTATGGACCGCGGTCGTTAACGGTGACTTCGACTGATTGGTTGTTTGCGAGATTTGTGACCAGCACGCGCGTGCCAAATGGCAGTGTCTTGTGAGCGGCGGTAAGTTTGGTGTGATGATACTTCTGACCGCTTGCCGTGGGCTTTCCTTCAAACCTGTCAGCGTAGAATGATGCTTTCCCTGTCTGCACTTGTGCTATTGTTGTGGAAAGGCATAGTGCCATCAGGGAGGAGAGAAAAGATCTTCGCATATATGGGGTATTTGAAGAACAAAAATAACCTTCCTTCCCGAAAGTCCGAACGGTTTCCAGACCGGCGGCGAGCGATCAATTTTTTGGAGAGAAGGTGATGATGGTCGCTGGTTAAATCAAAAAAATAAGTATACCTTTGCCCGGCAAATAATGGATCGTAAATTATTTGCTATGCCCGCCGACAAAAACAAGTTCCTCTTCCAAGCACTGACGTATGACGATGTGCTTCTTGTTCCTGCCTACTCTGAAATACTTCCTCGCGAAGCCGACACGGGAACGAATCTGACAAAGAACATCCACCTGAATATTCCTATTGTATCCGCAGCTATGGATACCGTAACCGAATCCGAGCTTGCGATCAGCATTGCGCTGGAAGGAGGTCTCGGATTCATTCACAAGAATATGAAGATCGAGCAACAGGCCGAGGAGGTACGCAAGGTGAAGCGCTCACAGAGCGGGTTGATTCGCGATCCGATCACGTTAAGCGTGGATGCAACTGTTCAGCAGGCGGAGAACATTATGCGGGAGCTGAAAATCGGAGGTATTCCTATCCTTGACTCGGAAGGTAAGCTGGTTGGCATCATAACGAATCGCGATCTCCGGTTCCAGAGAGATATGAAGGTGTCGGTCGAGAAGATCATGACGCACGAAAATCTGGTCACAGCGCCGGAAGGTATAACTCTCGACAAAGCGGAAGATATTCTTAAGAAATACCGGATTGAAAAACTTCCGGTGGTGAACCGCAAGGGTAAGCTCGTGGGACTTGTCACTTACAAGGATATTCAGAAGAAGAAAAATAAGCCCAACGCATGTCAGGATGCTTTCGGCCGCCTGCGCGTAGGAGCTGCGGTAGGCGTAACTCCTGATATTCTCGACCGGATCGAAGCGCTGAAGACAGCGGGAGTCGACGTTATCAGCATCGACACAGCTCACGGGCACTCGAAAGGGGTCATTGACACCGCGAAGCGTGTTAAAAAGAAGTATCCGGAACTTGACCTGATCGTTGGGAATGTTGCCACTGCCGAGGGAAGCAAAGCGCTTGCGAAGGCTGGCGCTGACGCCGTGAAGGTGGGCGTTGGTCCGGGCAGCATCTGCACCACCCGTGTTGTGGCTGGTGTTGGCTTGCCGCAGCTTTCGGCTGTTTACGAGTCCGCCAGGGCTTTAAAAGGATCCGGTGTTCCTGTGATCGCCGATGGAGGGATCCGGTTCTCAGGGGATATTGTGAAAGCAGTTGCCGCAGGGGCCGATAGCATTATGATCGGGTCACTCCTCGCGGGCACTGAAGAGGCGCCGGGCGAAATGATCATATATGAGGGGCGAAAATTCAAGTCCTATCGCGGGATGGGATCTATTGAAGCCATGGAAGACGGTTCGAAGGACCGCTACTTTCAGGATGTGGAAGACGATGTTAAGAAACTCGTTCCCGAAGGTATTTCAGGCCGCGTTCCCTTTAAGGGTCTGGTGGCGGAAGTCCTTTATCAGCTGGTCGGTGGCCTTCGTGCAGGGATGGGCTACTGCGGTGCAATGAACATCGAAAAATTGAAGGAGGCGCGATTCGTCCAGATCACGTCAGCTGGAGTGGTTGAGAACCATCCGCACGATGTGATGATCACCCGGGAGGCGCCCAATTACACCCGGAAGTAGGTAACAGGTCTCGCGCCAGCCCCTGAAACTTGGTGATTTATTCCTATTATTGCAGGGCCAATCTTGTCGATTGGCCTATTTTTTCACCCGAACCGGCGTTTCTGACTCTTCATGCGCACGAAAGCGATTATCAGGCTGCTGTTCAGTCTTGGTGCTGTCACCTGGCTTGCGCTCGTTTGTTCCGATATTTATATCGTTTTTACATCGGGTAACAACATCCGTGCTGGCATGCCCTCCTGGGTGCCGAATGTTGCGCTGAATCTGTTCATCCTATCACTTTACTATTACTATAAGCTGAGGTATGACCGCGATGACAGTCTGAATTTCGTGGACTTGTTGTGGCGTGTATTTGCTACAGGTCTTGTGGCGACCATCGTGTCACTTGGGTTGAAACTGATCGAGTATCTCCTGGGATCGACGCGCCTGACAACTGATGTGATCTTCATCGATCTGATGTACCTGATCAACCTCGGTCTGATGATCGGTTTTCTCACGATGGCCTTTACCGCGTGGAGGCGATTGATCCTGTATCAGAAATCCAAATGGCTCATGCGGCTGTGGAACCTGTTTGAGTGGTCATTGTTGTTGTCGCTGTTATACAATGCTTTTGATTTCCCGTTCGTCGAAAGCGTGTTCTGGACAATGCTGACGTTTTTCGTGGTGATCGGGTTGGTTCTTTCAGCCAACATGAAGTGGGTCGCATTTCTCAACTTCCGTCAGAAGTGGACTAGCTTGCTTCTGCTGTTGTTGACGGTGTTCTACCTGTTGTACATCTTCTTCACTACCAGTGCTTTGTCCGAGGTGTTGTCTGTCAGGCATGTCGAGTTCACCAACTACCGGTTTCACGTATTCATTCTTTCGCTGATGACGTTCGTGATGGTCTATAGCATCTTCTCCTTTCTCGTCATATTGTTCAATCTGCCGACCACGTCTGTTTTTGAGCAGAAGCTCGAGGAGGTTGTGAACTTCCAACGAATAAGTCAGTCGATCCAGACGGAACAGAATGAAGACAGCGTTTACAATATTCTTCTGGAGACATCTGTGAGCACTGTCTTCGCTGATGCTGCGTGGCTGGAAGTGAAGGCGCACAATCCGGGCGCAAAAATGTTTACCTACAAGATCAGCGAAGAGGAATCGCAGGAGATCGTTGCCCATCTGCGGATGAGGAATGTCAAAGGCGTGCTCGACCAGGGGAGCGACAAAACGAAAAACCTGTCGAAGCATTTGGCGACTTTGAAAGGATCGCGTTTCCGATCGATACTCGCTTTTCCGATCAATGTAAAGGGCGAAAATATCGGAACGCTCGCACTCCTGAAGGAGTTGCCGGATGGATTCAACCGCGAGATGACAAAAATAGTCGCGACGTTCTCGAATCAAGCGGGTATTTCGATCGAAAACTTCCGCCTGATGGAGGAAGCTCTACAGAATGAGCGTTACAAGGAGGAACTCAAAATCGCCAAGACCGTTCAGAAAAGTCTTCTGCCAACCGTTCTTGAGCACGATACGGATTTTGAGATATCCGCGTTCTCCGAGTCAGCCGACGAGGTGGGTGGCGACTATTACGACACCTTGCGTACAAGCGAGCATCAAGTGGCGCTCATCATCGCTGACGTGTCCGGCAAAGGAACTACTGCGGCGTTTCATATGTCTCAGATGAAAGGAATTTTTCACAGCCTTGCACAGAGCTGCATTCAACCAGACGAGTTCATGATAAGGGCCAATCAGGCCTTGGTGTACTGTCTCGAGCGGGGCTCGTTCATCTCCTCCGCATTTTTCATCGTTGACCGCCGGACCAGAAAAATCCATTACGCCCGGGCCGGACATTGCCCGCTGTTGTACTACGATGCAGCCAGCGATCAGGCGGTCTACCTGAAGGACAAGGGAATCGCCCTTGGAATGGTGAAAAACCAGAATTACCGCGACTACATCGAATCTAATGAAATAGCGTATGGGCCAGGAGATGTTCTGGTGCTTTATACCGACGGTGTCACGGAGGCGAAGAACTCGAAGGGGGAGGAATTTGGTTATGAGCGTTTGCGCGACGTGGTTCTGGAGGTGAAGCAGCATTCGCCAAGGGAGATCCAGGAACATCTGATCAAGCGACTGTACGAGTTCTCGGAAACCAGCAATATCAATGATGATTATACGACGCTGATTGTCAAATTCTCCGAAAAGTTCCAGGAAGTTTATAAAAGCTGAAAATAGACCCCGAAACCAAACTTTAGAAATATAAAAACGTTAAAAACATGATCCACATTAAGAGACTTCAGGAAGACGGGGTCGATGTTATTGTCCTTATCGGGGAAATCGATGCCAGTTCTTCCATTGAGCTTGATTTGGCGATTGCCAAGAGTGTGGGGGAAGGATTCACAAAAATCCTGATCGATTGCCATTCTCTCGAATATATCTCCTCTGCCGGCCTTGGTGTTTTTATGTCGTACATCGAAGAGTTCAAAGATCAGAACATCAAGATGGTCCTCTTCGGCATGAGCGACAAAGTGGCGAACACATTCGAGATACTGGGATTGGACAGGTTGTTGGATATTGTAAGCGATAAGGCTGAGGCAAAGCGTACGGTCAATGAATTATAGGCAGAAAGTCGGTTGTAACATCGAGAACCTGAAAGGCGTCAGAGATTTTGTTCGCGGCGCACTGAAGGATCACGGTGTATCTGATCTTCAGATCAGCGAGATCGTTCTTGCATTGGATGAGATGTGTTCTAACCTGATGATTCACTCCCATCAGTGTAATCCGGAAGAACTCTTCGAGATCCACATCAAGCTGAAAAAGGGAGGTCCGGTGATATTTGAAATAATTGATGATGGCAGTACGTTTGATATAAACCAGTTCTCCGAACCAGAACTCGGAAATCTGGTGCACGAGAAAAGAAAAGGTGGGCTGGGCATCCGCCTGGTGAAATCGATAATGGATAAGATCGAATACGAACATCGAAATGGTAAAAACGTCTGCCGGCTGGTCAAGAATATTTCTCACTAACAAACTCGTCGGATGATGCGTATAAGAAAGCTTGCAGCTTCCTTTCTTCTAGCTTGCCTGATTTCAGGAGCATCAGCACAATCAAGAACTGAAGGGAAAACGGAAGTTCTGTTCCATCTCAGTAAAAAGCCTGTCACTACAGAAGAATTTGTCTATCTCTACCGCAAGAATCATCAGCATAAACCCGAGGATTTCACCCACGAGAAGATCGAAGAATACTTCAATCTGTTTGTTAACTATAAACTAAAGGTCGAAGAAGCATTGTCGCGTGGTATGGACACAACCACCGCGTTCCGAAAGGAATACGAGACCTATCGCCAGGAATTACTGAAGCCCTACATGCCTGATGCGAAGGTAGTCGACAGCCTGGTTTTGTTAACGTACGACCGGCTCCGAGAGGAAGTGAATGCGTCGCACATTCTGGTGCGACTGGATGCGGACGCGTCCCCGGGTGACACCCTGGCGGCGTTTCAAAAAATATCAGAGGTCCGTAAAAAAGCGATCAATGGAGAGGACTTCGGGACGCTGGCCGCAACGTACTCGGAAGAGCCAGGTGCGAAAGTCAGTCGTGGAAATCTTGGCTTCTTTACAGCGATGCAAATGGTATTTCCGTTTGAGCAAGCTGCCTATCTCACCCGTGTGGGCAGTATCAGTGAACCCGTCCGCACACAGTTTGGCTATCACATTGTGAAGGTTCTCGGTCGTCAGCCCGCGCGCGGGGAAGTGGAAGTGTCGCATATCATGATTCGGACACAAGGGGAGGCAGATGACAGTGCGCGTGACAGGATATTTGATGTCTATGACAGACTGCAAAAAGGAATGAACTGGGAGGAACTGTGTTCTGAATCCTCAGAAGACCTCAACACTCGAGAGACAGGTGGAAAGCTTCGTCCATTCGGCGTAGGCGCGATGGCCTCTGTGCCTGCTTTCCAGGACGCCGCTTTTGCGCTTCAAAATGTGGGTGATATTTCCGATCCGGTACACACTCAGTTTGGATGGCATATTCTGAAACTGGAATCAAAGATACCGCTGCCGCCATTCTCGCAGTTGAAGCCCTCACTCACCCAACGGGTAAGTCGTGATGAACGCGTAAGGATATCGAGTACTGCACTGCGCGCCCGTATGCGGAAAGAATTCGGATATCGTGATCACCCGGGAATAGTTGCTTCTGTGCTCGCTAACGCTGACGCAGTTCTTCAGGACCAGTATCGCTCTGACTCCGTATTGTTCTCAATGGGCGGTCGACATTATCGCGTGAATGATTTCCTGGCCTACGTGCGCAAGAATGGTGGTGTAACTGACGGATCGCCTGCACGGCAACGACTCGAAAAACTTCTCGAACAATACACTGATCAGGTTCAGACAAGTCTGTTAGAGGAGCGGGTAATACAATCGTCTCCAGAATACAGGTGGCTCGTGAAGGAATACTATGAAGGAATACTTCTGTTTGAGATCATGGAGTACGAGGTCTGGAATCGCGCGATGGAAGACAGCGTAGGCCAACGGGCATTCTTTGCTTCCAATTCCGGAAAGTACCAGGCAGGTGAACGCATGCTTGGAAGAATATACCAGGCTGATTCGAAGGCGGGGATTGAGGGGCTGATGGACTTGTTAACCACGGATGAGCGCGAGGTGCGGGATTTCGTTTCAAGGAACCGAATCCGCCTCGATTCGGGCACTTTCGAGCAAAACGACCGCACGATCCTCTCAAAGATAACCTGGTCGCCAGGGACTTATCTCGTCGAAAATGCCGGTACTCATTCCCTTGTGGTGATCGACCGAATGTTGCCGCCCGGGCCTCAAACTTTCGCGGAAGCCCGCGCATCTGTCATATCGGACTATCAAACATTTTTGGAGGATGCGTGGATCCGGGAACTTAGACGTAAATTTGCGGTGAAAGTGGCGAAGCGGGCAAAAAAGCGCGCTTTTGCACAGTTGATAGATTCAAAGGCCAAGCAGTAATGGCGCGACTCGCAATTTTTTTTCTGGTTTTCGCCATTCTTGGCGGATGTGATTTCATCCGGATGAAGCAAAAGCGGTTCGGTGGGCTGGACAATCGCGAGGTGGTTGCACGGGTCAATAACACCTACTTGTATCGCGATGAGCTGTCAGGAATAGCAGCTCACGGGACGTCTAAGGAGGATAGTGCGGCGCGTGTTGAGGCCTATGTGGAGAACTGGGTTCGCAAGGAGTTATTGATCCAGGAGGCAGCGAGGAAGATCAATATCAACGAGGCAGAAGTGGAGCGGAAGATCCTTGATTATCGGTATAGTCTGATCGCCTATGAATATCAGTCGTACTATATCCGCCAGAACCTTGACACGGTGTTTGACGCAAACGAGATCAAGCAGTATTATGAGAATAATATTGATAATTTCATTCTGAAACAGAATATTGTCAGAGCGACTTTCGTGAAGGTACCGAAGAACGCGCCAAGGACGGACAGGTTGAGGGAATGGATGTCCTCAAAAAATGAGGCGGATCGGCAGGACCTGAAGTCTTACTGTTTGAGTTTTTCGGTTGCTTATCACTTATCGGATTCGACGTGGATAGTATTCGACGACCTGGTGCGGAACTCCCCTCTTACGGAGATTCCCAACAAGATCCAGTTCTTGAAGACAAATCCATATTACGAGACCGAGGATGAAAGTAACTTGTATTTCCTGAAGGTTGACGAATACCGGATCTCCGATAATGTCTCGCCGCTTGAGTTTGTCACCGATGAGATCAAGAATATTATACTCAACAAGCGAAAGGTCGAACTGGCTAAGAAACTCGAAGACGAAGTTTATGAAAAAGCACTTGAACAAAGGGAATTTGAAATCCTTGCACAATAACAAGACAGCGTTGGTGCTGGCGCTCGCATTTGGACTTGCTCTCATAGCAGCGGTCCCATCATCTGCTCAAGACGCAAAAAGTGGCTTCGTTGTCGATGAGGTCATCGCCAAAGTAGATAATTATATCGTCCTGAAATCGGAGGTCGATCGCATGTATCAGGACTTCCTCATAAATGGCAATGCGCCATCACAACAAGCGCGCTGTGAGATTTTGTCGTTGGTTACACGCAACAAACTGATGCTTGCGAAAGCTGAGATAGATTCAGTGGTGGTGCTGGATGTCGATGTTGATCAAAACACCCAGCGCAGGATGGATATGATTCTCGCGCAGTCCGGAAGAACGGCTGTCGAACTTGAGGATCTTTACGGCAAGACATTGGAGCAAATCCGGTCCGAACTGCGCGATCAGGTTCGTGAGCAGATGATCGTTCAGAAAATGGAGGACGAGATAACCTCTGAAATCTCGGTTACGCCCGCAGAAGTGAAGCGGTTCTTCAATCGCATTCCGAAGGATTCCCTTCCCTATTTCTCAGCCTCCGTCGAGGTAGCTCAGATTGTTAAGGTCGCTGAGGTTAGCGCACAGCAGAAAGCCGATGTCCGCAATCAGTTGCTTGATATCAGGACACGTATTCTCGCAGGGGAGAATTTCGGAGAGCTGGCAAGACGCTATTCCGATGATCCCAGCGTGCTTTCCAACAATGGTGAGATGAACTGGGTTGGACGTGGGCGAATGGTACCTGAATATGAAGCAGTTGCTTTTCGTCTGAAACCAGGTGATATCTCGATGCCATTTGATTCGCCTTTCGGCGTGCATGTCATGCAACTCATCGACCGTCGTGGTAATGAGTACAACTCTCGCCATATTCTCATTTCACCTAAACCTTCCAGTGAAGATCTTGCACGTGCTTCTCGTTTCCTGGATAGCTTGCGCACTCGTATCGTGAAAGACAGCATCAAGTTTGAAGCTGCTGCAAAGGAATATTCGGATGATATTGTGACGAAGGGTAACGGGGGTTACTTTTCGGATCCCGACGGGGGGACGCGCTTGACGGTTGACGAACTCGATCCTGGTGTGTTTTTCCGTATTGATTCGATGAAGATCGGCAGCATTTCGAAGCCCATCGAGTATCGCACGGATGATGGAAAGGATGCAGTCCGGATACTTTATTACAAATCCAGAATACCACCACATCAGGCGTCGCTGAGGGAGGACTACCACCGCATTCAAGTCGCGACGCTGAACGAAAAGAAGGCGAGAATTCTCGAGCAGTGGTTCTTAAAAGCTCGTCAGGACGTGTTTATCAATATTGACCAGACCTACGACTATTGCGGAATACTTAATTAAACATCTTCACAGTGAATTTCAGGAGACGCGCTTGTCGCGTCTCTCTCGTTTTATAGCGCCGCCGATTCGTTTTTTTTGTTTAATTTTTAGCATTCTTTCAGCCGTGTTACATCGGCAAGTCGCGGGGTGTCCGGCTTCACGCCCGCGGGAAAGAGATACTGCACGTAACGTCACACGCTAATTGGTTCAACGCGTCCGATATTACATTTTTTTGCGCGATGTGATGATCCTCGCATTGACGACTTTTGGTGGTCCGCAAGCGCATCTCGCACACTTTCACAAGATACTTGTTACCAAACGAGCTTATCTGACGGAGGCAGAACTGATGGAGATCAACTCACTCTGTCAGATACTGCCGGGTCCGGCATCTACCCAAACTTTGATCTCAGTCGGCTTTAGAATTGGGGGGCCAAATCTCGCGTATCTCACATTGCTCGTTTGGATCCTGCCAGCTGTCTTGTTCATGACGGCAGCGGCTCTCTGTATGAGTATCATCCAGGACCGGAACTGGTCGATCGAGTTTACGCGCTACATTCAGCCGATGGCCGTCGGCTTTGTCAGTTATGGTGCATACGTGATCAGTTTGAAAACGGTGAACACGAAGACTGGCATTGGCCTGATGATCGTCGCCGCGGTTGTGTCATACTACATTCAAACGCCATACATCTACCCTGTTATCATTATTGGCGCGGGACTAGTCACCGCGTTGAAATACCGGTCACAACCCAAGGAGGAAAAGCAACGATTCAAGGTGAACTGGGCAAACTTGTTGCTCTGGGCCGGGGTGCTGGTCGTTGCGGCCGCACTTGGCGGGTTGACGAAAGCATTGCCGGTAAAGCTTTTTGAAAATTTCTATCGAAACGGCAGCCTGGTATTCGGCGGTGGACAAGTACTTGCACCATTGCTATATACGGAATTCGTTGAGGTGTCGGAGGAAGACCAAAGCAAAGTCGGAGCATTGAGAAGTAAGCTCAAACAGCGGTACTCTCCAAAACCCTATCACACGCCGATATCGCATGATGAGTTTCTCTCGGGGTATGCGGTAGCTCAGGCGTTACCAGGGCCCTCGTTTTCCTTCAGTGCCTATATCGGTGCTCTTTCGGCGCGCAGCTATGGGGTTGGCGGCGAGATACTCGGAGCGCTGACCTCGGCAATCGGGATATTTCTGCCCGGCACGTTTCTGATATTCTTTGTCATTCGATTCTGGGATAGCCTGAAGAGGTATCGACCCGTGCGTGCGTCACTTGAGGGTATCACGGCTGCGGCAGCGGGTCTTGTGGCGACTTCGGCGATAATTCTCTTTCAGCCGCTCGAGAATACGTTTCTGAATTTTGCCGTGACCATATCAACATTTGCCCTGCTGGTGTTCACGCGGGTGCCTTCTCCGTTAATAATCCTCGGCGGTTTGATACTGGGCTTTCTGGTGAAATGAGATTACTTGCGTCCTCCGTAGAAGAGGGTGAAGAAAAGTACCGGAAACACAGAATAGTTCTTTGCAGTCGGTATCAGCTCTATCCTCTGGGTATACCCATCTAAAAGGAAGCCGGCTTCGAAACCGGTTACTTGACTCTTGATCGTGCCGAGTTCGAAGTTCAACGCTGCCTTGGCATTGGCACCGAGAACCAGTTTCGATTCGCCAAGGCCTTCGAATAGTCTGCCCGGCCCGTAGATCTCTTCAGCTCCGATGTTCTGGTTGTACGGTCTGCGGATAGTCACACGCCCGCCCGCATCGGCACCGGTTTCGACGTAATACGGTGCCACGACTCCGAGCGATGGACCGACAGCGAAAACAGCCTTGATCTCCACGCCCTGCTGGGGTGCTTTTCTAAACAGGATCATGTCGCGTCCATATTGGAAGCGAAGGGCGTAGAGGTAATTACTCTTGCCGTAAATGAAGAAGTTGCCAGTCACTTGTGAGTGATGACGGTGCTCAAGGGGATGTTTGACGTTCATGATCTCGAGCCCATAGGTTTCCAGGACACGATCACTGAGTTTGCGAGCCTTCTTGAACATGAATCCACCGATGAGTCCGCCGTATGTGTTCTTGTTGATCCCCCACGTGAACTCGGACTGATAATCGTAGCTGTCCTGGGTTTGTCCCATGGCTGTCAACACCAGCGCGCAGACGATCGAAATGGATAGGAAACCCCGGCGAATCATGCGATATGCGACTTTCTGATCAAAAAAGAGATGATTTTTCCAAAATATACTCCAATCTCATACCAACCCCAAGATTTCTTTCCCAAAACTATAGCCTTGCATTTCACCTTTTTGAGGGAAGCACGGCCTTAATCCGGTCAAATTCGATATCCAGATGTGACAGGTCCAGTACCGATCGCCCCTCTGAAATAACGAGCACCTGAGGCGATTGGTGTTCTACCTGAAAGATATCGGCAATGCGATTTGATACATCGCGGAAACTCAGGAGGTCTAGAAAATACCGGCCAACCTCTCCGACAGCAGCGTTGTCCCATTTTCGCTCCAATCGGTCGAGTGCTGTTCGGCTGATTCCGCAACGGGTGCTGTGTTTGAATATTAAGATGGGGCGTTTTTGCGATTCCGCAAGGATTTCGTCCAGTTGCTGGGAGTCTGTCAGTGTTGTCCAGTTCATTGTTTCTTTCAATACATCTTCAGCCAGTCCGCAAAGATCAATCATACCACAATCCTTCTTCTCCTTTGTCGTAGCGCGGCTTGCGATCCTTATCGTTCTCTTTTAAGTGACTCGGCTGGGTTTCAGCTTTTCTGAACAAACGCGCCCACCAGAGCCTAAAGTTCGTCAGCATGTCCTTTTCTTCAGGGACGTTGTTCTTATTGGTTTTGACAAACTGAGCGTCTGGATGGAGATCGCTGCTCTTAAAGAGGTCGAATTTCCGGATCTTGATATTACCCTGGAACTCCCCGGCCCGGGCGAAAGCACGACCCGGCTCGCGTGTCTTCTGCGCGTCGTCTGCACTACTCGGGTTTCGGATGTAATCCCAGTTACGCCGCGCGCCGGATGAGTAATTACTCGCTTGACGCGTTTCCCCGCTGGCCTTCACAACGGGAATGGCATCGTCGGATGCACTTGGGCTCTTGCCGTAGCGGCTCCGGGAAACTTTCGTCTGGCCTGAGTATCTGCTGAGTTTTGTTACGTCATCGTACTCCCTTCCTTCAATTGGGGTTTCTTCATTATTCCAGGTCCTACCACTCACGCTGCCACCCCCTTTGTCGGGCCGACGTGCCTTCATGTTGCCCGAATATCGGCTGATCGGTGTTTGTCGCTCGTATGCTTTCCCTTCGATCGCTCGTTCGCGATTATTCCAAAGACGACCACTTACACTACCGCCTCCCTTGAATGGTCGCTGTGCCCGGATGTTTCCGGAGTACTCCTCACCTTGATCCTGAAAAGTCCTGCGTTGTCTGATGTTCCCTGCATACTCCTCTCCCTGCTCTGAGAATGCCCGGCGGCGGGCGGGTATGTTACCAGTGTATCCTTCGCCCTGGTCGTTGAACTCCTTTCTCCGCGCTTTGATATTGCCCTGGTATCCGACCATACCGGCGCCGCGACCCCGGGGAGTCCGCACCTGGATAGGTGTATGGTTGTTGCTCCAGTGTTTCCCACTGAGGCTACCTCCGCCTTTGGCAGGTTTCCGGAATTTGATATTTCCGGTGTACTGTTCACCTTGGTCTTGAAATACCTTTCTCCAGATCGGAATGTTTCCAGAATACTCCTCTCCCTGATCTTTGAAAGCGCGTTTTCCCCGCCGGATGTTACCAGTATATTCTTCACCTTGTTCACGGGGATGGCGCTGGCCCGCTTTGATGTTTCCCGAATAGTCAATTCGGTCCGCTCCTCTGCCGGGCACTCTTCCCCGGATCGGCAGTCCTTTGTTGTTCCACCCCTGACTGACTGAGCCACCGCCCTTCCGCTGTCGCTCAAAACGAATGTTTCCTGAGTACCCCTCTCCCTGGTCATCCAGCGCGCGTCTGCCGCCGCGCATATTGCCCTGGAATCGACCCGCTTTTCTGTCTTCCACGCTCGGTCCTCGACCGAATACCGGAACTCCAGGACGGGGTTCCCCCTTCTTTGACCTGAACCCGCCGCGGATTGCCCGATGAGCAATATCTCCTAACCAGGCACGACCACTCTGCGTTCGCGAGGAATGACTGCCTGCTGCTGGTCCCTTGTAGGGGCGCTCACCCTGGGCGCGCCGGGATTGCAGGGTTGGGTTTAATAACGGTGGCCGGGGTGTTTCGTAATTCCTTGTTCTCAGTCGTTTACCAGCAAGGTCCCGGGTAAAGGCCCGTTCTCCCTTGCGTTTGGATCTTGGAAAATGTGCCCAGACGTTGGTGCTGCGGCGGGACATATACGATGCTGACGCTGACCGTGGCATGATCTGTCCGCTGGCTTTTCCCGGCCCGCGTTGCTGGTAATGGCGGTTTAATTGGTAGAGGGCTGTTTGGTTACGACTGCGCGCCGACCGTCGGGAGCCGATATTAGTGAAGAAATTCTGCCCCTGAGAAAGATAGCTCGCTCGCCCGCCGGTGCGAGGAGGGACGACAGCTGCTCCTCTCTTTCGTGGTGGCTGGCTGCCCATGATCGTTCTTGTACTTTCTCCTGGGGGAGGTCTCAGACGATCGGAGGATCCCGCCCGGATTCGACGGCCGGTGATGTCGCCTCGCCATGCTCGCTCGCTGTGCTGAGGCCGGGTCTTGTGAAATGTTGGCTTGATCGGCCTGCCTACGCGAGGTTCGTGTGATTGCCCTTGCATCTTCCGCACGCGGCGGACATTCGGATTGCGGTTCTCCCGCATCATCTGGCGGACGCTTTTCGAGGACGAATAGTTAGTGTTAGGAGGCTGTGGATAGACATTCTTCGCTCTACGCGTCGACTGGCGGGGGGCAATCCGCCGTCCAGTCAGGTCACCTTTCCAGGCGCGATCTGACTTGCCGGGAGATGGAGAACCGGAAATATTGGGCCGGATCGGCCTGCCGGCCGTCTCTCGCCGTTGGGTTGGAGGTGGTTGCGGAAGTACTGCGCGGCCCGGCCGATCACCTTTACGTTTAGCGCGACGTGACGTTGGTTTGGCTTGTTTTGCCTTCTTCGGAGTCTTGAAACGGGACTCACGCGGTGTGGCGGCTGGGCGGTCGCCTTTGGTGTTCTGGGCAATAGCAGGTACCCCGAGCAAGAGCACGATGATGCCGACGCCAAAAAGCCTGACCGCCTTGAACTTCATGTGGATGTATAACGTCCGTCGCGAGGGAAAAATACGTTAAGAAACAGGCTAAGATAGGGAAAAATCGGAAAAGGTGAATAGTGAGTGGTGAGTGAGTGCCTGCTGCTTCAGGATGTTGTACTTCGATCCTAGCTGGTAGGTTCGGGAGGCGTGAGACTGCAAAGAAACATCACAGACCCCGGCTCAAAGAGCAAAACCATGAAGCCGCACGAACTTACTCACCACTCACCACCGCACCAAGCTCTCAACCGCTCCGCACAGTCGCTCTTTGGGCAGGAAATTCTGCTCAAGGGTTGGGGCGAATGGTACTGGTGTGTCAAGGCTGGCGATGCGTTTGACGGGGGCGTCGAGGTAGTGGAAAAGATGTTCGCTGATCCACGCCGCGATTTCTGCGCCTATCCCCCCGGTTAAGGTGTCTTCGTGAAGAACGAGGACGCGACTGGTTTTGCGAATAGATGTGGCAACTGTGTGTTGATCCCACGGAAGGAGTGTTCGGAGGTCGATGATCTCTACGCTGATGCCCTGCATTGCAGAAGTGGTCTCCCGTGCCCAGTGGACGCCCATGCCGTAGGTGATAATGGACAGGTCGGAGCCTTCCTGTACCACCCGCGCCTTTCCGATCTCAACTGTGTAGTAATCGTCGGGAATGGATTCCGAGATTGAACGATAGAGGAATTTGTGCTCGAAGTACATGTAGGGATTGGGATCCTCAAATGCTGCGCAAAGCAATCCCTTGGCATCGTACGGATTGGACGGATACACGATCTTCAGTCCGGGTGTATGAAAGAACCAGGCTTCGTTGCTTTGTGAGTGGAACGGGCCCGCGGCGGTACCAGCGCCTGTTGGCATCCGCACCACGACATCGACGGGCTGTGCCCAACGCCAGTGAGTTTTGGCGAGATTATTCACGATCTGGTTAAATCCTTCCGTGACGAAGTCGGCGAACTGCATTTCAACCATTGACTTCATTCCTTTGATCGACAGGCCCAGTCCGGCACCGACGATCGCTGCCTCACATAACGGCGTATTGCGCACCCGTTGTTTCCCGAACTGCTTGACAAATCCTTCCGTGATCTTGAACACGCCTCCGTATTCCGCGATATCCTGGCCCATCAGGACGAGGTTGTCAAAGCGTTCCATGCTCTGCCGCAGGCCATCACTGATGGCGTCGATGAATCGTCTCTCCGAGACGCTGTCAGATGCGGGCTCGACTGGTGTAATTACTGCAGGTGCATACAGGTCATTCAGCTCTGTTTCGGCATCGGGTACCGGATGGGTCTCGCGGAAGGCGATTGTCAGGGCTTCATCAATTTCGTTTTTGGTTTGCTTCCTTGCGTCAGCGACAAAGGCATGGTCTACGATCTCTTCGTCGATCAGGTAACGCTCGAAGTTCTCGAGTGGATCCTTTTTCGCCCACTCGTCGATTAGTTCCTTCGGGACGTACCTGATCCCAGATGCTTCTTCGTGTCCACGCATCCGGAAGGTGCGACATTCAATTAGCACGGGGCGTGGTTTCTTGCGAATGCTGGTAGCCAGGCGCCTCACAGTGTCATATACTTCGAGTACATTATTGCCATCAATACTCAGAGCCTCTATACCGTAGCCGATACCCTTGTCTGCAAAGCTCTTGCACCGGAACTGCTCCTCACTCGGCGTCGACAATCCGTAGCCGTTATGTTCTACGATGAAGAGAACGGGCAGATCCCAGACGGCAGCTACATTCAACGCCTCATGAAAATCCCCTTCACTTGTACCCCCGTCACCGTTGAATACGGCGGTCACTTTCATTTCTCCTCGCAGGTTACTAGCTAATGCGATGCCATCGGCGACGCCGTTTTGCGGGCCGAGGTGTGAAATCATTCCCACGATGTGATGCTCGTTGGTGCCGAAATGGAATGAACGGTCCCGGCCCTTGGTATATCCCTCAAGTGTTCCCTGCCACTGGGCGAAAAGCTTTGCTAATGGAACCTTCCGCGTGGTGAACACACCCAGGTTTCGGTGCATAGGAAGGATATATTCATCCTCGTCGAGTGCAAGCGTTAGCCCCACGGCGACGGCTTCTTGTCCGATGCCGCTGAACCATTTGCTGATCTTGCTCTGCCGGAGAAGGATCAGCATTTTTTCCTCGATCATGCGCGGCCTGAGTAGCGCGATGTAAAGCTCCTTGAGAACGGTGTCTGAATATCGCTTTCGCTTGAAGATCATATGAGATGCGAGTTGCCCGGCGGGAAAAGTGAGCTGTCCGGCCCGGCTCGAAGATACTGAAAGGTAAGAGATTGTCGAAAATCTCATGTAATTTGCATGCCATGATTCAATTCAAAGAGTTCACATTGGAGAACGGGTTGCGAGTGATCGTTCACGAGGACCCAACTGTGCAGATTGCCGTAGTGAACGTGCTGTACGATGTTGGTTCGCGTGACGAACATCCCGAAAAAACAGGATTCGCTCATTTGTTCGAACATCTGATGTTTGGCGGCTCAAGAAATATCCCGAGTTACGATGAGCCGTTGCAAAAGGTTGGCGGCGAGAACAACGCGTTTACAAGTACAGACATTACAAACTATTATCTGACAGTACCGGCGCCGAACATCGAAACTGCCTTCTGGCTGGAGTCGGACAGGATGTTAGGCCTGTCGTTCGATCCGAATGTGCTTGAGGTGCAACGAAAGGTCGTCATAGAGGAATTCAAGCAACGATACCTGAACCAGCCATACGGCGATGTCTGGCTCAAGCTGCGGCCCCTGGCATATCAAAAGCATCCATATCAATGGGCTACTATCGGGAAGGAGATCCGGCACATCGAAGAGGCTACGATGGATGATGTGAAGGACTTCTTCTTCAGGTACTACGTTCCATCCAACGCCATTCTCGTTGTGGCGGGCAACGTTACTGTCGATCAGGTGCGGAAGTTATCGGAGGAATGGTTTGGTTCGATCCCATCGCCGCAGACACGTCTCGCTCGCCGGTTACTGCCGGAAGAGCCGCAGCGACAGAAACGCGCGCTTGATGTTGGAGCAGATGTACCCGCAAGTGCGTTATACAAAGCCTATCACATGCCTGGTCGATTTGACAGTGATT
>CAYTMU010000051.1:0-24849 GCA_964438975.1 uncultured Roseivirgaceae bacterium | reverse complement strand
ACTCATTAAGTAATTGTTAACAATCCCCATCCCAGTTTTATTCCCGTGTGTAGTGAGTTACCTTTGCATAAACAACGTTCTATGGCAAACAAGCCGAAGCAGCGAGTGCTTGTCGTTGACGATGAGGAGCCGATTCTTGAATTGCTGAAATACAATCTTGAAAAAGAGGGTTACCAGGTTGAAACGGCACTCAACGGAGTCAGGGCGCTTGAAAAGGCAAAGGTCTTTCATCCGGATCTGGTGTTGCTCGATATCATGATGCCGGAAATGGATGGCGTCGAGACGTGTCGACGCTTGCGCGAGATGCCTGAAGTACACGACACCTTTGTTATCTTTCTGACAGCCCGGTCGGAGGAGTACTCCGAAGTGGCGGCGTTCGATGTCGGCGCGGACGATTATATCACCAAACCGATCAAACCTCGCGCACTACTGAGCCGGATCAACGCAGTGTTTCGCCGTGATCAGAAGCTCAACCAACCTTCCGGCTGGATCGAATTCGAAGGATTGAAGATCGATCGCACGAGTTACACGATAACGGTTAACGGCAAAGAGATCAGTCTTCCCAAGAAGGAGTTTGAGTTGTTGTACTTCCTGGCGAAGAACCCAAACAAGGTGTTGACCCGCGACGAACTGCTGCAGCACGTGTGGGGTGTAGATGTGTATGTGGTTGCGCGCACGGTGGATGTCCATATCCGAAAGGTGCGGGAGAAGATCGGAGATGATTACATCGCCACGGTAAAAGGAGTCGGGTATAAGTTCAACGCCTGAGCATCTTTGCCGGCTTTTATCCGTAACTTTGCCCTCTCTGTTCCATGTTGCGCAATCCTGGTATATTGGTATTGCTGCTGTTAGCAGCGTTGATCGCAGTAGTTACGGTACTTGCGGCCTGGGTGATTGCCGATGCGACGGGCGGTGAACTCGTTGCGCTGTTCCTGGTCGTCGTCGCTGCTGTGTTCACAATTCTCCAGTTTGCATACGACCGGTTTGTCGGTCGCGAGCTACGCAGCCTTGGCGATCGTTTGCGCTCAGAACTCGGAGATCGCCAGCCGGCAACTCTTGCGGAGTTATCAGAGGCTGCTGATGCAGTAATCCGCAAGAAACAGGTAGAGATCGATCGCCTGAAGAATTTGGAAGGAATGCGGAAAGAATTCATCGCCGATGTATCGCACGAGCTGAAGACACCGATCTTTGCTGCGCAGGGGTTTGTTCACACGCTTCTCGATGGTGCCGCGGAGGAAAAATCGGTGAGAAAGAAGTTTTTGAAAAAAGCCGCTAAAAGCCTCGATGGGCTCGATATGCTGGTGCAGGATCTGCTGATGCTGTCACAGATCGAATCTGGGCAGATCAAGATGCGATTTCGGCAATTCGATCTTTATGATCTGACGGAGGAGGTCTTTGAGCAGTTCCGTGGCAAGGTAAACAAGAAGGATATTGTCTTGCGTATTGAAGGACCGCAGAGCAAAGTTACAGTCTATGGTGATGAGTCCAGGATTGGTCAGGTGATGACCAATCTTATATCGAATGCAATAAAACACTCCGCAGAAGGGGGTGAAGTCGTTGTCAGTTTCACCCCCAAGGGCAAATCGCTCGTGACGGAGGTCAGGGATTTCGGCGAGGGGATACCGCCCGAGCATATTCATCGCGTGTTCGAGCGCTTCTACCGGGTCGACAAGAGCCGAAGTCGCGAGAAGGGAGGAACCGGGCTGGGGCTTGCGATCGTAAAGCATATTCTTGACGGGCATGGCACAAGCGCTGTTATTGAGAGTGAGTTGGGTAGGGGAACAGCCGTTCAGTTCACCCTCCCGCGTGAAAAGAAGGAAGGATGAAAATTGAAAATTCAGCGAATACACGAACGCACAAATCTGGGAAGTCAGTCTCTACGTTGAGTGATATGATCCTGTTCGAAGACGAGGATTTCGTCCTGGTGAACAAACCACCGTTTCTGTCAACACTGGAGGACAGGGCCGGTGGCACCAACCTTCTGGCAATTGCGCGCGCCTATGTTTCGTCCGCGCAGGTGTGCCATCGCCTGGACAAGGATACTTCAGGGGTTTTGGCGATCGCGAAGAACCCAGAAGCCTATCGGCATCTGAACATGCAATTCGAGCACCGGCAGGTTGGAAAGGTGTACCATGCTGTAGTTGATGGAGTGCACGATTTTCAGGCCGAGCTTGTCGATGCCCCGATCCTGAAACTGGATGACGGAGTCGCCCGGATCAGCCGGTTGGAAGGAAAAGCAGCGCAGACCTGGTTTACGTCATTGAGATCGTTTCGCGGATACTCCTTAATAGAGTGCCGTCCGATTACCGGCCGAATGCATCAGATCCGCGTTCATCTTGCCCTGAAGGGAGCTCCAATTACAGGGGATGATACGTACGGAGGGAAGCCTTTCCTTCTTTCACGGGTGAAGCGCGGCTATAAATTGAAGAAGGGAACGGAAGAAGAGCCGTTTATGAAGCGGATGGCACTTCACGCCCAATCGCTGCAATTTGAAGATTTGTCAGGGCAGCGGCAGGTTGTCGACGCTCCATACCCCAAAGATTTTCAAGCACTTATACGGCAGCTTGAAGCTAACTGCAGTTGAGCCGGTTCGTGGCTTTCCGAAACCCTGCTTTGCGAGCTAATATTCCCCAGTGCGCTTGCATTTAAAAATTAGTCCTTTTACCTTTGTGTCCCTTTTTAAGGGGAAGAGTGCACTTTAGTTCGATTTTAAGCTGGAAAATGGATCATAATAGTTATAAAACGACCTATCCCAACAAGACAACAGTTGACAAAGGATGGGTTATTGTAGACGCCAACGGCAAGGTACTGGGCCGGGTTGCGAGTGAGATTGCCAAGATCATCCGTGGTAAGCACAAACCGAGCTATGCTCCGCATGTCGATTGTGGCGACCACGTGATTGTCATCAATGCAGAGAAAGTCCGGATGACCGGGAAAAAATGGACTGATCGCGTGATCTTTACGCACTCAGGCTATCCGGGTGGCCAGCGTGAACACACGCCTCAGCTGATCCGTTCGAAACACCCCGAGCGTTTGATCGAGCACGCCGTTCGCGGTATGCTACCGAAAAACACACTCGGACGTGAATTGTTCCGAAGCCTCCATGTTTATGCGGGAGCGGAACACCCCCACGAGGCACAACAACCCAAGGAAATTAAATTCTGATAAATGCAGGTTATCAACACAATCGGTAGAAGGAAGACATCAATTGCCCGGATCTATCTACAACCGGGAAAAGGAGATATTACGGTTAACAACCGTGGTTTGAAAGAATATTTCCTCTCCGACATCCATCAAACGACAGTAAAGCAAGCGCTTGCTGCGATAAAAGCTGAGGATCAGTACGACGTGAATGTGAACGTAGAAGGTGGCGGTATCAAAGGACAGGCGGAAGCCGTACGTCTCGGGATCGCCCGCGCGCTGGTTCAGATCAGTGACGAGCACAGACCGGCCCTGAAGAAAGACCGGTTGCTGACCCGTGATTCACGCATGGTGGAACGCAAGAAGCCAGGCCGCCGGAAAGCAAGAAGGAGATTCCAGTTCAGCAAGCGTTAATAGAAAGAATTCAATGGCAGAAAAACTAACCTATCAGGAATTACTGGATGCAGGTGTTCACTTTGGTCACCTGACCCGTAAATGGAATCCGAAGATGGCTGAGTACATCTTCATGGAGAACAACGGCATCCACATTATCGATCTCAATAAGACACTTGCCAAACTGGAGGAAGCGACGTTCGCGTTAAAGAACATTGTGCGGTCGGGCCGTAAGATCATGTTTGTCGCCACCAAAAAACAGGCGAAAGACATTGTCACAGAAGAAGCAAAGCGGTTGAATATGCCGTATGTGACCGAGCGTTGGCTGGGAGGAATGCTTACCAACTTCGCGACTATTCGCAAGTCACTCAAGAAGCTTTCGCAGATCGAAAAACTGATGAAGGATGAAGCTTTCACGAATCTTGCAAAACGCGAGCGCCTGATGGTGACCCGCGAAAAAGCAAAGCTTGAAAAACTTCTCGGTGGTATTGCCGACCTGAACCGGTTGCCTGCAGCTCTTTTCGTCATCGACGTAAAACGCGAGCATATCGCAGTAACGGAAGCGCAAAAGTTGAACATTCCGGTGTTTGCTCTCGTGGATACGAACAGTGATCCGTCAGGTGTTGATTTTCCGGTACCGTGTAACGATGATGCCTTCAAATCGATCTCCATCCTCACCCGCCACATCGGCAAAGTGATCGAGGAAGCTCTCGCGGAGCGTAAGAAAGACAAGGAAGACGCAGCTCTGAAGAAAGAAGAGGACGAGAAGCGGAAAGTTGACGAGCATGTGGAGGAAACGAAAGCGTAATCCGCGGATAGCCGTTGTGTTTCGATAGCCACTAAGAATACTTAGCACTGAACATCGGCCCCCCTGCCGATGTTCAGTTTTTTTAAGGGGATGTTCAACTCAAAACAGAAACAGTAATCGATATGTCAGCCATTTCAGCACAAGATGTAAACAAACTTCGCCAGATGACAGGCGCCGGTATGATGGATTGTAAGAAAGCCCTTACCGAGGCCGGCGGTGATTTTGAGCAAGCCATAGAAATTCTCAGGAAGAAGGGGCAGAAGGTATCGGCTTCCCGTTCGGATCGGGATGCGAAAGAAGGTACTGTCTTTATAAAAGTTTCCGACGACAACAAAGAAGCGGTGCTGATCGCTCTCAATTGTGAGACTGACTTCGTTGCAAAAAACGATGAATTCCAGAGTCTTGGAAAGCTTATCGTGGAGACTGCGTTTCAGGAAAAGCCAGCGGACAAAGAGTCTCTCTTGAATTTGAAGGCGGACGGCCTGACATTGAATGAAAAGATCATAGAGCTAGTTGGTAAGATCGGCGAAAAGGTAGAGGTAAGTGAATACGTTCACATGGAGGGAGAGTCGATCGTTTCGTATATCCACGCAGGATCAAAACTCGGTGTCCTGGTATCGCTGAAAGGTGTTAACGGTAAGGATGTAACCGAAGCAGGGCGCGACATCGGCATGCAGATCGCAGCGATGAACCCTGTAGCTGTGGATGAAACGTCGGTGGATCGCTCGGTTATCGACAAGGAACTTGAAATTGCCAAGGCCCAGATCATTGCTGAAGGTAAGCCAGCCAATATGGTCGACAAGATCGCACAGGGAAAACTTCAGAAGTTCTTTAAAGATAGCACCCTGTTGCACCAGGCTTTTGTAAAGGATAATTCCAAGACTGTTGCGCAATACCTTGATACGGTGACCAAAGGACTGACGGTTGCGGAATTCAGACGCGTGGCGATCGGGTAGAGAATCGAAAAAATATTTTTTTGGCGGCATCCGGCAACTCAAATTGTCGGATGCCGTTTTGTTTTACAGAAAACCGATCCACCAGTAGGGGTTTGTGGGCGGTGGATTGTCAGTAGAACAAAACATAGGATATGCCAACATCTTTCAAAATCACCGCAATTATGCTGGTTGCCGCCTGCAGCACTTTTTTCACGGGTTGTCAGGTTGAAGATCCAGGTCCCCGGCAGTTCGCCGAGCGCGCTTTCTCGATCGTCGATTTCGATCGCCTGGAGATCGGCAGTGCGCTTCACGTCGAAGTCGAATACGCCGAGTTTTTCTCCGTAAAGGCAAGTGGTGATCGCAGGAACGTCGAAGATCTGATCGTTGAGAAGGAAGGTAGTACCCTTGTTGTGGGCTTTCGCAAGTCACGCGAGCGTCGCCATGATACCTTTATTACGATTACTAGTCCGGAGCTGCGAGCGGTCACTTTCTCCGGCGCGAGCGACACGAAGGTTTCTGGTTTCGAAAGTGATGAGCCGTTTGCGGTCAGCCTTTCCGGGGCTTCTGTCTGTCAACTCAGTGTCGATACTCGTGAAATGGATATCGTTCTCTCCGGCGCGTCTTATCTGAACCTGCGCGGCAGCGGTGAAGTTATGGACGCTGATCTTTCCGGAGCTTCGGTGCTAAAAGCATTTAGCTTTCCGGTAGCGTCCGCCGACGTGCGTCTTGCCGGTGCATCCAGCAGCGAGGTGACCGTCAGCGATAACCTGGACGTACGGGCAAGCGGCGCGAGTCATCTGGTGTACCGCGGCGCGCCGACGGTTGGGTCGGATCTTTCCGGAGCCAGTTCGGTAAGTCAGGAGTAGTACCTCATCCTAAATCCCTCTCCGTGGGAGAGGGACTTTTCGGAAGCTCGGGGATTCCTGATGCTCAGCTGGTGGTAATGTCTTGAACCTGAGGCATCATGTGATGTACACCGTCTTGGCGTTTACGAACTCTTTAATGCCGAGTTCGGAGAGTTCCCGGCCGTAACCAGACTTCTTGATGCCGCCGAACGGCAGGCGTTGATCTGAGTGCATCAATGCGTTGATAAACACACTCCCGGATTCTATCTCCAGGGCTATTCGCTCGCCTCGTTCCTTGTCGCGTGTCCAAACCGATGCCCCGAGTCCGTATCGATTTGAATTGGCAAGATCCACGGCCTCTTTTTCATCGCGTGCCCGGATTACAGAGGCTACGGGTCCGAAAAGTTCCTCGTCGAAGGCTGGCATGCCCGCTCTCACGCCGTCGAGAATGGCGGGCTGATAATTCGCTCCCTGACGTTCGCCGCCACAGATCAGACCGGCACCTGCGGTGATGGAATCTTTCATCTGTTTTTCCACATCCTCCGCGAGATCAACCCGTGCCAGAGGTCCGGTGGTTGTGTCCTCCAACAATGGATTGCCCTGGCGCAGTGCGCGAACATTCTTTTCAAACCGTGTGAGGAACTCGTCGTATACTGACTGTATTACAATGAACCGCTTGGCGGCGATGCACGACTGTCCGGCGTTTCGCATGCGCGACTGGGTAGCTATCCGTACGGCTAGATCCAGGTCGGCGTCTTCCAGTACGATGAATGGATCACTTCCGCCCAGTTCGAGCACTGTTTTCTTCAAGTTCTTTCCAGCCGAGGCCGCGACCTTCGTGCCTGCTGATTCACTCCCCGTCAATGTAACCGCAGCCACGCGGTCGTCCGCGATAAGGCCGTCGACTTTGTCGGAGCCGATCAGCAGTGACTGGAAGACACCTTCGGGAAACCCCGCCTCCGTGAAAACCTCCTGGATCGCCAGCGAGCACTGGGAAACATTGCTGGCGTGCTTCAGCAAGCCAACGTTC
This sequence comes from uncultured Roseivirgaceae bacterium, assembly GCA_964438975.1. Lineage (GTDB taxonomy): Bacteria > Bacteroidota > Bacteroidia > Cytophagales > Cyclobacteriaceae > Chryseosolibacter. The sequence goes on along the minus strand of CAYTMU010000051.1, from coordinate 17,697 downwards.
CCCGCCATCAGGGAAGGCGCTGCAAAACGAAAAACCTGCCAGAATGGGAAGTTCCAGGGCATGATCGCGAGTACCGGGCCAAGTGGCTGCCAGGCGACATAGCTTTTGGATGCTTCCGTTTGAATCATGCGGTTACTCAGAAAAGATGACGCCTGCTCGGCATAAAAATGGCAGACACCGGCGCATTTTTCGATCTCGCCTTCTGCCTCTGCCAGGATCTTGCCCATCTCCGTGGAAATGATGCGCGCGTATCGAGACTTGCCACTCAATAGGATGTCGCCGGATCGCTTCATCAGATCGCCTCGGTGTTCGAATGTTTCCTGTTTCCAGACACGGAACGCATCGGCGGCCTTCGTGACCTTTTTTTCCAGTGTTTTAGCGTCGTCAGGCGCGAATTCGGCAATGAGTGTTTGATCAAAAGGGTTTACAGATCTCAACATGGCGGTTAGTTTTGCAGATATTGGCTCGTAAATAGCGTGCGGGAAACTACGAACGCTTTCCAAAGGCGGCTTTGAATGCATTGCTGAGCTCGTCTGCGGCTTTTTTCAGGCTGGCCTCTACCTCTTTCCAGCGCTCTTTGCTTTCACCTTCCCGCTTGAGCTTCTCCGCTGCGTCCTTCAATTCTTCATACTTTGTTTCAAACTCCTTTTGGAGTTTGTCGCCGGCTTCGTTCAATTCCTTGAGAAAGTCGTCTACCTTCTGGCCAAATGACCGAAAGGCTCTTTCATTTTTTCCTTCGTCTTGCGATTCCATGGGTCGGTGTGGTTTATGTGGCAACGTTTGGGCTGTGGCCGCTAATATAGAAGTAGTAGCAAGAAGAAAAAGTTCTCCAGCGCCGCTATACGTTGATATTTCCCTCTTTTTATACCTTTACCCGTGGCTGAAGCCAGCGACAGGTATCCGCTGTCAGTCGTTGTTGAAAACAAAACCAGTAAACATGGTCAATTTGAAGTCAAGAACTATCATCGCGTTTCTGTTTGCAATCGTGATACTGATCGGAGATGGTTGCGCTTCCTCCAAGCACAAACACAAGAAGCTGAAACCCGGCAAGCCAATTCCTTGTCCCTTAAAGGACTGCTGATGCATCTGAAAAAGATAGTAATCGCTGTAGACGGTTATTCTGCCTGCGGCAAGAGCACCACCGCCCGCCAGGTCGCGGGAGTCCTCGGATACCGCTATATCGATACCGGAGCCATGTACCGTGCGGTGACGCTTTACTTCCTTGATCACCATGTGGCGTTGACCAACCCGAAAGAAGTTACACGGGCGCTCAGGGAAATGCACATCGCCTTCAAAGTGAATTCGAAGAACGCATCCGAGACGTTTCTGAACGGGCAGAACGTTGAATCTTCGATCCGGGCGATGCGCGTGTCTGAATGCGTCAGCCAGGTCAGCGCAATCCGCGACGTTCGCATAGCACTTGTTGAGCAACAACGGCGTATGGGAAAAGAGAAAGGCGTCGTTATGGACGGCCGCGACATTGGCACTGTGGTCTTTCCCGATGCAGAGTTAAAGATATTTATGACGGCTGACCTCCTGGTGCGAGCTATCCGGCGACAGAAGGAAATGCTGGACCGCGGACATTTGGCAGACCTTGACGAAGTCATCGAAAACCTGATCCAGCGCGACAGGATTGACACCAACCGCGAGGAAAGTCCACTGCGCCAGGCGGAGGATGCTACGGTCATTGATACAACGCATGTGACCATCGATGAGCAAGTCGACGAAGTCGTACGGCTTGCCTTGACGCGTTCGATAGCTACCGGAAAGCGATCCTGACGACCAAAAAGATTCCCTCGGCGGGCGTTGCGTCACTATTCCTTTCCTAACTTGCGGTATGAACGAACTCGCCGGTCGCATACTTAGATATTTCTTCAGTGGCACCATTTTCATCGTGCCGATCGTTGCTACCGCGTATTTCATTTTTATTTCATTCCGATGGCTTGACGATCAGCTCCGACTCCCGTATACAGGACTTGGATTTTTGATCATCTTTACGATGATCACGCTTATCGGTTATCTTTCCACTAACTACATCTTTCGAACGCTGGGAAGCTGGTTTGATCGTGGGATGAACAAGATCCCGCTGGTGAAGATCATTTACTCCACCGTCAAGGATCTGCTCGGCGCAGTTGTCGGTGACAAGCGCAAGTTCAACAAGCCTGTTTTGGTACGCGTAAACCGCGAAAACGACCTGTACCAGATCGGATTTGTTACACAGTCTGATCTCACTGAGCCGGGACTTAAGGAGATGGTCGTTGTTTACATACCACACTCATACGCGATATCGGGATATCACTACTTTGTTCCAAAAGCAAACATCACACCGCTGAACATTTCCGGTCCTGCCGCGATGAAGTTCATCGTTTCGGGCGGCGTGAGCGGGTTGGGGCGTGAGTCGTGAGTGGGACAATTCAGGTTGTGGCAGTTTTCTCCCTTTCCTGCTATCTTTATGGGTCGAACCATGCTGAAGCCCATTATTGCCCTTTCTTTGTTCACCCTGGTGCCGGCGATGGCGTGGGGACAGCATCGTCTGGATAGCCTTAAGACGGTATTGAAGAATGAGGTGGGCCGACAAAATATCTACGTCGACGTAAAACTCAGTCGTATTGACGCGCTTCGTGACCGGATGGCCTCACTCGACCGCGCTGATCTGCGATTGTGTTTCGATATCTACAACGAACTCTACCACGAATACAAGACGTTTGTCAACGATTCCGCTTTCCGCTATGCGCAGAAACTGGTCGAGACGTCGCGGGAATTAAATGATCCTTCTCGCACCGGCTATGCGCACCTCAAGCTGGGCTTTACATTGCTATCGGGTGGAATGTTCAAGGAAACCTTCGACACGCTGCGGGCGATCGATGTGCAGGCGTTGCCGGATTCGTCTCTCGTAGACTACTACCGCCTTTCGGCCCGGGCTTACGCTGACCTGATGATCTTCAACAACCATGACTACTTCATGGATGTCTACCGGCGCTACTATCGCGACTATCTGGACTCTGCGCTTAGCTACTGCGTGCCGGATAGTTATCAATTCCTGTATCTCACGATTGTCAAAGACCTGCACCTGAGGAACTACGATCAGGTGATTCGAACCAGTGATACCCTGATCAATCGGAACTCACTTACCCATCCTCAGTCCGCGGTTTACTACTATGACCTCGCAGAGGCATGGATGAATCTCGGTAATGAGGAAAAGACGATCGAGAACCTATTGCTATCATCTATCTCCGACCTGCGGGGGGCGATCAAGGAGACGGCTGCAATGTATACATTGGCCCGACACCTTCACCAACGCGGTGAATCGCAGGATGCCTACGTCTTCATACGTCAGGCGCTGAAAGACGCGCAATTTTATGGTGCAAGACAAAGGCAGGTAGAGATCAACTCCATTCTTCCGCTGATTGCCGCAGATCAGTTGAATACCATGGATGAGCGACGGCTTCGATGGGTGATCTACTCAGCGGGGATCACTTTCATCGGGATCCTGGTGCTGGTATTCTCCATTATAATATACAAACAACTCAAGAAGCTCAAGATCGCGGACGCACAGATCAAGCAGGCTAATCACAATCTTCAATTGTTCAACCAGAAGCTTGTAGAGGCTCACAAGATCAAGGAGGAGTATGTCGGCTATTATTTCAACATGACGACCGATTACGTCAATAGGATCGACGTGCTTAGAAAGCAAATCATGAACTTCCTGGTGAACGACAAGAAGAAAGAGGCGCTAAATATGCTTGGCAAGTACAATCCTGCGGAGGAAAGGGCGCGGTTCGTCAAGGATTTCGACCAGGTCTTTCTCCGGTTGTTCCCGGATTTCGTCCATCGCTTTAATCAGCTTATCGATCCTGCCGACCCTTTTGTCCCGGAAAATGAGGGCGAGTTGAACGCCGACCTCCGGATCTTCGCCCTGATCAGGCTGGGCATCCATGACAACAAAAAGATCAGCGAGATTCTCAATTTTTCGGTGAATACCGTATACGCTTATAAAACACGGGTGAAGAATAAGTCGATCCTCCCAGGGGATGAATTTATGAAAGGAGTGATGGACATAAAGTCGGTTGAGTTTCAACCCGGTGGGTAACTGTATCTCGTCTATATTCCACAAAGATACTCTGCACGTAATCGCTTGATTGCCAGAGTAATTTGATGCTCCGCATCTTTGGCGGTCTATATTCTCCCTATTTCAGGGCCACGACACGTTGCGCGTCACTAATTTCAGCAATCGTTTGGGGTGCGCATAGCCCCTCGAAATTTTTAGATTCAACCAAAACGCTTATGAAGCATTTATTACCGAAAACAATTCTGTTAGCGAGTTTCCTCCTGGTTGTCGGCGTAGCGGAAATCTTGGCAGCCGCGCAACAGCGCCGCACTGTGACGGGAAGAGTGACTGACGGCGGGGACAATCTCCCCATTCCCGGCGTAAGTATTCTTATTAAAGGGACGGTCCTGGGTACCCAAACCGACGTTGATGGAAATTTCAGCGTCGATGTCCCGGATGAGCAGGCGATCCTGGTTATCACATCGATAGGATACGAATCGCAGGAAATATCCGTTTCCGGCAGAACGAACATCAATGTAGTGCTCAGAGAGGATGTTACCGCTCTACGCGAGGTTGTCGTCGTGGGCTACGGAACGCAGGAACGCCGGGATGTCACCGGATCGGTTGCCAGTGTCAAACCGCAAGAGCTTACCTCGCTCCCCCTTGTCACGGTAAGTGATGCGCTGCAAGGCCGTGCTGCGGGGCTCCAGGTAATGACTTCAGGAACTCCAGGTAACGATGCGCGAATGATCATACGGGGACTGGGATCGATCAATGGCACGGATCCGTTGATTGTAATCGATGGATTCCCTACGCAGTCGGGTCTGAACACCATTAACCCAAATGATATTGAGAATATCGAGATCCTCAAGGATGCTTCGGCAACTGCAATTTACGGGTCTCGCGCTGCCAACGGCGTGGTGATCATCACGACCAAGCGCGGAAGGAAGGGCGTTTCCTCGTTCAATATCGATTTCTTCACGGCCTTTCAGCAGCCGACGAATCTGACGGAAATGCTGAACGCATCTCAGTTCGCGCAGCTGAATAATGAGATGATGGCTGCGAACGGGCAGCCGGTAAATACGGCTTATTCCGATCCGTTGTCGCTTGGCCGTGGTACGGACTGGCTGGATGCCATGATCCGCACAGCGCCGAAGACCAGCCTGTCGGTCTCGTACTCCGGTGGAAGCGATAAATCGACTTACCATGTTTCTGGAAATGTGGTCGATCATCAGGGGATCGTTATCAACACGGGCTATAAGCGGTACTCCATGCAATTCAACGGCGACCACCAGGTTCTGGATCGCCTGAAGTTCGGGCATAACATTCTGTTGAATCACGATATTAAGACGGGTGGAAATTACAATGTCCGCGAAGCGATGGCGATGGTGCCTGTTCAGCCGGTGTATGACGCAAATGGCAAGTACTCGGATCCGCTCGGAAATCCACTGTGGTATGGAGGAATGAACAACCCGGTGGGCCAGGCATTGGTTTCCGCGAATACGACGAAGGGCTATAACATGATCGGTTCGATGTACGGTGAGTTGGAGATCATCGACAACCTGAAGGTGAGATCCGGCGTGGGACTACAGGCAAATTTCTGGGACACCAAAAACTGGAATCCTAAATACGACTGGCACCCGACGCCACAAACACTTTCGTATCTCGGTGTACGACACAACAAGAGTCTGACGTGGTTGTGGGATAACACGGTTACATACTACAAAAATTTTAATGACGTTCACGATTTGACTGTGCTTGCGGGTACCAGCGCGCAGGCGAATACGTTCTCTTTTGTATCTGCCGTTCGCCAGGGCTTTGCCAGCGATGTTACGAAGGAGATCAACGCCGGCAGCAGGGAGAACCTGGATAACGGTGGAACAACAAACGAGTGGTCGCTTTTCTCTTACTTCGGAAGGATCAACTACGGCTTCGATGACCGTTATCTCATCACCGCAACGATTCGTCGAGACGGTTCATCGCGGTTTGGTCCCGCGAACCGCTTCGGAACATTCCCTTCTTTCTCGGCTGCGTGGCGATTGTCGGAGGAAGACTTCTTCAAAAGTGGTGGCCCCGCCTTTCTCAGTGATGTGAAGATCAGAGCGGGTTATGGTGAGACAGGTAGCCAGGAGATCGGCAGCTATCAGTTTGCCTCCGTGCTGGTAACAGGTCAATACAATTTCAACGGCCAGCTAGTCGAATCTGTCTATCCATTGGCGATGTCGAATCCGTCTATTCAATGGGAGGCTGTGAAGCAAAGCAATATTGCGATCGACCTGGGCATGTTGAATAACAAGCTCAATGTCACTGTCGAGGGATTTGTGAAGAATACTGACAACATGCTGGTGAATGCCGCCGTTCCGATCTCGACCGGCTACAATCCCGATTTCCGTCCTGCAGTCAACGCGGGAAAAATGCAGAACAGGGGAATTGAGCTGACCGTCAATACGAAGACCATGGATCGCCTGTTGAAATGGAGCACTGATTTCAATGTGACGTTCTTACAGAACAAGATCATCAGCCTCAATGACACCGTGCCGATCATGCGCGGCGGTATCGGTCTGAATTACAACCTCGCAAGACTGCAGGAAGGACATCCGATCAACGCGTTTTTCGGCCATGTCACCAACGGATTATTCCAGACCCAGGCGGAGGTTGATGCCTATGCGGTGCAAACAGCAGGGTCCGATGTATACAACCGTACATCTGCAGGCGACCTTCGGTTCTGGGATCTCAACCACGACGGACTGATCAACGACGACGACCGCACGTTCATCGGAAATCCGAATCCGAAGTTCATGTTCGCGATGAACAACATGTTCACTTACGGAAATTTCGATTTTGCGGTGTACGTACAAGGCGAGTATGACAAGGATATTTTCAACGCCAATCTGATCTGGCAGGAGAGCATGGGTACCGTGCAAAATCAGACGGTTCGTGTGCTGGAGCGATGGGTGGGTGAGGGAACTTCCACGGGTGTTCCACGGGCGGTATTCGGTGATCCGAATAAGAATGCACGTCCTTCCAATCGCTTTGTCGAAGATGGCTCGTATGTCCGGATCAAGAACGTGACGCTTGGCTATAGTGTCCCGGCATCAATATCGGAACGCATAGCAATGAAGAGGGCCCGGGTGTACGTGTCAGCACAAAATCTGCTGACGTTCACTAACTACTCTGGCAATGACCCGGAACTTGACAATCCTACGGGCATCGACCTGAGTGTATACCCGCAAGCGAGGACAATCAGCGTAGGCGCTAACCTGACTTTCTGATTTCACTAAAAAGAACTTTGCTATGAACAAGAAATATATCGCTGTAACCTTTCTGATGCTCTTGGCGATGAGCTGCGAGAATTTCCTGGAAAAGTATCCGTTGGATACGGTAAACACCGAGAACTTCTACCGCACTGCCGATGACGCAGTAGCTGCTATAAACGCAGCATACCAGCCGTTGCAACGTCCGAAACTGCACAACATGCGCATGTGGACTACCGACATCATCGCTGGAAACAGTGAAGTGGGAGCAAATCCTGTGGAGGCCAATGACGGTATCGAAACCAAAGATCAGGCGAATTTCATCACTACGACTGATAATCGGGGTGTACTTGATCTTTACCAGGGCCCGGCACCGGGTATCCTGTATGCGAACCTGGTGCTTCAGAAGGTTCCGGATACGCCGATGGATGAAGTCCTTAAAAACAGGATACTCGGTGAAGCGAAGTTTCTCCGTGCGTACTACTACTTTATCCTGGTTCGTTTCTTCGGCGACGTGCCGTTGATCCTGCAGCCGCAAACTCCCGGTGACGATCTGCGACCTTTCCGTGCGCCGAAATCGGAGGTCTACAACCAGATCATCAAAGATCTCGAAGAAGCAATAGAGGAACTTCCCCGCCGGGAGGAGTATGCCGCAAGTGATATAGGTCGCGCATCGAAGGGTGCTGCTGCAGGTATGCTCGCCAAAGTGTACCTGACGTTGGGTGAATGGCAGAAGACCGTTGATCTTTGTAACCAGGTCGCAACTCTCGGTTATGGTCTCAATCAGGATTACGCTGATAATTTTAGCCCGGAAACGGAGAATTCGATCGAGTCGCTTTTCGAAGTTCAGTATGTCAATCCTGTCAACAATTTCTGGGATGATGCAAACCAGTCTGCATGGACTACCAATTTCATGGGGCCACGGGATTCTCCGCTGACGTCCGTCGGTTGGGGATGGAATCTGCCTACCCAGGAATTTGTCGACGCCTACGAGGCCGACGATCTGCGTAAGGATGTTACGATATTTTATGAAGGAGGACCGTTGTTCGATGGTAAGGAGTACAAGGCCTCGATGTCGTATGTGACGGGTTATAATGTCAGAAAGTTTGTGTTGCCTTCGTCGTACGTCACTTCCGGATCGAGTGGTAGCCCCCTTAACTGGCCTGTACTCCGCTACGCCGACGTGCTTCTGATGAAGGCGGAAGCGTTGAACGAACTCGGAAAGACGTCAGATGCAGAGACGCCATTGAACCAGGTTCGTCACAGAGCGGGACTTGATCCCGTCAGCGGGCTGAATAAGGACGACTTCCGCGAAGCTGTACTGCACGAGCGAAGAATGGAACTTGCGTTTGAAGGCCATAGATGGTTTGACCTGATCCGTATAAACGACGGAGCTTTCGGTCTGTCTTTTCTTCATTCTATTGGAAAGACAAACGCCACCGAAAAACACCTGTTGTTCCCTATTCCACAGGCTGAACGCGATGTGAATCCGAACCTGACACAAAATCCCGGGTATTGATTCTGATTCCGGCATAGCAATGAAGGGGGTCGAGATAAATATCTTCCGGACAGTGATCACGTTGTCTATTCTGATGATAATGCTAGGGATATCGGGCTGCCGGGACGAAGGCGCGTCTGCGCCGCGGACACCGTCGTTGCCACTCAGCTATACCGTAGCATCCGACAAGGCGATCTACGACCCTGGTGATCAGGTGAAGGTTCTTGTATCACCTGCCATAACGATGCCAGTAGGCGTTCGCTTCAAGCATCTTGGACAAGTGGTGGATGAGATCACCGCAACTGGCGCATCCATCACGTGGGCTCCTCCGGCTGAAGACTTCAAGGGGTACATGGTCGAGATTTTTGATCACGCGACAGAAGCGAAGCCGGAAAATATCCTTGCAACAATTGGGATTGATGTCTCGTCCGATTGGACGCGTTTCCCGCGTTACGGTTTTCTTTCGAAATTTCCCAGCTTGACGGATACTCGGATCGACGAGGTGATCGACAATCTGAACCGATACAGGATCAACGGGATCCAGTACTATGACTGGCATTACAAGCATCACCAGCCACTGGCGGGTACACCCGAGAATCCGACACCGGTATACCACGATATCATCAACCGTGAAATACATTTCAATACGGTTAAGAAGTACATCGATGCCGGGCATGCCCGTAATATTCGCGCGATGTTCTATAACCTGGTGTACGGTGTGTTAAAAGATGCCGGTGTGAGCGAGGAGTGGTATATCTATACGAGCGCCAGTCGTGTGGAAAAAGACAAGCATCCCCTTCCACCGCCGTTTATAAGTGATATCTTTTTGGTCGACCCATCCAATGCCGGATGGCAGCAGTATCTCGTCAACCAGAATCAAAAGGTATATGCCGCGCTGCCGTTCGACGGTTTTCACATGGATCAGCTTGGTGATCGCGGTGCACGCTATGACCATGCTGGTAACGTGACGTCTCTTCCGCAGGGCTTTAAATCCTTCATAGAAGTTGTGGACAGCGATGCGCCGGAGAAATTCAATGTCCTGAATGCAGTGAATCAATTCGGACAGGCATCGATCGCCGAAGCCCCGGTCGACTTCTTATACACAGAGGTGTGGAGCCCGAACGATACGTACGGAGATCTTGCGAATATTATTCTTCAGAACAATACATTCAGCGGCGAGCAGCTCAATACGGTCCTGGCGGCGTACGTGAATTACGAACTGGCGGATAGTCCGGGGCATTTTAATACTGCGTCGGTCCTGATGGCGGATGCCGTAATCTTCGCTTTTGGAGGTGCCCACCTCGAACTGGGTGAGCATATGCTTGGGAAGGAATATTTTCCCAACGACAATCTATCCATGCGCGATGATCTCAAGCGAAATCTGGTGAGCTACTACGATTTCCTTGTTGCCTATCAGAACCTACTTCGTGACGGCGGAGTCTTTAATACACCTACACTTATTTCGGCAGACAACAAAGCGCAATTCAGTTCCTGGCCCGCCGGGCCGGGGAAAGTTGCTGTGGTTGGAAAGATGCAGGAGAACCGGCAGGTTCTTCACTTGCTGAACTTTACAAATGCGAAGACAATGCAATGGCGGGACAACGGTGGTTTACAAGTACCTCCCGTTGCATTGGAGGACATCCAGGTAAGGTTTTCGCCAGATCGACCCATTGTGAAAGTATGGTACGCATCGCCCGATTTCCAGAAAGGGGCTTCAAAAGACATTGATTTCAAAGTTACTGGAAACCAGGTATCCATGACGATACCCGGGCTCCAGTACTGGAGTATGATTGTTATCGAGTATCAGTAAAAAGATTTTATCTAAACGCAATTAGTATGCAAATCCTAGTTCTGAAAAACAGAGACAGACAAAGCAAGATGCTGTGGGTAGTAGCCGCAGTGCTCCTGAGTTCCATGTTTGTCATTTCCTGCGACGAATATGAGGAGTCCCATTCACCAGTACTGGCGGATAAGCCGGTCTTGAGTATCACCTCCCTGGAGGTTGAACTGCGTCAAAAGCAGGAAGGGAAGACTGCCTTCACACTGAACTGGACGCCGGGTAGCAATCGCGGAACAAACAGCGCTATCGATTACACGATAGAGGTAGATAGAAAGGGGAGCAACTTTGCAAGCCCGGTATCGATCGGAGCCGGCAAGGGGAGCTATAACAGCAACTTTGCTGTTGAAGGCTTTAACGATCTCCTGCTCAATTCACTGCTGGTCGCACCCGGTGAAGGAGCCGAGATCGAGTTCAGGGTTATTTCCAAACCGCTTGATCCATCCGCAGCGCCCGAGGTATCCAACGTGGTAGGCCTGACGGCGATCCCCTACGAGCCAGTTCCTGTACCGCAGGCGTTGTACATGATTGGCGATGCGACGCCGAACGGATGGGACGCAGGCAATCCAACTGCATTGACAAAAAGCGCCGATGAACCGGGAGTTTTTACGTTTCAAGGAGACCTTTCGGCGGGTGAACTCAAGTTTCTCACTATCGTAGGCGAATTTCTCCCTTCTTATCAGCGCGGCGAGGATGATAACTCGCTTGTTATCAGAACTGACTTCGACCAGCCGGATGATAAATTTACAATTCAGCAAGGCGGAATATACAAGCTCACCGTCGACGTCATTGAAATGACATATCACGCGGAGGCGTTGGCCTCCACGCCTTACAACGAACTTTGGATCGTAGGCTCTGCAGTACCCCAAGGATGGAACATTGACAACGCCGACCCGATGATACAAGATCCATCCGACCCATTCGTGTTCAGTTTTAATGCAATACTTGTAGCAGGGGAATTCAAGATTGCGACAGCGAAGAGTTTTGACGCCGCCTTCTACCGCCCCCTATCAGCCGACCAGCCTATTACGGACACAGATATTCAACTATCGGCAGGAGATCCGGATCATAAGTGGAACATTGCCGATGCAGGCCCTTATAAGATCACATTAAATCTCCGGGAGAATACGATCAACATAGACCCGTTCACGCCATTTGAGAATTTGTGGATTGTAGGAGATGCGACGCCGGCGGGTTGGGATATCGGCAATCCAGTGGCAATGACCCGGGATGGTGATTATGAGTTCACCTGGACCGGACAACTGAATGCGGGAGAGTTTAAGTTTCCAATTTCGACCGGAGATTGGGGCACCGGATTCTTCATGCCCTATAATCCGGATGAAAGCATAGCCAGTACGTTGATGACGTTCCGAGCAAGCGGGTCGCCTGACACGAAATGGAGGGTACAGCCTGGCGAAGAAGGCGTCTATACGATCAGGTTGGACCAGCTCCATCACACCATTTCGATTACACCGCAGTAAAGTAAACAGAAGGCGTATCAGCGATAGTTTTCTCAGGGGCGTGTAGAGTTACCCTGTTGAACAACCACCGCTGATGCGCTATTTCCATGTCTACCATCCTCCCATGATCAAGAAATTGCTGCTCCTCGTTGTTGTTTTTTTTACCCTTACGGTCTCGTGTTCCCGCGACGAGCCCTCGGCGATTTATTCCTCTGAGGCGTTCGAGATATTTCGCGATAGAGTACAGCAGGGGCCGTTCCAGTCAAGTGCATTACAGACAACAGAGATCGTTTCCGACTATCAGAGTGCAGGGAATGATTTCATGAAGCCTCGAATTGACTTCAAGTTCAGTATCAATGGCAAGGACAACGAGATGCTTTCCGGGCGGGATCACCATTTTAACTGCATCGCCGTGGATGGTAAATGCGAGACACCGTTGATCCGATTCGGCGAGCAGCTCGACGACGATCGACCGGTACCGGCAGGGGTTTATCTGCAGCCCGATACCGAATGGAAAGTCCGGTTGGATATGCGGGGCGTCTTTGATGCGTTTGAAGCCCAGGGGTATTTCGAAACCTTTAACGGATCACGTATATACAAAGAGGATTTCAAAGGCGTGTATGTAGCCGGTGGTACCGTCCCCCTGACGTGGGACTTCGACAACCTGGAGCACTTCCGCAACCTCCGGCTGCATGACGATGATGGCGATCATATCTACGACCTGGTTCTGACTCTGAATGCGAAGGAGGATAAGCGAACAACCAATCCCAGGTGGGAGCTCTCAGCATCGATTACAGATTATCCCCGATATGAGTCGGAGTATCCTATCGTTGACGCGTTGTATAATTTGTCATTGGAAGAAATGACGAAAGCTATCGAGAAGGACAGTACCCTGCGAACCGGTAAGGAATGGGCAGGAGTGTGGACACGGGATGTAAGCTACAGCATTATTCTCTCGATGGCCATTCTTCAGACAAAGGCTGCACAATACAGTCTCATGCGGAAGGTACAGGACGGCGTGATCATCCAGGACACAGGTACCGGTGGGGCGTACCCAGTTTCCACTGACAGGATGATCTGGGCGGTTGCAGCGTGGGAGATATATAAAGTGACGGGTGATCAAGCGTGGCTGAAGACCACTTATCCGATCATCCGAAAATCGATCGATGCAGACCTGGAGAACGCGTTGGATAAGACAACCGGTCTTGTGAAAGGTGAGTCCTCCTTCCTCGACTGGCGCGAACAGACATACCCCGACTGGATGGAGCCTGCTGATATCTATCAATCGTTATCCCTCGGAACAAATGCCATTCACTACCAGGCGAATGTAGTCCTCGCTGCAATGGCGAGGGAACTGGATAAATCAGATGTAGCGGAGAAACATCAGCGTATAGCGAATGAAATCCGAAATGCGATCAATAGAAATCTTTGGTTAGATGATCGGAATTACTACGCGCAATACCTGTATGGCCGGACCTTTCGCATACTCTCGCCGCGGTCAGAAGCATTGGGGGAAGCTCTGTGCGTGCTGTTTGATATTGCAGACAAAGACCGAGCGGTTCGCGTCGTGGTAAATACGCCGGTGAACAAGTTCGGCATTCCGTGTATCTATCCGCAGATCCCGAATATCCCCCCGTATCACAATGATGGTATCTGGCCGTTCGTGCAATCGTATTGGACGATGGCGTCGGCGAAAGCAGGGAATGAAGAGGCTGTGCTTGAGAGCCTCGCTGCTATCTGGCGGCCTGCTGCATTATTCCTGACCAATAAGGAGAATTTTGTGGCGAGCACCGGCGACTTCGCCGCAACGCAGATCAACTCCGATAATATGCTATGGAGTCTGGCAGGCAATATCGGTATGATCTATAAAGTGCTATTCGGAATTCACTACAATGACAATTCCCTTATCTTCCGGCCTTTTGTACCGGAGGCATTGAAAGGGAAGAGGACACTCACGAACTACCGCTACCGCGATGCGACGCTCGACATTGAAATGGAAGGATTTGGCAACGAGATAAATACGATCACCATGGACGGGCAGCCCCTCGAGAATGCCACTATACCCTCATCCTTGCAAGGCAGACACCGCGTGAAGATCATTCTGTCCAGTAAGTCTGTCGGCGGTGAGATCAACAAAGTCGCGCACCATGTGTCTCCTGTCGCACCCGATGTAATTCGCCAGGGGATGACGCTCGCCTGGAAGCCGGTTGCACACGCGAGCCGTTACAAGATCATACGGAACGGGGCACTGTTTCGCGAGCAAGCTGATACACTATTTCATGCTGCCAGTGAGGGTTTCTCAGAATACACGGTAATTGCTGTCGACCGGGAAGGTCATGAATCGTTTGCAAGCCAGCCACTGGTTATCATACCTTCGTCCGTATCATTTTCGGTCGAATCGGAATCATCTAATGCTCCTGTCGTAACTCGTCATCGTGGATTTTCCGGAGATGGCTATGTCCATACGAACCTATCGGGAAATTTGTCGTTACGATTTCCGGTTAACGTTTCCGCTGACGGTACTTATGCCATAGATTTCCGGTACGCGAATGGCCATGGCCCTGTGAATACGGAGAACAAGTGTGCTATCCGAACGTTGAAAGTTGATGGAGTCGCGTCAGGTACCGTGGTTCTACCACAGCGAGGGAAGGAGGAGTGGTCGGATTGGGGTTACAGCAATAGTGTTATCGTCGACATGAGGATGGGTAGCCGAGCAATTTCGCTGGATTACGAGCCGCATAACGCTAACATGAATCCAGCTACCAACGAGGCGATAGTCGATTATGTCAGGATCACTCGTATTAAATAGCCATTATTATGAGAATGTGTTTTAGCGTGTTAGCTGTTTGTCTTTTGTCTCTGACGTGTCTGGCACAGACTAGTCCCGGAGACTGTCATTCTTTTAAGCGGAATGGAAATCGCATCGTGTTTGAATGCGACAATGATCGGAAGGTGCTGGTTGAATTGTGCAGCCGTGGTATAGTGAAGGTCTGGTATGACCCCACCGGCGACTTCAATCCGAAGAACGGTTCGTTCGCCGTCGTGAATGAGAAGTTGGAAGACATGAATAACTTTCACATGGAGTCTCAGCCACAGGCGTACGAGATCTTTACTGATATGTTGCGGATACGCGTCAATAAGTCGCCGTTCAGTATCCAGATATTCGACAAGTATCAGAAACTGTTGATGGGCGATCACCGGGACCGTGGACACCTTGCTGATTCATCCGGTGTGGCAGCTTACAAGGTATTGCGTTCCGACGAGCAGTTCTTCGGACTTGGTGAAAAATCGGGTAGCCTGAATCGAAGGGGTGGCGCCTTCAGGATGTGGAATAGTGACAAGCCGTGCTATTCAGTCACTGAAGATCCCCTTTACAAGAGCATCCCGTTTTTTCTTAGTAGTTATCGCTACGGTATTTTTTTTGACAATACATACAAATCCGACTTTAAGTTCGGTACTGAGTCCGATGATTACTTCTCATTCTCGTCGCCGGGCGGAGAACTGATCTATTATTTCATTTACGGCAGAGATTACAAGGAGATCATTTCCGGATATACAAAGTTGACCGGTAATCCGATCATGCCGCCAGCATGGGCATTCGGGTTCTCGCAATCGCGTGGATTACTGACCAACGAGACGCTTTCGAGAGATATCGCGCGTGGGTTCCGGGAAAGAAGAATTCCATGTGACGTGATCTACCAGGACATTGGATGGACACAATGGCTTCAGGATTTCAACTGGAGAGCGGAGAATTACGATGATCCCAGGGGAATGCTGCGAGATCTCGCGGGGGATGGTTTTAAAGTTATCGTTTCACAGGATCCGGTAGTTTCCCAAGCAAACCAATCACAGTGGAAGGAAGCCGACTCGCTGGGGTACTTTGTAAAGGATATTTGTACAGGAAAGTCATACGATATGCCGTGGCCGTGGGGAGGTAATTGCGGCGTAGTAGACTTTACCAATCCTGCCGTCGCCGATTGGTGGGGTAATCTGCAGCAAAAACCCGTCGACGATGGCGTAATGGGTTTTTGGACGGACATGGGGGAGCCCGCGTGGAGCAACGAAGAAAGCACCGAGCGTTTGCACATGAAGCACCACGCCGGGATGCACGATGAGATACATAATGTTTATGGACTTACGTGGGACAAAGTTGTTACGGAGGAGTTTGAAAAGCGCAACCCCGGACAGCGCGTCTTTCAGATGACACGAGCGGGCTATGCGGGAATGCAGCGCTACACGTTCGGATGGTCGGGGGATGCCGGAAATGGAAGCAACATATTGGATGGCTGGAGTCGCCTGGCGAACCAGATCCAGGTAGGCCAATCAGCGGGAATGGGGTTGATCCCGTTCTGGTCGTGTGATATATCAGGGTACTGCGGTGATATTACGGACTACGACGAGATGTCGGAACTCTATGTTCGCTGGCTGCAGTTCGGCGTGTTCAATCCGATCAGCCGTGCGCATCACGAAGGTAACAATGCCGTGGAGCCGTGGCTGTTCGGCAAAGAAGCCGAACGTATTGCCAAGGAGGCTATCGAGTTGAAGTACCGATTGTTTCCCTATCTGTATACCTATGGACGCGAGGCGTATGATACCGGCGTTCCGCTGATGCGGGCGATGATCCTGGAATACCCGGATGATCCCGAAAGCGTCCGCGCGGAATCGCAGTTTATGATCGGGAAGGAATTGCTCGTCGCGCCTGTAGTAGAAAGAGGCGCCACATCGAGAAAGGTTTATTTACCCGCAGGCGATTGGATATCGTTTGAAGACGGTACACTACACAAAGGAAGCCAGTGGATAGAAGTTCCGGTTGCACTTGAGACTATCCCGTTGTTCGTAAAGGCAGGCTCGCTCGTTCCGACGATGCCGGTGATGCAGTACATACACGAGGACAAGGACTATCCCGTTACGTTCAATGTATTTTCGAAGACCAGTGGTAAGAGTTCTTTTGAGCTATACGAAGATGACGGTGTGACGAACGATTACAAGAAAGATGTTTCTTCACGCACGGCAATTACCTGCGAGTTCAGCCGGGACCGGACTACGGTAGCAATTGATAAACGTCGGATGAATGGCTATCAGGGCCACGCGAGAGATATTGTCGTTCAACTCCCGCTGGATAGAAAGCCCGGCAGTGTTACAGCGAATGGAAACAAGATCCGTCAGACGAAGCTGAAAAAGGGAACGACATCATTTGATAAGGAATCAGAGGTAGTTCGTTATGGGTATGATCCCGTGTCGAAGACGGTTGTTGTTGCTGTGCCGAAGGGTGTGGAACAAGTTCAGGTGGAGGTGGTGAGGTGACCGGATCAGCGGCTCGATGACCTAAACAGCCACCGCCTGCCCAACAGTACTCCAATTCGTGTTGCTTCGTGAAATTTGTGGCGAAAAAAGAGGAGATCTTTTTGCCACGGATTTCGCGAATGGTCACGGATCTTTTTTCCTGATTGCCGGATTTCCGGTGGCTTCTTATTTGTCAGTGGCTCCTGGTGGCGAGTATGTTTGTCGGGTGTTCGACGACAACATTCAAAACCAGGCTGGTCAATACGACAAGATCATCCGGGAGAACCTCGATGCTACGCTACCTGTGATCATCCGGG
>CAYTMU010000050.1:0-24913 GCA_964438975.1 uncultured Roseivirgaceae bacterium | reverse complement strand
GATTTCACGGATGGTCACAAATGACGGACTACACCCTTCACAGTATTAGCAGCTCGATGACCTAAACAGCCACCCACGTGGCAAACAGTATTCCAATTCGTGTTGCTTGGTGAAACTTGTGGCAAAAACGATCACCCTTTATCACAAATGACGCTACGCCCTTGTGTGAGGGGCCTATACATTTATCCTCAGATAAATGATCCCGAAGAATGTTATCAGCCATCCAAGCACACAAATAATAATAAAGCGATCGGTGAACAGGATCCTGACGGGGGAGCCGCTGTTTTTCTCTACCAGTGCGATCTGCAGGTAGCGGAGAATGCCTGCGATTACAAATATCGACGTAAAATACAGATGTTCGCTGTGAAGACGGGTTATGACATCCTCGGAAACCGTATACATGATGTAGGAAACCAGGATGACACCGGCGATCATGGTGATACCGCTGTAGATGAACTCGAGGTTGTATTGCTCGATCAGTAACCTGCTTTTCTTGCCGTGTGCATTAAAGACGACCAGGTCGTCCAGTCGTTTTGCAAACGCCATGAAAAGCGACAACAGAAATACCATGATCAGGAGCCATTGCGACAATTCGATATCGCCGAGAATACCCCCTGCTACTACGCGCAGGAGAAAACCGATCGCGATGATCATGATATCGACAATGGATATGGATTTAAGTCCCAGTGAATACAGGATATTAAGGCCGAGGTAGATGGATAGTACTATGCAGAACGCAGTGCCGAGATAGTAAGTCAGAATCGCACCGCTGGCGAAAAGCAACACTGCTATCGCTAGTGCTGTGCGCGGTTTGATAAGTCCTGCGGCGAGTGGCCGCGTCTTTTTTTCAGGGTGATTCCTGTCAAATTCGATGTCGCGGTAATCATTGAATATATACACTGCACTGGCGACGAACGAAAATGAGAGAAAACCCAGGAATAGCCTCAGCAGTGTGGCCTCTTCGAAGATTGTGCCTGCGAAAAATGCCGGGATGAAAATGAAGCTGTTTTTTATCCAGTGCTTGAGCCGGACTAAGTTCATCAATACACGCATCTGGGCTTATTTAACTACGGAAAGATGCTAAATTATTATGTACAATTTGATATTTTGCACGACTAATTTCACCGCACGATCATGATAAACCGCACGCTCACGAACAAGAGTATCGTCCCCGTTGAGTATCTGATTATCCTGCTGTTTTCTTCCCTGCCTTTGTTGATCGATCTACCGTATCGTGTCAACATTTTTCTGACGTGGGAAGGCGCTTACCGCATGTATCTCGGACAGTTTCCGTTTCGTGATTTCGGCCTACCGCTGGGTTATGGTTTCTGGATTGTTCCTTTTGTGTTCTTCAAGATCTTCGGACCATATTTGTACAGCCTCGTACTCGCGCAGGCTTTTATCAATTTTTGTTCCTTTGTCGCGTTGAGACAACTTATCAAGTTGTTTCTCTTTACGCCTGTTCAACGTGTTCTGGTTCTCGCCGTCTTCGGCCTTTCATTTGTGATCATCAACTTCTGGCCATGGTACAATCATACGCCGTTTGTCTTTGAATTGATCGGCCTGTATTTCCTATGTCACTATCTCATCACGCGGCAACGACTGTTCTATGTTCCGTTATCGGCGTTTTTCATCGCGCTTTGCTTCTTTACGAAGCAGGATGCCGGCGGACTTTCTCTGTTGCTCGCCCTGGCCCTTCTTGTCGCTGCATTTGTACATACGCGGTCGTTCAAGGCTCCGCTGTACTTCGCCGGGGCTTACGCGGTAACGCTGGCGCTATTGATCCTGCCGTTGTTCCGATATGAGTTTTCGTACTGGTTCAACGCTGGTCAGCCGCCGCACTACTCCCGCGTGAACAGTTATCAGTTTGTCGCGGCGTTTTTTGAGGAGTCGCTTTGGATCAAGTTCTATCTTGGCGCGCTTCTTGTTATTCTGATTACACGGTTCAGGACATTTAAGGAGTTCCTGAACGATCGCGTGTTCCTGTTGTACACCGTGCTGACGGCTGGAATTCTGGTGCAGGCGCTGATCATACAGGTGACAAGCTTCAGTCCGGTGACTGTAAACTACTACTACCATGCATTTGGCGTTGCTTACCTTATTTTCGCTTTAAAGGAAAAGATCGCATTTGAGAAGCTGTGGATAGCGGTTGTGATGTTGGCGGCTGTATTTCTGTGGAGGTCGGATCAATACTGGAAGTACACGAACCGGATACTCGGCAAGGTTTTGCCGGCGGTCTTCGCTCCCCCGCCGTCGAATGTTGTTTCGAAGGGAAGTTGGGCCGCGAAGGATACGGCTGAATATAAACCTGTCATATGGGAGAACTCACCGTACAGGAGTTTGCGGCGAATAAAGCTTCCGGAGAACACCATCGAGGGGATCAATGCTGTGGTGGCATTGAAGGACGAGATCAATCCGGGATCGGAATTAAAGGTGCTGAACATGAGCAATCTCACATTCCTGGCGTATGAACTTGGCTACACACCCGATTCGGGGACGGACTTTCCGCTCTGGTATCACAGGGGTGTTGCGTTCTTCGAACGCGAGGAGGAACTTTTGTGCAACCGGGTGAAAGAGCAACGCTATGATATCGTGTTGTTTGAAGATATGCCGGATGTTGACAACTTCTTCCCGTACTCCGTCAGAGATTGTTTGCTGGAGAACAACTACACGCTGGCTACGCGGTTCCTTTCACCTACCGGATATCAGACAGACTCAGTTGAGGTATATACGCGGAATGTGATTCCTGGAAACCCGTGAAGTTTGGACTAACGCTCGTACTTTTCTTTTGCGTTTTTGCCGGTCACAGCCAGCAGCTGAAGAAGATACGCGCGCTACCGCCGCGTCTGCATGAGACTTCGGGACTTGAGTATACGCGCGATGGCATGATCTGGACCGTCGTAGACAGCAATCATCCGATATTGTTTGGACTGGATTCCACCGGGGCGATGACCAAGGCGATCCACCTTAACAACCTTAACAATGGATGGGAGGACGTCAGCCAGGATGACCACGGCAACTTTTACATCGGTGATTTTGGAAACAATGACAACACGCGCCGTGATCTGAAGATATACAAGATACCCGACCCCTCGCGTATTGAAGAAAGTATCGTAACGGCGGAGATCATTGCCTTTTCGTATCAGGATCAGAGGGAATTTCCACCACCTGCCGCGCAAATGAATTTTGATATGGACGCGATGGTTTGTTTCAATGATTCAATCTTCCTTTTCTCCAAAAACAGAACGCGTCCGTATTCGGGATACTCGAAGGTCTATAGGTTGCCCGCTACACCGGGGAAATATGTTGCCGAGCTTGTCGACAGCGTGTATCTCGGGCCTGGGGCGATGCTGGAGACGTGGGTTACCAGCGCGGCGCTGAGTCCGGATAAGAAAACGTTGGCCTTGCTGACGCATGGCAAGATCTGGCTGTTTAGCAACTTCACCGGATCCCATTTCTTTTCCGGCGTGAAGACAACGATCGAACTCGATCACTATAGCCAGAAGGAGGGAATCGTGTTCCGCGACAATCGTACGTTATATCTTTCCGATGAACGTACGGTGGGGATTTTCGGGGGGAACCTGTATATCTACGACCTGGAGCAGCCAGTCAATTGACTGCTGTCAGTAAACCTTTTTTTCTTCGGAGAAATTCTTCATCAAGGGGACCATCCCCCATCCGCTCTCATTTGCTCTTAACTTCCCCTCGCGGATGTTTTTTTGTGAAAGCTCGCGATTGGTTGATTCAAGGTCGTAGTAGCGTACGGCATCTTTGGATACGTTAACTGCTTTCTCAAAGGTGGTGTTGCTCAGGTAGTGGAGGAAGTTTTCAATCTGCACGTTTTTGTACTTCAGGCCGAAGGCTTTTGCTCTATCCATCAGGTCGTGATCTTCGTGGCCTATCGGAGCCAGCGCTTCGTCATAGCCGCCGAGTTCAACGAATTGTTTCTTCGACAACACGATGCGGCCTTCGGTACCCCAGTAAGGAGCTTTCTTGAACTGTATCATGGTAGAGAGGCCTTCGCGCTGCATCTGGTGGTTGATGTAAAAAGCAAAATCCTTTCCGGTGAAATTGTCGGCGTCGAGATTGCAGACGATGTCGCCGGTCGCCACCTTGTGCGCAAGATTTTTGGCGATTGACGCGTGAAACAGATCGGGTTCGTCGGTGTGATAGTAGTTCACGAGTCCGCGATCGATGTACTCGGTCAGATTCTTCCTGGCCCAGTCGTGTAGTCCGTCCTGGGAGTTGTAGTTCACGAGGACGAATTCAACTCCAGGATAGTTCTGGTTATCCTTGACATTACGGGCATAGGTTTGTTTCAAATGAAACAGCCGGTTCATACACGTCGTGCAGAACGAAATGGTTAGATGTTCTTTGTGTTGGAATATTTCCTCGGGAAGCTTCTCGTTCTTGTAGCTCCTGAAGTAGGCATCCCTGATGTCTCTTATTTTTCGCTCGACGAGCTGCCGAAGGTTAGCCATTAGGTGTCTGGAGTTAGGGCTTCCTGAAGTATTTCAATGCTTTAGGCTCATCGTTCTCGGAAGTCTTTGTGTCGTGGGGTGCCTGTTTGACAAAGTATCTCGGGAGTTGGAGGATCTCTTTCACAACGCGTATAACCAGCGCGTTGAAGAAGCTGCCATCGCGTTCGAGCGTACGGGCTCCTGTCCAGACCCTGGCTTTTGAAGCGCGCACCTGGCGAACCTTGCCGTAAGGCATCATGTCAAAGCAGAGGCGCCCGTCATCTCCACGAATATTGTGCTGGATGTAGCCGGCCTTCAGTCCGTATTCCTTGACATATCCCATACTTATCCCAAACGCGTTCAGATGCGGTCTTCGGATATGGCGGATCTCGGCGACAACGTCTTTCGCCCACTCGAAGAGCGCATACCGGAATCTCGATTTTCCTTCGGGTGCGATGAACGAATAGCGCCCATACACACAAACTGTCCCTTCTGTAAGAAGTTTTTTAGACATCAACTCGATCCAGTCGGGTGGGTAAATACAATCGGCATCCGCGAGCAGGATGTATTTTCCCAGTGCTTGCTCCTGTCCCAGCTGTCTTGCGGGCCCACATCCTTGTATCACCTGAAATAAGGACTTGACGTGAAGCCGGTCCAGTGTTTCCTGGGTTCGATCTTTGGAATTATTGTTGATCACCACGATATCGAACGGATAACTCGTCTTGTTCTTCGACAGTGAGTAGAGGCACCTGAGAATGTTGACTTCTTCATTCCAGGCTGCGATGAGTATCGTTAGTAAGGGCTTCTCTTTTTCTTGAACCGCATCGAGATTGCGATTGATCGTATCAAAAAACTCATCGGGAACATCCTCGAGTTTCTGATAGTGCATCCAATGTTCGGTGCTCCAGGAAGGGTTCTTAAATACGCTCATAGACCAACTATTATCCAAAAACATCGTAAATTGTAACCCGCAAAAGTAACCTAAACGAGTAAATTAACGCCATAAATGCTTCTTAACTATTTCCGGGGCCAGAATTTCGGTGACGCTCTGAATCCACTCATTTTCCATCACTTACTTCCCGGCTTTTTTGATGATGATCCGGCCATCGAGTTCTCGGGTATCGGTTCCATTATCGGACTGCCGATGAGTCCTGAAGCCAGCAAGAGGATTATATTCAGCAGCGGGTTTGCATACGGCACACTCCCGGAACTTGATGAGACATATGACATTGTTTGCGTGCGGGGTCCATTAACAGCTAAAATACTAAAAATAGACCCAAAACTCGCTATCACGGACGGAGCAATACTGCTGAATGCGTTGAAATTCCCGGAGCCGGCAAAGAAGCACAAGTATTCCTTTATGCCGCACTGGGAGAGTGAACTCAAATATCCGTGGGAGAGGATTTGCCAGGCGGCTGATATCAACTACATCAGTCCCACATTGCCGCCGGAAAAAGTCATCGATGAGATCAAGAGTTCGGAATTCATGATAGCCGAAGCCATGCATGCGGCGATCGTATCGGACACACTTCGTGTGCCCTGGTTGGCGGTGAAAGCGTATAAAGGCATTAACGAGTTTAAATGGAACGACTGGGCGCAGTCGCTGAATGTCGAGTATTCACCTCGCCCGCTTACGTCTATGTACACCGTCAACGACTTCGTTCTGAAGGTCTTTGACGAGAAGAGCGCAGTTCCACTGCCGAGGGGTTTGGTGAAGCTGAAGATGCAGATGTATGAGAAGTTGCAGAACATCTTTCTCAAGCCGAAAACGATCAGGCAAATGAGCCAGATGAAAGACGGTGCATTTCAATTGAGCCGCCAAGACATTTTTGACGAGAAGTTCAACCTGATCCAGGAAAAGTTGTATGCCACGCGCGAGCGATACGACGCGTTGGCAAAGAAGTCCGTTTAACCTCTCTTAAGTTCGTTTTCGATCAACTCCCAGAATTGCTCGGCGCGCTTAGGCCAGGTGTTCTGGCTTGCGCGCTGTACGCGCAGCGTGCTTTTCTCGGGCGTGTTCGTACGAATGTTCTCTTCGATCTTTTCGCGAAAGTCATCCGCGGTATCAGCGAGTGCTATTATGTCGGAGAATTGAGCAATATCCGCGGAGAAAGAGGTCGATACCACCGGCACTCCTGCTGCCAGGTATTCGTTGATCTTCAGCGGATAGATACTTCTCGTTAGTTCGTTGCGCTTGTACGGGATAATGGCGCACGCGGAGCGGTACAAGTAAGCTGGCAGATCCTTCAGGTGCCGGGTTCCGGCGAACAATACGTTCGGGTAGCTCTCAAGTAACGAAAGCCGCTCTTCAGGCATAGAGACGGGTCCTACGAACAGGAACAGTATGCCGGGGCTCTTGCTGATGACGTCGACCATCATATCTATGTCCATTCGCCAGTCAGCATGCCCGGTGTAAATTGCGATCGGTTTGTCTACCTCTTTCAATTCATCAGGAACGTGATCAGTTTTTGTCGAAAAGAGTTTCGTGTCCGCTGCATTCGGTAGACAAAATGAATTAGTCGTTTGCGTCAGGAACTTTTGTTGAAGGGCGGTTGACGTTGTAAACACCAGGTCGTACTTCGAGGATATCACTGATTCAAGCCAGGGGCCGTGTTTCGCGAGGTAAGGTGAGAAACCGATCTCGTCGACTGAATAGTATACCGATACCAGGGGCGCTGACCGCAACAGTTGCGGGTCATAAAAGAACGGATTGAACACGTTAACAAGGATGTAACGCTCGATATTGTGTTTCCGGATCAATTTCTGGATGAACTTGAACAACAGTCTGTTGTTGTACCTGAGCAGCGTTGTATGAAGAGGGCCCTTTGGTAGCCTGTTGATCGATAGTGTTGTCGGGGGGGTCTCTACTACGAAGTTCGTGAGATTCGAGTCTACAAGACTGAAATTACTCGTATAGGCAGATGCTCTCCGGCCGAGGAGTTTGCCGATCACTTCGAAGTGCGTGACGGGATTGTTGACAAAGAACACCCTGTTGGATTTGGACAGCTCCTTTGCCATCGACATAGAAGTGGATGAATACTTGTTATCTGCGCGATCAAGTGATAGCCAGATGATATCGATATCCGTATCAGCCATGTGAGACACTAACTAGCCCCGGGTTAACGAGAGCGCTCTGTTGAACACTAGTTTATAGCAGTAGATCGAGTATTTGAACACATTGATCAACTGAATATGATAATATTTTGAAATATACCACTGGTTGAAGCTAAAACTCAGTATGTAAGTCATAAGCATCGCGTAAGCGGCCCCGATGGTACCGAATTGAGTGACACATATGTAGCAGAGAATTACGTTCATCGATGCGTTTCTCAATACGAAAAAGAAGCCGATTCGGGCTTTGCCGATGGCGGTCAGCATTATTCCGACCTGTCTGTTGAAAGGAATGATCAGGCCGGTGATCATTGCAACGCGCAGGATACCAACTGTTTCTTCAAAGTCTTTGCCTGCAATGATGTAGATAATCTCGTCCGCAAAGACGATTACTGTTATCACGGCCGGCAACAATAGCGCAAACAGGGCGCCAACCGATTTTTCGTAGAGGTCTTTTGCTACGACATCGCCTTCCTTGGTGTAACGCGACAGCAGCTTGGGAAAGAAAACCGAAGAAAGTGAAACGGTCGGGACTTCAATTATGTTCGCGACGCGGATAGCGGGGTTGTAGATGGTGACGGCGGTGGGGGATATCAGTCCCCCGAGCATCCATGTGTCGACATTTCGCAACACCATCGAGCTGATGTTCGTGCCGAACGTGTATTTGCCATAGATGGCGAGTTGTGAAAGCCACGCTTTGTTGAACTGAAAGCCAGTGACTTTGTACTTCTTGAAGTTCAGATACGCAACCACCACGGCGATTATCACGGAACACACGTATGCAAGGCTCAGCATGAGCAGCGTGGGCTGGTAGGAGGCAAAGTTGAAGAACAGAATGAAAATGAACAGGGAGAACTGGCGCGCCGCATTCGAGAACAGGTTGGCCTTGAAATTCATGTTAGCCTGCTGTATACCGTTGAAGTGTGTCAGCGGTACCTGAAGAATGATCAACGCCACGAAAATGAAAACGAGATAAGTCAGATCGCTCTGCGACCACACTCCCTCGAGAAAGAATGATGCGACGAAGGCCACGAGTATCTGACAGGAGGCGAAGATAGCATTCAGTCCTAGTGAAGTAGTCTGGATCGTCGCCCGTTCCTCCTCCTTGCTGTCGATCATATACCGAACAAGGGGACTGATGATGAAACCGTTCTTGACAAACTCGAAGAATGCGACGATGGATATGAAGATGGTCCAGACGCCAAAATCATACTTCGACAGTATCCTCAACAGGAAGTAGAAGTTGGCGAATCCAAAAACTAGGTTGCTCAATTGGCTCAGCAGGACAACAAATCCGCTGGACAGCCAATACGAGTTAAAAAAGCGAGATAACATGCCGGCTAACGATACCGACTAAAATACCTCATCAACACTTACTCCGATTAGCTGCTCAAGGGTATACCTGGCCTGTGCTGCGGCGTTTTCAGCGGTTACCAATCGCATGCGTTGGCCGTCATATCGATCGCGGACAGAGTTGTACTCGTTCAGAGTCGCTTCTCCATTCCGGAATTTGGCTTCTGTGAGTTTGAACTGGGCTTCGAGGTCACCTGCGTTCTCGCGTTGGATATTGAACAGGGTGAGATTCGATTTGTACTCGCTGTAGGCTTTCATTACCTCAGCGCGGATTTGCAGTTTGAGCATATTCATTTCCTCGTGCTCATTTGCGAGAGTTCCACGAGCAGTTTTGACTTCAGCCGGAATGTTTATCAACCTTCCGAGTGGAAGAGCCGCACCGATATTATACCGGGGATAGAAGTTCCCGGTTGGTCGGAGGGTTTCGACGTTGTCCCGCCCTTTGATCGTGAATTCGTTCAAGTTACCTGCGACTTGGATCAGGTTCAGCCACGCAGCCTTGGAGCTTTTCAACTGCTGCTCAGCCATGGTCACTTCATTTTTTGCATGCTTGACACTGGGGTTGTTCAGCCACGCCAGTTGGACGAGTCGTTCTTCGAGCGAAATGTCCTTCGCGCTGGACGGTAATATGATCTTGTTATAATCTATTACCTGGGCAAACATCGGGAAGGATGCTGCAACAAGGGCCAACATAATAATCGTTCTCATAGTATTTCAAGTTAATTGGTTCTGAATCTTAGAATTAAAGCAAAGATCGATGCGAGGATCAGGTTAAGTGGCTTTTGATCGGCGACGTCCTGGTAAAAATTAGCAAACGAAAGGGCAAAGAATCCGGATAGCAACGCGCCGCACATTACGCGGTCAATCCCATCCAACTGATAGAATGCCCTCACTCCGGTAACCATGGCGCCGGCATAAAGGCCGAGCTGCAGGAGCAGGCCCAGAAGACCTTTGTCGATCGCCGTACGGAGGTATCCGTTATCAGTATCGCCCGTAACGGTCAGTCGTTTCGCGATGCTGTTTGCAGCACCGAGCCCTGTTCCTTGCGGATGAGAATACACATAGGCCTGGAGGGCCTTTCTTTTGGCATCCCGGAAATTCATGGACGGATCGTCTTTGCTGAAAGTGGAACGGACGCGGTGCATGGTGGGCCCATAGAAGGGGCCGAACATAAGAACCAGGAAGACTAGCGTTGTGACCAGTGATACGATCAGTGTCTTGACGTTATTGAGCGTCAGGAAGAAGTACATGGCAATTCCAAGTGGCACCATGCCGGAGGCAGTCCGGGTTCCGGAATAACTCATCGATACCAGGAAAAGCACCGCGAGGAAGAACATACCAATCCTAAACCAGGTACCCTTATGCCCGATTGCCAATGCAAACGCAACGATCCCGCCGAAGGCCATCAACATCCCAAAGGCACTTGGATCCGAGAGGATCGACCATTTTCGGACTCGGCCCCAGATGTAATACAGCTCGAACCGTCGGGGATCTGCGCGCAACCACGACCACTCGAAATCCCGAAGCCCTGCGTATTCCTGGAACAGGCCATACGCGGCAACGACAAGCATCAACGCCAGGAGCAGATACACATAATGCTGAGCCAGCTTTCGGGTGTCGAATAGCTTGTAGGTGATGAAGAAGACCAGGATCAGGTAAATAGACTCCCGATAGGTAGCGATTACACGGTCCATTCCGACATAATCGTGCATGTTCAAAAGCTGAAGGGTATCGTGGGCTACGGTGATAATGATGAGATAGCCGACGAAGGTTTTGAAGGGAGAGACCTCCTGGGGCATCCGCACCCTGGCCATCCGGTTCTGTATCAGAATTGCGATGAAAACAAGCCAGATCAGCACATCGACAAATATCCCGATAGGCATTGGCAAGGTGACGAGTCGCTCTATGTAAAAGAGAAAGAATGTGAACAGATATAGGATATAAAAGCCGAGCATCGGCTTTGCCAGCGAAAACCCCACGGCGAAGAGCGACAGAAAACCCACAAACAGCGCAGCACCCCCCACCAAACCAACTTCCGATGTCAGCACGGAAAGTCCGACAGAGAAGGCGACGAGAAAGCCGAAGACGGCCAGGTCTTTCCCGCTTGTATTTAGTATAGTGAATTGATTATTGCCGTGCCCATTCATCTCAATACAACTCTGATATTACAATAACACGGTCTTGAGGAACAAGAAGACGTAAACAAGTACTATGAACATTATCACAGATCCTTGAAGCAACGCGGGGGCCTGGGGCTTTTCCTTGTTCATAGAATCGGAATCGTTAGACCTTTAGCTCTCTTAGCTGAATTCCATTGAGGATGGAGCCCATTAGTTTCCCGTTCAGACTCTTCAGGTATTTCAGCGATTCGTAATCTTGCCTGCGCATTACCGATGTTGAATTGAAAACAGGCAGCACCTTGTCGACATACTCGATGAGCTCCTTCGTGTCGCTGTAATTATTCAGGGCCGCACCTTCCAGGAATATGTAGTCATAGCGTTCCTTCAGAGTGTCAATCATCTTAGTAAAGTCCCTGCCCGCGAATATTTCAGACGGTGACTGATCGCCGCCAGAGTTCCCAATGACATTGATCCCCTTGTGATTCGTAGGGAAGATAATGCTGGCCACAAAGTCCTCTTCGGGGATTTCCTCAGGTCCGGAACCCTGGCCAATCAGACCTTTGACGTAGAAGCCTGACTCAAGTTTCTTGGTCTCGTTGTTGACAGCCAAAAGCTCCTGGGTCAGGGAATTGTGCTTGAAGTTTGTGTCAATGATCAAGACTCTCCGTTTTACCAGGCTCAGGGAATACGCCAGGCAAAGGATGATGAACGATTTGCCTTCGCCTTCTTTTAGACTAGTGACCAGGAATGTCTTGGACCCGGTGGATTCGACGACAAACCTCAGGTTGCGGAGAAAATGTTTGAATGTGTCGAGTTCCCGACCTTTCACCTGAGCCTTGAACAGATAGTCGAGATTGAGTCGCTTTGCGTTGATATGATTCAGTGTGCCGGCTAAATCCAGTGCAACGAGCTTTCTGAACTGATCCGGATTCTTCAGACGTAAATCCAGCAATTCAATCGCAATGATCGTTGCTACACAGATAACAAGACTCGCGAACGCCGAGAATGCAATAAAAATCAAGCGTTTGGATCGCTCGGGATATCCGTTGGGTTGTCCGGCCACGACAAGGCGCAGGGGACTCGAAGCGACAAGTGACTTGTTGCGTTCTGTGTTAAAGCGATCCAGCGCCTCGTTGTATTCCTTAGCCGCATTGTCAACTTCAGCCATGAGGAAGGATACGGTGACCTCCTTGTTAGCAATACCCGAAACACTGTTGTTCAGGGTTGCCAATGCGCTGTTGATGGAAGCCAGGTTAGCGTTGGCGATCTCCAGTTCCAGTTCAAGCTGGTTTTTCCTGTCGAGTAGATCCAGTTGCTGATTGGCCTGCGGCTGACCGGCGAGTTGCTCGATACTGGCGAGCTTGTCCATCTCCACCTGATAATCATATCGAAGGTCTGACAAGGTCTTCTTAAGGGTTTCGTCCCGGGAACCTCCGTCCACAAAGATCTTATTGAGTTCGTCTATCTTCGACCGCAGTTGTAACAGCTTGTCATTGGAGGCTGTCGTCCCCAGCGTGTTGCCGAGTTCCACCAGCCGCCTGTCAATGTTGGATATAGAAAGTCTGATCCCCTGAATTTTGCTCACGGCTTCATTTCTCCTGAGTTCATACTCAGATATCTGTGCAATTCGCGAAGTAGTTTCAAGGGAATAGTTTACGACATTATTAGATGTTTTGTAACTATTGAGCAACTGTGTCTTTTCGTCGAGAATCTTCTTCTTCTCGCTCATTAGGTTTTCGAAGAAAGTCACCGACTGACCAGAGCGCGACTGCTTGATCCTGTTGTCATACCGGATGCACTCTTCGCTCAGCGTGTTGACAAGAAAGGCCGAAAGCCGTGGATCCTCGGATATGAACTGGAGCTTGAGATAGTCGGTGTCCTTGATCCTTCCGACCTGGAGCTCGGGGGTCAATTGCCAGCTGCTGTATTCATACAGGCTGATGAAATCGATCACCTTTCTCTCATCGGGGTCAAAGGATGAAAGTAACTCCATGTTCTCCAGTTTCGCTTTGCAGATCTTGAGAATGTGGTCGAGCTCCTCCTGAGTGTATAGCGTGAGTTGCGCACTGGTTAGCGTTCGAAAAGGCTTAATGCTTTCGAAATCGTGAATGATAAGGCGATACGAAACCAATGTCAGAATGATCTCCGACTTCATCGTCTCGATGAGGTTGTTGAACTTGATACTGATATCGCGGGAACTACTGGGATCGTTGGTGATCAGGATCTGTTCGTTGGTGGTAAAGCCGGTCGATAGTTGAGCCGTTGACTTAAACCGGTCAGGCATGTCCCATGTGAGGACCAGCGTCACCAGCATAGCGATAATCGGCACGGTGATGATCAACCATGCCTTCCGCCACAAGACACGGAAAAGTACTACCAGGTTAGAAAAATCCATACTGCAAAAATAACTAAAATAGCAACACTTAAGTTATCCAGACGGCCTCAAAAGGGGCTCTACTGGTTGTATAATACTATCAACGCCTCTCCTTTCCGCAAATTCCCGAGTGCGGTTTGGACCTGGTTGTTGTTTGCGATGTACGCAGGCCGGGCTTCCGCCGGGACTTCGATCCGGTTCTGCGCAATGCCTGCCTTTCGAATCAGTTCGCTTACCTTTCCGAGATCCTGTAGCGTTACTGAATTGGCGTTTGACAGCAAAAGTATCTTCGCATTCGGGCTCTTGTCCAGGCTCGGGGCGAATTGCGTGATAACTTTCCTTATTTCAGTCTCGTTCGCGACCTGGATCGTTTCCGCGCCGAGTATACTTGACTCAGCGCCTTGATTTGATGCACCTCCCCTGATCTCGGAAAGTATCGCCTTCGAATCTTCGATGAGCCGCG
The DNA here is from genome assembly GCA_964438975.1 of uncultured Roseivirgaceae bacterium. GTDB lineage: Bacteria > Bacteroidota > Bacteroidia > Cytophagales > Cyclobacteriaceae > Chryseosolibacter. The sequence goes on along the minus strand of CAYTMU010000050.1, from coordinate 11,032 downwards.
ATGCGTCTTCCATGCTCTGCCTGTACTGCCGTCCCGTTAAGACGCGCGCCATATATATATCCATCGATCCGCCGTCGCGATTGCTGGCAAAGTAACACACGCTGTCACCGTACAGGGAAAAGTATGCATCGAACGAACCGGTGTTTATCGGCGCCGGAAGCTTCTTGGGCACCGACCATGTTTCCCACGAATTGTACAGCCGTTCGCTAAAAAACACGTCCGCGTCTCCGGTAGCAGAATGCCCGCTGCTCGAGAAGTAAAGCGTCGTCTTGTCTGCCGACAAGAACGGCGACATCTCAAAGCCTGACGTATTGATGGTTGAGCCCAGATTCCTGATCTTCGACCACTCGCCTTTCGCATCTTTGAAGCTCACATATATATCCTCCTGGCCAAACCCGCCGTCTTGCGTGAGGGAGAACAAAATGACGTCAAAGTCGGGACTGACATACGCGCTGAAGAACTCGATGCTTTCCAGTCCGGCAATCGGGATCAGCTCTGGTTTCGTCCATTGCCCTCCGGCGACCTTCGAAAAGTAAATTCCTTTTACCCTCTGTCCTACTTTGTTTCTCAGGAGAAAGACGGTCTTTCCGTTGTCTCCGATACCTACAACGGAATAAGCGTGCGATCCTTTTACCTTCCATCCAGAAGGCACAAAAAGCTTTGCGTTTGCACCTCCGGCATCGAGGTCTGCATACCAGATCTGATTCCTGGCAAATACGCCACCGCTATTGGCCGGTGAACCAGTCCGGACAAAGTAAAGCCGATTATCTCCCGAAAAATGTGGATTCAGTTCGTCGTGCTTCGAATTGACCACTGCAGATAACCGCACCGGCTCTTGAAAAGCCATATCCTGCGCTCCAGAAAGGATGGAGGCAGATAGCAACCACAGAAGAACACCGCAACATTTCTTCGAATACACCTGGTAACTGTTTTAACTAGTCCGAAATCGAGAATAGAATGACTCAGCCCAATATAGCCTTTGAAGCTATATATATATCACCACACCGATGATTGTAACCTTTTCAGGTTATTCAACCGCAACAAAAGTATCACTTCATGACTTCCGTCGCTGAATTGTTTGAGCCCACTGGTGGACCGTTCGTACGAATACGCCACTCCTAATAGCTGGTTAAAATTGAAGCCGCCCATCGTTACCATACTGTCGGTGCCGCGATAGGTCAGCCCGAACCACAGCTTCTGTTCAATATACAACTTCATATTGTAGTCAATGACAAAGGTATCATCTGTCTGCCAAAGAGCGAACAGACTCGGCTTGAGAGTTAGCGTCGAGCTCAGCGGCAACGAGAATCCGAGTTGACCCGATCCGCGATAGTGCAACTCGTTAAAATTGCTTTCAATAGTCCGCAGCTGTGAATGCCACAAGTCGTAATACGAGAATCCTACATAAAAGCCCGGCGCGTAAATCAGCAGGCCAGCGCGGACATTCAGACTCGTTTGGCTGGTTCCGCTTGCCAGAAGGTCTTCGTAGTACTTATCATGATCGGCGAATTCCCCGAGATAAAGCTTGTCCTTGCGAAGGCGCATGGCATCGATCACGCCTGAGACACCGGTGGCGAGATATACCTTGCGCGAAAGCGGATAGTGGAAGGAATAATTGACGACACCGCCTGTTCGCTGGATCGAGGAAATCTGTTCATTGAAGACATTCAGTCCAAGTCCATGGATCACTCGTTTTCCGCCGGGTAAATTCGCGGTTTTCAAGGCGGCTGCATTGCTTGTACGCAAGGCGTTGTGGCTGAGGTCAAGTGGTTGTTTGAGCCGCATGTTCAGTACGAGGTTGCCAAACTTCGGAGCGTCACTCCCAAACCCTGTCCACTGCGTACGGTATCCGAGCTTGATCTCCGTATAGGGATCTACTCCTGCGAAGGCGGGGTTGTACGATGCTGCGTATTGGAACATCTGATTTGAATACGGAACGTACTGCCCGCTCGCGCCGAACGAAAGATGCAATAATGCGAAATAGATTAACAGCCTTCTCATATTATTTCAACAGCGTTACCGTTCCCGTATACCGAATATTGTTGTATCGCAGATCAATCGTGTAGTAATAGACATCGGCCGGGAGCTCGCGTCCGTTTGAAGAGCCGTCCCAGAGGTGATCAAATCCGATCATCTCGTGTACCAGTTGACCACGTTTGTTGTAAATGCGTACAATGGCATTGTCGTATTGCTCCATCCCGATCGGCGATGTGATTTTCCAAAAATCGTTTGCCGCGTCGCCATTCGGTGTGAACGCTGTCGGGATATCCAACTCTTCGAACGTGTACGTCAGGGTGATCAGCCGATCGCGCGCTTCACTCAGGTTCTTGCCATCAGTGAGGATGACATAAACCGTACGTGTGTCAAGAGTCAGGTCTGAAAAGTTGATGTAGCTGTAGGTTATCGAGCGAATGGCCTCGACATATGCGTCGACCGTAGCCGTCCCCGTTAACGTGAGTATGCCAGCTTGCGCATCATACGATCCGGCGATCTCCGATGTCGGAGCGAACTCAAGCTTGTCGTTGGCGGACCGGAAGTTCTGGCGTCGGAATCCTATCTCCGCGCCGGTGAGAGTTTCGTCATCGACGTCGATGGCGTCAAAGAGCAGCGTAAGCAGAACCTGGGATCCCTTGCCGATCTCATATTCCAGCGTGTCAGATTCCAAGTGAGTTATCAGCGGTGCATCGTTCACGGGACTGACGGTCAGCGACACATATGTGTTGGCGAGACTGAAGTACGTGCCGTCTCCGCCGTTCCAGTAAAGAGTGTCGTTGCCGAAGTAGTCCTGGTAGGGCGTATACACCAATGCGCTTATCGAGGCCGTTGGAATGACCTGCCCCGGTGTTACCGGGAGATTGCCGACTTGCAGAACGCCATGTCTTGGCAGAACATCGACGCGGATTTCCTCAAGGCTGTTGCCATCGGCGTCGGAAAACGCGCTGCCGAACTGTTGGGCAGTGAAGACCAACGGCTGGTCTTCGTTTGTCGACGCGGCAAACGGCGTAACAACAGGACGCGAGTTCACAAAGATCTGGAACTCCTGGTCGACAGGAGTGCCGACGCCATCGCTCACCCGCAGACCTACAGGTACGTTGCCGGCGACGCCCGCGGGTGGTGTGCCGCGCAGCCTGGCGCGACCGTTGCCAAGCGAGGTCAGTGTCAGCCACGCAGGCTTTGTGGGGGCGGTTAACGTCAGTGTCTGTCCGTCAACATCCGTTGCTTCGACGATGTACTCGTAAAGGATTCCAACTTCCGCGAGTGTCACAGGCGTGGAGGTAAATACCGGAAGATCGTTTACTGACTGGACGACCAGGTTAAAGGACCGCGTGACGAAGTTGACGTTCGGCGCAGGACTTCCCGGGCCGCTGTCTTCCACCCGAACGGTGATGTTCGCCGTGCCGTGCTTGTCTGGCGCAGGTTTGATCCGCAGTGTGCCGGTGGATTGCGGACTCGTATAAACTACACTCAACGTCTCAAACAACGCAGGCTGGTTTGTGGATACTGTTACGGTCAGTGTCTGATTTTCGTCGGTGCCCGCCGTGATCCCGGTCAACGGAACATTCTGCAGGGGGGCGTCTTCCTGGATAGGGCCGAATGTGATCGGGTCAAGCGTCGGCGCATTGTTTACTTCGTTCACTTGTACGGTGAAGGTCTGTATGTAGGTGTTCTGATTGGGTGCCGGAGTATTTACACCGTTGTCGATCGCGGTGACCGTGATGGTCACGGTTCCTGAGGTGTTCGGTGTCACGGTGTAGTTCAATTGTGCCGTCGTCTGACCGTTCGGTCCGATCGTTGAGGGCGTGATCGTCGGCGTCGGAATGACCCCGGTATTCCCGGAGGATACGAGCAACGTCAGCGTTTGCGCAGCCTCAAACGGGCCTTTGGAAATATTCGTGATGGTCAATGATTGAGGGGACGCGTTTTCCAGGAGCACCTGGTTCGGTATTGTTGTGAAGCTCGGCGCGTCATTGATTTCGGCGATGGTGACATTGACGGTGTTCTGAACAGACAGGCCTCCGGTGTCGGTGGCACGGACAATGATCTGCACGGTGCCGAAAACGTCGGGTTTGAACAGGAACCGCAGATCTCCCTGGCTGATCGTCGGGGCCGTTTGATAGAAGGTTCCATTGGTGAATGACACGACTGAGTACACCAACTGCTCGGGTGTGTTCTCAACGTCGCTGAAACCGGGCAACAGGTTTACGACTGTTTCATTCGGGTTGTCTTCAACCACATTGACCGTCGGCAGCGCGATAGCAACAGGAGCATCGTTGACCGAGTTGACCCGAACTGAGAGGTTGAACGTGTTGCTGAATCCGCTTCCATCACTAACCCGTACACCAACCGTCAGATTTCCGAAGTAGTTGAGAGCCGGTGTGATCGTGTTGCCGGAAACCGTGTAGTTCTGACCTGCCTGTATTGCCATCGTAAAACCTGTGGGATAGGGATTGTCGACATCCGTTACCTGCAAGTGGGAGAACTGTATCGTCAGAGGCTGGTCCTCATTTGTGACGAGTGGATTTGGCGTTTGCCCGGTAATTGAAGGCAGGTCATTAACCGGTGCGACTTGTACCGCCACTCCGAATGTAGGACTGTCAGCCAGTCCGTCGTTGACTTTGACATTCACGGTGAGCGCACCAAAGTAATCTTGCGCTGGTGTGACGGTGTTGCCCGCGAACGTATAGTTCGATCCCGGCAGTACAGTCACCGCAAACGATGTGTTGTCGGGGTCGGTGATGACAAGGTTGGAACGCTGGATCGTAAAAGGCGTATCCTCGGTTGCGGCTATTGGACTCGGTGTTTGACCGGTGATCGTCGGCGGCACGTTAACTGCCCCAAGTGTGACCAACACGCCGAACGTGTTGCTGTTGGCTTGTCCGTCACTGACGCGAACATTCACCGACAGATTCCCATTGTAGTTAAGTGCCGGCGTGACCGTGTTTCCGCTGAAGGTGTAGTTCGCACCGGGCAGTACCGTCAGTGTAAAGGTGGTGTGATCCGGATCGAAGATGATGAGATTTGACAGCGTTAACGTGAATGGTACGTTCTGCGTCCCCACGATCGGCAGAGGACTCTGTCCGGTGATCTCGGGGGGATCGTTCACGGCGGCAACTGATACAGCGACGCCAAAGGTCGGACTGTTGAGCGCGCCGTCGCTTACCTGAACATTCACCGTGAGTGGACCATTGTAGTTCAGGTTAGGTGTCACCGTCGTGCCACTGAATGTATAGTTTGTTCCGGGTAATACAGTTACCGTGAACGTGGTGTTGTCAGGGTCGACGATCACGAGGTTTGAACGCTGAATGGTGAATGGCGTATCCTCGGTGGCGTTGATCGGATTGGGACTTTGACCGGTGATCGCGGGCGGATCGTTAACAGGATTAACCGTTACCTGTGCGACAAACGTCGGACTGTTCAGGCTGCCATCGCTGACACGAACATTCACCGACAGGTTCCCATTGTAGTTGAGCGCGGGCGTTATCGTAGTGCCTGAGAATGTGTAGTTGCTCCCCGGTAGAACCGTCAGCGTGAAGTCATTTGGATATGCGTTGTCCGGATCTTCAATTGTAAAATCGGTTATCTTGAGCGCAAGTGGAGTGTCTTCGTTTGTACTCAGCGCTACCTGACCGGTGATGACCGGGGCCTTGTTCGTGTAGTTGACTTGGATGATGAGGTTGTAGATCGCGCTGTTGGCTATTCCGTCATTAACGAATACACGAACGACGAGATTTCCGCTGTAGCCAACACTCGGGGTAATGGTGAAGCCCGAGACAGAATAGTTTGATCCGGAGAGGATAGACAGCTCAAAATCTTCCGGATAATCATTGTCCGGATCGCTGACGATCAGGTCGCTGTATTTCAACGTCAGCGGTTGTCCGTCGCCGGTGTTCAGCGCCACCTGACCCGTGATGACCGGGACGTCGTTAACCGCAGCAACGTTTACGGCAACTCCAAACGTTGCGCTCTCCGCCTGTCCGTCGCTTACGCGAACATTGACAGTGAGTGGTCCGAAATAGTCTGGTGCGGGTGTGATCGTATTACCGCTGTAGGTATAGTTCGTGCCGGGTAGAACGACGAGCGAGAACGACGTGTGATCCGGATCGGTGATCGTCAGGTTGGAAACCGATAGCGTAAAGGGAGTGTCCTCCGTTGCGTTAATGGGATTAGGAGATTGACTCATGATGACCGGAACGTCGTTAACCGATGCGACTTGGACCGATAGCCCGAACGTTGCGCTATTCGACGTTCCATCGTTCACCTGGACATTCACAGTCAGCGGACCATTGTAGTTTGATGACGGCGTGATGGTGTTGCCGCTGAAGGTGTAGTTAGTTCCGGGCAGTACTGTTAGCGTAAACGTTGAGTTGTCCGGATCGAAGATGATGAGATTCGAGGTCGTGATAGAAAAGGGAGTGTCTTCCGTCGCCGCGATGGGATTCGGCATTTGACCTGTGATGACCGGGATATCGTTGACGGCGGCAACTTGCACTTGAACGCCAAACACGGGACTATCGTTCTCGCCATCGTTGACGCGGACATTGACCGTAAGTGATCCCGTATGATCAAGCGACGGAGTGACAGTGTTACCCAGGAAAGTGTAGTTCGTTCCTGACAGCACAGTCAGCGTGAATGTGTTGTCGTCCGGATCGAAGATGGTAAGGTTGGCAAGAGTGATATTGAAGGGCGTATCTTCCGTCGCGCTGATCGGATTCGGCGTCTGGCCGGTGATCACGGGTGCGTCGTTATCCGAATCAACCTGTACGGCTAGTCCGAAGGTGTTGCTGTTGGTGGTTCCATCGCTCACGCGGACGTTCACGGTCAGCGGACCGGTGTAGTCTCCTGCGGGAGTGATGGTGCTGCCACCGAATGTATAATTTGTTCCGGCCAGTACTGTCAGCGTAAACGTTGAGTTGTCCGGATCGGAGATCAGGAGATTTTCAGTTGAAATGGTGAACGGCGTATCCTCCGTCGCGATGACGGGATCGGGCGTTTGTCCTGTGATGACCGGCGGATCGTTCACGGCTGTAAGTTGCACAGACACTCCGAAGGGGTCGCTATCGACCGTCCCGTCGTTCACTTTGACATTGACAGTTAAAGGGTCGTTGTAGTCCAGGTCAGGAGTAACGGTGTTTCCGCTAAAGGTGTAATTGCTTCCCGGAAGGACCGTTAGCGTAAATGTGGTGTTGTCGGGATCGGAGATCACGAGGTTCGCCAATGTAAGAGTGAAGGGCGTGTCCTCCACAGCAGTGATCGGATCCGGCGTCTGACCCGTAATGACGGGCACGTCGTTAACAGCAGTTACCGATACCGCAAGGCCAAATGTGTTGCTGGAGGCGATGCCGTCGCTGACTTGTACGTTCACAGACAGCGGGCCGTTGTAATCCAGTGTCGGCGTGATCGTGTTTCCCGAAAACGTGTAATCCGTTCCTGGAAGCACTGTCAATGTAAAGGTTGAATTATCCGGATCCTCGATTGTCAGATGTGAAAGCAACACCGCGAATGGGGTGTCTTCCGGAGTCGACAACGGACCGGTTTGTCCGGTGATCTCCGGAGCATCGTTAACCGGGTTGAAGGTGATGACCAGTCCGAAGACGTTGCTATCATTGGTGCCGTCGTTCACACGAACATTCACTGTAAGCGGCCCGTGATAGTCGAGGTCGGGCATGATCGTCGTCTCCTCGAACGTATAATTCGCGCCGGCCAACACGGTGAGCGTGAACCCGCTCGGATACTCATTATCGGGATCTTTCACGGTGAGGTGGGAGAACAGCACTTCGAATTTATGGTCCTCATCCGCTGCCAGGTTTGGCGCCTGCCCGGTAATGACCGGCGGGTCGTTGACTGGAGTCACATCGATCACCAGGCCAAAGACGTTGCTGTCGTTGGTACCATCGTTGACCTGGACATTTACAGGAAGTAGTCCGTTGTAGTCGGCATTCGGCGTAACGACGTTCCCGGCGAAGGTGTAGTTCGATCCAGGGAGCACGATCAGCGTGAAATCCTCCGGAAAGGAGCTATCGTCGTCCGATACCAAAAGGTGGGCGAGTTGTATTGCTATTGTCTGATCTTCTGCTACTACAATCGGCTCCGCGACCTGTCCTGTGATAACGGGTACCTGAGCATGTGCACCAAAGAAAAAACAACAGATAATAAAGACTAAGCCAACTCTCATTATTACCTGAATCTTGTCTACGTGAAAAGGGTAACAAATATCGGCTATTTAAGAGTGTATTTTCGACCGGGAATGTATTTTTTCACCATTTTTGGGGCCATTTTAGCGGCTTATGACCAATTTCCTCCTGTTTTTGTTCTGGATTAGTTCCGGTATCATTCTCTACACGTATGTTGTGTACTTCCTGATCGCGGTGACGTTGGCAAAATTTTCTTCGCGACGGGCAAGTGAAGTCCTCAAATTCGAGGAGTGGCCCGACGTCACGCTGGTGATCGCAGCTTACAACGAAGAGCGGTTTATCGCTGAAAAACTGCGGAATTCGCAGGAATTGCAGTATCCTTCCGGAAAGCTCACGCTCCTTGTTGTCACCGATGGGTCGACGGACGGTACCGGCAATATCGTCAAGGAGTTCGAGGGTGTTCTGTATTTCCACGAGCCTGAGCGAAAAGGCAAGATCCACGCAGTTGACAGGATCATGAGTCACGTGAAATCACCGATCGTCGTGTTCACGGATGCGAACACATTGTTAAACCCGGAGGCGGTCAAGAACATCGTCAGGCATTATCAGGACGAGAAGATCGGTGGCGTAGCCGGGGAGAAGCGCGTGATTAGCAAGGAGGCAGACGGTGCCTCAGGTGCCGGCGAGGGATTGTATTGGAAGTACGAGTCGACGTTGAAGAAAGCAGATTCCGATCTTCACACCGTTGTCGGAGCTGCAGGAGAACTCTTTTCCATTCGCACGAACCTGTATCAAAGTCCCCCACCTGACACAGTCATTGAAGATTTCGTTCTGTCGATGAAGATCGTTGCTGCGGGATACCGCTTTGTTTACGAGCCTGAAGCCTATGCAATGGAAGGTCCCTCTGCTACCACGGAAGACGAGTGGAAGCGCAAGGTGCGTATATCCGCCGGTGGGTTGCAGGCGATTGCACGGCTGACAAATTTGCTAAATCCGTTCAGGTATGGTGTCGTATCGTTCCAGTACATATCGCACCGCGTGATGCGCTGGACCCTGGCACCGTTGGCCCTGGTAGCAATCTTCATCAGCAATATTTTTCTGTTTAAGTACTCGTTTTTTTACGAGTTGACATTGTACGCACAGTGTGCATTTTATTTCATCGCCCTTTGCGGGCATTTCCTTCGGAACAGGAAGATCCCGGTGAAGGGATTTTTTGTTCCGTATTATTTCACCTTGATGAACCTGAGCGTGTTTTTCGGCCTGGCGAGAATCCTGAAAGGGCGGCAGTCAGTGGTGTGGGAGAAAGCAGAGAGAGCATGATGAGGCCGAGCCCCAACGCATCCGCTAATACATGAAGATATCGTAAAGGCGAAGCCTTCATTCGTGATCATTCGCGGAATCCGTGGCAAAAGAAATCTGATCAGTGACTTGTGCGCCCTTTGCGGCGAACCAACAACAGAGAAGAAGCACAAATCCACTCACCACTCACCACTCACGCCCTCACTCCTCTTCTCTCGTATGCTGAAGCATCCAATCGTAAAGGCTCATATTGAACGCGTCGTAGCTCGCGTCGGCTTTGCCGACTCCTGATCCATCGTAGGTTCGTGTCCAGACATCGTGGCCGGCGTCTTTGAAGACGCTGATCCTGGCATCGTGCTCAGGTGCCGGAGTTTGAGCATTGTACTTCGTGACAAAATTCACAGACGTCGAAAAATTCGATCCATCCTTGTCTCCTACGAAAACCCAGATGGGTGTTGTTCGAGATTTATTGAACCCTGAAGACGCACCCCATGCGGCGATGGGTGCAGCCGCGGCGATATAGCTTTCTGATTCGTCCAGCTTGGTGAGATAATCGTACACACCGTTTCCGCCGTGACTTAAGCCGGTGAGGTAGATGCGGCTCTCGTTCACGCGGTAGGTAGACTTAACGTGCTCGATGAATTTCTTCAGATGCGCGGGATTACCGCCGCCCCAGTTGTTCGAGTTTTCGCCGTCTTCAACTTTGTGGAACTGCGGTGACACGACGATCATGGGATACTCGGGCTTCCATTTTTTATCCTTGATCAGTCTCGGAGGACCATTGCCCAGCAATTTGTTCAGAACAGAAGCATCGCTTGATCCGTTGCCACGCTCCGGTTGCCCATGAAGAAAAATGAGCAACGGATAATTATGTGATTTTTCCTCGTATCCACCCGGCAGGTAGACATAGTAACCGAAATCAGCACTGGTCGATCCGAGCAGTTTTGCGGTGTGGGTGCCGCCCGTATCTTCCGGTAGCGTCGCTAAGTCGTTGGATACGACTTTGGGATCGCCACCCGAATCACAAGCAGTACATGCTGCCGACAGCAATACAAACAGGATCAGAACTCGCGATTGGCCAGTCAGAACTCTCATAATGTGGGGTTTGGTTCTTACTTCTTAATAAAGCGCTTCTGTACAGCGCCTTCCGGTAATTCAAGCGTTATGGTGTACAAGCCAGCCGCCAATCCCTCAACATTCAATTGTGCCGGTCCTTTTGCTGCCGGAACATCCTGGCGCATCACAACCTGACCCATCGCACTGTGCACTGCAATTCGTATAGCCCCCTCGTTAGCCGGCGTCTTCTGGAAAAGGATCGTCAGCATTCGCTCGGCAGGGTTCGGATACAACAATATCGGTGCATCGCCAAGCAGACTTTCAGTCCCGGTAACGACGTATGCAAAGTCGTCTGAGCGCACCGAGCATCCACCCGATGTCACCGCTACTGAGTAATCACTCGACTCGTCCGGCACGAGCACCGCGCCAGTCGCATCCGGGATGAACTGACCGTTCTTGTACCATTGCAGTTCACCCTGGATCGCCCCAGCCGTCAGCACGCCGTCCACCTCGATCACTACAGGCTTGTTAACGACATTAATGCT
>CAYTMU010000049.1:0-25721 GCA_964438975.1 uncultured Roseivirgaceae bacterium | reverse complement strand
AGCTTTTCGGCGCGAAGTCTTCCTGGGTTCTTTCTCTGTCTTCTCCTTTTTCTCGATTTTCTCCTTTTTTCCGGCAGGCCCCTTCGCCTTTTCCATGGGCTTCTTCTTCGCCGCATCGATACTGGCTTTGAGTGCGGTCATGATGTCGACGACTTCAGGAGCTTCTTCGGCTACCATCACTACTTCGCGTCCCGCAACCTTCGCGTCGATGATCTCTTTCAGGGCTTCGGTATAATGGTCCTTCATCCCGATGTCGGCAAAGCGAACTGTCATGGAGTCCACAAGCGTCTTGGCCAGTTTCAATTGATCCTTATCGGCCTTGACTTGCCCCATCATGGGCACTTCGTTGATGTCTCTTACTTCATGCGGGTAGCGCAAGCGGTACATGACAATTCCTGTCTCCTGCGGCGCGAGTAACAGGGGAACTTCCCGGTCACGAAGTACCACTTTCCCTACTCCGAGCATGTGAGATTGCTTCAGTGTTTCGGCCAGCAAACCATATGTCCGCGCGGCAACATCTCCATCCGGACCGATATAATAGGGTGCCTCAAACAGCGTGGCGGGTACCTCTGCGGCGTCGACAAATCCCTGAAGCTCGATCACTTTCTCGCTCTTCAGTTTGACCTTGTCGAAGTCTTCCTGTTCAATGATCACAAACTGACCAGGCTCGTATTGGTAGCCTTTGACGATATCATCGTTCTTCAACGTCTTGCCCGTCACCTTGTCCTTCTTCTCATATCCGACGGGATTGTGTCCGTCGCGGGAAAGCAGGTTGAAACTGATCGTCTCCGAAGCATCGATCGCATTATAGATCCTCACGGGGATGGTTACAAGCGAGAATTGAATGTGTCCCTTCCAAATGGCACGCATAAAATCCGTATTTAGATTAAAAAATTAACCACTCATATCTAAGATACTGAAAATTAGATATTCAGCAAATATCAATAAAGCGATACTTAATATCAATTAATATGTAGTACTAAAACAATGCCGCCTGAGTTACGTGTTACGATGGGCGAACAGCCGCTAAAACTTTGTCATTAATTGCGGATATTCAAACGGAACGCGTTGTAACTTGCGTTGTTAAAGGTGTCCGGATCTCTGTTCTCTATCAGAAAATGATGCGCTTTGTCCCAGCCATACTGCTCTTTCTTACCCTGTCCTGTCCCCTTCTTTCGCAAAGCCAGGACAAGCCAAGGAAGGCCTTTCAGTTGTATGAAGAAGCTGAGGCTGCGTATAACGACGACCGGTACGTGGAAGCGTTGAATATCCTGGATGAATGCCTGAAACACTACCCGGGATATTTCGATGCGTACTCACTGCGCGGATCGGTGAAGGAGATACTGAAAGACAACGATGGCGCATTGACTGATTACAGCATCTACCTGGAGCGTTTTCCCGATCACCTCCCCGTTTTGATGAGCCGTGCGATATTGCGTTTCAGGATTGGGTTCTACGAGCAGGCGAAGGAGGACTTCCAGCGACTTCTGACGATGAATTCCACCGAAACGAATACGGTATTTTACCGCCGCGAGGCCACCGTCGGCGACCGTAGTCCGGTGATGACAGCGGAGAGCGGGCACAAATCGTATATCTACAATTATCTCGGCCTCACCGAGGCCCGGCTACTGGACCACCCGGCGGCAATCGCCTATTATGACAGTGCCTTATCCCTCAACGCACGGGAGCCAGATCATTTCGTCAACCGCGGATTGTCGAAGGAGGTCTTGCGCGACACTACCGCGGCCGCAGATTACGAGGTCGCTCTCAAACTCAATCCGGATCACACGCTGGCGCGGCATAACCTGATGGCTCTGAACGAGAAGCGAGGCAAGACCATGACGTACGAAGACCGGCTGACCGAGACGATCCAGCGGGATTCAACCATGTTGTACCCTTATCTCGAACGGGCTCTTCAGCGCTACGAAGGTGGGTATTACAAGGGTGCCGAAGATGACTACTCCCGCGCACTCGACATAGACCCGTCTGATGAAGAGATCTGGCTCGGCCGTGGCCTTGCGCGTGAGAAGCAAAAGGATTTTACCGGGGCATTCTCCGACTATACCCGAGCGATCGACATCCGGGAGAACTTCTTCAAAGCGTGGATCAACCGGGGGAACGTTCTCTTCAAATTAGAACGCTACCAGAATGCCATTGAAGACTTCGACGTCGCGTTGATATACCAACCCGACTATGCACCTGCCATCTACAACCGCGCCATGGCAAAGCTCAAACTCAAGGACAGGAATGGCGCCTGCGAGGATATCAACCTGGCCGAACAGCTCGGGATGCCGGTGGATAAAAAAGTGAAATCGCGTGTTTGCCAGTAAACTGGACTTTCTCATTTTGACACCTCACTCATATCCATACGAAGCCTGACAAACACCGGCTCGCGGAACATTTTGTCGGGTGTCAGTTTCGAGTACGATACTTCCATAACGATAACTGGCTCGATCCACACGCTTACTTTCGGATCCAGAACGGTTCCCACGACATCCGGCTTGCGGACTTCCTCGACGCGCTTGATGATTTTCAGGATATCCTTGATTGTACCATCGTCAAAGCCTGTACCCACTTTTCCGCGATAGTGCAGTTCGTCACCGACAGGTTCGGCGATATGGAGCGCGCCAAAAGTGGTGCCGCGGTTGCCCTGGCCCCTGGTATAACCAATGATGCGCACTTCGGTTGTCTGCCGGATCTTGATCTTGTACCACGAATCACTCCGCTTGCCAGGCAAGTATTTGCTGTCGCGCTTCTTTGCCATGATTCCTTCGAGTCCGTGTTCCCGGGCCGCATTCAGCAAGCTCTCACCGTCTTCCACAAAATCACTCACCCGGTAGGGTGTATCGGCGCGCAACGCATCTTTCAGCCACTCCTTGCGCTTCGTCAACGACTCGTTGAGGAGCGCCCGTCCGTCGAGATATATGACGTCGAAAACATAACAGTAGCACGGTGCTGATTTGGAAAGTTTTTGGATAGTGGTCTCACCGGAACTCATCAGTCGGTTGATCACCTTCTTAAAGACAGGTTTGCCGGTTCTATCAAGCGATACAATCTCTGCGTCAAACACGGCATTGGTACCCCGGAACGCCTTGCTCCCGTCGAGGAGTTCGGGGAACTTTGACGTTACGTCGTTGCGGTTACGTGTATGAATGGTGACCTTCCCCTCGTCGTAGGAGATCAGGGCGCGAATGCCATCCCACTTGATTTCGTAAACATACTCGTCATTCTTCCGGGGGAGGCTCGTGCCATTTTCCGAAAGCATGGGCTCGACAAAACGCTGGAGGTAATCCACCTGGGGTGTGTCTACGCGCTCAAGCAGAAACTCCTTTTCCTTAGTCTTGTGCATCCGGTACTCACCGGACATTTCACGGCTGTTCAGGCGAAAGTAGAAACCATCTTTTTTCTCCTTGGTGATCTGATACTTCCCCGATGCGTATATCCACATTTCACCCGCCCCATACTGGCCTTTTGGAATACGTCCGTCAAATGTCAGATACTCCATAGGATGGTCTTCCGTCTGAACCGCCAGGCGACGAATGCCAGGGCGGGGCGGCAATCCTTTCGGCACCGCCCACGACTTGAGAACGCCATCGTGCTCAAGTCGAAGGTCGTAATGCAGGTTTGACGCGTGGTGCCGGTGAACGACGAAGTTATTGTTGCCCCCCGGTAATACGGCACCTGCCGGCTCCGGTGTCTTATCGAAGTCACGCTTTTGCTTGTAGCTGTCGAGCTGCTCGGGAGTCTTCCGCTTCTTCGACACGGCGAGCTTCTTTCCCTTTGGCGGGCTCTTGCGATGGGTGTGAAGTTCAACCGCGTAGGCTCCCATCCCCTCCCAGGCATCTCCGTCCTGCACGACTTTCTCAGTGGCTGTACGGAGATTGAACACTGCGGGATTGGTAACACCCTCCAACTCCTCCCAGGTTAACGGCATGGATACGGGCGCACCGACACGCCCCCGGAGGCTGTACGGCGAAACAATGCTCTGCCCACTGCGAATGCGGTAGATGTCGATCAGGATGCGACCTTTGCGTGCATCCTTCTTAATATGCAATGTAGTATCGTTCGGAAACTGATCGACGAAGGGACGTGCGATCTCTTGTGCGGCGTCAAACACCTCTGAAAAACCCTGCATCGCGGACAATGGACAACAAATGTGCAAACCCTTTCCACCCGTGGTCTTGATGAATGGCGTATAACCATACGACTCCACATGCGCCTTCAGATCACGGGCGATCGGTATCAGATCCGTGAACCGATAACCCTCCGGCGGGTCGAGATCAAACACCATATAATCCGGCTTGTCGAAGTCGGGTGATCTTCCGTGCAACTGGTGGACCTCCAGTCCGGCGAGATTCGCGAGCCAAACGAGCAGCGCCGGCTCCGTTGCAATAATGTAGTCTTTCTCGACTGAACCAAGCGTCGCGAATTCGATCCAGTCGGGCGCCCAGTCGGGGCGGTTCTTCTGATAGAAACTCTCTCCGTGTATCCCATCAGGGAAACGGATAAGGGTCAACGCGCGTCCGCGAATATGGGTGAGAATGGTAGGGGCTATCTCGAGATAATAAGCGATCACTTCCGCCTTGACGATACCGTCCTCGGGAAACAGAACCTTGTCCAGGTTTGATAGTTCCAGCTTTCGCTTTCCTACCTGTGTCCATTGGGTTTTCTTCTTGGCCATAGCTCTCCAATACCTTTGCCAGTGATCAAAGGTAAAGAATTTTCATGCCGGGACTCCCGGGACTACCTCATGACGTCTCCTTTGCGCTTGTTGCTGAGGAAGAACATGCCGATCACGAAACACAGCGCCGCTACAATAATAGGATAATAGAGGCCTGCAAACGGATTTCCCCCGGGATTGGCCTCCGTCTTGCTCGCGACGTACAGGCTCGTCGCGATCAGTGGTGTAAGTCCGCCGAAGATCCCGTTACCGATATGATAGGGAAGCGACATCGAGGTGTATCGGATACGCGTCGGAAACAATTCTACCAGGAACGCGGCGATGGGTCCGTACACCATGGCGACAAATATCACCTGGATGAAGACGAGGAAGGTCATCCACCAGAAGTCACCCTGGTTCAAGTCCTTCTCCAGCGTGGTCGTCACGCGAGCAGGTGCGTCATTTGCCGTTGTCTCCGTGCGGATATGGGTGACGGTGCTACCATCAGACAGTTGTTGCACCACGCGGGTGATCGTCACCGGGTATTCATCATCGTCAACCGCATGGGTGATTGCCGGTTGCGCTTCACTTGTCACGGTAATACCGCTGATATCAGCCACCGTGTGCATCTGCTTGTAGATAGGAATATAAAGGATCGCAGCCAGCAGCATACCGATCATCATGATGTACTTGCGACCCACCCGGTCCGATAGTCGTCCGAAATAGATAAACAACGGAGTACCTGCCAGCAGTGCAATTGCAATGATTGTCCATGTCTGGAATTTGTTTACCTGCAAGATTCCCTCGATGAAATACATCGCATAGAACTGGCCGGTATACCAGACGACGCCCTGGCCTGCCGTTGCCCCAAAGAGGGCAAGCAATACAAGCTGGAGATTCTCCTTATTCCCGAAACTCTCCTTCAGCGGGTTCTTCGACAACTTTCCTTCCGCCTTGATCTTCGCGAACAGCGGCGACTCGGCCATCCTCAGGCGTATGTAGATAGACACACCGACGAGGAGTGCGGAGAGAAGGAAGGGAATTCTCCATCCCCAATCGTTGAACGCTTCTTCGCCAACCAGGAGCGTAACACATACGATCACACCGATCGACAGGAACAGGCCGAGGGTAGCGGTAGTTTGAATGAAGCTGGTATAATATCCGCGTCTGGCAGCAGGCGCATGCTCGGCCACGTACGTGGCTGCTCCGCCGTATTCGCCACCGAGTGCCAGGCCCTGAAGGAGGCGGAGGATCAGCACGAGCAAAGGTGCGAACAGTCCCCACGTATGGTAGCCGGGAATAAGGCCGATCGCGAAGGTCGAGCCGCCCATTATTATGAGTGTCACCAGGAACGTATACTTTCGGCCTACCAGGTCACCCAGCCGTCCGAAGAACACCGCTCCCAGCGGTCTGACCACAAACCCGGCTCCGAAGGTGCCGAGCGTAGCCAATAGGGCGGCCGTGTCGTTGCCTGGCGGAAAGAACTGCTTCGAATAGATCGAGGCCAATATTCCAAAGATGTAGAAGTCGTACCATTCGATGAGTGTTCCGACAGATGACGCGGTAATAACACTCCAGAGTTTGCGCTTGTCTGTTGGTGTGACGGCGGAGGCTGTGTCTTGCATTGGCTCAGGTAAAAGGTAGTAAGATAAATAGAAATCGCCGACCAGCAAAACGGGGCCTCTATCCCCTGTCCCTTCTCCGGTACTTGCGGTTGCCCTCCAAGAGTTGTATGAACTTCCTGAGGATATCGAAGTACAGCGTGAGGAACAACACCACTGTCATCGACCAGATCACGGCCATGTTGAAGAACAAGGTATCCCAATGCCATCCCAAGAAATGCTTTGTCGGCTGATACAGGTTGGCGGAAAAATCAAAGAGATGCATGGGGCGGTGTTCATCCATGTAAACGGGATAAATCTTTTGAATGAGCCTGCCTTCATACTCGACAATGCGATCTTTGGCAGTGACGTTCTTGACCATGTCTGACACCGCTTCGTTCACGTAGCGTTCTTTTAACGCCTGGAATTGCTCCTCGCCTTCGCGGCTGCCGGTCATCTGCCGGACCATGGCTTCTTTCTCACGTGCGGCATTCGACGCCTTCGTCGTATAGAACTGCCTCAGCGTCCGGAGGAATTCGCCGGTGCCTACAAGGACAGTGGAATCCACTTGCCCGACGGCGAGCTTGCCGATCCCGGGCAACTTGTCCTCTCCCACTACATCGAGTTCGTAGCGGATCTCATTCTGCAGAAGCTGCAAAACTGACTGCATCTTCTCGTTAGGGGATGTGCGCCACAACGCGCTGTTATTCAGACACCATGCCAGTCTCGATTCCAGAGTGGGAATGAGGTAGACGCGCTTGTAATCCGCTTGCGCAACAGTCTTGTCGAGTTCGTAAAACTGTTCTTCAAACCGATTGTCTTTGAACTGTGTAACCATGTAAGCTTCGAATGCCCACCGCGATGCCATCAACTCCCCTGCGAAGGGGATGCCAACTGGTTTTCCCACACTCGGATTGAACTTGTCAAAACTGATCACGACTCCGCTGAGCAATAGCTGGGGAATGATCAAAATCGGAATGAGGATATAGATCGTAACAGCGGAGTTGAACGATGCGGAGATATTCAACCCCAGCATATTCGCAAAACAGGAGGTACCGAATAGTATGAGCCAGTACCGCACCTCCGTCAGCGGGATCTCCAGAATGTAATTTCCTACCAGTATGAACAGGATCGTCTGCAGCGCAGATATCAGGAACATCACCAGTACTTTAGAGGTGAGGTAACTGCCGCGGCTCAGGTGCAGGAACCGCTCGCGCTTGAGAATCGTACGGTCGCGAAAGATCTCTTCGGCACTCATTGTCAAGCCGAAGAACAACGCCACCACCACACTCATAAAGAAGTAAACAGGAATGTTATTGTTGTTGTAGAAGCTGTAATAGCTCGGCCCGTTCAATACGTCGTAATACTTGACCATGAAGGCGATAAAGAATGCCAGCACCGGCGCTTCGAGCAAATTGATAAACAGGTACTGGCGGTTGGCAAGCTTCGAGAGCACATCGCGCGTGATAAACACCCGGAGTTGCCGCACGCGGTCCGGTATCTGTTGGGTGATCCACAGTGGGTCATCGACGTGATCGATCTTCGGCAGGCGAACGCGCTGTTTGAAGTACTGATACCACTGCCCGGGCGAGATCTTGCGCGTATTAGTATGACGTCCGTACTCATTGACGATCTTCGTCTCAATGATCGAGAATATTTGTTCGGGATTGATGTTACCGCATTCGGGGCAAGCGCCTTCATTCTTGTTCGCAGCGTGGATAACATCGCGAAAGTAAACGACCGCTTCCACCGGATTTCCATAGTAGATCTGGAATCCACCGGAGTCCATGATGATCAGCGTGTCGAACATCTTGAAGATATCCGACGATGGCTGGTGGATAACGACAAAGACCATTTTCCCCCGCAGCGACAACTCCTTCAGCAGGTCCATGATATTCTCCGAGTCACGGGATGACAAACCCGAGGTAGGCTCGTCGACAAACAGAACGGCAGGTTCGCGCAACAGTTCCAGTCCGATGTTAAGGCGTTTCCGCTGACCACCGCTGATGATCTTCTGAAGCGGTGATCCAACCTTCAGATCGCGGATCTCAGTCAGGCCGAGGCTCAACAGTGTTTGCTCGACGATCGCGATCGTATCTTCCCTGGAATGGTAGCCAAAACACAATCGTGCGGCGTAATAGATGTTTTCAAACACCGTCAGGTCTTCGATCAACAGATCGTCCTGCGGGATGTACCCGATGACACCACGCACCTTGTCGGGCTGCTGGTGAATATCGATCCCATTTATCAACACCCGTCCGCTGGATGGTTTTTCACTTCCGTTCAACACGTTCAGAAGTGTCGACTTGCCCGACCCGCTCGCACCCATGATCCCGATCAGCTTGCCGCCTGTCTCCGCGATATTCACGTTCTGAAGGCCGGCCCGTCCGCTGCGAAAGTGATAGAACACGTGATCAGCGGTGAAGGTGATCGGGGTCTGACTTTCTTCCGTCAGGAATTTGCCGACGACGTCGCTATAATAGATCGGAGCGATCTTGTCGCCACGGATAGTACTACCTGTCGGAAAGATGTCGACCTTTCGACTCTTCAACAGTTGATTGTTCAGATACAGCGTGGTGATCCCCAGGTACTTGATAAAGTAAGTCTCGGCCTCAGGCAGCCGCAGGATCGCAATGAGTCCGGTGAGGTTCTTTTCCACGATGCGTGGTCCGGGATAGACGGTTTCATCCGAACCTTCGTCCACGATGAGCACATTTTTCGAAGCGAGTTCATCAATATCCTGGCCTGTCACGAACACCCGCAGCGCCTGCATATCCGGATTCGGTATCTTAAGCGCTTGGCCGATGTAAAAAATGAGGTTCCCCTGGCGGTCGGAAAGGTCTCGGTCTGAGTAAACCAGTTCGATGATTTTGACGACCATCACCATTTTCTGCTGCATCGTCAGGGCTTGGTTGACCTGCTTGATGATCTGCATGATCTTGGCCCAGTCGTCAACGAATTGCTGCGTTTCCGGATCGAAAGCACTCGGGTCGCTCAGCCGTTCAAGCGTGTGGCTCTCGACAAACTCGTCGAACAGCTTCAGGTAATAGGCAGTCGCATCCCGGTTCAGGTGAAGGCTCAGGAATTCGCGAACGTTCGAACGCTCCGCATCTGTGATACGCTCGCGCGCAACGATAGCAAAAAGTTGAATGATCGCCTTAAGGAGTTCTTCACTCATGCAGAATGCTTGAAGGCTTTAAAATAGCGAGAACTCCTATCAAATTTAAGTTTTGAAGTAACTTTCCCCCAAAGGCCTGGGGAGACATCAACTTGGTGAGCCGCTATCCGATCTTGGATGTGATAAGGTCGCCCAAAACGAACAGTCCCTCGCGCAGATACTCATCCGGAAGATCGCTCAGGTCGGGAGAGAATTCACCTTCCTTACTGACGAGTTTCGTATTGAGTCGCACGTCCGCAGCCTGCTTCTGAGCTTCTTCCATCTCCTTTTTCCGGACGGCCTCGTTCAGCGAAATGCGTGTGTCGCGCATGTTCTTCTTGACGGCCGCCGTAGAGTCCACGAAACGGCCGAGGTTTGCATCCGTCTTGAGCCGGTTTGAATAGGATCTGTTCAGACTTTCGATTACACGGCTGTTGACGATCGGTGTCTTTTGATACATCGTTCCCCGTATCTCGTCCCATGGTAAAGCACTTGGGCGGGAGCTTTCGCCGAACTGCTCAGGATCGAGGGCCGTCGGGAGCTTGATATCGGGCATGACACCCTTATTCTGCGTACTACTTCCTGTTACGCGATAAAATTTCTGGAATGTCAGCTTCAGGTGTCCGACGTCGCTACCGGGATCATTGATAAACTTGGCCAGATCGATAACTGTCTGGACAGTTCCCTTTCCGTACGTCGACTCGCCGACCACAACCCCGCGGTTGTAATCCTGGATCGCCCCTGCGAATATCTCGGATGCCGATGCACTGAACCGGTTGGTCAGCACAACCAGCGGCCCGCTGTAAACGATCGTCGGGTCATCGTCCGTCCCGATCTCGATCTTGTTAGCCGAACTCTTAACTTGTACAACAGGACCGTTCTTGATAAATATACCGGTGAGGTCGATAGCTTCCGCGAGCGATCCGCCGCCGTTGTTACGCAGGTCGAGCACGAGCCCGTCCATGCGTTCGCGTTGCAGTTCGCGGATCAGACGCTGCACGTCACGCGTCGTGCTGTTGTAGTTGGGATCTCCTTTCTGATAGGCTTCGAAGTCCATATAGAAGCTTGGCAAGGTTATCACACCCAGGTTCATGGACTTGCCGTCTTTCTGGTAACGGATCATTTGTTTCTTCGCCTGCTGATCCTCGAGCTTGATCTTATCTCGCACGAGTTTGTACTCCCTGACAGGTCCCCCTACTCCTGTCTCCGCTGGCAAGATCCCCAGGCGTACAGTGGTTCCTTTCGGACCTTTGATCAGTTTCACAACGTCGTCGAGCCGCCATCCGATAACATCTACCATGTCGCCGTCCGAGCCCTGACCTACCGACACGATCCGGTCATTCACTTTGATCAACTGACTCTTCTCGGCCGGTCCTCCTGGCAATATCTCCACAACTTTGGTGTAGTCGTTTTCGATCTGCAGCCGGGCGCCGATCCCCTCGAGTGATAGGCTGATACTTTGCTTAAAGCGGTCCGCTGCTGCGGGTGAAAAGTAATTCGTGTGCGGGTCGTAAGACTCGGTGATGCAATTCATATACATCGAGAAGATATCTTCCGAGTTGACGTCGCGTGTATAGGTCTTCACCAGTCGTTCATATCGTTCGCGCAGAGTCTTCCGGGTCTCTTCCGGATCCTTGCCCGCGAGTTTCAGACTCAGCGCCTGGTTCTTGATCACTCTTCTCCAGAGATCGTTCATCTCTTCCACACCCGCAGGCCAGGGTTCCTTGCTCCGATCCGTCTCGTAGTACTCGTCCCGGGTGTAGTCAAACTCCTGGTGGATCAGCGTTTCGAGCACGTACGACATTCTCTCATCAAACCGTTTTCGGAAGACGGAATAGATCTCGTAAGCGAGGTCGACGTTCGCTGCCTTGGTAAGATCATCTATACGAAAGCGGTACTTATCAAAACCCGCTACATCGTGTGCAGTGAAATACGTCTTGTTGTTGTCGAGCGCACTGATATATTCATCCAGAATGACAGACGACAAAGAGTCGTTCAGGTTGATCTTGCGGTAGTGGTTGTTGTCAAGAATAAACGAAACCACCTTCGCCTCTTTTCCATAGATCGCTTTTGGTTTCAGTTCAGTTGTGTCGGCCGGTACAGAGGCCCAGGCAGACAGGGCTGCCAATCCGGCAAGCATTGCAAAAAGTATCCGCTTCATAAGGTCGTTGTCTTCCTACCAAACGCAAAAGCAGACCCCTTAGTTGAGCTGATTAACGGCTGGTGTGTGTATTGATCGAAGCAAGGATTGTACCTATTGCTTCTGGCTTTCTTCAATCTCGCTTAAGAATTTTTGTGCCTGCCCCAAATCCCCGAATTCAAAGAATTTAGACCCCCCTTCATGTGACCGTATCTCTACTTTCACCAGAACAGTGTCTTTTTCTGCCCGGAAGGTGTGTTTTTCACTCCTGTAATCATCGCCTTCCTTGGTCGAGATCTTGAACGCGGTCGCACGCACAGATTTGCAGTAAGAACACTCATAGTGCTTGATGAGTTCGCCCGGGGTATCGGCAGTGGGTTCCTGCGTAATTTCTTCCCGCACGACCTTTAATGTGTAGAAACCGCAACTCCCGCATTGGAGGGCCTGGATGTGACCTTGGTATTTTTCGACAATAACATCATTTGATTCTTCATCTACCCACACGTCGTAGTCGACCGAGAATACATCTTCCTCGGCACGCATCCCCTCATCGAGATGTACATCCTCTTCATGTTCCGCCAGAAGGCGCATTTTACGGCCAGTCTTAGGGTTGATGCGCGGCATGTAGCGCCATTTGTTCAGGCGCTTATCGAGGCGCGTCGGGTAGTAGTACTCGAGGATGAGGAACGCGATGTAGCCAACCAGCGTACCGCCGGCGAATCCCATGAACAGGCGCACATAGAACCATACGCCCATCTCGTCGAGTTTGTCCATACCGTAACGGTTGACAAGCATAGCGACACCAATTGCGATCAGAATAAAGACCAGTTCGAGGTTCTTGATCTCCCGACGACTGATATAGTCGTACTTCCCCTTGTGCGTGCTGATGGCAGCGACCTTACTGTGGTGAAAGAAATAAACGCCAATTCCTGCTGCAAACATCGCAAAGGCACCGTAAAGCATGACCAGATGCCAGATATCAAGAAAGGAACTCGACTGAATATTTTCCATATTTTTGGTTTATCGAACTTAAATATAAAAATTAAAACGATTTAAGAGGGTGGATTTATTATAGAATGCCATGAAAAAATCACTGTTCAGAATCGTTGCGCGAATCAATAAACGGATCCTTCCTCGCTACAGCAAACGCGACCTCAACAACCTGTCGAAGGTCGACCAGGCAATTATTGGATTCCGCTACTGGGTCACAAAGAATTCGCTTTAGAAAGAGGTTACTTCTGGCGATCTAAAATCCTGCGAAGGTCAGCAGGACTATAGTTGACAGATTTTATCGTCTTGTTGTCAGACTTCCGGTAGACAAGCCATTTATCTCCCGCCTGCTGATAGTAGCATTCCGTTCCATCGCGGCGACGATAGTGTTCGACCGTTTCCCGCGCCTCCTCTTCCGAGTTACACGCCTTGCTCATATTGGATCGCTGTACCTCTTCGAAGAGCTCCCGGAATTTCTCGCCTAACCCGAACTCCAGGATCGCGCCAGAGAGCACGTACTGGATATCGCAGAGCGCGTCGGCCACCTCAACGATATCCTTGTCGCGGATCGCCTGCTCAAGTTCTTTCAGTTCTTCCGCGATAAGTGCTACCCTAAGTTTGCACCGATCCTCAGGCGGAATGCCGGGATCCGGCTTTATCGGGTGTTTGAACGTGTCGTGGAAATCGGCGACCATCCGCAGGGCATCGGGTTGTTCCATACCAGTTTTTCGTGAGATTGAGGCTCCGGGCCGGGGGCAAAAAGCTTGAAATTACGTGAATTATGGCGCCAATAACGCGAATTTGAAACCAATTAAGAAAATTTCACGTATTTTTGCGGTATGAAGCTCTTCAGCCGAAACTTATTCACGAAGCTCTTCTCCCTGTTCACGGGGGTGATCTTCCTCAACATGAGTTTTTTCCTGGCTGAGGTGTGTTTGCTCGACTTTCAGGACAAGCAGATGATCGAAAATGTCTCCAAGCTTATCCTTAACGGAGGTCTTGAAGAAGAGCGCGACACACATGGGGCATCGGGACTTGGCGCCGACGCGTTCAAAGTACTTTCAATTGGATCCGATGATCTCCTCCTCCGGCATTCTTCCCTTTTTCTGATCGCCGCCAGGACCCATAGCGACAATGAAGATCACTATCTTCATGCGGATTACTCAGAAATAGTCTCCCCCCCTCCCGAGTTCACTGTTCGTTTTTCCTAAAAGGGATCAATCGTTTTAACGCGACTGATCTACTACTCCGGTAATAGCTGGAGTCGCAAGCAATTATCCGTGCCGTTTTGTCGCATGCGATAGACGGTGCTCAATCAAAAAAAAAAACGAACATGGAATCATATACGGACTTACTAACCGGAAACAAGGCGTGGGTAAAAGAGAAACTGCGGCAGGATCCGGAATTTTTCGAGCGACTTGCGCAGGGACAAAAGCCAGAAGTATTGTGGATTGGCTGTGCAGACAGCCGAGTCCCCGCGAATGAAATAACCGGAACAAAGCCGGGCGACATATTTGTACATCGGAACATCGCCAATATGGTGATCCATTCCGACATGAACATGCTGAGCGTTCTCGACTATGCCGTGAACATCCTGCAGATCAAGCACGTGATCGTATGTGGTCACTACGGATGCGGAGGTGTGAAAGCCGCGATGTCCAATCAGCAATTCGGACTCGTCGATAACTGGCTTCGGCATATAAAGGATGTGTACAGACTTCATGCCACTGAACTCGACGGTATTCACGACGAAGAACAACGTCTCAATCGGTTCACAGAACTGAATATCATTGAGCAGGTGTTTGACCTGTCGAAGACCTCTATTATACAAAACGCGTGGCGATCGCGGAAACTACCGGCGATTCACGGCTGGATCTATGACCTGCGAACAGGCCTCATCAAAGACCTGAAGGTCAGTCTTCACAGCCAGTCGAAGCTTCCGGCGATCTTTAATGTATCAGGAAACATAATTGGAGGGGTAGCCGCATAGGACTCATGAAAACAAGTTCGTTTTCGTTCCGGGGAATCAAGGATGATTTGTCGGCAAGCATGGTTGTCTTCCTGGTAGCCTTGCCGTTATGTTTGGGAATCGGGCTCGCCTCCACCGGGCGGCCCGACCTCGTCTTCGCGGGGGTGATCGCAGGGATTGTCGGTGGACTTGTGGTGGGTTTTGCAAGCGGGTCGTCTGTCGGCGTCTCGGGGCCTGCGGCGGGTCTCGTGGTAATCGTATTAACCGCGATCGAAACGCTTGGCAGTTTCGAAGCCTTGCTCCTTGCCACAGTAATTGCCGGAATGTTGCAGATGATCGGCGGATACGCCCGTGCCGGGATCATCGGCTACTACTTCCCCTCATCAGTCATCAAGGGAATGCTGGCGGCGATCGGGCTCACACTCGTGTTGAAGGAAATTCCCCACGCTCTCGGCTACGACAAAGACTATATGGGCGACCTCGCCCTCAACCAGTCCGACGGACATAATACCTTCAGTGAACTGTTTTATGCGCTCGAGGCAATAAGCCCTGGCGCGGTGATCATCAGCGTCATATCATTGGCATTGCTGATTGTGTTCGACAAGCCGTTCATGAAACGGTTCGGCGTTTTCAAGTTCTTGCCGGGGGCGCTGTTTGTAGTTACCATCGGCATCCTGCTCAACATCCTCCTCCTGCGCGTGAGACCCGACTGGGCACTTACGGGGGAACACCTCGTGCAATTACCCGTAGCTTCCAGCGCGGGCGAATTCATCAGTTTTTTCCGGTTACCGGATTTCTCGGAACTGGCAAATCCGAACGTCTATGTTGTCGCGATAACCATGGCCCTGGTGGCTAGCCTGGAGACGTTGCTTTGCGTGGAGGCTACCGATAAACTCGATCCCCTCAAGCGCAATACACCGACGAACCGGGAACTCAAAGCGCAGGGACTCGGAAACATGGTATCGGGGCTGATCGGCGGGCTTCCTATTACGCAGGTTATCGTACGGAGTTCCGCCAACATCAACGCGGGGGGACGGACGAAGTTATCCGCTATGACTCACGGCGCGATCTTACTGATGGCGGCATTGTTCATTCCGCGCCTTCTTAACCTGATTCCACTTGCCAGCCTGGCGGCAATCCTGTTGATGGTGGGATACAAACTGTCGAACCTGACACTCTATCGCAACATGTTCCGCCTCGGACATGAGCAATTTGTTCCCTTCATGGTGACCGTGGTGAGCATCCTCCTTACCGACTTGTTGAAGGGTATCGTGATCGGTATGATCGTGGCGATCTTCTATATACTCCGGAAGAACTACAAGCATTCGTACCACTACAAGAAGGAGAAGGATCAGCAGCGCGAGACAGTCACGCTCCGTTTGTCGGAAGAGGTAACATTCCTCAACAAGGCGAGCATCCAGGCAAGACTTGACGTGATACCCAGGGATACCCACGTGGTCATAGATGGATCCCACTCACTGCATATCGATCACGACGTCCTGGAGATCATCCACGACTTCCGCGCACACGGCGCTCCCAAGCGAGGGATCACGGTTGATACGGTGGGTATCCGGGATGTGGTGCTTGTTTAGTCCACCGTCGACGGACGACAGTCCACAGTCTACGGTCTGTGGTCCGTCGACGCTTTTTCCTATCTTCGCGGCGTAATAATCAAAGATGAAGAATTTCGTTGAAGAATTGCGCTGGAGGGGTATGCTTCACGACATCATGCCCGGCACGGAGGAGCAACTCCTGAAAGAGCCTACCGCAGGCTATATCGGATTTGATCCGACCGCAGACTCGCTGCACATCGGCCATCTGACCCAGATCATGACCTTGCTGAACTTCCAAGTTGCTGGGCACAAGCCATTCGCGCTGGTGGGTGGAGCCACGGGAATGGTCGGTGATCCTTCCGGGAAGTCAGCTGAACGCAACCTTCTCTCGGAAGATGTTCTTAGGCACAACGAAGCGTGTGTAAAGAAACAACTGGAAAAATTCCTTGACTTCACCGGTAAGAACGCTGCGGAAATGGTCAACAACTACGACTGGTTCAAAGAATTCCGTTTCCTCGACTTCATCCGCGAGGTCGGCAAGCATATCACCGTTAATTATATGATGTCGAAAGACTCGGTACAAAAACGCCTGGAAAGCGGATTGTCGTTCACGGAGTTCACGTACCAGCTCGTTCAGGGATACGACTTCTACTGGCTGAATCAACACAAGAATTGCAAGGTGCAGATGGGGGGCTCCGATCAATGGGGTAACATCGTCACCGGAACGGAACTCATCCGGAGGAAGAGCGACCGCGATGCGTATGCGATCACGACCCGTCTCGTAACGAAGGCCGATGGCACGAAGTTCGGCAAGTCGGAAGGAGGCAACATCTGGTTAGATCCGCAGAGGACATCGCCGTACAAATTCTACCAGTACTGGCTGAATGCATCCGACGACGATGCGCTGAGCTATATCCGGATCTTCACGCAATTGTCGAAAGAAGATATCGACGCCCTGGCAGCCGAACACCAGCAGGCAGCGCATTTGAGGAAGCTTCAACAGGCACTCGCAAAGGACATCACCATACGCGTTCATTCGCAAAGTGATTACGAGAACGCCGTGAAGGCCAGTAATATCCTTTTTGGAAGCGCAACGACAGAGGAACTGGCGAGTGTGGACGAGCGTACCTTGCTGGCGATCTTCGAAGGAGTGCCACAGGTGAGTATTGCAAAGTCCGAACTGGAGCACTGCGCAAGCGTCGTAGACCTGTTATCAATAACTTCCGGAGGTGCCATCTTCGCTTCGAAGGGTGAGGCCCGGAAGATGATACAATCCGGCGGGGTTAGCATCAACAAGGCGAAGGTAATGGATGGAAACGCGAAGCCAGACTATGAACTGCTGCAGGGTAAGTACCTGCTGGCTCAGAAAGGCAAGAAGAATTATTATCTGATCGTGATAGAAGCCTGACGTGTACCAAATACGGTATAAAAAAAGGGACGCTGATCGCGTCCCTTTTTTTTCTATGCAAGAGAGATTATTCTCCAAACAAGCGGTAAGTCGCTGAGACCTGGAAAGCCGTATTCGTTACTTTTACATCACCGAAGTCTGAAGAGTCAGCAATGTTAGCCAGTCCAAGCACGTAACGGACAGAGAATCCGAGACCCATCGGCAGGTTGACACCAGCGCCAACGCCAACACCAAGGTCAAGACCTTTGTAGAAATCCTTCATGTCGACCGACTCGCCATCCGCCTCAGCTTTAGCAGACAAGAGGAGTCCAATCTGCGGACCCGCGTGGATGTTGAAAACCGGCACCGGGCTGTACTGAAGCATGATCGGGATAGACAGGTAGTCAGTCTTCATGGCGACTTCATCCTGCTTCGCTCCGATGCTGTTATACAGGAGTTCAGGCTGTATAGCGAAAGTTTCGCTTACACCGAAGTTGAGGTATCCACCCACGTGGAAGCTGGTCCTTGAATCCAGTGAAATGTCACCGAAATCACTGTCGTACTTTTGATTTGCAAAGTTAGCCCCGACTTTGAGGCCACCACTGATGCCCTGAGCAACCGCTCCATAGGCACAAAAAACAATGAATGCGAGGGTAAAAAATGATTTTTTCATGGTTTTAAAGGGTTTATATTGACGTAAATAAAAGTGAATATTTATTCAAAAACAACATCGCGGAACAACGTCAAGGCTATACTACGAAACGCTATAGATGAATAAAAATCCGGAGTGGATACTCCGGACTTTTGAATGGTAACCAAGGGGTGTCCGAAAACGATCTAATTCCCAAATTTGAACAGCTTATAGCCAACCGAGAATTGAAAAACCTGGTTCTTGGCCTCCTCTACCCTGTCAGTCGGAGCCTTGTCAAACACCTTCGACAAGCCCATATTGTAACGGGCATCGATGGTAAGTCCAAAAGGCAGATCCCAGCCCAGCCCGAGGCCAAGCGAAAAATCACTGCTTTTCATACGGTCCTTGATGTCGGCCATGGTTGTGGGTACCGTACCCGGATTGCCCTGGCCAGGTGATGTTCCGGGCAGCTGCTCTTCGACAACCGGGCCTTCTCCTTTTGTGACAAAGCCAAACTGTGGTCCTGCCTGGATATTA
Source organism: uncultured Roseivirgaceae bacterium (assembly GCA_964438975.1). GTDB lineage: Bacteria > Bacteroidota > Bacteroidia > Cytophagales > Cyclobacteriaceae > Chryseosolibacter. The sequence goes on along the minus strand of CAYTMU010000049.1, from coordinate 7,096 downwards.
AGCCCGCCTATGGCGTAGAGCTTCAGGATAACCGGAATGTTAACATAGCTGAAATTCGAAGAAAAACTCTCATTGTTGATCGTCACCTTCGAGCCTTGCTGCGAGAAGATAACCTCTGGCTGAACACCAATCTTACCTCCCTTGACAAGCACAAATGCACCTCCGTGGAAGCCCGCGCGATTCTTGTAATTCACTCCGGGAGACGACTCCGTATCGATATTCGCGAAGTTGGGCCCCGCCTTGATACCAATTGCAACCTGAGCCTGCGAGTACGCATGCTGTGCCACACCCATGAGCAGGCACATAACCACTACAACATTTGTTTTCATATGATCAAAAGTAAGGTTTCAATTTAGAAATGATAGCGAAATCCCAGCGTCGGCATCAACGAATTAAGACCGAATTCAACCATCGTGTATTTGTCGTTGTCATTATCAGTATTCGGATCGCGTGACGTCAGCGCAAATCCGCGGATCATAAACTCCGCAGCCCAGTGTTCATTGAAGAAGTACACGGCACCAGGAGATAACGCGAACGATATTTCATTTCCCTTCACTACAGCACCCACTGGCGGATCTGTCTTGTGTGCGACAAAACCTAGGTGTGCCTGACCAAAGAAGCCGAAGCGCTCGTTCGACGTAAAGATATAATAACGGGCAAAAGGCCCCAAACCAAAAGCACTGGTCAACCGTTTTCCTGCTCCGGTACCATCGCGTTCACTGCTGATCGTCAGCGTTGCGCCAACCGCGAAATTATCGGATACAAAATATCCGACCCCGGGTGAAAACTCCACGCTGTTGCTGGTACTTCCCCCCTGGTGCGACGTTGAACTGAAATTCAACCCGCCACCGACCATCATATCCCCAGGTGAGGTCTGCGCCTGAAGCGCGGACGCACCCACTACCAACATACATAAAACAATAAAAGGTTTGTTCATTTTTCTGTGTTTTTAGTTTTGGTCGCAAATCTATCGAACGGATGCCGATCTAATGCATGATCGGCGTCCAACGTTGGGCAGCTATCAATAAGCCGTCATTACCATCGGTTGAACACCTGCCGGCGAGTTCCCGTCAGCAGGCACTTTGCGCTATCCAATACCGTACCAAACCCCGTCAAATACGATGCTCAATCGGTTGATCGATGTGGAAAATCGTCGGGGTTAAAGTTCCGCTTTGTATATTCATACCCGATCCTGAACAGATCTTCAGCATGGGCGAGGTCGAATCCGCTGTAACGTCCCGCGTCCGGGGGCTCGACCAGGACATCACACAATGTCTTGCTGACCATGGTATTCCCGTGAATAGCCATCAGGAGGCTGCGTTCGATGACATTCCGGAAATTCCGGATATCAAATTCACTGGTGATGAAATTACAATGCGATGCAACGATGAAATCGCATTTATCCCGGATCGCCTTTACCGGAAGGTTATCGAGAATACCGCCGTCAACGTAAACCCCACCGCGATAGGCAACGGGCTTGAAAACGGCAGGCACTGAGCACGACGCCTGAACAGGTGTCATCAACTCCCCTTGTGACACATACTCGATCACACCCTTTTGCAATTCAGTCAGTGCCAGGGTCACCGGTATCTTCAGGCTGTCAAAAGAATTCTCGGGTATGTACTTCAACAGTATCTCGCGAAGTCCATCGAACGACAGCAAGCCAGTCCACGTCCAGGCAAGCTTAAGAGATTTGAACACACTGGTGCCCTGGATCATTTTGAGTATCTCGTCGGGAGAATATCCGTAGCTGTACAGACAGGCTACAACGGATCCGGCACTGGTTCCTGCGATATGACTGAAACGAACGCCGTATTCATCCAACGCCTTCAGGACACCGAGGTGACTGATCCCCCTTGCTCCTCCTCCGCTTAACACCAAACCTATCTTCATGAAATGGTCTGCCTTGTAATACGTTGTGTAATCGTTTGCTAAAATGGGAAGGCAGGCGCCGGTCAGATGCCGGCTTCAGCCAATGTAAAAACCTGGTCGAGGCGCACGCCCTTTTCCGTTCTTTTTACTGTACAGCACTCATTGACCGGGTCGTGCTCAAAGAACAGGATGTACCCATTATCCGCAGCTTCATTCAGGAATTTTGCCTTCTCCTCCAGCGTGATCAACGGCCGGGTGTCGTAACCCATGACATAGGGCAACGGGATATGACCAATCGAAGGAAGGAGGTCGGTGACGTAACAGATCACCTTGCCGCCAATGTGGATCTTTGGTATCATCATCTTGTCGGTATGACCGGATGCGTAGAATATCTCCACGCCCTCAAAGGGAGACGGTGTCGCCGGATCGACGAACGAGAGGTGTCCGCTCTCCTGCATCGGAAGGATATTATCCCTCAGAAAACTTGCCTTCTCACGCGGATTCGGCTCCGTTGCCCAGCGCCAGTGGTCCTCGTTCGACCAGTATGTTGCGTTCGGGAAGGTCAGTTCCAGTTTGTCGTCTTTGCGATAGACACCCCCGCCACAATGATCAAAGTGGAGGTGCGTTAGAAACATGTCTGTAATATCGCCTTCGGAGAATCCCGCGCGGTTCAGTGACTTGCGCAATGAATCATCCCCGTGCAGGTAGTAGTAACTGAAGAACTTGTCATCTTGCTTATCGCCGAGACCATTGTCGACCAGTATCAGGCGATCGCCATCTTCGACCAGCAGGCATCGCATTGCCCAGGAACAGAGATTGTTTTCGTCAGCAGGGTTCGTTCGCTGCCAGATCGACTTGGGAACCACGCCGAACATCGCTCCGCCGTCCAGTTTAAAGAATCCTGTGTTTATTACGTGTAGTTTCAATAGACCTAGCAATTACCTGGATGAGATAATGTGCGACGGCGCGTCGCTCACGCTTTTCCCTCTGCCACCTTGGTCCGGGCAGTTCCCTCCTTCACCACGCCCATCGAACAGAATTTGTCCATCCGCTGGTCGATACGCTGCTCCGGCGTTAGCTGAAGCAACGCATCAGTCTCTTCCAGGATGACTCGTTTTATTTCATTCGACATCCATTTGACATCGGTATGCGCGCCGCCCAGCGGTTCGCTGATGATACCATCGATCAGCTTTTGCTCAAGCATATCTCGGGCAGTCAGCTTCAGTACCTCTGCAGCCTGTTCTTTGTAATCCCAACTCCTCCAGAGAATAGACGAGCACGACTCCGGCGAGATCACGGAATACCACGTGTTTTCCAGCATCAGTACGCGATCTCCGATCGCGATACCCAGGGCACCCCCCGACGCACCCTCGCCGATAACAATGCAGATCACCGGTACAGTAAGGGTAAACATTTCCTTGAGATTGCGAGCGATCGCTTCACCCTGCCCTCTTTCCTCCGCCTCCAGGCCGGGATAGGCACCAGGAGTGTCAATGAACGTCACAATAGGTTTGTTGAATTTCTCTGCCAGTCGCATGAGGCGTAGTGCCTTTCGATACCCTTCCGGATTCGCCATTCCGAAATTCCTCAACTGGCGTTGCTTTGTATTCCGGCCCTTCTGTTGCCCGATCAGCATGAAGGTACGTCCGTTGATTGTACCGAATCCTCCGACCATCGCTTTGTCGTCCGCGACATTGCGATCCCCGTGAAGTTCGATGAAATCGGATGTGATCTCGTAGATATAGTCAAAAGTGTAAGGTCTCTCGGGGTGGCGAGACAACTGGACGCGCTGCCAGCCGGTCAGATTCTGGAAGGTCTCCTTCTTAAGTTCGACGATCTTCTTTTCCAGAGCGTCGATAGCTGCCTGGACATCCGTATCACTGTCCCGCGCCAGTTGCTTCATGCTATTCAACTTGGCTTCCAGCTCGGCGATCGGTTTCTCGAAATCCAAAAGGCTCATTGTTTTAATTTAAAAGAAGCACAAAATTAGCAGAAAATGCAAATCCAACGGATGGAAAGCGACCGAATGTGGCGCAGTGCAGAAAAAACTCCCGCCTGCTGCTTCGAAATCGATGAAAATGGTATTCGCGCTTCGCGCGTAATATTGTGGCCAACATTCGCAGATTTGTCTTTAACTTGCTTTTTATTTTCGCATACAAATCACGCAAAACCTCATCGGACATGAAAAAATGGTTGATCTTTTTGTTGGCGTTCGCAGGTGTGGCAACGATGATTTACATCGGTGTTGAGGCATTGGAGAAAGATCACCACCGGACAGGGATGTTTTTCATGTTCGTCGGCGGAATGACGGTCATCGGACTGGTGCTTGACGTCGCCAATCACCTGAAGACGCGTCGCTGGATGTAATAAACCCCCACTTTCTATACCTGGAGAAGCTCGTCAATTACGGCGGGCTTTTTTTATACCTCGATGTGCAGGTCCGCCAGGTACTTGCTCAGATCGTATTCGTTGGCAATGCTTATCCAGACAACGGAATGTGTTTTCAGGTCGACATACAGTTCAACAAACTGACGGTTAACGCTGTAGAGCATAAGACAGTAGTGGCTGTAGACAACCGAGTCAACGAATTCCCCCGCACGCCAGACAATTCCGGCGCGCTCCGCGAGCGACAGCCGGTTGAATTTCCCCTCATCCATAGTGACTGTGTTTCACTATGGAGGATAAAAAGTCGTTCCTGGCATCTCGCATGGGTAACCGAGAATTGCTGACTCACCCCTAATGATAACCTGGAAAATTGAGGCAATAAAAAAAAGCCTGTAGCGCATGAGCGACAGGCTTTCAATTCTTTACACTCGCGGTCCGGACGGGACTCGAACCCGCGACCTCCTGCGTGACAGGCAGGCATTCTAACCAGCTGAACTACCGGACCGTTTTTAGAATGAGGTGCAAAGATAGCCTGTCATCCAATCTATGCAAAAAAACCAGCAAAAGTATTTTTGTCCGGAATCCTGCCATAAAACGATACTCAAAGCCGATGTTTCGGCTTCTATTGCTGTCGATTTTCCTATTATTGAGGACCGTGGGAACCGATCCTGTTCGAAATGAGAAACACTTTTTTCACCTTTATATTGCTACTTACGTTTGTTTTCGGATGCTCGAACGGAGGACAGTCCGAACTGTCGCGTGCGCTGTCTTCGGCAGTTAAACAGAAAAAGGTATCGCAGAATAAAATGCAAAGCGTCATAGCTGAGTACGAAAAACTCCGAGAGGAAGATGCGACGAGCGCTCGCGAATACGCCATCAACATCCTGACAGCGATTGAAGCCGGTGGCGATTCGACGCACATTGATGCGCTCCGGCGGGAGTTGTTCAGAAAAAGAAATGAAGGCAAAGTCGGTGTCTGACCAGATCACCACAACATCTCAAGTTCGATACTGTCGAGATATTTTTGAAGCACATTATCATTTACGACCCTGACCAGCAACACCTGTTTGACACGGTTGTCGTAGACAAGTTCCATGAACTGATTGTCGTAATTGTACAACAGAATGTTGTAGTGATAAAAGCAATTCGTAGCCAACAAGTCACCTTCGTCCAGTAACAAACACGCCTGGTCGTTTACAGAAAGCCTATTGAAACGAACTTTGTCCATGATTTTCCCGTCGAGGTTGACCCCATTAGCAGGGGCCAAATAATCATGCCATACCAAATGCCCGCTGACGCAGTAACGCGTTACTTTTTGCCCAGGAATGCGGAGTACATCCAGACCAGTTTCTCCTGTTCACGAATGTAATCGCTCATCAAAGCATTGGTGCCCTCGTCATCAGCCTCGGCGGAAAGTCGCAGCAGCTCGCGTTCCTTCACCAGCAGGATCCTGAAATCTCCGACAATGTGGCCAGCAGCATCTGCTGGATCTGATACTTTCTTATGCTCCTTTACATCCGAGAGTTCGATGTACTCACTATAACTGTGGAGCGGCGAATAGCCAAGTGTAAGAACCCGCTCAGCGATCTCATCGATTTTCACCAGAGAGTCGTTGTAAAGTTCTTCGAACTTTGCATGCAATTCAAAGAATTTGTCCCCGCGGATATTCCAATGAAACCCGCGCACATTCATGTAAAAGATCTGGTAATTCGCCAGAAGGTCATTTAACAACTCAGCCAGTGACTTTGTTTCAGCTGGCGCCAGACCAATTTGATTCTTCATATCGATATTATTTAGTAAGCTCTATAATCACAGCTATTCTGCAGTTTCTATATAATGAACAAATCTTCGCAAATAATCATTCACCGCAGTCGTTTCCATTCCATGTGCAATGTACTACTTTTGGGGTCTGACCAGTAACCCCGCTCTGTATCCATGCATAGGATCTGGCTTTTCTTCGTCATTATCCTGCTCGTCCTCCCCGGATGCAGTAACCGCACGGGCGGAAAAACCACAATGGTAGTAAAGCCCAAAAATCACAAAGGGTGGTTCGACCGTAAAACAGACAAAAAGAAAAAAAGAACTCGCCTCGTCAAAATGCGCAACTGACAACCATCATGCGAGTCCCTTCATCACAGCATCCAGGTTCCTGCGAAAATACAGTTTCACGGGAGTTTGCTGCATGAGATGGGATGATATGATCGAACCCAGAAATACAGTCATGAAGAGATTTGAAATATCGCGAGTCGAACTCGTCCGCGTGATCTCTTTTCTCATGATCGCCTCAAGCGTGAATTTCTCGAGCATCTGGTCCAGGGACAAGATCTCAAGTGTCGCGACATCATCCACGTCAGGGAACAGTAGTCGCTTTTCTTCAGGTTTCACCGGAAACGGCTTCGGCGGTCTTTTTGAATCTGCAAGATAGCCGATCAGACTAAGCATCAGTCCGGGATGATTCTCGCATTCATCGCCGAGCTTATCGAGCAAATAGTATACGCCCTGTATCCCTTCCCTGGGTTTATTTCTCAGGTCTACCGATCTCCCGAGGCACCATATCCTCAGGTGATATAACAGGACGTCCTCTTTCTGAGGGAAGTACTTGAAGAAAGTAACTTTTGATATCTTTACTTTTTCGCAGATATCCTCTACATAGATGTCTTCGAACGCTTTCTTGCCGATCAACTTTAGGGTATGCTCCAACACCTGAACCTTTAACCTCGCCGCTTTTTCTTTCCGGAGACTCATGAAGTGTAACTTTGACTTGAATTAAGAATTTTCCGTTCACTTTACCAATGTTAATAATGACAAAACGCGTTTTTCCGCTTTTACTTGTCATATG
>CAYTMU010000048.1:0-25972 GCA_964438975.1 uncultured Roseivirgaceae bacterium | reverse complement strand
AGTTAGTCCTGGAGTATGTTGGAAATGAATGTTGATTTCAGCAGGAGCCAAAGCAGGAAGAAACACATTGCCCACTGGATGTAGATGTAATAATAGTCAGATGTATCCCGATAGCGTGTCTCTTTTATTTCAGCCTTCTCAAACTGGTCGATGGTTTCGAATACAGAAGCGAGAGCCTGGTTATCGGTTGCACGGAAGAACTGGCCACCGCCGATGTCAGCGATTTTTCGCATAGTTGTTTCGTCCACCGTGTTCTCGATCATGTTGGGTCGCCCAAAGAAATCCTTTCCGTAGGGCACCAGTCCTTCACGGCCGATTACGATGGTGTATATTTTGATCCCGAAAGAGGCGGCCAATTCGGCTGCGGTAATCGGATCAATATTGCCGGCTGTGTTGTCGCCGTCGCTGAGGAGGATACACACTTTTGATGCGGCCTCCGACTCCCGCATCCGGTTAGTCACAACCCCGAGTGCACTTCCGATGGCGGTACCACGGTTATCGATCATTTCGAAGTTGATATCCTTAACGTACGAGCGAAGCAGATTATAGTCTGTTGTAAGAGGCGCCAGCGAGAACGCATCGCCGGAGAATACGATCAAGCCCATGCGATCCTGCAGGCGACCGTCGATAAAATCCAGGGCTACCTGTTTGGCTGCTTCCAGCCTGTTTGGCTGAAAATCCTGAATTTGCATGGACTGCGAGATATCCAATGCGATCATGATATCGATACCTTCTGTAAACTGTTCGACCTTTTCGTTCGTTTTCTGAGGTCGGGCCAATGCGATGAACAGCAACGCTGCCACGATCATTATGAGCAGCTCGGGTACAAACCTGACGAGATTGGCAGCGGATGACTTCAGGTCGCGGGGAGACACGGCTACTGGCAGCTTTTGCGTGAAGTAGTGACGGATTATCCACCGGACCACAAACACAAAAGGTATCAGGAGAATGAACCAGAGAAACAGCGGTTGCTCCCACGTAAATGAATTGAATGTCGAGGGTGCGAACCACGATAAGCTGTACCAGGAGGATTGAAACTCACTTCCCATGCTGCACCTCCTTTACTTTTCGCTGGAATTGCTCATCGGCGAATTGCCTCAGATTCTCGAGCGGAGCGATGACCGAGGTATCGCTTCCGTAGATAGCGCGGTCTATATGACTTAACTGTTGTGTTACTTCAGATTGCCGGATCAATCGTTGGGTTTCCCTCGTTGTAAGTTTGGTATACGGTCTTGACTCCAGCTGTTCCATGTACCTTTTCCATGTGGCCAATGCCGATTCCGTAGTAGAAAGTGAGAAGTCAGAGCGCAAAGGGTCCAGCAATCCGTTATAGCGTTCCAGGAATGTCTCGTGGGCTTTTCGCAATTTCCGCAACCTGAAATACTGCACGATCCTGCGCCCGAAGATCGCCCACACCACTAGCGCCGTTGCGATCAGTAGCGTGAACAAAACCAGCAAAAGCACCACATTGAAATTGTAAGATACTTCTTCATAGGCGACACTCTCCCGGAGCGGGAGTTGAGGTGTTGGTATGGTGTCCGGTACCTGCGCGACGAACTGCGTGATCAGTACGCTGTCAAGTGGCGAGTGCATGACCGTGCAGTCGCTTTCGTGAGTAACATAAACGGGCATTGATAGGGACTGGACACGGTCAACCTCAAAGGTTGTGAGATAGTAGATCGTACTGTCATGACTGACGCCATCGCGTGTGTGAGTGAGAAAATATTTCTTCGCTTCGTATTCAAATGGAGTGAATTCATGGGTGGAATCCGGAAAGAGGACGTTTGATGTGCTGGGATATCGAACGGCCAGGTAGTATCCCGTTCGTTCACCGATCTTGAGACTGTCTGAAAGGAATCCACCGCGCACGTCGATATTCGCATCCTGCGGGAATGCCACTGCCGGCCATAAGACGAGCGCCAAAAACAGACCAGCACAGCCATGTTTCGAAAAACGTCTAACCGTCATGATGTCTTTAAAGATTTGTTCCGGACCTTGAACAATTTGAGAAGTTTAGGGACGTAGTCTTCTTCCGTGTCGATGGAAATAAAGTTGACCTCATGTTTGCGACAGAAATTTTCCAACTCATGCCGCCGATTTTCATAGCGATCGACGATCTTCTTTCGGAAGTCGCCGAACGACGTGTTGATCCACAACGTGCGTCGCGACTCCTTGTCAATGACGGGAATTATCCCGAGTCTGGGGAGGCGGGTCTCGCGCTTGTCGCTTATCTGGATAATAACGAGGTCATGGCGGCGTGCCAGCGATTTGAGATTGTGGAAGTATCCTTCGTCGATAAAATCTGAGATCAGGATGACAACACTCCGGCGTTTGATGATGTTAAGGGCGAAAGATACTGCCTTGGTTAGGTTGGTTTTGAGTGAAGCAGGCTTTAAAGTCGCCAGCGCGGAGATGATCTCGTAGGCCTGGGAGTGACCTTTGCTGGGCTTGACATACCGCTCTTTGATGTCCGAAAAGCAAATAAGGCCCACGTGACTCGATTCTTTTACGGATGATAGCGCCAATACGCCACAGATCTCTTTCGCTACGTCCGCCTTTGTCCGGCCGGGATTGCCGATATCAGCCGATGCGCTGACGTCCAGGATGAAGAAAACGGTCTGCTCTTTTTCCTCGCGGAATGTTTTGACAAATGTACCATGCCCTTTGGCGGAAACATTCCAGTCGATCGTTCGGATATCATCCCCGTACTGATATGGGCGGACATCGTCGAATTCCAGACCGGATCCCTTGAAGACCGAACGGAAATCGCCCTGCATATGGCTGTTAATAGCCTTGCGGATCTGAATCTCGTATCGTCGCAGTTTTTTTAGTAAGTTTCTCAAGATGCCGGTGCTTTACTATCTGCCAGAGCTCCGAACCCTTCGCCCGGGCCCGAAAATAGGATAAATATGAGTATTTTTGGCACTCGAATTGAACAGTGGACCCATAAAACGGCAAAAGGTTGGACAAGACTCTCAAACTTGCAATATTGATCCTCGCCGGTGCTGCGCTAGTGTTTTCATGCCGGGAAGAACGCCCGAAAGATGTTCTGACCAAACAGGAGATGGTACAGGTGATGAAAGACCTGTATATCGCCGAGGAGAAGATCAACCGGCTTGCCATATCACGTGATTCTGCCAAGCGGGTGGCCACCCTATTGAACGACAAGATTTTCACGGCTGCCGCTACTACTGATTCTGTCTTTCGGGTTTCGATCGATTATTACATGGCACGACCGCGAGAGATGGAACAGATTTACACGGCGTTGGTCGACACGCTGCAACTGATGGAGCACCGTGCCCCAAATCGTGTCGATGAGCCATGATCTATCCCGAATCTCTGGAACAGAAACTGGGCTTTGACCAGATCCGTCAACGCATTGCTTCCTATTGTCTCTCTTCCGCAGCAGCGGTGAGGGTAGCCGATATGCGTCTCAGCACCGACGCGAATGCGATCCGGGTGTTGTTAGCCCGAACGCTCGAGTTTTGTCTGATCCTCGAAAGAGATGAGGACTTCCCCTCGCGACACTACTATGATGGAGAAGAATGGCTGTCGCGGATAGGAGTGGAGGGAAGTTACCTTGAAGCGGACGAATTCCTGCGGTTAGCACACGCACTGGATACTGTTATCGGGATCAAGACGTTTCTGCTCAAGCGAAAGGAGACCTGCCCGGAGTTGTCAGTGCTGGCGGATCCCTTGGTTATCACATCGGTGCTCACCGATCAGATCCATCGAAAGATAGATGATAAGTCGGCTGTACGCGATGGTGCTACGCCCGAACTGGCTCGTATTCGACGACGACTTCGGGAGGAACAGGCACGCGTTCGCCGGTTGGCGGAACAACTCTTCCGCCAGGCGATCAGCGACCAGCTTATTCCGGAAGGTGCCCTTCCTACTGTGCGCGACGGGCGGGTTGTGCTGCCGATCCTCGCAGAACACAAGCGACGTATAAAGGGGTTTATCATTGACGAATCGGCTACTGGCCAGACAGTATTCATGGAACCGGCTGAGATGCTGGAAGCAAACAACGAGATTCGCGACCTCGAACATGCTGAGAAAAGAGAAGTTATTCGTGTACTGAGAGACCTTACCGACACCTTGCGCGCGGAACTTACCGTACTCATCGAATCATTTGAATTCTTGTCGCACGTTGATTTCATCCGTGCGAAAGCTCGGTTCGCCCGAGACATCGGAGGCGATCTTCCGGTCATTGAAGACGGGCCGGCGTTGTCGTGGTCCCGAGCCAGGCACCCGTTGCTCTTCCTCAGTCTTCGCGGCAAGCGCGATGTCGTGCCGCTGGATATTCAGTTCGACGCGGCGGATCGCATGCTGCTCGTGTCGGGGCCAAATGCCGGCGGAAAATCAGTGGCATTGAAGACCGTTGGACTGCTCCAATACATGTTTCAATGCGGGATACTGATACCCGTGGACGACCGGTCGCGATTCGGTGTTTTTCGCGACATCTTTCTCGATATCGGCGATCAGCAGTCAATCGAGAACGACCTCAGTACCTACAGCAGCCACCTGCGGAACATGTCGGTATTTATTGCCAATGCATCAGACCGCTCGCTCGTACTCCTCGATGAGTTGGGATCGGGAACCGATCCGAACTTTGGCGGGGCGATAGCCGAGTCTGTGTTGCAGGAACTCCTCGACCGGAAAGTATGGGGAGTCGCTACGACACATTACTACAACTTGAAGTTGTTTGCCGGGCGGCATCCCGGAATACAGAATGCCGCGATGCGCTTTGACTCTGACAGGCTGCAGCCCCTCTATATCCTGGATATCGGGAAGCCCGGGAGCTCGTTTGCCCTTGAGATCGCGACGAAAACCGGTCTTCCTCCGTCCACACTTGCGAAGGCCGAACAGCTTGTCGGAAAAGATCTCGCGGGTTTTGAAACACTTGTGAGGAACCTCGAGAAGGAGCGCCAGGACGTAAGCGAGAAGATCGCGCGGCTTGAGCAGAAGGAGGCGCAGCTCAAGCAGTCACTCACCAAATACCAGTCACTCTCTGCTGACCTGGAAACGCGAAAGAAGGAGATCATCTCGAAGGCCAGGGAGGAGGCAGCGGGCCTGCTGCGGGAGACTAACCGGGAGATCGAGAAGACGATCCGCCACATCCGGGAGAACAAGGCAGAGAAGAAGGAGACGATGAAAGTGCGCCGCAATCTCAAAACGCTGCACGAGCAGGTCGGCCAGGAGAAGCCGACAAAGGAGTCTCACATGCCGGGTCTGATAGCAGAGGGAGATCGTGTGCGCATCATTGGTCAGGAGGGTACCGGTACGGTGTTATCTGTCCGCGACAATTCGGCGTCGGTGCAGTTCGGCGAGTTGAAGTCGTGGATACGACTCAACAAACTGGAGAAAGTGACAGGGGGCGGAGAGCGTCAGGCCGTGACTCGGCCCCGGGCGACAGGCATTGATCTACACGAAAGGCAGGCGAATTTCAACTCCACACTGGACGTACGCGGCAAGCGCGTGGAAGAGATCGCTCCTTTACTCGATCACTTCCTTGACTCCGCGATATTACTCGGCCAGGGCGAACTGCGGATACTCCACGGTAAAGGCGAGGGTGTGCTGAGAAAGGTGATCCGCGAACAACTCGCGAAAACACGGCAAGTAGAAGCCTACCACGACGAACATATCGAGCGCGGAGGCGACGGAATAACTGTTGTAATTCTGAAGTAAGTCCTGCGAACTACCGGGTGAACACGAAAGTCCAGTCGCCGATTACGTTCTTCACACGGCCACCTTCCCATCCACCACCGTCCGGGACCGTAAACGTGAGCGTCAGCTTGCTCTCCGTCACTGTATAGGACATTGCGATCTCGCTCGGAGTACCTGGATCGCGGATGATCTCGGTATTCTTGTTAGTGCCAAATTTCCAGGTGCCGCTTTCGGGCCATGGGCTCGGGCTCGGGCGGAGACCAGTCAGGCTGTAATTGTAAGTCTTTCCTTCACCGGTGTAATTACCTGAAACCTGTAGTGCGAGTCTATCAGTTCCGATACTTCCGAAGTCATTGGTCCGATCGGCCGACTCATCTGCAGCAGACTCGAGTGTCCACCCCCCGACCAGTTTTTCCAGTTGCTGTTGTTCGACCGTCTTGGATTCACCATCATCGCCTTTACACGCGCATAATACGGTGGCTGTAAGTAAGACCAGGAATGGGAGGAATTTGGATGTTCGTTTCATTTCAGAGGATTATACCATGACAAAAATACACAAAAACAACCGTCAGTGGACGGGATAGATACCGAAAAAGTCCACTCTTGTAACCGAACCCCGTTTTTTCTGCTTTTTTGGAGCCATTTGGAGCACGCCGGGATCACTACACAAAATACTGTGCCGGTCTATTTGATATCCATCATGTGCACATTTATCGCATCTCCGGGGTATTCTTCCGGGTCGTTAGACGCAATGATAACAACCGCATCTCGGGGAAGATCCTTGAGCTGTGTCTGGTACCAGATGAAGGCCTGTGTGTCGAGGTTCGTGCCGGGTTCGTCCAGGAAATATACATCAGCCTCTGTGTAGAATGCGAGTGCCAGTTTCAGTCTTTGCCGCATCCCGGAGGAGAAATTGATCAGTTGCTTGTCCAGCGCCTCGCGCAGGTACATCTTATCCGCGATCTCTTCCATCCGCACATTTTTCCGCACTCTTTTCAAGCGAAAATGGAAATCGATTGTTTCGCGGAGCGTAAACTCTTCGATGAGATCCATGTAAGGCGTAGCGATGGCGAGGTGCTGATAGAACTTGTCCGTATCAATCTCAGTCTCGTTGTCCAGGTAGCGGATACTACCCATGGTCTGGGGAACTTGTCCCCACAACACCTGGAGCAGAGTCGACTTTCCTGAGCCGTTAGGTCCGGTGAGTGCGTACGTGTTACCGGAAGTAAACCGATATGTGAAATTGCGGAAGATCCACTCCCTGTTAAATCGTTTGCCGATCCCTTCTACGGCGATCGTAAAAGCACCGGTGACGAGTTCCTGCGATTGTGGCTTCACGCGGTTAGTCGTGAGTACCATATCCTTTCATGATGCCGCGTTCTGACGTGCGGATAAAGTCCAGAATGTAGTTTCGTTCTTCACTTTCCGCCATCTGCTGTTCAACAACTTCGACGGCTTTGGAGTTATTGAGACCTTTGAGGAAGATGTAGCGATAGATCTCCTGTATTTCGTTGATCTTTTCGGAGGTGAATCCACGCCGGCGCAGGCCGATGGCGTTGACACCTGCGTACGTAAGAGGCTCACGAGCGGCTTTTGTAAAAGGTGGTATATCTTTTCGCACCAGGGAACCACCGGATACCATCACATGGGCGCCTACCTTGACAAACTGGTGAAGCGCGCTTGCGCCCCCGATGATGGCCCAGTCGTCGACAGTTACGTGTCCACCGAGTTGAACCGAGTTAACGAGGATACAGTTGTTTCCGATGATACAGTCGTGTGCGACGTGGACATATGCCATCAGTAGACAGTTCTTTCCTATCGAAGTCTTGAATTTGTCAGTAGTACCGCGACTGATCGTGGCAAATTCGCGAACCACGGTATTGTCGCTGATATGCGTCTCGGTTCTCTCGCCGGCGAATTTGAGATCTTGGGGAATAGAAGAGATCGATGCCCCGGGATACACCTTAACGTTGTTTCCGAGTCGGGTGCCGTCCCAGAGTATAACGTTGGGACCGATCCAGCAACCATCGCCGATGACCACATCTTTGTGCACGGTAGCGAAAGGTTCAATGACAACGTTGTTGCCGATCCTCGCTTCCGGATGAACGTTTGCTAAGGGAAATTTGCTCATGAATTTTTTCGAACGATACTGGCGGTCATTGTACCCTCGCACACAAGAGAGTTACCGACGAAAGCACGACCATACATCTTTGCGATACCACGTTTTATTGGCGCTACCAAGTCGCACTGGATAACCAATGTATCTCCCGGAAGGACCATTTTTCTGAACTTAATGCTTTCGATCCCGAGGAAGTAAGTCCAGTAATTCTCCGGGTCGGGAACGGTGTTCAGCACCAGGATACCGCCGATCTGAGCCATTGCTTCGATCTGCAGGACGCCGGGGAAAACAGGGTTTCCCGGAAAGTGTCCCTGGAAGAAAAACTCATTCGCCGTGACGTTCTTGACACCTGCGACACTTTCGTTGTCGAGATAAATGATCTTGTCGATCAACAGGAACGGGTAGCGGTGGGGAAGCGTTGCCGTGATCTTGTTGATATCCATCACCGGCGGCAGCGACGGATTGTATTTGGGACGCCCTTGCTTGTCGGCTTCGTGCATCGCCTTTTTCAGTTTCTTGGCAAACGCCACGTTAGCCGCATGACCCGGGCGCGCCGCCAGTATCTGCGCCTTTAACGGGCGGCCTGCAAGGGCCAGGTCGCCGACGATATCCAGCAGTTTGTGCCGCGCGGGCTCATTCTTATACCGGAGTTCGATATTGTTGAGGATGCCTTCATGCTTAACAGCCACTTTCGGCTTGCCGAGCATTTTGGCGATGTTGTCAAGCTCGTGGTCTTTGACTACGCGATCGACAATGACGATCGCGTTGTTGAGATCACCGCCGCGGATAAGGTTGTTCTTGTACAGCATCTCCAGTTCGTGGAGGAAACAGAACGTCCTGCATGACGCGATCTCTTTTTCGAATTGCCGTATATCGGTGATGGAAGCGTGCTGACTTCCCAGTACCGGGGAGTTGTAGTCGATCATTACCGTAACCCGGTAATCATCGAGAGGCAAGGCAGCGATTTCCACATTGCGCGCGGCTTCGCGATAGAAGATCGGTTCCTGGACTTCGAAGAAGTCGCGCAAGGCGTTTTGTTCCTCGGCGCCGGCGTGTTTGAGTGTCTCCACAAACTTGATTGAGCTACCATCCATGATGGGGCACTCCGGGCCGTCGAGCTGAATCAGTACGTTGTCGATTTCAAGACCCACGAGCGCTGCCAGGGTATGCTCGATGGTGCTGATACGCGCCCCACTTTCCTCAATGGTTGTTCCGCGAGATACATCTACTACGTTGTCGCAATCGGCGTTGACAATGGGAGCACCAGGCAGGTCAATTCGCTGAAACTTAATGCCGTGATTGGGCCTTGCTGGCATGAAAGTCATATTCGTCTGCACGCCGGTGTGCAGGCCAACTCCTGAGGTAGTAACCGACTTCGTTATTGTACGCTGTTTGATATTGAGCATAATGGTGGAAAGTCGGCAAATTTAAACGCAATTATCGGGATTAGCCAATCATTCACCGCAACATTATGCAAACGATTGATGACATCTGGTCAGCGGGTTTCGACCGAGGTGGATTCCACCTTGTTTTCGATTCTTTGCAGCTTGTTCTGCAACTCCCGGATGCGGGCGTTAATATCGGGAAGCTGTTTGTATACTGCGTATGCGCGGAAGTATTCCTTCTTATCAAAAGCAGGGTACCCGATAATCTGCTGTCCTTCCTTGGTAATCGATTTCAGAATGCCGGATTGAGCGCCGATACTGGTCTTGTCAGCAATCGTAAGGTGTCCGGCCATGCCGACTTGTCCTGCCACGATGCAGTTCTGACCGATCTTCGTGGATCCTGAAATCCCCGTCTGTGCGGCGATGACCGTATTCCTGCCGATCTCTACATTGTGCGCGATCTGGATGAGATTATCCATTTTTACGCCTCTTCGAATGATCGTCGAGGCACCAGCAAGCGTCGCGCAATCAATGACGGTGTTTGCGCCGATTGAGACGTAATCTTCGAGGATGACATTCCCCAACTGAGGAATGGCTTTGTAAGTACCGTCTTCCTGCGGAGCGAATCCGAAGCCGTCGCTTCCGATCACCGTGCCAGCATGGATCTCGCAGTACGTGCCGATCTGTGTCCCTGCGTACACCTTCACATGAGGATGGAGGATCGTGTTATCACCGATGGCGACGTCGTCGCCTATGTAGACGTGTGGGTAAATCTTGACGTTGCTTCCGATACGCACGTTGTTCCCGATATACGAGAAGGCGCCGCGATAGATGTTCTCCCCGACGACGAGATTTTCACCTGCATAGGAAGGTTGTTCGACACCTGTTTTCTGAAAGCTGACGATCTTGTGATATTCCTCGAGGAGGGCGGTAAAGCTCCTGTAAGCGTCGTCGACGAGGATCAGCGTCGCTGCGACCGGTTTCTTCGCAATAAAATCCTTATTGACGATCACGGCTGATGCTTGTGTCGTGTAGATGTAAGGCTCGTATTTGGGGTTAGACAGGAACGTGATCTGGCCTTTGCGCGCTTCCTGAATCTTGGCCAACATGTTTATGGACTCTTCCCCGTTCCCTTTCACCTCACCATTCAACAGGAGCGCTACCTGATCGATCGTAAATTCCATGTAATTCGTCACGGGTTATTCGTTCCTGGCCATGTGTTGAATCCTGATGTTTAGTTACCCACGGCCTCAGACAAAGATACATCTTTGGGCCAGCACAGATAGTTTTTTTTGACGATTTTGGTGAGCGCTTTGATGTTGGGGAGATCCGATGCCTGAGCGATGTCCAGTAATTCCCCCGAGCGCGTGAGGATATTGATTTTTTCTCCCTCGGTGTAAGCCTCGTTGCTCACTGTTCCATGCGAGTAGAGGTACGATGAATCTGCCCGGAGTGTGTGGTAGTGGTTTGCAACCCGTGTCCGGATGTTCTCGAGCACACTCTTGCGGATTGGATTGCTGCTCAACAGGATGCGGAACAGCCGGCGTTCGACGATCATCCCCGACAGCAGTGACAGTATATGATCGCGGTGATTGCGCCAGAATTTGATAGCACCCCAGATATCGTGATCATCCATACTTCCAAACGCGTTCAGAATGTTCGTGTTCCCGTTGAGTAAATCAAGGGACACGTTTTGTTCGAGAAAAACCGATAGGGGGGTCGATGCGGGGATATTTTCGCCAGCGCGTTTGAGCACCTGCGCTCTGCGCATCAGGTTCACAAGCATACGCTCGGCTGCGACTGTTGTCTTATGCAGGTAAACTTCCCAATACATGAGCCGACGCGCATTCAGAAAGTTCTCGATACTGTATATGCCCTTCTCTTCTACTACGAGCTGATCCTGATACACATGTAGCATGAGTATGATGCGATCCAGACCGATGCGGCCTTCCTGAACACCTGAGAAAAAACAGTCGCGGGTGAGATAATCGAGTCGGTCAATATCCAGCTGGCTGGACACGAGCTGCGAGAAGAACTTCCGGGGATAACTGTTGCGGAAGATCCGCATACTAAGATCAAGCGCACCGTTGAGTTCCTTATTAAGCACGGACATAAGCAGGTAGGATACACTTTCGTGCTTTACACCCGGTAGGATGCTGTGTTCAAGAGCATGAGAAAATGGGCCATGGCCGATGTCGTGAAGTAAAACCGCAAGCTGCGCAGCTTCGTATTCTTCATCGGTGATCTCAATTCCTTTGAAACGGAGGTTGTCGAGTACTCGCCCCATCAGGTGCATAGCACCCAAGGCGTGTTGAAAGCGGGTATGAAGTGCTCCGGGATAGACGAGATCTGTGAGGCCGAGCTGTTTGATATTGCGAAGCCGCTGAAAAAACGGATGGGAGATAACATCGAAGATCAGCTCACTCTTGATGTGAATAAAGCCGTAAAGCGGATCGTTAATGATTTTCTTTTTGTTCAATACCAAGGCATTATGTCCATATCGACTCAGGTTTGCCGCGGAAACGGACGAAAAGGACTTGTGATGACGGGCAAATGTCGCTTTTAAAGGTTAAATTTTAATAAATTTCAACAAAATAGATCTCTATGCAGCGATACAATATACTGTGGGCAGACGATGAAATTGACCTGCTGAAACCACATATCATGTTCCTCGAACAGCGCGGGTATGACATCACCCCGGTGAACAATGGAGCCGAGGCGGTGGAAATGTGCGACGACAAGAATTTTGACGTCGTGTTTCTCGATGAACATATGCCCGGTATGTCGGGGCTTGAGGCGTTGAGCCAGATCAAGAACAACAAACCTAACCTGCCGGTGGTGATGATCACGAAGAACGAGGAGGAACAGATCATGGAGGAAGCGATCGGTTCGAAGATCGCGGACTACCTGATCAAGCCCTTGAATCCGAGCCAGATACTGCTCTCGGTGAAGAAGATCCTCGACAATAAGCGGCTCGTCACGGAGAAGACCAATCTCAACTATCAGCAGGATTTCCGGAAGATCAGTATGGCGTTCCAGGATGTCATGAACCACGAGCAGTGGGCTGACATCTATAAGAAATTGATATTCTGGGAGTTGGAAATGGATGACAACCAGGAAATGGCCGAAGTACTCGACATGCAGAAGACTGAGGCAAACGCCAACTTTGCTCGCTTCGTCATGCGCAACTACGAAGGCTGGCTGAATGATCCGAAGGCTGATAAACCACTGATGTCGCATCAGCTCATGAAGCGCAAGGTATTTCCCGAGCTTGCCCGGAAAAAACCGATTTTCGTCATTCTGATCGACAATCTCCGTTTTGATCAGTGGAAGGTACTCGAGCCGGTCATCGCTGAGTACTTTACGATCGACAGCGAGGAGCACTATTATTCGATACTCCCCACCACCACGGCCTACGCACGCAACGCCATTTTCTCAGGACAAACGCCGTCGGAGATGGCCAAGAGCCATCCTGACCTATGGGTTGGCGAGGATGAGGAAGATGGCAAGAACAACTTTGAGGAAGAGTTCTTTGCCAAGCAGATGAGGAGGAATAACATCTCCGGCAAGATGTCTTACCACAAAATCAAGAACATGGAGGAAGGAAGGTCGCTGGCAGACTCCATCAATAACCTCTTCACCAATGAGCTGAATGTCATCGTATACAATTTCGTCGACATGCTGTCGCACGCCCGGACCGACATGGCCATGGTTCGCGAACTCGCGCCTGATGAATCCGCCTACCGGTCGCTGACAAAGTCGTGGTTTGTACATTCACCACTGATCGACATCCTCAGAAAGCTATCCGAGAAGGATGTGCGAGTAGTGTTGACGACGGACCATGGAACGATTCGAGTGAAGCGCCCGTTCAAGATCATCGGAGACCGGTCGGTCAACACCAACCTCCGATACAAGCAAGGCAAGAACCTGGGTTATGAAGGAGACAAGGTGATGACCGTAACCCGGCCGGAACGCCTTTTCCTGCCGCGGGTCAACGTATCAACTTCGTATGTTTTTGCGATCGAGGACCAGTTTTTCGCATACCCCAACAACTACAATTACTACGTAAACTTCTATAAGGATACATTTCAGCACGGCGGAGTGAGTATGGAGGAGATGATCATTCCCTTAATTTTCTTAAATTCGAAAAATGTGGTTTGATGGCAGCCGCCTCACCTGGCATGAGGTCTCGCTGGCGGACCTGAAGGAAGTAGCTTCAGGAATTTTGGAGCACGGCGACCGGGGCTTGAGTGTTTGGTTATTTCGCGGAGAAATGGGCTCTGGAAAAACGACGCTGATCAAAACTCTCTGTGAACACCTGGGAGTCTCGGATCCAATGAGCAGTCCGTCGTTTGCAATTGTCAATGAATACCAGACGGCAAATGCCCGGAAGGTTTATCATTTTGATTACTACCGCATCCGCAACGAAGTGGAAGCGTATGATATTGGAAGCGAGGAGTATTTTTATTCCGGAGATCTCTGTTTCATTGAGTGGCCGGAGAAGATACCTTCGCTGATCCCCGCAGAACACATTGAAGTAGATATCTCAGCAGATAACCAAAACCTTAGAACCATAGCACTTTCAGTACATGACCGAAAAGAAGAAAAGCGGGTTTGAAGCGCTGGCAACCAAGTCCAGGCTCTACCCCGAAGAGAAGTTAATGAAGGTCAAAAAAGGAAAACATTCCTTTTTCATCGGGTTGCCCAAGGAGATATCGCTTCAGGAGAATCGGATCAGCCTGACCCCCGACGGAGTAGCCCTGCTTGTAAACAACGGTCACGAGGTCTGGGTAGAGGCAAAGGCCGGGATTGGCTCGAAGTTCACCGATAAACAATACAGCGAGGCAGGTGCCCGGATCGTCTACTCTCCCGAGGAAGTATACAAGGCGGACGTAATATTGAAGATCGAGCCACCCACGCTGGAAGAAATCGAGATGATGCATCCGAACCAGGGGTTGATCTCGGCATTGCAGCTCGGACATCTGAAGTCGGAAAACCTGCAGGCACTGATGAAAAAGAAAGTCACCGCCCTGGCGTACGAGTTTATCGAGGATAAAGTGGGTGGGATGCCTATTATCCGTGCGATGAGTGAGATCGCCGGTACCACGGTGCTGCTGGTCGCGGCGGAACACCTGAGTTCAGCTAACAACGGAAAAGGTGTGATACTCGGAGGTATCACGGGAGTCCCTCCCACGAAGGTCGTCATTATCGGCGCAGGGACCGTTGGTGAGTACGCAGCGCGCGCGGCGATCGGTCTCGGCGCGGAAGTGCAGGTCTTTGACAACCATATCTACAAACTTCGCCGGATCAAGAGCATGCTTGGCCAGCAGATCTATACTTCAACTATTGATACGCTCACGCTTGGCCAGACGCTAGAAACGGCTGACGTGGTGATCGGTGCCCTGCGCGCGGAGAAAGGCGGTGCGCGTCATGTCATCTCCGAGGAAATGGTGACGCGCATGCGAACGGATTCTCTTATCATTGACCTCAGTATCGACCAAGGCGGTTGCGTCGAGACGTCGGAGATCACAACACTCAGCAAGCCCGTGTTCCGAAAGCACGGCGTAATCCATTACTGTGTTCCCAACGTGGCATCCCGGGTCGCCCACACTGCAACAACTGCCCTGAGCAACATATTCACTCCTACCATCCTCCGTGCTGCCGAGGAAGGGGGCCTGGAGGAGATGATATTTACACACAAGTGGTTCATGAAGGGTGTGTACACGTACAAAGGCGGCTTGACAAATGAACCTGTTGCCCGTAAATTCGGATTGAAGTACAAGAACATTGACCTTCTGATCGCAGCCAGATTTTGAGATGAAAGCTATTCTATGTGCATTTGTGGTTCTTGGCGCCCTGGAGGCGGCTGCGCAGCCGAACAGCGTTGTGCCGAAGAATATTCGCGCAGCCAATACGCTTGAGACCCTCTTTGACTACAATGGGCTTTCGACGACAGATAATCTCTGGGGTATTCCACTAGAGCCGGGCCGGGTTTTGGGGACGACCTATCTCACCGACGAATGGAACCGCACGACGATCATGCTTTACGATACCGAGCGATTGATCGAAGGCTATAATACGAGATACGAGATCTACCTCAATCAGATCGAGATCAAAACCACTGAGGATATCAAGGTTCTCGATGGCCAACGCGTCAGGAGTTTTGTCTGGGTGGACAATGTCAGTCAGTCAGCCCATTATTTTGTGAATGCGCGCGACTATGAGGTTGAGGACGACTCGCAGGTGACAGGCTTCTTTGAGGTGTTGTCGGAAGGCCCGGTGACCCTGCTTTCCAGGACGACTATCTACGTAAAGGAGCCTACGTACAACGTTGCGTTCGATATGGGGAATCGCGATACGAAGGTGGTGAAGAAGGCGATTTTCTATTATCTCGACGGGGCGACAGTACGCCAGTTACCGACGTCGAAGAAGAGGTTGCTTTCGATATTCCCCGTCGGTGGGGACGTCATTGACGACTTTATCAAGACGAACCAACTATCTCTGAAAGACGCAATCCATCTCCAGATATTGTTCGATCATTACAATCAGCATATCGCTACGAACTGATCCTGGCGAGACTTTCTTCAAGCGCATTGATCTTCGCCTCGGCGTCTGCCTTTTTTTTCCGTTCATTTTCGACGACTTGCGGCGGTGCACTGCTTACGAATTTTTCGTTTTCGAGTTTCTTCGCAACCTGCGTGAGGAAGCCTTTGTGGTAGGAGATCTCCCTGAGGATCGATTCCCTTTCTTTTTCCGGATCCACCTTCCCCTCAAGTGGAATATAGAATTCCGCCGAACGGACGAGAAACGCCGCGGCAGGTGAAGTGGGAGCATCGTCTGTGAACGTGATGTTGCTGAGGTTCGCCAGCTTTCGAATTACGGGAAGGAATGTCTCGATGGGGTAGTGTTCAGACTTCCGGATGATGAGCGGAACAGCTTCCTTCGGCGACAGGCCCCTCGTGTTCCGTGTATTCCTGATCTCGGTGACCACGTCAAAAGCAAACACTGCTTCCGGCAGAATATTTGCATCCAACGACAGACCACTCGGGTAAGTGCTTGTCATGATGCAATCATCGCCTTTCCTGTTTTTCAGTTCGTGCCAGAGTTCTTCGGTAATAAATGGCATGAACGGATGGAGCGCTTTCAAAAGTGTCTCGAAGAACCCGATCGTCTCGCCTAGTGTCTTTTCGTCGATCGGTTTGCCGAACTCAGGTTTGACGATTTCGAGATACCAGGAACAGAAATCATCCCAGATCAGCTTGTAAAGCGAGTGCAGCGCATCTGAGATGCGGTACTTTGAAAAGTGATCCTCGATCTCAGCCAACGACTCGTTCATCCTCGCGTGGAACCAACTTGCAGCGACCTTGTTTTCTTCCGGCATGGGGAGACCTTGAACATTCCATCCGTTAACCAGCCGGAATGCATTCCAGATCTTATTGGCGAAATTACGACCCTGTTCAACCAGCTTTTCATCGTATAGCAGATCGTTGCCTGCCGGGGCACTGAAGAGCATACCGGTGCGAATGGCATCCGCTCCGTACTGCGCGATAAGGTCTAACGGGTCGGGCGAGTTTCCCAACTGTTTCGACATCTTCCGTCCTTGCTTGTCCCGCACAATTCCAGTAAGGTATACATTGCTGAACGGCTTCTTCCCCCGATACTCGTATCCCGCGATGACCATGCGCGCGACCCAGAAGAAGAGGATCTCCGGCGCGGTGACCAGGTCATTCGTGGGGTAGTAGTAATTGAGGTCGGCGTTGCCCCGACTTTTTGGATCGGCAAAAACCGATGTATCGAACACCGCAATTGGCCATAGCCAGCTGGAGAACCAGGTGTCCATCACATCCGGATCCTGCGTTAACCCGCCTTGAACTTTACCCGGGAATTTTTTGATGTACTCAGCTTGCGCCTCTTCAAGAGTACGTGCTACAACATAATTCCCTTCGCGATCATACCACGCCGGGATCCGGTGACCCCACCAAAGCTGACGAGAGATACACCAGTCGCGCACATTCTCCATCCAGTGACGATACGTGTTTTTGAACTTCGCCGGAATCAACTGGACCTCGTCGTTCATCACGTTCTCATATGCCGGTCTGGTGATCTCCTTCATTTCGAGAAACCACTGAAGTGACAAGCGCGGTTCTATAACAGCATCGGTTCGCTCCGAGAACCCCACGTTGCTTGTGTAATCTTCGATCTTGACGAGAAAGCCCTTTGCCTCCAGTTCCTTTGCTATTTTCTTGCGTGCAATAAAGCGATCGTCTCCAACGTAGATCCTAGCTTTTTCATTCAGGGTACCGTCTTCATTCAGGATGTCAATGACTTCCAGCTTGTGTTTCTCTCCGAGCTCGTAGTCGTTCATGTCGTGCGCTGGCGTAACCTTGAGGCAGCCTGTGCCAAAATCCATGGCGACATAGTCGTCTTCGATGATCGGAATGCTTCGCCCGATCAATGGAATGATCGCGCGTTTCCCTCGGAGATGTTTGTATCGTTCGTCATTCGGGTTTACACAGATAGCAGTATCCGCCATGATCGTTTCCGGCCGAACGGTCGCAATCGTCAGATATTCCTCGGCCGGACCTTCGATCCTGTAGCGTATGTAATACAGCTTCGATGCTATTTCCCGGTGAATAACTTCATCGTCCGATAGTGCAGTCTTACCGGCCGGATCCCAGTTAACCATGCGGAGGCCGCGATAGATATGGCCTTTCCTATAGAGATCGACAAATACGTTGATGACCGCTTCGTAATAGTCGGGATCCATTGTGAACCGGGTCCGATCCCAGTCACAGGAGGCGCCGAGCTTTTTCAGCTGTTGAAGGATAATGCCCCCGTATTTCTCTTTCCATTCCCAGGCGTACTGAAGGAATTCCTCACGAGTAAGGTCCGACTTCTTGATCCCGCGCTGCCGCAGCATGGCCACCACCTTCGCTTCGGTAGCGATGGATGCATGGTCGGTTCCCGGTACCCAGCACGCCTCTTTCCCTTGCATTCGCGCTCTCCGCACAAGCACATCCTGAATGGTATTGTTCAGCATATGACCCATGTGCAGCACACCTGTGACGTTCGGGGGTGGGATCACGATACAATACGGTTCCTTATCCGGATTCGGCCTTGATCGGAAGAATCCGTGTTCCATCCAGTAGCTGTACCATTTATTCTCTACCTCGGCTGGATTGTACTTTGTTGATAACGACATCGGTCAGGAATTCAGACCGCAAAAATAGGGTTTTGAGGAGAGGTTTGAAAGAATGAGCAGGTCTATATAGACGTTACTTGCTGGCGTCAAACCTGGTAACTCGTACGGTTTTTAACTTCTTATCCTGATGAATGCTGTAGGCTACATCCCGGCTGTACAGATCGTATTTATGCCGGTATGGACCTCCGTCAAGTGAAAGACGGTGGCTGGTCAGTTGTTGACCAATGGATGTTGTCGTCTCATCGTAAGCGAAACCCGTCTTCGGCGAGCCCTTCAGATAGAAGTAGTAGTCGTCCGTTATTGAAGGTGGTAAAAGAGCACTAGTTGCTGTGAGTGCTGCCGCGGCTCCCACGGTAAGCGCGGTGAGAGGCGACCACGGGACAAATACTGTTGCGTTGGAAAGCAATTGCGAGCCGACTCTAAGCACGATGCCATCAGACACCCGCTCTGCTATGACGTAATTCGGCCACATTGCGGCTTTCTTGATCTTTGCCATTTCGATGGTATGCCCATTCATAACCCGATAGGAAGACCGGCCCCGCTGGTCGGCGATTGGAGCGAGGTACGTGGTATTCATACTCACTCCGGTGGAAACTTGAAAGACCTGGATGCACGGCGCACCTCCCACCCGGAGCACCCGGTATAGATAGTCGTCGTGGTAGAACGAGCTGAAATACGATTGGTCCGAGTGCGCAAAAAATTTGTTGAATGTCTCTCCGGTCATGATATCGATATGGCAAACCTCCGTCTTGTAAAACCCGGGATCGTCACCGAATTCCTCATAATTTTGATCGGAGACAATTGTAATTGATTCGGATGTCCAGTACACTTTCGTTCTTGCTGTAGCAAGTTCTGGTGGGAGGGGACGCTCAGGTGAGATCACGGCTACAGTGGTCCGCTTCTTGGGTAATAAAGGAGATTGATCTCGTAAGTGAATTCTTCGGTGATGTTAAGTCCCGTCACTTCCACGATCTTGAGATCCGTTTGTTGAGGGTCGAGGCACATTAACTGAATGCCGGATTCTGTGTGGCGAACTGCGAGAACAGATGCTGGCAAAGGTAATTGTACCCGTTCAACGGCCCATCTGCCCGAATCCTGACTCCGTGTAGTAGCTCCGAGATATAGCTGCCCCTGTTTTCTGTTCAGATAGTAGTACCACTCCTTATCTTCAAAGGCAGTAACCGCTATCACGCTTTTATAGTCCACACTATCCGTCGCAAATGATCGCTGCTCACCTGCCGGTTGCATCCACTTTGCTTCTATTTCTCCGAACTTCGTTGCAGAGTTTTTCTGAACGAATAAGCAAATACTGTCGCCAAACAGCGAGGCTCCTTGCAATGTACTGTACTTACTTTCGAGGTCGAATTCGGCAATCCGCGTCTGAGAAAAACAAGTGAAATGTCCGAGAAGAACGGCGATGATGTATATTTCTTTTCTCATAGACTGCCTAATTTACGTATTTTCCAGTCGTATCCTCCACGTTGATGGATACATATTGTTCACGCGATTGGCAAGTACGTTGATCCAGCCCAGCGGTACGCCGCGATGGAGTACAAGCGTGAACCCCGGACGATACCCGGAATGCTCAAGGGCGTCCCGACGCAGGTATCGGATCGCGGTATTTTCGTCGACCTCGATATGCTGCATGGCTGACCGGTTCATATTGACCGCGAGCGCGAGGGCATGCTCGGGGATTAATTTCTCGTGTTTGATTGTTGCAAGGTTTGTTCCAGCATAGACAATCCTCAGCGAAGAGAGCAGGACGGCGAATTCCGATGCCATGGATGCAGGGGTATAGAATACGAGGTCACCGAATTGAAAGAACGTGGCATCAGATCCCCCCTCGATCCACTTCATCAGTCTGTCCTGAACTTTTGGCGATGGCGTTGAAAGGCTTTTTTTGGATTTGAGCTTCGGACCATCGCTTCGCTCGGTCTTTCTCATCGCGGCGAGGAAGAAACCTTCGCCTTTTGCCCGGTGAGGGAAGAAGCGATAGGAAATGATTCCATTTTCGTTTACCTCTTCGATTCCCCAATCCGGATTCATCGGTATTTTCAGGAAATCGACGTCATAATGGTCGCGAATCCACCTCAGGTTCTCTTCGTTCTCAGTTGAATTGTAGGTACATGTGGAGTAGAACAGGGCACCGCCTTCCCGAAGCGAGTCCCAGGCATCACCGATGATGCGGCGTTGACGGTCAGCACAGAGGTGCACGTGGTGGGGCGACCATTCTTCCGCCGCGCGGGGGTCTTTGCGAAAGAGCCCTTCTCCCGAGCACGGGGCATCTACGACGATAACATCGAAGAACCCCGGGAGTTTCCGGAAGTCGGCCGGGTCGTTATTAGTAACGACAGCGTTCGGGTAGCCCCATTTCTGTATGTTCTCTGCCAGGATATTGGCACGCGTCCGAATGGTCTCGTTGGAGACCAGCAGGCTGTCGCGGTTGATAATACTCAGGATATGCGTGGACTTGCCACCGGGGGCTGCGCAGAGGTCGAGGATGCGTACACGCTGATCCGATGGTACCAAATGAGTGAGGGCTTGCTCGAGGAACATGGAACTGGCTTCCTGAACGTAGTAGCACCCGGCGTGGAATAAGGGATCGAGGGTAAATGAAGGACGTGCCGCCATGTATCTTCCCCACCGGCTCCAGGGGACGGGATCCAGGGAGTCGAAGGTGTGCGGCTTGAGTGGATGGAGGCGAATGCTGACCGGAGGAGTGCTCGCGAGGCTATCGGCAAAGGCGGGGAACGCCGAGCCTAATTGTTGACGCATGGCATTCGCGAACTCGTCCGGGAGTATCGTCATCGGCGCAAAGGTTGCGTATTCCTGGCTGCCCGTTTAGCGTAAACACTTCTCCTACGCTGGAGGATCAGCATCAGTCGCGGTACAGCACAGCCTTTACGGCCTTCACCGTTTTTTCGACATTCGGGAGGATTTCCTGAATAAGAGTCGGAGCATACGGGAGCGGGGCGTCAAGGCTGGTGACGCGGTGCACAGGTGCATCGAGATAATCGAACGCATGTTTCTGAACATGGTAAGCGATCTCCGAAGAGATAGACGCCAGAGGCCATGCCTCTTCAACTACCACGAGGCGGTTTGTTTTCTTGATTGATTCAACGATGGCAGGGAAATCGATCGGGCGCACGGAGCGCAGATCAATCACTTCCGCCGAAATGTCTTCTTTCTCGAGTTCGGCAGCGGCTGCCAAGGCCACTTTCAGTATTTTTCCGAAGGAGACAATCGTCACGTCAGTCCCTTCACGTTTGATATCGGCGACACCGATAGGGATCAAATATTCTTCTTCCGGCACGGGACCTTTGTCTCCGTACATCAGTTCCGACTCCATGAAGATCACCGGATCATCATCGCGGATAGCGGTCTTCAGCAATCCTTTGGCGTCATATGGATTTGCCGGGACAACGACCTTAAGCCCGGGAGTATTGGCAAACCAGTTTTCGAAGTTCTGAGAGTGTTGAGAGCTCAGCATACCCGCGTTTCCTGTAGGACCGCGGAATACGATCGGAACGTTGAACTGACCTCCCGACATGGACATCATTTTTGCTGCGCCGTTGATGATCTGATCGATCCCTACCAGCGAGAAGTTGAACGTCATGAACTCGATGATCGGACGCAAGCCATTCATTGCAGCGCCTACGCCGATGCCCGTAAAGCCCAGTTCAGCGATAGGCGTATCGAGCACGCGCTCAGGTCCAAACTCATCCAGCATTCCCTGGCTGACTTTGTATGCGCCGTTGTATTGAGCAACTTCCTCACCCATGAGGAAGATTTTGTCATCTCTCCGCATTTCCTCGCTCATCGCCTCACGAAGGGCTTCTCTGAACTGAATTTCTCTCATACCGATCTTTAAAAGTGCGTAAAAATACGATCAAAGGGGTGAATGGCAAAGTTTTGCCCCGTAAAGGGGTAAATAAAAAACCCTCCCGGCATTGCCAGGAGGGTTTTCAAAATCCGCAGTGTGTTGAATTATCTCAATGCGTTACGGAAACTCTCAGTAGCGGATACTTTCGAGAACTCCAGGTCTGTCAACGCAGCTTCCTTCAGGGAAGGGTCGCGCTGAACGGCGTTAGTGATATGGCTGACAACCTGATCAGCGTTGCCCAGACGAGCAGCAGCGACCGCAGCGCCATAGTGGGCTACAGCGAGGTTGCTATCCTTCCTGGATGCATCCTGGAAGGATGTAATTGCGTTTTGATAATCCTTGTTCAGGAGTTGAGCGAGACCTTTGTTGAAGAGGTTCACAGCTTCGTCGCTGGCAGATGAAAGCGAGCGAACAGCATCCTGATAACGGGCCATGTAAATCTCAGAGGCACCTTTCACACCGTTCAGTCCGGCAGCGTTGTCACCGCTGAGACCTGCGCCGAGCGCTTGACTAGCGTGTTTGTGCGCCGCATAAGCATTGCCTTTGATCATGTTTACAGAAGCGAGGTTAGCCTGAACTTCGGGAGCGGACTGGTTAAGTCTCGCAGCGATATCAAGCTGAGCCTGGGCGCGATCAGCAAGTCCTGAGGCATTGCTGGAGTTCTCAGCTGCCTGTGCGATATACACAGCTCCCAGGTTGTTGTGAGCATGCCAGTTTGTACCTCTTTTCGTCGCTGCTTCGTAGATAGCCGCTTTTTCTTCCAGGGAAGGAGTTAGCGATGCAGAATACATCAGTTCTTCCAGTGACAGAGCATCTGCGCTTGCAGAGCCTTGTGTGATCTGCTTGGACAGTACGGAAATCTCTGCGTCTGTTTTCTTTTCTTTCGGGACGAGTATCTCCGTTTTGGCAGTTCTCAGTTTCGGGTATACTTCGCGGAATACTTTTCTATAAGTTGATAGTTTCTGAAGTTGTTTCTCTTGGCTTTCAAAGGTACCGCCTCCATTGACGATGTTCAGGTATTCGGACTTCTGCTCTGAAGTGATACCATCGTAAGCTGCCAAAGCACTCTTGAACTCATTCCAGTCCTGAATAACAGGTTTGAGGATAAACTTGATTTGATCAGCTTGTTGTTTGTAGTCATACCTCTTCATCTGGTCGCGGTAGAACTTCTCGATAGCCGCTGCGCGATCGGGAGACAACCGTGAGTTGATTCGTTCTGCACCTTCGGGGGAGTGAGTACCCGTGATAGTAACGGTGCTGGTCGCGTTCTTCGAAGCGATAAATGCGTCGAGTTGCTTTCCTTTGGGACTTCTGATTTCCGACCTCCTCAGTACAGATCGTCCTTGTTCGAAGATGAAGTCAGGGATAATGACCGGCTCAAGTTCAGGCTGATTGTTATACCCGTGATCTGCATACGCTGCGAAATAGGCAGGCTCTACAAGTTTCGAGGTCGTGATCACCCCGGTTGCCACAGGCATTCTGGGAGAGGCCTTTGACTTCTCACCTTTTGACGCCACACCTTCAACTTCGAGTACGCCGTTCTTCATGGCAGGCGAATACGCGAAAGAAAATGACTGCGTAGCTCTCGGCTGCTCAGTGGTTGCGTTGGGATAGTCCTCAGCTCTGAATGTCAAGGGATCCAGTGCTACTTCCTGTTCGCCATACTTGTAAAAGGTGTTTACCGTGTAAACAGTGCCCTTTTTCAGCATCTTGACAGGCAGATTCGCAGCCATGTCGAAGGCAACTGTGTCTTTATGTACCTCCAGAGGATTAGGGGTTACAGTAAGTTGTTGATCCTTAGACATTTTTACCATCTTGGGAAGCGTACAGCTTCCCAGGGCCAAGGCAGCGACAATAAAAAATGAGTAAACTACTTTTCTCATTGGAGGTTTGTTTATAGTTGATTTATGAGGTTCCAAAAGTAAACTTATGTGTGTTTTTTTGCAATTATACTCAAAAAAATGACAATACTGCCACTTCCCAACATGCCATTGGGACCTTATATTTGTGAGCCGGATTATTGGTCGATAAATGGTCTTTTTGGCAAGTTGAAAGCCTAACAAACGCATATGAGTGATATAGTTCTCCGGATTCAGCGCTTCTTTGAGGCATATGCTTTCGGCGTTTGCACCCGACTGGGTGACAAACTGGGAGTTGCCACCTCAAGCATCAGGTTGTTCTTCATCTATGTTTCGTTCCTGACATTCGGGTCTCCTGTCATAGTCTACCTTGCCCTTGCCTTTGTCATGAATATGCGTAAGCATCTCAGGAAACGGAATCCGATTTGGGACTATTGAGCGGTACTGGCTTGCTACGCCGGAAATAGTAGTGGTAAAGGATAAGACCGGGGTAGACGTTCGTGCGCGGATAGGAGGGGTTTGCTTCGCGAACGGCGCGGCGTTTGACGCGAAGATCTCCCAGTTGCCTGAAAAAGTCACGGTGCGCGCGCAGTACACTGACAAAATTTTTCCCTTCACCCTTCAGTATGAACGAAATTGCCGCGAGCCAGTCGAGGGCTAGCCTAAAAGGCAGTTTGCTAACCAATTCGCTGCGGTCGTAGTGTTTGAACAGCATGCACAACCCGTTGCGGAAATTGAAGTAGGTCTTGCGGGGATGGTGATAGCCCAGGGTTCCGGCACCCAGGTGATACACCGTACTCTTTCCCGTGTAATACACCAGGTTGCCTGACCGGGCGAGCTTCCAGCACAGGTCTATCTCCTCCATGTGGGCAAAGAAGTCCTCGTCAAAGCCGCCATGCGTATGGAAGCTTGCTGAGCGTATCATCATGCAGGCGCCCGAACTCCAGAAGATCGGGCGTTCATCGTTGTATTGCCCGTGATCCTCCTCTACATGATCGAAGACGCGTCCTCTGCAGAAAGGATATCCGAATGAATCAATGAAGCCTCCTCCTCCGCCTGCGTACTCAAAATGATTCCGATTTTGCAGGGCGAGTATCTTCGGCTGTACACTGGCAACTTCGGGGCGTTGATCAAGCAAGGCCTTCAGGGGGGCGACCCAGCCTGACGTCACTTCCACATCGGAGTTCAACAGGACATAATAATCGCTATCGATAGCGCGCAGGGCCCGGTTGTAGCCTCCGCAGAATCCGAAGTTGGTGCCGAGCAGGACTAGCCGGACGCCGGGGAATTCCTCACGAAGGATGGCGACTGAGTTATCAGTGGAGCCGTTGTCTGCTACATATACGTCGGCCGGCGCCGAGTGCTCGACAACGGATGGAAGAAACTGACGAAGCAGTCGCGCGCCGTTGTAATTCAGTACGACGACGGCAACACGGGTCATCCCATCAGATTGCTTAGATCCAATCCCGGGATGTTAGGCAACAAGCCTTCGGTGCTCTTCCTGAGTTCCTCCTTCGCGATTACTTCCGCTTCCTCTGCAGCCTTGTTAACCGCCGCGACGACGAGGTCTTGCAAGACAGTCTTCTCTTCAGCATTGAAAAGAGACGCGTCTATGTCAAGGCCCACCAACTGGCGCTTGCCGTTGACAGTTGCTTTCACAAGTCCGCCACCGGACTCCCCGCTCGCCCTGACGTTCACAAGATTGTCCTGCGCTTCCTTGAGACGGGCTTGAACCTCCTTCATCTTACCCATCATTTTCATCATGTCAAACATATATCGGGTGGATTAATTTGTGGCGCTAATATAGGGATTATGGGGGTAGGGGGCTAGGGGTAAGGGAAGGGGTAAGGGGTAAGG
>CAYTMU010000047.1:0-26113 GCA_964438975.1 uncultured Roseivirgaceae bacterium | reverse complement strand
CGTCCGCCGAAGCTTTAGCGCAGGCGCACCTCGTCCGCCGAAGCTTTAGCGCAGGAGGAGGGCTACTTCCGAAACACAGCACTCGCATTGTGTCCGCCGAAGCCGAACGTATTGCTCAACGCAACCCTTACATCTTTCTGAAGTTTCTTTCCCAGCACGACATTCAACTCCGGAGGCATCTCCGGATCCAGGTTTTGCGTATTGATGGTCGGTGGGATCATTCCAGTATCGATCGCCTTGATACAGATCAATGCTTCCGCGGCACCGGCGGCACCGAGCATGTGACCCGTCGCAGATTTAGTCGCGCTGATATGGAGATGTGACGCGCTCCGACCGAAGAAGGTAGTAACTGCCTTCATCTCGCTCACATCGCCCAAGGGTGTTGATGTTGCATGCGGGTTGAGATAGTCCACTTCATCCGGACGGATACCTGCATCTTCCAGTGCCCATTTCATCCCCAACACAGCACCTTTTCCTTCCGGATGGGTTGCCGTCAGGTGGTACGCATCCGCCGACATTCCGCCGCCCGCAACTTCCGCGTAGATCCTGGCACCCCGTCGTCGCGCATGCTCGTACTCCTCCAGTATCAGCGCACAAGCTCCTTCGCCCATCACAAATCCATCGCGTCCGGTGTCGAACGGCCGCGATGCAGACGCGGGGTCGTCGTTTCGTGTCGACAACGCCTTCATTGCACCAAACCCACCAATACCGGCCTCGTTGACGGCGGCCTCTGATCCGCCGGTTACGATCACATCGGCTTTCCCCCATCGGATATAATTCATCGCGTCAATGATAGCTGTAGTAGAGGTGGCGCAGGCTGACACAGTCGTGAAATTCGGACCCATGAATCCGTGCTTGATCGAAATCCATCCGGATGCTATGTCGACGATCACCTTGGGAATGA
This sequence comes from uncultured Roseivirgaceae bacterium, assembly GCA_964438975.1. Lineage (GTDB taxonomy): Bacteria > Bacteroidota > Bacteroidia > Cytophagales > Cyclobacteriaceae > Chryseosolibacter. Next base: position 25,209 of record CAYTMU010000047.1, on the reverse strand, counting down.
AAAACGGATTGATGCGCGGCGTACCGTCTCCTCTTCCAAATTCGATCATCTCCTGTTGGAACGTGTAGAAACCTCCGTTACCCGATCCCCAGATGACCCCCACCCGGGTCTTGTCGATCGTCTCGAGGTCGAGTCCCGAATCGCGAAGGGCCTCCCCGCTGGTCACCAGCGCGTACTGCGTAAACGGGTCCATCTTGCGCACTTCGACGCGTTCGAAATGATCCAGCGGATCATAACCCTTTACCTCGCACGCAAACTTAGTCTTGAACTTGGTCGTATCAAATCGCGTTATCGGCGCAGCACCGCTTTTTCCCGCAAGAAGATTCTCCCAGAAATCCGCGACCGAATTACCTAGCGGGGTCAATGCTCCCAGGCCGGTAACAACTACTTTTCGCTGTTGCATAGGGTATCAAATATCTTATTCATTACCACCCACTTCTCTCCTGGCTTTGCAAACGGCAATGCCTGTTGGTATTTCCACATCAGCGTTTCCCAGACCTGAACCGCAGGGTTCTCCCGGTCCATCCGGTCTTTCTCCTCAAATGAGAAATCGTCGCCCACCTCCATGACCATAACCATCCGGTTACCCACGCGAAACAATTCCATACGTTCAACACCGGAATCCCGGATGCTTTTCCGTATCTCCGCTGACATATTTCGATGGTGCTCCTCGTATTCGGCAATCGTCGCAATGTCGTCCTTGAGATCAAGAGCCAGGTAGTATCGTTTCATCGCAATGAATCTTTTAGGTCGACCGGACTTTATAACCCCTTAAACCGAAGTACAGGATCACCACAAATGCTATTAGTGGAACAATGACCGCTTTCTCCACCCCGGCCAGCGACACCCAGCCTGTCAGCGGAGGCAGAACAGCACCTCCTACAATTGCCATAATCACGAGACCAGAACCGATCTTCACCTGTTCACCCAGGTTCTTGATCGAAAGAGCAAAGATCGTAGGAAACATAATCGACATGAAGAAATTTGCAAAGCTGATTGCGAGAACGGCCTCCAGGCCGGAACCTACAAGCGCATAGAGCATCAGGAAAATACACGCGGATGCATAGAGCGCGAGCAATCTGTTCGACGGGTAGCGCGTGAGCAGCCATGTTCCCACAAACCGGCCTGCCATAAACAGTATAAATGCGAATGATAAATGGAATCCCGCGATCTGCGTCGGCGTCATCTGGTCTGAATAGCGGTAGATAAACTGCACGATACCGAGATGCTCACTCCGCGCGTAGTGCAACTTCTGATCGACGAAATAACCCCAAAGAGATGCTTGTGCTCCTACGTAAAAGAACTGGGCCACAACCCCAGCCATCAGATGTTTATGTCGCGTAATCCCCTTGAAGGTCGCGGTTCGTTCGGCCGGCGTGGATATCTCCGGCATCCTTGTGAATGCGAACAGGATCGCGATGAACAATACCAACCCTCCTACGGCCAGGTAAGGACCTTGTACGGATTGCGCCTCCGCTATTCGGATAACCTCAGCCTGCGCATGATCCATGGCCTGCAACTGCTCGTTGGAATACTCCGTGCTGGAGAAAATGAAAAGACTACCTATCACAGGGCCAAGGATGATCCCCAGTCCATTGAACGACTGCGCAAAGTTGATGCGCGTCTCCGATGAAGCGGGATCTCCCAGCACCGTAACATAGGGGTTTGCTGCTGTTTCCAGGAAGGCCAATCCACAGGCAATCACGAACAGAGCGAAGAGGAAGAATCCGTACATCCGAACTTCCGCAGCGGGATAAAAAAGAAACGCACCCAGCGCATATAGCACGAGGCCGATGAGAATACCTTTCTTGTAACCGATCCGATTCATCAGAAAAGCCGCCGGCAGTGCCATTACAAAGTACCCGATGTAAAACGCGGAGTCGACGATACCGGCTTGTGCGCGATTCAGATCCAATGCTGTCTGAAAATGCTTGATCAGTGGGCCGTTCAAGCTATTGGCGATGCCCCAAAGGAAAAAGAGACTGGTGACTAGAACGAAAGGTATCAGGTATTGCCTGCCTGATGAGGTCATTCCGATGGCAGGTGCGTTCGTGGACTGCATAGTGGAGTTCAATTTTGATTTTTAACTGGCAACTGTATTGACGGCGCGGTCGAGATGAACATAACCTCCGTCAACGTGGATCAACTGACCTGTGGTATGGCTGGATCGCTCGGACAGGAGGAATGCCACCATATTGGCGATCTCCTCGGCAGTGGTCATCCGGTTGCCGAGCGGGATCGTCTGGTTGATCTCTTTCAGTTTCTTCTCCGGATCCGGCAGCGTTCGTATCCACTTTTCATACAAGGGCGTGAAGGACTCAGCAACGATCACCGCATTCACACGTATCCCATACTTGAGAAGTTCCACCGCCCATTCGCGCGTGAGGGCATTGCGTCCACCATTGGCGGCCGCGTACGCGGATGTACTACCCTGTCCGGTTTCCGCCACTTTAGATCCGATGTTGACGATGGCACCCTGGGTCTTCTTCAATTCTGGCAAGGCATGGTGGGCCATCAGATAATAATGAACGAGGTTCTTATGCAGCGATGACATGAACGCATCGTACGATCCGTTCTCGAGATTCACTCCGTCATTGACGCCAGCGTTATTGACGAGACCATCGATCCTACCGTACTTCTTAACCACAGCGTTGACCGCGTCACGGCATTGATCCGGCTGCGTAAGTTCAGCACCAACCTGAAACCCGTTGTTCCCGATCTTCTCGAGTGCCAACTTGTTGTCAGCCTCATTTCTGCCGACGATCGCCGGAAGAGCTCCTTCGCGGGAAAGTACGTCGACGATACCTTCGCCGATCCCTTTTGCTCCGCCTGTTACGATAATTACTTTGCCTTTCAGTTGCAGATCCATGACACTAAAGTTTATAAAATCTTACTGCATTCCCACCGAAAATATTTTCCTTTTCCGTTTGTGAGAACGATTTGAAATAGTCCTGAATAATCGAGAACTGCTGATCGTAGCTGGCAGCGACCAGGCATACAGGCCAGTCGGATCCGTAGAGTAACCGGTCCGCGCCAAAAGCTTCGACTACCGTATCGAGGTAAGGAACGAAATCGTCGTATCCCCACCCGGGCCACTTCGCCTCTGTTACCATTCCGGAAACTTTGCAATGCACGTTGGGATACTTTGCGATCGCACGAATTTGATTTCGCCAGGTAGCGATATCTCCGGTGCGTATCGACGGCTTTGCAATATGGTCGATCACAATCGGGGTATCAGCGACTTCGTCGACAAAGGTGAGTGCTTCGGCCAATTGGTGATGATAGATCAGCAAATCATAGCAGTAATTAAACTTATGGAGCTTCCCGACACCGTCGATGAAAGATCTCTGCCCGAGGAATCCCGGGGCTTCCCCTTGCACGATATGTCGAAATCCTTTCAGGTGACGGAACTCAGAAAAGTGTTCCAGCCGGGACTCCAGGTTGGATGCCCGCAGATCGATCCATCCCACGACACCAGCAATAAAATCGCGCTCCTCCGCATGGGCGATCAAAATTCCTGTCTCCTCTTCTGTTTGATCAACCTGGACTGTCACACAGCCGTCAATGCCGTGCTGTTTGAGCAACGGCGCCAGGTTGTCCGGCCCAAAATCCTGCCGGATGACCTTCATGTCGTCGGATATCCAAGCGTGTTGTATCGGATCGTACTTCCAGAAATGTTGATGTGAATCAATCTTAACCATGTCGTAACGTAAGATGCGCCAGGTGGATCAGCTCCACGCTTTCGCTATTTGTTTTTGCGTTCCCAGGCCGTCGATACCCAACTCGACAAGATCGCCGGGCTTGAGATATACCGGCGGCTTGAGTCCTAACCCCACGCCGGCAGGTGTACCGGTCGAGATAACATCACCGGGCAGTAACGTCATGAACTGGCTGATATAGCTGACCAGGGAAGGCACGCCGAAGATCAGGTCATTGGTATTGCTGTCTTGCAGCATCTTGCCGTTGACTTTCAGCCAAAGCCGAAGGTTATCATAATTGGGGAGTTCATCCTTCGTGACGAGGTAGGGCCCGATGGGCGCGAACGTATCGGCGCTCTTTCCTTTGACCCATTGTCCATTACGCTCAAGTTGGAATTCCCGCTCGCTGTAATCATTGTGAACACAGAATCCGGCCACGTAATCCATCGCATCCTTCTCTTCAACGTAAGTGGCTTTTTTTCCAATGACAACAGCCAACTCCACTTCCCAGTCGGTTTTCACGCTATCCTTCGGAATGACAACGTCATCGTTAGGAGCAGCGAACGCTGTCGTTGCCTTAAAGAACAAAATCGGTTCCGTCGGCAATGGCATACCTGATTCCGCCGCGTGCTTACTGTAATTCAAACCGACGCAAACGATCTTGGACGGCCGTGTAAAAGGTGCACCGAAACGAATATCACCAGAAACCCGGGGAAGCGATGCATTGTTGGTGGATAACCAGGATGTCAGCCGGGCGATTCCGTCGGTATCAAAAAATGATTCTCCGAAATCCTCCCCAAAGGAGGAGACATCTACAATTTCATTGTTTAACAAAACACCGGGCTTTTCCTGGCCGGCTTCACCAAAGCGGAGTAATTTCATGTTTCGATTCGTTAATTGGCAACTTGCAATTCGACAAAGTTACGAAAGGCAAACGGCAATTTCCTTATTTACAACTACCAACTACTCATGTATTCAGCCTGACAAACCCTCCATCGATCGGATAGTCACATCCCGTGACAAACGCGGCTTCATCCGAACACAGATAGAGCGCCAATGCTGCGATCTCGGAAGGCTTGCCCATACGCCCGATAGGTTGCGTCTTCGAAAGTTTCTCGAACATTTCCTGTTCGCGGTCGGCGTAATTGGCTTTGAGAAAACCATCCACAAATGATGTATGTACACGGGCGGGGGAGATACAATTACAACGAATGTTGTCGGCAATATAATCCTTCGCTACCGAGAGCGTCATGCTAAGGACAGCACCCTTACTCATCGAATAAGCAAATCGATCGGAGATACCCAATGATGCAGCCACCGATGCAAGGTTGACGATCACACCTCCTCCTTGTGTCTTCATCTGGCCGATGCACGCATACATCGTGTTGTATACGCCCTTTACATTCACATTGACGATCCGTTCAAAATCTTTCTCCGACGTATTGTCAAGCTTTCCGATGTGGGCGATCCCGGCGCTGTTCACAAGGATATCGATGCGTCGGTGTTTCTCGATTACATTGGCGAATGACGCGACCACGTCGGATTGTACGGAAAGGTCGCATTGTAAAGCGGCCGCGTGGTGTCCTTTCGACGTGATACCGGATACGGTCTCGTCGAGCGCTGCCGCATTTATGTCTACCGCGATGACCCGAGCTCCCCGTTCGGCAAACAATTCAGCTATGGCCCGGCCGATACCGCTACCCGCGCCGGTGATAATCGTAACCTTTCTCTCCAAATCAAACATAATCTACTAGTGGCTTTGGTGCCCGGTGAGAAACACATCCCATTCGCTTCCCTGATCGTTCATGTGATCCTTCAGGAAGATCGAGTATGAGGGTTTCGCAGGCTTTTTGCGCAGGTGGAGACCTGCCTCTTCGGGCGTATAGTCGCCCTTCCTTGTATTACATTTCTTGCAGGCGGTCACAAGGTTAGTCCAGGAATCAACTCCGCCTCGTGCGCGTGGTATAACGTGGTCGATCGTAAGGTCTTTCCGCGTACCACAATACTGGCACTCGTTACCATCGCGCTTAAAAATATTCTGCCGGGTAAGATTAACGCCCTTGTAGGGGGCGTTGACATATCGGTTCAGTCGGATCACGGACGGCATGGGAAAAGTATGCGTGACAGACCGCAACTTATGTCCGTTAGCAGGACGGATCATCTCGCTTTTCTTAAGGTACACGAGAATGAAGGCACGCTCTACCGAACACACCATTAGTGGACTGAAATCCTGATTTAGAACGAGTACCCTTGCGTTCATGATCGTAAGTTAGTCCAAATCCTGTAACTACCAAAGTGCTATTTTCAACCGATACACCTATTCGGCGAGCACTCGTCTAATAGCGATCAGGGGATGCGTGATCGCAGAGGTACCTGCTTGCTGAACTCCGTCGCTCACGAGTTGATCTACACGTACCCTACCCGATGCGTGAATGATCTTGCTCTCAGTCAGTACGATTCCTACGTGACCGACATTGCCCTTATCGTTTGAGAAGAATGCCAGATCGCCCGGCTTTACTTCCGATAACGATCCGACCGGTCTGCCTTGATTGGCTTGCTGGGAGGAGTCGCGCAACAACTTGTACCCGCATATCTTGAAGACCATCTGAGTAAACCCGGAGCAGTCGATCCCAAAAGGGCTCTTTCCACCCCACTGGTACGGGCTGTTGAGGTACTTCATCGCAACCATCCGAAGGTATTCGAACTCGCGCCGCTGGCCGAGGTTCTTCGCTTCACCATTGAACGCGAACTGCTCCTCCATCCGGAATAACTCGGAACTTGATATAGGGATGATGCTCCCCATCAATACGATTTGAGGACTCTTATTGTTCAGCAGTGATGATGTTACATCCGTGGTGATCTTGAACTCTGCATGATTGATGTGTTCAAAATACTCCGCAGAGATCGGCTGGTGCTGGCGCCCATCGATCCAGCCTTCGTAGTCGTCAAAGTGACTACTGATCTTCAACCATTTTCGGTCGGGAGAGTGCGTCAATACCCGATAGTGATCCCCGAAAAGCAACTGTGTTACCTGCTCGGATTGATCCAAAGGTCCCTTCCTTACGCTCACAACACTCAAGCGACAAACGCCGAATTCTTTTTCATCCATACGAAGAAATTTTCCAGGTTCGTGTTACAAACCCAGGGTCAAAACTTCATCCTGTCAAGCTCTCGCTTAATATCTTTCTCCTTGATACTTTCCCGTTTATCGTGCAATTTCTTTCCGCGACCGACTGCGATCTCCATCTTGGCGAGACCCCGGTCATTGATGAAAAGCCTCGTCGGCACCAGTGTCAATCCCTTCTCCTCAGCACGCGCCTCCAGCTTTCGCAATTCGGATCGCTTTAACAGAAGTTTGCGTTCCCGCGTAGGCTCGTGGTTATAATGTGTTCCCTGCGCATAGGGCGATACGTTCACACCTTTCACAAAAAGTTCTCCATTATTGAAAAACCCGTAGCCATCCTGGAGATTCACTTTGCCCTCCCGGATCGATTTGATCTCGGTACCGGTAAGAACAATGCCCGCGACATACTTATCCAGCAACTCATACTCAAATGAGGCCTGCCGGTTCCGGATGTTGATATCTTTCGCAAAGCGCTGCTTACCCATGCCGAAAATTGATCTTATTTTTCCCAGTGGCAAAATTTTTTTCGCGCGGTTTTATATTTTCTGATCAGAAAAGGCATTTCACCCGTCCTGAGCATGGTTAAACCGGCATCCGGGCAAGTGGCGTCACATCCGGAGGGGCAAAGTCGGACCGCAGAAACTTATGGTGAGCCGCCATGGCGATCATCGCCGCATTATCGGTGCAATATTCGAACGCAGGAATATAAACCCTCCAACCCTTCCGCGACGCCAGGTCGTGCAAGTCTTTTCGCAACCCGCTGTTAGCCGCAACCCCGCCGGCAATGGCGATTTCGCGAATTCCCGTTGACACGCTGGCTTGCTCCAACTTTGACAACAACATGGATACCAGCGTATGCTGCAAGCTGGCGCAAATGTCTGGCAAGTATTTCTCCACAAAGTCGGGATCCTTTTTCTTCTCGTCGCGGATGAAATAAAGGAAAGCAGTCTTGATGCCGCTGAATGAGAAATCAAGCGCTGGCATAGATGTCTCTGGAAAGCGGTAAGCATAGCGATTGCCCGACTGCGCCATCTTATCGATCAGGGGTCCTCCGGGATATGGCATTCCCAGTATTTTGGCAGCTTTATCGAACGCCTCACCAACCGCGTCGTCCTGCGTCTGCCCGATTACCTCCATGTCCAGATAATCCCTGACAAGGACAATCTGTGTATGCCCCCCGCTGACTGTGAGGCACAGAAACGGGAAATCAGGGACCGGTGGTTCGATGAAATGCGCAAGGACGTGAGCCTGCATGTGATTGACCTCGATCAACGGAATTCCAAGTCCGAGAGCCATACCTTTTGCGAACGAAAGTCCAACCATCAGCGAGCCGATCAGGCCCGGTCCGCGGGTGAAAGCGATCGCGTCGAGTTCTGTTTTCGCAATACCTGATTCTGCTATCGATTCCTCTACCACCATAACAATGTTTTGCTGATGGGCCCTCGAAGCTAGCTCGGGTACGACACCCCCGTATTTTTGGTGAACTGCCTGTGAGGCAATAATATTATTGAGTACCTTGCCGTTCTTTATAACGGCGGCGGAAGTCTCGTCGCACGATGATTCAATAGCAAGGATAATGGGATGCATGGATGACAAATGAACCGGCAAGTTAAAAAACGAATTGTTAAGATATTAGCGTATTCGGTAACGACGCTGGGTTTTCTCGTCATCTCGATCTTTCTGTTCCTGCAAATCCCCGCCGTACAGCAAGAACTCGTCAGTCGCTACCTCCGCGGTTTTTCACAATCCACCGGCTTCAAGGTTTCGGTAAGCGGCTTTCAGCTGCTCTGGTTCGACCGACTCGAAATGCTAAACATGGAGGTGACGGACCCGGAAGACAACCGGATGATCTTCGTCCGGAGCGTGCTGGTCAATTTTCAACTTTCACAATTATTCCAACAGCGCGACGTAAACGTCGATGGGGTATTCCTGGATTCCGCGCATGTGGTGGCTACGCGCATCAATGAATCAGACACTTCGCGCAATCTGAATATCAACGTATTCTTCAATCGAATCAATGAGAACTTCGCGCGGAAATCCCCGGGAAGCAAGCGATCTCCCAGGATCAACATTGGCGAAGCCATCCTCAACAACAGCGTGTTCTCCTATATCGACCAGGATCGGGATCCGATCCCCGAAGGCTTCAACTACAACCAGTTCACGGTCGACATTGATGAAGCCCAACTACAAAATTTTCTGGCCCTCGGCGATACCATTCAGTTCAGGGTTCAAACAATGATCGCTCACGAACCGAAGTCCGATTTCCATATCCGGCAGTTGTCGACCTTCTTCCGGATCTCGCAACAATGCCTGGAATTCGCCGGACTGGATCTTCGTGCCAACAACAGTACCGTCACCGATACTGTCTTGTTTTCGTTTGACGGGCGCCATCAATTGAGCAACTTCAATGAGAAGGTGAATATACGCGCGAACCTGCACGCGACAACCCTGCACCCACGCGACCTTGCGCTGTTTTTTCCGGCAGCAGCACAGCTGACCCAGCCGATCATCGTGAACGGAGTTTTCAAAGGTCGGGTCAACGACTTCAAGCTCTCAAACATGGAACTCGAGACGGGCAATACCTTTCTAAAGGGATCGCTCGACATGGAAGGCCTGCCGCTTCTGAGCGAAACCTTCACGATCCTGGAACTGAAGAATTCAACTTTGGACTTCCGCGATTTACACGGTCTGCTGAGCCAGAACGTTATCGAGCCCATTATCCCGATCGGACAAGTAAACATGGATGCACAATTCCTCGGATACTTCACCGACTTCGTCGCGAACGGAAGCTTTGAGGGAAAGCTTGGCCGGATCGCTACGGATATAAACTTCAAGGTCAACGAAAAAGATTTCAACCGGTCCGTTTACAGCGGGCGGATTGCCATGAAGAACTTTGACCTCGGAACCTACCTCGGCGATACTGCCACGTTTCAGCGCGTCAGCCTTGACGGAAACATCCGCGGATCAGGGCTCACCCTGAGCACCGCCGATTTCAAGCTGGACGGCGCCGTCAGCCAACTCGGAGTTCACCATTACAATTATCGGAATATCAAGACGAACGCGAGGTTCGCTTCCGAATTCTTCAACGGTTTTCTATCGATCGACGACCCAAACCTGAAGTTTACGACCGAAGGATCGATCGACTTGCGCGAAGGGATCAACGAGATCATCGTCAAAGCTGATATCGACACCGCCGTGTTCCAAAACCTGAACCTGACCGATCGGGATATCTCCCTGAGTTCACACATCGACGTCAACATCAAGGGACTGCACTTGGATAGCATCGTCGGCACGGCAGACATCCGCGATCTTCATCTGGTAAACAATGGGCAGTCACTATCACTCGACTCCATCCGCCTCGGTTCCGAGCGTCACGACGATCACCGAGCTATTCGCGTGCGCTCCTCGCTTCTAGATGGTGAGGTCAAGGGAAACTTTCTACTAACGGACTTGACCCGCGACCTTCAGACAGCGGTTCGCGAACTCCTGCTCAACATAAGGAACGACGAGAAGGCGCTTCGCGAATATTATACGCTGAAGAATTACCAACCGCGCTCCTACGAAACTGAATTTCAGCTTCGGTTAAAAGACCTGGAGCCGGTCTCGCACCTGTTCGATATCGACTTTCAGATCTCATCCAACACCCTGCTGGAAGGAAAATTCACAAGTGGTTACACCACGATCCTACAGGCGTATTCGCGAATCGATTCACTGGCATACAAGAAGACACTGTTCGTAGGAACGGAGGTCGAGTTAACGGCGTCCAAAATCGCCGACAGCACCGATGTACTCGCGATGATGTTCATTAACTCGGATCGTCAATACCTCACGAAAGCGCTCAATACGCAGCAACTGATCGCGGAAGCTATATGGAATAAGCAAAAAATAGCGTTCAGTGTAGATGCCGATCAACAGGGGCAGACAAACTACTTGCGACTGCGCGGTGCGCTGAATTTCCTCGAAGACAGTACGCAGTTAAGGATCCTTCCGTCGACGATCAAACTACTCGAAAAGAATTGGGATTTCGACCCGAACAACGTCATCACCATGCGCCGGAACGACATCGTCATCGACCAACTCAGACTGCGCAATAACGACCAGTTCGTTCTGTTGGATGGGAAATTGTCACGAGACCCAGACGAGACACTGACGATGACCATCAGTGAAGTTGACCTCAGTACATTCAATCCTCTCACTGGAAAAGACATCAAAGGAACGTTGAATGCTCTCTTTCAATTGAACAATTATTACGAGGAACCCCAACTGCAAAACACGGTACATATCGATAATCTGACCGTCGATAATTTTCTTGTCGGCGATGTAACCGGGAAAAACCTTTGGGACGCCCATCAGGAGCAGTTTGATATCAACTTCTTCATCGACCGGAACGGAACACGCATCGTAAATCTGGTCGGAGCCTACAATCCTTCGCGCTCCGGGCTTCCGCTCGATGTATCCGCGCAGCTCGAAAATGCAAACCTGAAGATCATCGAACCTTTCTTCGACGATATCTTCAGCAACCTGGACGGGACGATTACCGGCGACTACCGGATCACCGGCACTCTTGACTCACCCGCGATAGACGGTGAAGGAAAGGTAGCGGGAGGACAGATCATGGTCAACTACCTCCGCACCACCTACCGATTCACCGGCGTCATCGGAATGTCGCCGAACTCGATATACTTCAAGAACATACTCCTGGCCGACCTGCTCAACAATGAAGGGAAACTGAACGCGACACTCACCCATCAGAATTTCAAGGGCATGCGGATAAATCTCGATGCCGCCTTCAGGAATTTCCAGATACTCAGTACCACAGAGAGGGATAACACTCTCTTCCATGGACAAGCGTATGCTACCGGCGATCTGAATATCACCGGCCCAGTCAACAACCTGAAATTCACCGCAACGGCACGCACCGAGAAGAACACACGCGTATTCATACCGATCGGTGGTACGGCCGAAGTCGAGCAAGCCGAGTTTATCCACTTTGTCAGCTTCACGGACTCCACATTCCAGAATAATCTGAGAGACGACGTTTCCAACAAACTCGACCTCACTGGGATCACGCTCGACTTCAACATCGACATAACTCCCGATGCATTGTTCGAAATCATCCTCGATTACCGGACAGGGGATATCATCCGGGGCCGCGGCAATGGCGATCTTCAATTACAGTTGGATACGCGAGGCGAGTTCAACATGTTCGGGCCATTTGAATTCGAACAAGGCGGCTACAACTTTACCCTTTATGACATTCTCAATAAAGAATTTGATATTCGGAAGGGTAGCCGTATCACCTGGTTCGGAGATCCTTATGGAGCTACGCTTGACATCTCTGCGACCTATGATCAACTCGCATCGTTTGGACCGATTCTGACCGACCAGGAACTCGGTTCGCTCCCGCAGTTGAGACGGAAGTATCCTGTAACCGTCCTCCTCGACCTGGATGGCCCCATGCTTTCACCGCAGATCGACTTCGATATCATCGCTGGAGATCTGCCGCAGAGCATTGTCGTGGAAAACCATCCGCCTGTACGACTCGACTTTGAATTCCAGGCATTCAAGAACAAACTCGACGAACAAGAGCTGAAGAGACAGGTGTTCAGTCTGGTCGTACTGCGACGATTCTCCTCGCCGGAATCCTTCAACACCAGTGGCTCTATTGTGAATAGTGTCAGCGAACTGCTGAGCAACCAATTGAGCAACTGGATAAGCCAGGTAGACGAGAACCTCGAGATCGACCTCGACCTGAGCACCCTCGACGAAGAAGCGTACAATACCTTCCAGCTCCGATTGTCGTACACCTTTATGAACGGGCGCCTCCGTGTTACGCGCGACGGTACGTTCTACGGCAATCAGGAGAACAGTAGCATTAACAACACGCAAAGCCTCTCCAGTATTGCCGGCGACTGGACCGTCGACTACCTCCTGACGGCCGATGGCAAGTTGAAGGTAAAGATGTATAACCGCACAAATATCAACCCGATCTTGAACACGCTCGGGTCGCAAAACTCCGTCACAACCGGATTCAGCCTGACACATACCCAAAGCTTCAATCACTTGAAAGATATCTGGAGATCCGCAAGATCTCGTCGCGAGCAAAATCCGGTATCCGGGTCTCAGGATAATACAGAAGCCATACTCAACGAAAATGAGGGTACGGAGTAGTCGCAAACCCGGCACGCGTACCGGAAGGTGGTTACTGCCCGTCGCATGGCTCGTAGTCGCAATACTCCTGATACCAGTGGTATTGCGGGCACAAGCCGACTCGACAAGTATCAACAAGAAAAAGTTGAGGACCCTCGCGATCGCTTCCGGCGTCGGTTACGCCGGCGGACTCGCAGCTTTGAATCACGCATGGTACAAGAATAGCGATCGTCAGTCATTTCGCTTCTTCAATGACAACGCAGAGTGGAAGCAGGTCGACAAGGCTGGTCACATTCTCTCCAGCTACCTGCTCAGTGACCTATCTTCCACCCTACTCCGCGGCGTGGGAATGCCTGAAAAAAGATCTGATGTGATTGGGGCAGTTGCCGGCCTGATGATGACACTGCCGATAGAGGTCTTCGACGGATATTCATCGGGATATGGTGCATCCGTGGGCGATGCCATCGCAGATGCTGCAGGTTCAGCAATCTTCCTTGGACAAAAACTTATTTGGAACGAAATACGCGTGCGACCGAAGTTCTCATTTCAGCGCACCCGCTACGCACCCCTTCGACCACAACTTCTAGGCGATAATCTGCTTAGTGAGATCGTCAAAGATTACAACGGTCAAACCTACTGGTTATCGCTCGATGTCGACAAGTTCGTCGAGTTCCCGAAATGGCTGAACGTTGCCCTGGGATACGGTGCCCAAGACATGATCTACGCGCGGGATCACGAGAATGAAGCTGTCGGATTCTCCCCGTTTCGCCAGTACTACCTTGCGGTCGACTTCGATCTCACCGCCATACAAACCCGTTCAAAAGCATTGAAAACACTGCTCTATCTTGTGAACATGGTCCGCCTGCCCGGTCCCGCATTGGAATTTTCCAGACATGGTTCAAAATTCCACGCATTTTATTTCTAACTTCACTCAACTTTTTGTAACTTAATAAGTTAAGGCCTACTTTTTTTGCCACCTGAAAACAAACCCCTATGGATATAACCTATACACTCAAACAGTATGCTGACCAGATCGGCGGTCAGTTCACCGACTACGACCACATCAAATCTGTGATCGTCGTACCACTTGACAAGAGCCGGTTCCAGACCGTGCTTGCGACCACGCAGAAGAGCCAGGTGTCCGGCAGAGACCAGGCGGTATTCACATCCAAAGTATGCGAATACCGGAACAACATCGATCTGAAAGTGCTCATGGAGCAAAATTCCACGTTCGATTATAGCAAGTTTGTTCTCGCTGATGGATACTTGAAAGTGGAAGCCTCGTGCCTCACAGCATCCGCATCGGAAGCACAGGTGAAAGAGATGATCCAGGAAGTAGCACAACTCGCCGACCATTACGAGCTGAAACTCACCGGACAGGATATTCATTAGAAGGATTTCCTCCCACGAGGAACAAATTTCAGGAAATTCCTGTAAATCATTAGCAAACCGCCCTATCGCTTCCTGCTTTTGCGGGGGGAGGAAAGTCCGGGCAACACAGGGCAGCGTACTTCCTAACGGGAAGGCTGTGCACCTCGGGGTGCGCGGACAGAAAGTGCCACAGAAAACAAACTACCACCGAGCAATCGGAGGAAAAGGTGAAAAGGTGAGGTAAGAGCTCACCGGTCGTCCCGCGAGGGAAGGCGCATGGTAAACCTTACGCGTTGAAAGGTCAAATAAGTTTCGGGATAAGCGGCCCGCTTTTGCTTCGGCCCCGGAACGGGTAGACTGCTTGATCGTATCCGTGAGGATGCGACCAGATAAATGGTAGGGCTCCCGAGTAATCGGGAGACAGAACCCGGCTTACAGGTTTGCTGATTTTCTTAGAACCTGCCGGCAGAGGCAGATGTTGTCTCTGCTGGCAGGTTTGTTTATTTTTCGGCACCCATCAACCAAACATCGTTCATGTCAAAAATCCTGCTCATAGAAGACGACGTCAAGATTCGCAGCATCCTGAAAGAGATCCTTCTCGAAAAAAATCACGACGTAGATGAGGCCGGTGACGGACTCGAAGGTTTTCGCAAGCTAGAACAAGGCGCGTACGACCTCTGCATCTGCGACATCAAAATGCCCAAGATGGACGGGTTGGAGGTGCTCGAAAAAACAAAAGAGGCTGGTATTCCGACCAATTTTGTCGTGATATCCGCCCACGGCAACATCGACATTGCGGTTGAAGCTGTCAAGAAAGGTGCATTTGATTTCTTGCAGAAACCCTTCGACCTCGGCAGACTGGAGATCACACTCCGCAACGCGCTTGACAAGACCACGCTGATCAAAGAGACAAAGAATCTTCGCCGGAAGATCTCACGAAAGTTCGAGATGATCGGTGAGTCGGAGGCAGTGCGGCAGATGCTGGAGATGATCGACAAAGTTGCGCCGACCGATGCCCGAGTGCTGATCACGGGACCCAACGGATCGGGAAAAGAACTTGTTGCGAAATCTATCCATGAAAAAAGTAAACGTGCCGACGGACCATTGATTGAAGTGAATTGCGCGGCCATTCCATCCGAGCTGATCGAAAGCGAATTATTCGGTCATGAAAAGGGGTCCTTTACGTCCGCCATCAAACAGCGGATCGGGAAATTCGAACTTGCAGAAGGAGGCAGTTTGTTCCTCGACGAGATCGGCGATATGAGCCTGTCAGCGCAGGCCAAAGTGCTCAGAGCACTTCAGGAGCACAAAATTACGCGCGTGGGGGGTGACAAGGAGATCACTGTGAATGTCCGGGTCGTTGCCGCCACCAACAAGGATCTGAAGAAGGAAATCGAGGAGAATAGATTCCGCGAAGACCTGTATCACCGGTTGAGCGTAATTGTCATCAAAGTGCCCGCATTGAACGAACGCACAGAGGATATTCCACTGCTGACGGACAAATTTCTAGAGGATATTGCAGAAGAGCACGGCGCTAAGAAAAAGGAAGTTACGCCAAAAGCCATGAACAGGCTAAAAGATCATAACTGGACCGGAAACATACGGGAACTGAGAAATGTAATCGAGCGACTCGTCATCATGAGTAGCGACGAAATCACCCCTGAAGACGTCGAGAAGTACCTTTGAGAAGGAACTAAACCCTGGCTTCTTCCTCGCTCGCGAACTTGGGAGCTTCTTTCTTGCTATACGTCGGGCAGGTATACTGACTGCAGGCCGTAACGAAAGCCGACAAAAGAAGAAAAACGACGATCTTTTTCATTTAGCGTGGGCTATTGGTTTTAAACAAAAATATTATTCTTTCCCCAGGAAAACAAACCAAGCGGCAATTTTGGCATTTTAACCGATGTAAGGTTTATTCGACCAAAAGATTACACCCTCTGACGTCACTATTGTCCAACCTCCCGAGGACTTCGAATGACCCGTCTTCGCCGACACGCCCGATATCTTCGGTCTCTATGAACGCGATTGAATCCACATTTGCCAGGTCGATGACATTTATCCCCCCGGTAACATTTAGTAACCCTTTATCCATCGGATCCGTGATATCGCGGGCAAGGACTTTCATCCAGGGTGGGCAAAAAAAGGCATTTTCACCTTTGGAATAGGCTTGGGAAAAAAGCTCGGTCATGCCGTATTCCGAAAATATCCGGTCAACTCCAAATGCCCGTGTGAGATCGGCGTGGAGCTCCTGCCGGGTTATCTCGCGTCTCCTACCCTTCATTCCGCCTGTTTCCACGATCAAGCAATGGCTGAGATCCGGATTATAACGCTCCGCCAACTCCATTAGTGCAAAGGTCACACCCCATAAAATGGTCTTTCTGGAACCAGACCTGGCGGCCTGAATATCGAGCAGGAGGCGGTCATGATCATGTAAGTAAAAGGCAGAATAAGCAGAATCGCTTACCCGGATGAAGTGCTCCATCATGGCAACGAGCGAGGAGCCTCCGCGCTCGAGATACGAGGGAAGGAGTGCAAAAAAGTGATAATCAGTAATATCGCCGAAAAAATGCCCGAAACATTTCTCCGCGTGGGTGAAATAGAACTCAAGGCATCGCACCTCATGGGTACTCGTTACCTGCGCGGTGGTTCCGCTGCTGGTAAATACTGTCTCAGCCTGCCAGGCACCGGTTTTTATCAGGTGTTGCTTGAAGAACGAAATGGGAAGGAACGGGATATCCGCCAGTGTCTTGACCGCGTGGGGATCAACCCCCAGATGGTCGAGATACCGCCGGTATAGCGGATTCTTTTGTGCTTGAAAATGAAAGAGTTGAAGCGCAATATCGACGAAGTTGGCGTCGTTTACTGAATATAAATCGCACACAAAACTTTCAGAAGTATCCAAGCGTTCCGTAATTTGACGTAATTAAGAAAGTAAAATGAAGTTAATTAAGGGTTTAGGGCTATTATCTTTCCTCGCCATCGCTACAGGCTCTTGCTTCGACCCGCCTGAATTTCCGGCCAAACCGCAGATCGAGTTCGCCGGCATCGAATTCATCGAGACTCCCGACCCCAGCGACTTCGATTCATTGAACCTCTATATCAACTTCAAAGATGGCGACGGCGATCTCGGTTTGAGTGCTCAGGATCTTCGCCACATCTCTGCCCCGTTTCACTACGCCAACTTCTACCAGGAAAACAATGGAAAGGTAGAGCCGATCGCAACCGAAGCCGGATTTATCGACAGTTACGAATTTGAATTGCTCCAGATCACGGATGCGAATCGCGGGAAGCTCGTGACGTATCGCACACGGGAGAATCCCGATTACAGCTTCCTCCCTCCGGGCGAGACCTGTGGTTCCGCCGTCATGCGAAATTATGAATACCTGGGTGGGCCGATCGGGGACATAGATAACCCGCGCAATAACACGGGACGGAGACTTTTGATCCGCGCGGCAGACAAGGCGGTCGTCGGGGAGTCGGTCTTGTTGGTCGATAGCTTTCCCCAATCATCACCCATGTACTACCAGATCCGAGATACCCTGTATTATACACCCAACCCGACCCACAACAATATTGAAGTCGAGTTTCTCGTGAAGGATCCGACGGCTCCGGGTGGCTTTCAGAAATTCGATTGGTACAAGGAGTATTGCCAGACCTTCGATGGAAGGTTTACTATTCTGTCGGATGGTGAAAACGCCGTCGACGGAAATCTGAGATACAGCATGACCTCGACGGGATTCAAGATCAACTTCAGCATCAAGACACTCAAGCTGCGCGTCAAGATCCGCGACCGTGCGCTGAACGAAAGTAACGTGATCGAGACGCCGGAATTCCGGTTGTAGTCCGACAGCGTGCCAGACCATCGCTCTCAGTCATACAATGCAGGAAACTTGTCCGGATCGCTCTCGCGCATCACAGCATACACTTGTTCAAAGATATCTTCAGGATTTGGCTTAGAAAAATAATCGCCATCCGAGGCATACGCAGGCCGATGCTCCCTACCGGTTATTGTAATCGGTTTTGAATCCAGATAACGGTAGCCATCCTGAACCTCGAGCACCTGCTGCATCATATAAGCTGACGCACCGCCCGGAACATCTTCGTCTGCAAAGCAGGCGCGATTCGTCTTCTTCAGCGATTCGACGATCGTGTGGTAGCGATCAAAAGGCAGGAGCGTCTGGACATCTATTACCTCACAGGAAATTCCGGCTTCCTCCAATGCCTGCGCCGCCTCCATCGCGACACGGCACATCGCTCCGTATGTAACGATCGTAAAGTCATCGCCGTGTTGCAATATCTCCGGTACACCAAGGGGCACTGTGAACTCACCAATATTTTCCGGCAGTTTTTCCTTCAACCTATAGCCATTGAGGCATTCAATAATAACGGCCGGATCATCTGACTGCAACATCGTATTGTAGAATCCTGCCGCCTGCGTCATGTTGCGCGGTACGAGTATATAGATTCCGCGAAGGCTGTGCAGGATCATTCCAATCGGAGAACCTGCGTGCCACACGCCTTCCAGACGATGCCCACGCGTGCGTATGATCAGCGGTGCTTTCTGTCCGCTTTTCGTGCGGTATCGAAGCGTTGCCAGGTCATCCGAAAGCGTAGCCAGCGCGTAAATAAAGTAATCGAGATACTGAATCTCCGCGATCGGACGCAGACCGCGCATCGCAAGTCCAATACCCTGACCGATAATAGTTGTCTCGCGAATACCCGTATCTGTAACCCGTAATTCGCCGTGCTTTTTCTGAAGGCCGGCAAAGCCCTGGTTGACATCGCCGATCATTCCTACATCTTCGCCGAAAGCCAGTACGCGGGGATCGCGGGTGAGTGCCGCATCAAAACACTTCTGTAATACTTCACGACCATCGACCAGGGAGGAGTCGTCGTCATAGCGTGGCAAAATATCGGGAACACGCAAAGCCGACTCTTCCGATTCGCTATACAAATGAGAACTGTAGCGATCCCAGTTTTCTTCTTCCCGTTTTCTGATCCATTCTGCAAGCGCCTGGCGCGAAGGACTATCCTCCGCATAGCGGAGCAGCCGAAGTGTTTTCTTCGCTGCGCGCATATTATCCAGGTGCGTAGGGTTGATCGTCTTGACCAACTCCTCGCGTATCTCTTCCAGCTCGGCCTTTTCGGTGCTCTCCTCTTCAGCCTTCGCCATTGTCGTGGCAACGAAATGCTGGTCGCGTCGGATGTCCTGCATAAAGGCCTCCCACGCACGTCCCCGGGCTGCTTTCGCGGATCGCTTGGCATCCCGCTCAATCTCATCGACCTCCTCTGGCAACGCAATGCCTTCCCGGATAATCCACTCCCGCATCTTCCTGTTGCAGTCGTATTCGAGTTCCCAGGCCAGCCGCTCCTTTGACTTGTATCGCTCGTGCGACCCCGACGTCGAATGTCCTTGTGGCTGCGTTAATTCTTCCACGTGTAACAACACCGGCACATGTTCCTCACGGCAGATGCGCTCGGCCGTTTCATAAGCCTCTATCAGTGCAGGGTAGTCCCATCCCTTCACCGTGATGATCTCAAAACCCTTCTCCGTCGATGTGCGCTGAAGACCTGCAAGCGCTTCAGATATACTTGATTTGGTCGTGTGATATTCCTGCGGAACTGAAATGCCGTATGCGTCGTCCCACACGGATGTGAGCATAGGTACTTGCAAGACCCCGGCAGCATTGATAGCCTCGAGGAACATACCTTCGGAAGTCGAAGCATTGCCGATCGATCCGAACGCAATTTCATTTCCGGAAGTCGAAAGGTGGGTAAGCTCGCGCAGTTCCGGATTCTCCCGGAATAGTTTCGACGCATATGCCAGGCCGAGCAAACGAGGCATCTGTCCCGCCGTCGGCGAAATATCACAGCTACTGTTCTTAACTTCTGCGAGATTCTTGAACCTGCCTTGCTCATCGAGCATGCGCGTTGCGTAGTGGCCGTTCATCTGCCTACCTGCGGTAGCGGGATCCGCATTCACATCTGTGTGTGCATAGAGCTGTGCAAAATATTGTTGAACGGTGAGTTCACCTATCGCAAACATAAATGTCTGATCGCGGTAGTATCCCGCGCGGTGGTCGCCGTTGCGGAACACTTTTGACATTGCGATCTGGGGGATCTCCTTGCCATCTCCAAAGATGCCGAACTTGGCCTTCCCCATAAATACTTCCTTACGACCGATGATGCTCGCCTCACGACTCTCCACTGCAAGGCGGTAGTCCGATAGGATCTCACCAACCCTGGCTTTCGAGAACTTGGTCTTTGCTTCTTTGGTAATGCTCAATGTGATGTCGTTAAAAAGTAAACACGTTCATTTTTCAGTGGCAGATGCTACACAAACCCTGTTACCAACAAAAAGGGGCTGACACTGGAGCTTCCGGGTGAGATCAAAAATAGCCATATCCGGTTACCTTTCAAACACGGTCTTACCCTCCGTCGTTCGATGCACCCGGCAAGCCGCTCATCTTCGAGCGATCGCAGCACCAAATTTTCCGTGAATACATGCCAATTTGCCAATAATAAATATGCCGAAGAGTCATCTGACTTATACAATATTGGGCAAATTTACTTCTGTTAAAAATCATCTGACGGTTGCGTATCCGGTTCCTATATTTGGGTTAACCCAATCCCATAATTCTATGATCGTCGGCATTCCGAAAGAAATCAAAAACAATGAAAACCGCGTTGCACTTACCCCTGCTGGTACACAGGAACTTGTCAAACGCGGGCACACAGTCTATGTTCAACAAACAGCGGGAGAAGCAAGCGGCTTTTCCGATACTGAGTATGAAAGCGCAGGCGCAAAACTGTTGTATCAGGCAGAG
Source organism: uncultured Roseivirgaceae bacterium (assembly GCA_964438975.1). GTDB lineage: Bacteria > Bacteroidota > Bacteroidia > Cytophagales > Cyclobacteriaceae > Chryseosolibacter. The sequence goes on along the minus strand of CAYTMU010000047.1, from coordinate 4,039 downwards.
GAAGTCTTCTCCCTTGCCGACATGATCATCAAGGTAAAAGAACCGATTGAACCCGAATACGGATTGATCCGTCGCGGACAAGTTGTTTTTACCTATTTTCACTTTGCTTCTCACGAAGCGCTGACGAGAGCAATGATAGACAGTGGAGCGATCTGCCTTGCATACGAGACCGTCGAACGTTCGGATGGCAGCTTGCCTTTGCTGATACCGATGTCGGAAGTAGCCGGCAGAATGGCTATCCAGGAAGGAGCGAAATATCTTGAGAAACCACTCAAAGGACGGGGAATCCTCCTAGGAGGTGTACCGGGCGTCAGACCGTCAAAAGTGTTGATCCTCGGCGCCGGCATCGTCGGAACAAACGCTGCGAAGATCGCGTCGGGCATGGGCGCCGATGTCACGATCGTAGACGTGAACATACATCGGTTGCGCTATCTGGATGATGTGATGCCTAAGAACGTCCACACGATGGTCTCCAACGAGTACAGTATCCGGGAACTGATAAAGGATCACGATCTCATCGTAGGTGCCGTTCTTATCCCTGGTGCGAAGGCTCCGCGTCTCATTACACGCGACATGCTCAAGAACATGCGAGCGGGTACCGTGCTGGTCGACGTAGCCGTGGATCAGGGAGGATGTATCGAAACTTGTACACCGACGACACACGAGAACCCTACGTTCATTATCGAGGACGTTGTTCATTACTGCGTCGCCAACATGCCCGGCGCAGTACCCTATACATCTACAATGGCACTGACCAACGCAACACTTCCATACGCCGTAAGACTCGCTAACTACGGTTGGAAGAAGGCATGTCTCGACAACGCCGATCTACGCCTCGGACTGAACATCGTCGACGGAAAGATTGTCTATAAGGCTGTTGCAGAGGCGTTCAACCTGGAGTCAATATCCATCGAGCATATCCTCAATTAGGAAACGGGAGGTACTCCGGAATATCATTTAGCTGCATCGTGGTTCGCGCTTTCCAGTCGACCTGGGCGCAGAGGTGGACCAAGCCATTTGTCACGCAGATGTATTCTGCTTTCAATCTGGCATTATAGGTAGATACCTGCGAGAGAACCGAACCCGAAAGTGCGACGGTCGGCGATTTGCACTCAACGATCATCCAGGGCTTACCGGCGCGGTCGTACACGACGATGTCGGTCCGTTTCCGCAGTTCGTTGAAGACCAACCCACCTTCGACGCGGATCAAACTCCGGGGATAATTTTTGTGCAGGATCAGGTAATGCAAGAAATGCTGCCGCACCCACTCCTCTGGAGTCAGGAGCAAGAACTTCTTCCGTATCCCGTCAAAAATCCATACTTTGCCTTCGACTTCTTTTAGCTTGAAATCAAAATCCGGCAAATTGAGTTTGTACATGCTGCGAATGTAGGATGAAAAACCGAAAGCGCCGGCAGGAACGAATCGTATCTCTCGGGAAAGGGTCAAATCACAGTGTATGAAAACAAAGCAGGATATCGTTCGAAACTGGTTGCCGCGCTACACCGGCCAGGCGCTTGATGAGTTCGGGAAATATATCCTCCTGACGAACTTCGAGAACTACGTCAGGCTGTTCGCCGAACGGCACAACGTTCGGGTTAATGGCCTCGACCGACCGATGCGCAGCGCCACGGCCCATGGTATTACGATCATCAATTTCGGAATGGGAAGTCCCAATGCTGCAACGGTGATGGATTGCCTCAGCGCTATCGAACCCAAGGCTGCGTTATTTCTCGGCAAGTGCGGAGGACTCAAAGCGAAGAACAACATCGGCGACCTCATCCTCCCGATTGCGGCTATCCGCGGTGAAGGAACATCAAACGACTACTTCCCACCGGAAGTCCCGGCGCTACCTGCCTTCGCACTGCAGAAGGCGATCTCAACGACCATTCGAGATTTCGGCCAGGACTATTGGACCGGTACGGTATACACAACTAACCGCAGAGTATGGGAATGGGATGAGGACTTCAAAGCTTACCTGCTGCGCGTCCGCGCTCAGGCAATCGATATGGAAACCGCCACCATTTTCTCGACAGCATTTCACAATAAGATCCCGGCAGGAGCCCTACTGCTTGTCTCTGATCAGCCGATGGAACCTGAAGGTGTCAAGACCGAACTGAGCGATCAGTCCGTCACGGAAATGTTTGTCGATGTTCACCTGCGTATCGGTATCGAGTCATTGAAGCAGTTGATCAATGACGGCGTTACGGTGAAACACTTGAGGTATTGAGAGGGTCCACGGTTGCGGGAACAACGTTCGGTGATGGTACGTTGGACGTGAGATATGTTTCTCATTGCGTCCACCGGAATTGATTGAGGTAACGAAAATCATGGATCACCCAACCACCAGTCCCGGAGGAACGGACGTATGGTCCTTGTTACCAACTGCTTCCATTGGAATTGATGAGGATAGCCATATCGTTGGTAACCATTCTCCAGTCCCGGAGGGACGACCCTTATGGTAGAAAACGTGGGACGACGTATCCCCAAGTCCCGTAGGGACGGCCTTATGGTCAAATGCCAGTGGCCGGGTTGTCAACGCGTAGCTCGTGCATCACCCGCCAGCCCTTTCGAGCGGACGCCAATTAAAAGCGCCATTCCTACAACGAAGTACAAGGCAAGGGCGAGTGCACTGTAACGCATGGACCCCGTCAATTGATTAATAAGTCCGTAGCTAAACGTTCCGAAGACGATCGACAGGTTAAAGGTAACATCGTAGAAGCTGAAATAAGAAGCGTGATTGATCGTGTCAACTGGAATAAGTTTCGTGTAAGTCGCTCGTGACAGCGACTGAATCCCGCCCATGACCAAGCCAACCACTGCCGCGAGTATATAAAACTGGAGGGGTGTCTGTATATAATATGCCATTACACATATGCCAATCCAAATCGCGATCATTATCAGGAGCGCATTCTTGTTGCCTGTTCTGGCCGACACTCGCGAAAACAAATAGGCACCTGCGGCGCCGACAAGCTGGATGAGCAGTATTGTTGGAATCAATTGCGTGTCCCTGAGGTGAAGCACATCGGTACCGAACAACGCCGCGAGATACATCACGGTCTGCACACCCATGTTATAGAAAAAATACGCACCTAGAAATCGCCGGAGGTCGGGTTGCGCCGGCAGGCTATCCCAGACTTTCCTGATCTCTTTGTAGCCCTTGGTCCACAGGTTACCCGATGGCTTTCGTCCGAAGGGGTTATCCGGCAAGTACTTAAAAGGTATCAGCGAGAATCCGATCCACCACGCCCCCACCATGAGGAAGCTGAACCTTGTCGCCTGTCCGGATCCGGAGAATCCGAACATTTCATAATTCATGATCAGGACCAGACATATGATCATCATCAACACACTACCGTAGTAACCCATGGAATAGCCGCGGGCGCTCGTCACGTCGTATTGATCTTCCGTGACAACCTCGGGAAGAAACGCGTCGTAAAAGACAAGACTTGCCGAGTAACCGATGCTGGCTGTGATGGTGAACAGAATAGCCATGGTGAGGCCGCTGACATCCGTGAAGAAGAAGAGACCCATGCACGAGAGTCCACCAAGCCAAACAAAAAATTTCATAAAAGCCTTCTTGTTGCCGGAATAGTCCGCCATCCCGGAAAGCAGCGGCAGGATCGCCGCGACCACCAGAAATGAGAATGAAAGCGCGTATGAGAAAAGGTTGGAGTTCAGGATCGGGAAGCCGAGAAATGTGACGACATCACTGTTACCGGTTTTGGCGACCTCTTTAAAATAGACCGGGAAAATTGCTGATACGATGACGAGGGAATAAGCCGAATTGGCCCAGTCGTACATATACCAGGCGCGGACGGTTTGTTTATCATTGAGGCCTCTGAAGAGAGTGGTGTTTGCCATTTGTTACTACTCCGTATCGGCAATATAAATGAATTTTCGCGGCCCGGGACGAACGCCGTCACTTCGGCCATTGTTAATTTGCAAAGCCAGCAATTTCTTGATTTCTTTGTGCCCCAATTCAGGGAGAGATGTCCGAGTGGTTTAAGGAGCACGCCTGGAAAGTGTGTATACCCCTAA
>CAYTMU010000046.1:19854-26890 GCA_964438975.1 uncultured Roseivirgaceae bacterium | reverse complement strand
TGCTTGTGCAGAAGTTCAACGCGCCTTTGCATCTCTTCACGCTCAGCTTTGGTTAGATCCGCATTCAGAAGCGCCGGCTGATCGGCGAAACGATACCAGTAATAGGTGACAGTGGAACCATCTCCCAGTTTCACTTTGTAAGGGCCAGCGGCTGGCCCTGGTATTTTCCATGCGCTCTCTTTTTCCTCCGGTGTAACATATGTACGCGACGGCTCGAATTGCCTCTTGAAGCTAACGTCATGCAATCCCGTTTCTTTAGGCACTTCCTTTTCAGGAACGGCCACCCAGGTACCGTTCTTTTCCTCAGATTCGACCAGTTTATAGTATTCAGGGAGTGTAATTAGTGAGCCGTTCTCACTGTGTCTCTTCGCAATAAGGTCGCCTGCCCAACGGACTTTCAAAGTCGCCGCATCCGTCACATCTGTATTCATATACTCTGTGATATTCAACCGCGCGCGGGCCTCTTTAGGTATATGCTCGCCAAAAATACTCCAACTTGACCTTACCCGCTTTTGAAATTCCTGCATCGAAGCCTCCGCAACGTCAATTCTGCTGTCGGCAGGGACTCCACCTTTGAACCATTTCTCAACGTTATCCCATAGTGCCTTCCTGTTATATACCATCAGGCGGTGCAACAATTCCGAGTCGCCATTTGCTGATACGGGATACTGTGTCGGAGCAATGCGAACATACCGGGCTCCATTCAAGTCTTTGGCCTCGAAAGCATGTATGAATTGGGTCTCCATTTGAAAGGCTTTGTTGGCCTCCGAGGGCCGTTGATCAAGAAAGAGTCCGTTCAGGCGTGGATCTTCAGCTGACACTTCAGACCAAAAGAACGGCGTAAAGAAAGCAACCGGTCCTTTGAACGTTGCCGTGTTCAGGAACAAGGTCCAACTCTGGTTACCGGTAGGAACATCTTTTCCCGCGGTCATCTCCTTGGGTTCGGTCAGCGGCAGTGGCAGATACCCGCTGCCGAACAATTCACCACACATACCTTGCTTCAGGTTAAGTCCGTCCGGTGGCCACAGCAACCAGGGACTAAGTTGCGCGACACCATATTTTCCTCTGGCATCACTCCAGTCTCTGCCCTTTCCCGCACCGGGCCCGTTGGCCCATCCCATGAAGTTCAATTGTACACCACCCATGATGAACTTTGGAGTGACAGTCGGGAACTCTGTGTCCCGCCACCATCCGAGGCCGCCCTCGATATCTGTGTAAAGTTTATCCACCGGCAGAGCACCGTCATAAGCCGGATGCATCCAGGTTCCAAACAATCCCGACTGAAATTCTCTTCCAGAGTACTGCTCGACCAACGGCCAGGCAGCGGCATACATCGAGTACCCGGCATTATAAGACTCATCGACCTTATCCCGGTACGTAATTAGATACCCTCCGACGTGTACGTGCTTGATTTCTCTCTCACCGCGATCAGTCTGGGCAAATCCATTAGACGGAACCGATAAACAAAGAACAACGGCAATGGATATCGTTACAATTTCTGTTTGAATCAATCTTGCGGCGATCATAGGTAGAAATTCCCGGGAGAACTATTAGTACTTCCGGTAAAGCTATGTAAAAGAAGGACCGCGCAGCATCCTGAGATAAGATGCTATACATTTTGGTTAAAATATTGGATGCACAATCGCCTTGTGAAATTCACCATCGCTTCCTCTCACGGCTCAACGTTGACGATCACTCGCCGGTATGACGTCAATTGCGGCTGGCCATTGTCTCGAACTTCCAGGATGACGTGCACCTGGCCGGAATCGCTCGATTCAGAAATCACGAGCTTTGCTTTTGACTTTCTCGTGCCTGTAAGGCTGGCCGAAGCAGATGACGCATCTGAGTAAATCCACCAACTGAACGAGACCGCGTCTCCGTCAGGATCAGTACTACCCGACGCGTCCAACAAAACCTTGGCGCCCGGTTTAGCTGTCATGAGAGTCACATCCTTGCCATCATCTCCATTGAGCAGTACCTTCGGATTGTGATTGGCTTCGCTGACGTTGAGTGTACACCATCGCATACGCGCAGCAAAATCATTCTGGTAAGCTTCGCGCCATCTTGCTACCGTCCATTTCACACGAACCGCCGCATGTCGCGCACCCGACCAATGGTGGTCCTGGGCATCGCTATAAAAGTTACCCCCCTGATGCACATATCTGCCTCCCCATCCACCCCATTCGGGAAATTCAGGATTGCTTAGTCCGTTGAGCAAAAAATAGAACCAGGAAGGCGTGTCTCCCTCTTTTACTCCCGTCGTATTTCGCTCTGTTCGTATATTCTGCGTAACCGTGTGGGGATAGCCCGCGCCAAGCGGACCCCAGGCACTCACGTTTTCAAGCACCCAGGCCGTGTTATTCAACCCCTCAACCCCGGGTTTTACAAGAGGCATTGTCGGATGGAATTCCCCGGTTGCATCATTCTGATACATTCCCCGAAAGGAGGCGCTCATCACCCCCTTTGTTCCGGACTGAATATATCTTATGCGCGGAAAGTTATTGACAATCCAATGGCCGGACCCTTCTTCACCCGGTTGACGCGTGTGTTGGTCCCCGATCGCGAATACAACCAGCCTGGACACAAAGGTTTTCAATTCTTCTTCACTGCGACGAGCCTTTATGTCAAGCAAGGCCTGTCCGAGGTCATGCGCTCCGCCCCAGATGGCAATATTGAGAATTTCATCACTGCTATCGACAACCTTGATAATATGCTCCGATCCGGGAGTGGACATTCCCGGAGAGGCTATGCGCCGTACTTGACCAGGCTTTACTCCTTCTCGAAGCACGCTCGCCTCCGGGAACCCCGCTGCGTGCCGGGAGAGTCGGGTTCTTACTTTCTCATAATCGTCAATGGCCATATGAATGATCGAATCATTCACGAAATACCCGTCAAAAGTGCTTGTACGGCGCTGCTTGTTAAGCGTGGCAGAAGCTACCAGTCCCTCGATGCGAAACTCATTGGAGTATACCAGAAGACGCCTCAGAGACTGGATATCATCAGGATCTCCTCCGATGTCTGTAAGTACCAGCAGACGCGGTTGATCTGCTACCTGCGCGGTGGCCTGTGGCGTTGCGAATAACACCGCAATACCGCTGAGAGCTACCGCCGCCAACTTCCTGAAAAACGAAAAACACATCATTTCTACCGTGGATTTTCAGACCGGTTATGGAACATTAATATCTGCGCTACCGGCCGAGTGTATGATACGTCAATTGAGTGAATACCCTCACCGCCAAGCAAACTTTATTTGGCCTAAGCATACATAGCCTGATCGTTGCATCACGAAAAGCCAACCCTTAGAAGCCAGAACTGTTGTGCGTCAATCAGAGATAACATGCTATACATTTTAGTTAAAATATTGGATGCTTCAGGCAATGTATCGCAATAGTTTTATCTCGTAACACAACATAAAAAGCGATTAGAAACTCATGACAAAACGAACTAAAATCCTGACAACAAGCTTGCTGGCCTTCCTGTGTCAGGGTATACTGCTTTCCTACAATACAATCGCACAGCCCACTTCGTCGCGATCCTTTGTGCATGAAATTGTTCCAGGAGAAACCCAGGAACGACTGAAGGAGATCTATGCCGAAAACGGATTGACACCAAAGGCCTTCCGCGGAACATGGCTTCCCGATGGTTCGGGCTACATCGTCCATGAAACAACACCGGGGCAAGTCAAAGAGAGTGTGGCATATTACAACGCAACAGACGGCGAGCGCATCGAACTCGTATCACAAGCAAATTTCAGAGCTCATGGATACACAGACGATTTCCACATTGAAAACTATTCGCTCTCCCCAAACGGGGAGAGAGTTCTGGTCCAGCTGTCCGGGAAGAACAAAGGGAATGACAAACCGGAGCATTGGATCGTGGAGCGAAAAACCGGAGCTGTTAAGAAAGTGACCGCCGGCACAAGCAACAGCATTTCTCAAGATGGCGATCGTATCCTGTACTCCGAAGGCGGAGATCTGTACATTTACGACATAGCAAACGAGAAAACAACACAACTCACCTTTGACGGGGACGCCGGCACTATATCAAATGGAAGGGCCTCCTGGAGCCCTGATGGGAAGAGCATCTTGTTTGTTCAATCAGATGCCTCAGGCGTACGAAAAAGATCGTCACTCATTCCCGGCGATCCGACCTATCCCGAAGTCAGGGAACAGACCTTTGCCAGAATCGGAGGAACGATTCATGGATTGCGAGCAGGTGTCGTGGATAGCGAGGGCAAAGGAACGAGATGGCTGTCGATCCCCACCCCAAAGGAAGGATACTATATCGGACAAGTGAGCTGGGCCGGAAATTCGCAAGAGGTCCTGGTAGAAAAAAGAAGTCGTTTCAGAGACAACAGGCAATTCCTTGTCGCCAACGTTAACGACGGTAAGATCGCGACCATTTACGAGGAGTCGGATCCGGCATGGGTCGTCGCGAGCTATGACATCAATGGCGGTATTGACTGGGTTCGCAACTATCGAAACTTTATCGTCCTCACTGAAAAAGACGGGTGGAGACACGCCTATTTGTGCTCCCGCGACAGTAAAAAAGAAATCTTGCTGACCCCGGGAAATTACGATGTTATCGGACGCGTCGGCGTGGATGAGACCCAGGGATGGTTCTACTACAGCGCCTCACCCGACAACGGTACTCAAAAATATCTGTATCGCGCACGCCTCGACGGAAAAGGGAAAGCCGAACGGATCACCCCGGCGGATCAACCGGGAACGCATGACTATAATATTTCTACCGACGGAAAATGGGCATTCCATACCTACTCAACTGCCAATTCAGTACCCGTGACCGAACTGATAAGCCTTCCGCAACACAAGGTAATGCGTGTACTTGAGGACAACCGGGTCTTGCGAGAAAGAATAAAATCCCTCAATCCTCAGCCGAAAGAATTCATTACGGTTGACATCGGTGACGGCATTGTTATGGATGCGTGGATGATCAAGCCGCCTGATTTTGATCCATCGAAAAAATACCCAGTATTTATCTATGTATATGGTGAACCCCATGCGCAGACGGTGATGGATTCCTGGGGACACGCAATGGCTGACTACCATCGTGTTATTGCTGACCTGGGGTATATTGTGGTATCATTTGACAACCGCGGGACGCCTTGCCCCAAGGGAGCAGCCTGGCGCAGGGTGATCGCAGGAAGTTTAGGGCCACTCTCAACAGAAGAGCAGGCAGCAGCCATTCAGGAATTCGGACGTACGCGATCTTATGTGGATCTCAGCCGGGTGGGGATCTGGGGTTGGAGCGGTGGCGGGTCAAATACCCTCAATGCCATGTTCCGCAAACCGGACGTCTACAACGTGGGAATAGCAGTGGCACCAAAACCACAACCCCATCTCTACAATGCGTGGTTCCAGGAAATATATATGAATACCCCGGAGGTGAACGCTGAAGGATATCGCCGATCGGCGCCAATCAATTTTGCTGAAGGGCTCAAGGGAGATCTTTTGATAGTCCATGGATCAGGAGAGACAAACACGCATATTCAAATAACAGAAGGATTGGTTGACAAACTCATTGAAAAAGGCAAGCAGTTTGACTACATGGTTTACCCCGAGCGCGATCACGGCATCAGGGAAGGGAAAGGAACGCCTTTGCATCTTAGAATTCACATGGCAAGATACTTACTGACGCACCTACCCGCAGGAGGACGTTGAGACAGTCAAGGCCGAACTTAGTCAACGGTTAGTCCACAGTCAACAGTCGACAGTCCACGGAAGTAGAAACACGATGAACCACAAAGATCACAAAAGAAAAAAAACAAACATTGTGACCTTCGTGGTTTCTTCGTGACCTTCGTGTTACTGCATTTCAAACCATATACGAAAGACAGGATCACAATGAACACGATGAGCCACAAAGATCACAAAAAATAAAAACCAAACTCAGTGACTTTCGTAATTCCTTCGTGACGGCATTTCAAAACTTACTATTGGTTCAATTGCCTAAGATTCTATTGCCTAATTCAAACAGCAACTTCCTAGCCTCTGTGGATTTTCGCTGGACTTCAAATATTTCAATTCTCCGATCATGCTCCTCTATGCGATAACTGAACACAAAATCGGGAGCTTCGGTATTCGGGTCCAATACTCCAAAACGCAGGTCGTTAAAAAAAAGCTGTCCACCTCTTTCTGTTATGATGAACCACCCTTCCGAAATATCGATCAACCGCTGAATCGTCTCTTCAGAACGAAGAGATCCCAGTAACTCATGGTTCTTTGAATACCGCACAAACTCAATCGGCTGCGAATCAAAGAGTGAATAATTACCGATCAAATAGGCATCCTCAACCTCCACATTGGCTGTCCAGAGAATGCTGTTAAGCGGAGACGGCTTCGTTTCCAGTTGCAGGTATTCAATACGCTGGTGTTCCAACGCTGACTTGAACTTTTGGTATGTCAATCCCTTCAGGCACAAGCAGAGGAGTAAATAGCAACTACTGATCAGCAGCCCGAGGTTGTTGTATTTCCGTCTTTTCTCAGACCCCCTCTTAAAACGCATCGCCAAAATAAGGAAGGTGAGAAACGGCAACGTGTAAAGCGGATCTATGACAAAGATGGCCTTGAAGTCAAGCCTTATATCCAGTGGCCAGAAAAGCTGTGTACCCCAGGTAGTAAAGGAATCGAGTAACGGATGTGTGAAAAAACCCCAGAACATCAGCCACGACCAGTCTTTCCAATTGGCAACTGACTGCCGCTCGATCTTCGAGATCAGCCACCCAAAAACGGGAGCAAAAACAACAGCAAAGAATATCGAATGGGTAAAACCCCGGTGAATTTCAATAGCAGTAACCGAGTCCACGAAGTAACTGGCGAAGGTATCCAAATCGGGAATAGTACCGGCGATGGCTCCATAAAGCATGGCTTTATTACCGACCTTCTTCCCCAGAACCGCTTCACCCACAGCGGCACCTAAAACGATTTGCGTAACTGAATCCATTTGCAAAAGTAAGAAGACAAAGTAAAGGCCTTTACTTATATAAAGGCAAGCACTAAGAGTACGAAATACAGGA
>CAYTMU010000046.1:0-19754 GCA_964438975.1 uncultured Roseivirgaceae bacterium | reverse complement strand
GAACACGATGAGCCACAAAGAACACAAAGAATAAACCAAATCAGTGACCCCCCTGGTTTATTCGTGACTGCATTTCAAAGCCTATCACGCTTCACGTACGTTTCTAGCCAGCGATCCATTTCCCAGAGCGTGTGAAGAACAGATTCACGGGCTCGGTAGCCGTGACTTTCATACGGAAGCAACACAAAACGCGCCGTCCCGCCATGCCCCTTGATCGCATTGTAAAAACGTTCCGTCTGCATGGGAAACGTTCCGGAGTTATTATCCGCTTCGCCATGTATGAACAGAATCGGTTCGTTCACTTTATTGGCATATGAAAATGGTGACATTTTGAAATATGTCTCGGGCGCTTCCCAATAGGTTCGTTGCTCCGCCTGAAACCCGAAAGGTGTAAGCGTTCTGTTATAGGCACCGCTCCGGGCAATGCCAGCTGTAAAAAGATCACTGTGGGCAAGTAGGTTAGCTGTCATAAAGGCACCATAGGAATGTCCACCGGCGGCAACACGTTCGGGATCCACAACATTGAGCGACACCCCATAATCTATTGCGGCCTTCGCGCTAGAGACCAGCTGTTCAATGTACGTATCGTTCGGCTCAGCACCACCTTCTCCAACGATCGGTATAGACGCGTTATTCATGATCGCGTATCCGCGCAGCGCCCAGAAGATCGGGGAATTCGAACTGATCCGGGTGAAGGTATACTGAGAACCACTGACCTGCGCTGCGTTCTCCTTTGACTTATACTCCCTGGGATACGCCCAAAATAAAGTCGGCAACGGGCCGTCGCCCTTCTTATATCCCGGCGGGAGATACAGATCCGCAGTCAGATCGACACCATCTGATCGCTTATATCTCAACATTTCCTTTCGAAGATCGTTTATCTGAGGATATGGATGCGGGAAGTCGGTGATGCGTGTCAACGACTTACCTCCAAGCTTGCGTAGAAAATAGTTCGGATTTTCGGAGGGGGACTCGCGCGAAGTAAGGAATGTGCCTTTCCTTACATCGATGAGATTGACGACCCGTTCATAGTAGGGCGCTTCACATCGCCACAAGCGCGTCTTTCTTCCGGTCCGAAGATCCATTCTGTCCAGGAAAGGGAAGTCGCCTTCCGGGGATGCTCCAGTTCCTTTGAAGAACACCTCCTGGTCCTTCGTCACCAGCATCACATAACGCCCGTACTGATTCGGCGTCGTTATGACGTCACCGGGATCATTATATGAATCTTCTGTGGAGCGATCGATCACTACCTTCTTTGACCTGGTCACCGGATCAAGTTGGTACACACGCTCCTTCCTGTCGCTCCGCCAGGATTCATATATCCACACAAGATTGTCATTCGCCCACAAAACCCCGCTGTAGCGCAAAGGGAGGGCGATCAACTCACTGGCTACACCATCGAACGGCGCCGGCAGCTCAAACATTTTGTCCCGGATCTCCGCTTTTGCTTTGGGGTCACCTCCATCTTGCGCCTCTAGCCAATACAGCGTCGCAGGCTTGTCCAGTCGCCAATGATGACTGCGTGGGCCAGCTTGAACCGCATTGAATCCGATTGGTATGTTATCAGCCATCGGAAGGTCAATAATGTCCTTCACGACCCTTCCATCAAGATTGACAACGGACACCTTTTGCGGAAAGCGATAATATGGTACCAGATAGGAAAAAGGACGATGAATACTTTTCTTAAGTACCATCGTACCATCAGGCGAGGGGCTGAAAGTGTAATGTATTTCATTTCTACTGATGATCTTTTCCTCTCCGGAGAGTTTTATCAACACGAGGTCAGATGATCCGTAGAATTCAAACATCGCTTCGTCATGTGAATCCTTAAGCAGATCCTGATACGTGCGACTGGGCGATGTACGGCCGAGATTCTCTTCTATAACCGGCCCGGTGGGAATCCGGCCTTTCGTGGGACGTGTTCGGTCAATCTCCGGAACAGCCGCAAACACAAGATGTTGCGAATCCGGGAGCCAATTGTACGAACCGCTGAAGATATTATTCACTTTCCTGCTCGTGATCCTGGACGCCGTTTGGCTTTCAATATCGATTACCCATAAAGCGATAGCTTCCGCATCGTTCTGAAGAAACGCTATCTTTCGGTTGTCGGGTGAGAACGAAATGTTACTGCCCAATACTACCGAAGGCAGATTACTGATCGCAAGTTCCTTCTGGTCAGAAATCCGTCTTAGTGTAATTCCCAGGTAGTAAGACACACGGCTCGGTCCGAAGTTATCGGGATTGATACGAAGTCCCGCGAGGCGCAGTTCCGGCCGCGACAATTCTTCGATTGAAGGGTAGTCTGAACGATCCAGCAGCACCATCCAGTTCTTGTCGTGACTCAGCATTACTACTGGCGCAAGCGGTGCCTCGGCAACGCGCGCAATATCTTCAGGTGGTCTCTGATAGGTCAGCTGCGCTTCACATAGTAACGGGAACACGGCAAAAACAAATAACAAAAGCTTCTTCATCGAAATCAGATAGTGGTAAACAGAATCAACTCATAAAATCAAAAAGAAGAGCCTGCCTGTTTCAGCCAGCTCTTCTTTTCAAATACTCAAATACGCGGTATTCTATTCCGCTCTATTCGGACCCAATACCGACGTAAAGGATACTCCGGTCTTGTCTCCGTTCTCATCTACGACATGCAGACCTCCCCGCGATTGGTCTTCTTCCTCCCAATCCCATACAAACCGGTTATCCTCAAGGAATGCAACAAAAGCATCCATATTTCCTCTAAGAGCAGCACTTGAGTTACTGCCGACACCCGTGGTCGAATAGGCTATTGTTACCGTACCGTCCTCATGATTCGTCAAGTCAAAATAGACCCGGGCAAAAGATACACTTCCCGTTGCTCCCTGGCCCGCAGGATGGCGATACACTCTAACCAGGATCTTTGTGTCGGAGACAAAATACGCCTGAACGTAAGCGATCACTCTGTCGGTTTCAGCGAGCATTTCCTCCTCGACAGTAGCCCAAACCGGCGCGAATCCAGGTGAGATATCAGCAGGGCTGTTTACCTGAATGAAGCCAAACTCCTTGTCGAACCCAAAGAGATCGTCAAATGTCGGTGGCCCCGGATCGGTACATACCCATTGCATACTAACACCCGGATCCGCGCAAGTGAATGTCTTTGTTTCTTTATCCCATACGAAATTTTGCATCGGTACACCGCGAAACAAAAATTCCTGATGGAGGCGTAAACCATCTGATGTGTATGTAAAGAACAGAGTTGTCTGGGCGTCTTCGCTCGCCTCACCGCCCTCCTGGCCACTTCCAGTAGACGCCGTCATGTCGATCTTGCGAAACGTAAGGCCCGCCGCCTGTGCTGCGGAAAAAGTCAGATAACCGATCGAGTCACCATTCACATAGAAAGTGAAGTTTCTGTTCCAAGCCATGTCCTCCGAAAGCTCCTTTACCTGGCCGAGATACACTTTAGGGTCTAAGTTATCTGCCACCGGACGCAGTATCATCCTGTTCCCATTTCGTTTTCCACTCACCACAAGATTGTCACCCATCTCGATGTTCCTTCTTATGATAAACTCATAGTCGCCACCCAGACCGGTAATATCCGATTGCGAAGGTTCACAGAAATATTGCAGCACTTTGTTATAGGTGTCAAAGGAAAGTACCGGTGCCTGTTCGGGCTTAACGTCCCAGAACGAAGTAGCCGCCTCCGTAGCCGGCACACCATTCACGTCTGTCTCACATGCTACGGCCACTGAGCCGTCGGCGTTGAACTTCCAATGCATCGCAAAACCTCCCATCGAATACTCCGACTCAGGGTAATAGTCTACAAGCCATCCATTTGCCGCTCCGGTCAACAAGGCCATCTCCGTCCGGATCTCTTGGTCCATCCTCAAGGCGGCTGGTTTGTCAAATATGTCTGCTTCCTCAAACAGACAAGCCGACATCAGAAGGCACGGAATTATCAATGCCACCGATTTTGTTATCGTTATTATTTTTTTCATTCTTCCTATCCATTAAGATTTTCCAAATCCAGGTCTCCCAGTTGAGCTCCACGCAATTCAAAAGCATCACGCAAGTCATCAAGCGACATCTGCCAGGATGTTTCCAGGTACTTATTGATCATCTCAACCTTTCTGCTGAGTATACCGGTGCCGACTTCCCCTGCGGCATCAAACAGAGCGTCCCAATTGGCACTTCCCCGCGTGACGTAGACGGCCATGATTTCCGCAAAATCCTCCCCGGGAGAATGTCTCGCGTATTTCGTCGGGAAACCTGTCTCCCATGCACCACGAGGAGTAGTGCCAGTTGTTGACCAGTCATCGCCGAGATAATCGTTAGCTGAGATCAGCGAAAACTCTTCCGGCAAGGGTTTGGTCTGTGTCATAATATGCGCGAATTCGTGAAAAGCCGTTTTCAGCATACCGGTACTCTCCGTTCCAGTACCATCGTAAGTAGACTTTCCGGTCAGCATTCCGAGATCGAGGTTCTCGAGGTCAAGGATGTTCACCCGCGCAAACGTGATCTTCATGCCGCCTTCCGCCTCACCAACGGTGACGGTGGTGGAATTGTACATACCCGAGCCTACCAGAACGATAGTCTTAGGAATATATGTCTTGGTAAAGACCATTCCCCGCACATCGTTGTAGGTTCCCAACCAGAGATGATACAGTATTTTCGCTGCGGCAATGCTGTGTTCATAGGTGGGCGGAGCCAGCGTGTGATCCATACTGTACTGCCGATCGTCGGCGCGATAAACGAAATCGATGTTGTAAGGCACATTGTAATGTTCGTTCAGCCACACGTCAAAGGCATTGGGCGTCGTATTGGAATCAACGATCACACTGTCGGGGCTCAGCGCTTCCTCGTCGCACGACCAGACTGCGGTCAGGAGCAGGGTTAGCGTATATATCATTATCTTTTTCATAGACGTTTTAGTAATATCTAATAAGTGTCACTATTATCTCGGAGTAGGTTTCATCCCTGCGCTAATAACATCCGGCGGAATTTGCAGGGCCCGGCGCGGATCATTCAGCGTTAACACATCTGTTACTCGCGTAAATTCGTCGCCGCCGCCGGCTTTCTCAATATCCCGGCGTTGTATCTCAATACCGAAGCGTTTGACGTCATACCAACGCAACCCGAGGCTAATCGTCTCGATCCTGCGGAAATGTAACAAGCAATGGAGGAAATTCTCCTGCTCCTCACTGGTGATGGTCAAGTTCAACGGATTCAGTCGCTTTTTGGCGGTCGGCGCTTCCGGTTCGAAATAGGGAAGGTTGCCATAGTAGTCATTGATAAGCTCACGGGTCAACGTCACGTCGATACCCGGATCAATCTGATAATCCATCCAAAGAGCCAGGTCGGCCGTCGCTTTGTCAAATTCTCCTTTTGCGATGTAGGCCTCTGCACGGCAAAGCAATGCCTCCTCCGCCCAAAAGGTCACAAACGTTGCGTAGTTAACGCCGGTATTGGCAATTGGATTGGTCGTTCTGAAAGCACCATAGATATGCGGCTGTGCATTGTAGTTGCTGGACGAGAAACCCGATGAATGTATATTGAAAGTATACGGAACCGAATTCCTGTACGGCCCCCATGGTCCAGGGCTCCTGGTGGTTTCATGGTCAGCAATAAAATACGTATGCTGATACAACTTGCCTGACGTGTAATTACCAAAGTACGTTCTGGCGGTAGACACAGGTGTCAGCAGCAGAAAGTTTGCAGCGGAACCAAGACTTGTGAATTCTTGTGCAAATATCGAAAAGTCACGCGTCATGGATTTGAAGTGGTACTTGTCCCTCATCAGGGAAGCAGGGTTATTACCAAAGAGCTCATTCGTATAGGCAATGACTTTATCGTACTTGCCATAATACAGGTTAACCCGTGCCGCAAATGCCAGTGAAGCCTGACGATTGAAACGGTACTTGGGATATTTATAGATATCATCCGTGATAAGCGGCAGCCCTTCCTCGATGTCGCGGACCAGTTTCCGGTAAACCTCAGCTACAGACTCACGCTCGTAATGCGGATTGAGATCAGTCTCCGGAGCTTCCATGTACACGATACCGGGGTCAGTCTCGGAGGTAGCGTCGTTGTAATGAAGGCCGTAAAGATTCACAAGTAAGAAGTGGTTGAATGCGCGCAGCATCAAAGCCTCTCCCTTCAACGCCGCAAAAGCGATCGGGTTCCCCTGGTCTTCGATCGACTTCAATACCTGATTCGCCGCGGCAATAGAAGTGTAGGCAGCAGTCCAGACATCTTTGGGAGCGTCGTTCCCGCTTTCATCCTGGATGTCTTGCCATGCGTACGCTTCATCCTGATACCGGAACGCAGATGATAAGAGTACACCAGTCTTGTGGTCGACATTGTCTGACAGGTATTCGGCCACCACGAGAGGTAAGTTTCTGGTATAGCTACCCAATAGGAGCTGGTTCAATTTAGCTTCCGAATTTAACTCCACGCGATTGTCGGGAATCTCGTCCAGGAAATTGTTACACGATGTGGCGCAGAGCGAGAGCAGGAGCGCGAATGTATAAGTATATATTCTGTTCATGATTGAAACGCGTTATAGTCCAAGTGATACGGTAAAGGTAACCTGCCTGGGCACCGGAGACGCCACTCCGCCGCTATTGTAAAACTCTGGATCCTGGCCGTTCAGCTTCTTGTCAGCATACAACAATAACAAGTTGGTTGCCTCTGCTCTTAGTGCCAGGCTCTTGAACCCTAAAGGGGCAATCAGGCTTTGGGGAAGATCGTAACCCAATGTTATCTGCTTGAGACGGACAAATCCGCCATCTGCCACGCGTACAGTCGTATAGTTGTAGGCGGAATAGGAATAACGTGTTTGATTAGTCGATACAGACTGCTGCCGGACCGCTCCTATTACAGGGATGTATGTAAAAGCTTCATCACCCGGCAAGATCCAGCGGTTCTTGTACTCTTTGGGCATCGCCGACAGATCAGAATAATTATCTGTGAAGACAGGAGCTAAGCGAAGCTTGTTCCCGAAAGAGTAGGTCAAGAAGACATTCAGGCTTAACCCCTTATAGCGAAATATGTTCCCCAAGCCACCGGTAAGTGTGGGTTCCACAGGGCCGGCCTCTACGAGAAAATCCAGCTGCTCCCGATCCTGGAAGTAAATGTAGCTAACCGCTTCATTTGTGGGGTCGTATACCAATGGCAGCCCATCTTCACTAAGCCCAGCAAAGGGAATCGAGAACAACGTCCTGTGCGAGTAGCCTTCCCGGGCAAATCCGGTTCCGGTGATCAGATCTATGATCCGCGAACGGGTATCCAGATCCGTAACTTTCGTGGTGAACTTTGCAAATGTGATGTTTGTCATCCATTTGAAATCTCTGCGATCGATGTTTTGTATAGAAAGCGTCGCGTCGATACCATGCGAATCCATCGTAGCGATGTTTCCTCTCTTATCGATCTGGCCACCCATACCCATTGCTGACAGATAACCGATGAGGTCGAAATTGTGGCGTTTCCAACCGTCTACCGAAAGGTTGACGCGATTGTTCCGGAAGCCCAGATCCGCTCCGATATTGAGTTCTCGCTTCTTCTCATACGTGAGCGACTGGTTGCCAATGTCTGACATTCTGAGAGCGGGTTCATTTGTTTCCGGATCAGTGCGCCATGTGTTTTCGCTGGCGTAGATCACTGCGGTAGAAACACTGGTGGGCGGAGCGGCGGCGGTCAGACTGTATGATGCGCGTATCACTGCATGAGACAATGATATTGTCGACTTCATCCCCTGAAGAAATGTCTCATCACCGAGGTTCCAAAGACCACCAATATTCCACGTGGGTAACCATCTCGATTGCCTTGATTTACCCATCTGGTTACTACCTTCGTAGCGACCGGTTAAATTGATCGTGTACTTCTCCCTGTACGAATAGCTCGCCTGAGCGAAGAACGCTTCATCGCGTCTTCGACGATCCGATAAGGAATAGTAGTCTTCCCCCTTGCTTTGCCAACTCTGGAAGGCCTGGTAGATCACAAATGGCGCACTACCCATATCGTACTGACGCCCCCATCCCCTAAACCAAGTCGTGTTTCGGTCAACAGAGTTGAATTCCGTACCGGCATAAACTGACAGCTCGTGCTCACTATGGTCGAAATCCGTTTGATAGCTGGCTGAAGCACGGATATCGAATCCCTTTAACCGATTGTCGTTGCGTTCATAAATGCCACCCTCTGGAAGTAGAGAAATTGGCAAATCGTAAGCCAGCGTGGGATCATCCCACAGATAGGGATTGCTATTGGCAATAATTGACGTTTGCATCGCCCTGTATGCTAAAGCCTGGTTCGCGTCATCGTGAACGTGATGCTCCATGCTTGAGCCTACATTCTTGATGTTACCCATGAATTTAAAACCCAGGCCTTTCATCGGCGTCCAGTCCAACTCCCCTTTAAAAAGAGTGGACACTTCATTCAAATCCATATAGTTGGATTTCAATTCATGCCTGATGTTGAATGGTGCATAATCCCGCGTGTAAAATTCATTCGCGTCTAACGTCCTCGATGTATTAAGGGCGTAGTAATAAGGATTGATATCGAAGTTGCGGAACACCTCTCCATACACATTATCTATTTGACGGTTCATTGTGCCCGGCGCCTCCTGACTGCGGGTATAGGCTTTTGCATGCAGGTTCACTGACAGCTTGTCGTTGATCATGTGGTCCAGGGTGAAGCTGGCTGTGTAGCGCTCAAGACTACTGGCGGGTGTCCATCCCGGATCCTGGATAGCGCTCAGCGAAACATAGTATGTCGACTTATCTGTACCACCCGACATGCTCAGGGAATGGTCTTGCATTGGGGCGGAAGAGAACAGTTCCCGAAACCAGTCGGTGTTCCGCATCTCTGCTTCGCGCAGATAAGCATTTCGCGCAGCTTCTGTGTTTGCCAGAACAAACTCTCCAGTCGCCGGGTCCACTGTATTTATCAGGTGATACATCTTGCCATACACACCGCTATTCCTCGCATTGTGAACGGCAGCGTAGTTAAGCCAACCTTTTTGCTCCATTTCCTGATATACCCCCATCTGCTCCTGCGAGTTCATGATGTTAAAGTTTCGGTATGAAGGAATGAGTCTTGTGGTGAATTGACCGGTATAGTTGATGGACGCAGAGCCGGCACGCCCCCTTTTCGTGGTAACAACGATCACACCTGCCATGGCTTTTGCACCGTAGATGGAAGTAGCCGACCCATCTTTTAATATGCTGATGCTTTCAATATCGTTGGCATTCAGACCTGCAATCGCCGAACTCACCAAAGTATTGATATTGCCCGACGAGAGGTCGTCAGCGCTGACTTCCATGACGTCTTGCATAATGACGCCATCCACTACCCATAAAGGCTTCGAATTCCCGTAAATGGAAGTGGCACCTCGTATCCTGATCTTTGGAGCTGTGCCGAATGTACCCGAAACATTCTGCACAGTGACTCCTGCAGAACGTCCCTCCAATGAGCGGCTTATATCCGGCGAACCAGCCAATTGTATATCCTCCGCGATAAGTCGGTCAGTTGCACCGGTGAAAAACCGCTTGTCGATCTCAGTCATCCCCGTGAAGACGACTTCGCTCAACGTGGTGGCATCCTCTTCCAACGCTACTCGCGCCAGCGCGTCCCTATCGGACGCACTGATCACTTTTGGCACGTAGCCGATATAGCTGAACTCCAAAAGTGCAGCGTTGTCGGCCACAACCAGCGAAAAAGAACCATCGGCTTCGGTAATGGTACCCTCGGTGGTACCCTGTATTTTGATGGTTGCTCCGACCAATGGCTCGCCTTTCGTATCGAAGACAGATCCCCTTACGGTGAATCCCTGAGCGATAATCTTTCGCACAACGATCGTTTTGCCGATGATCTTATAAGTCAGTGGAAGGCCTCTGAGGCTGGCATTCAGCGCATCCTCCACACTACCGTTTTCTACCCGGACATCAACTTTGTAGTCATCAACATCGCGGAAGAAGAATACGTAGTCCGATTGCTTCTCAATGTCCCTGAAGATCAAGTTCAGCGACCGACTCTTGTTGTCCAGGCTGATTTGACCAAAGCCGTCAGCATTCACCTGTAACAATCCAATAATCATCAGAACAAAAGTGAGCTTCATAACCATGATTATTTTTCTGACGAGAGGTAGAAAAGCACCTCTTCCTACCCAAGGCGTGGGTAGGATAATAGCATTAAATTTCATAATTTTAATTGCTGTGTTAATACATCAATTTCCAAAAGATTCGATCCGTAAATGGATCGGGGTTAACTCAGTTACGCCGTGGAAGTGTGTCACCACTTCTGCGGCTCTTTTGTTTTAACCGGAGGATGTGCGGTAATTATCTCTTCATCGTTGTTGTTTTTTGGTTCCTACTAATAGTTGATCTCAAGCTTTAAGAATATATCGTGATCTTCTTTCCTTCGATCCTGAAATTCACCCGCGAAAAAGCGAGTATCTCCAGCACGGCCGAAAGATTCATGTTGCGATAAACCTTTCCTGAAAATTCGCCCGGAGGAATATCACCTTCATAGAATACCTCAACATCGTACCACCTCGACAGCTGTCGCATCACAACTTTGATATCCGCGTGGTTAAAACTGAAGTATCCGTTCTTCCAGGCGATCATTTCCTCCGCATCTACCTCCCGAACGTCCATACGGTGCGCATTCAGCAGCGATTGATAATTAGGTTTAAGAAGCAGCCCTCCAGCCCTTTCTGAAAACTCTCCACTGCCGCGGACAACCTTGACCTGGCCTTCCAATAGTGTGGTGTTTACCGTAGGCTCATCTTCATAAGCATTGATATTGAAGCGCGTGCCTAACACCTGAACGGTCTGTGTACGCGTGTTGACGACGAACGGGACGTACTGGTTGTCCGACAGATGTCTGTTCACTTCAAAGTAAGCTTCACCCGTAAGCTCTACGCTTCTTACATCGTGTCGGAAAGAAAGAGGATACTTCAACGACGAAGCCGAGTTTAGCCAAACCTTGGTTCCGTCAGGCAATATCACCCGGTATTGGCCACCGCGCGGTGTTGCAATCTTGTTATAGAGAACCGCCGTTCCCTCGTCCGCTGCATCCGCGCCCGCAGGCCCACTCGTTTCATAAACAATAAGCCCATCCTCGGTCTTTCTGATATCCGTCCTGTTCACATGGGCCAATTCACCGTTCTGTGCATCATCGAGAACGACTTCGCTTCCGTCAGCCAGTGTCAAAATTGCTTTGTTTCCGCCGGGCAGGGCATCGTCGGAAATTTCCGGAGCAGTAACCATATCGGCGATCACAGGCTGATCAGCGACCGATTCGCCAGGTGTGTAGACCGTTATCACAAGGAATGCCGCGCAAACGAGTGTAGCCGCGACGGCGGCATAGCGATAAGGCAGCGTAAACCAACGCTCCTTCTTTCTCAGGTGTGCCAGGCTGTTCCAGGTGGCTTCCCGGGCCTCTTGCAACTCCTTAGCGTCAGGATCCGGCCCCTCCCCTTTCAACCCGTGATACCAGGTTTCGACCAGGGCCTTTTCCTCTATCG
This sequence comes from uncultured Roseivirgaceae bacterium, assembly GCA_964438975.1. Classification (GTDB taxonomy): domain Bacteria; phylum Bacteroidota; class Bacteroidia; order Cytophagales; family Cyclobacteriaceae; genus Chryseosolibacter. The sequence continues at coordinate 8,257 of CAYTMU010000046.1, read as the reverse complement.
AGCAGCGCCCTTCTTTATATTTACGCAATAGGTTGAGACCGTCTCTGTGCTTCATACTATGGGATTGTACACTCTATAGACAAGCAACCCGGGAACAGGGGGTAGATAAAAAAAGATATTTTTGATGATTCTTTCTTTTTATATTCGATTTTACTTTAGTCTGAACCCTATGCTTTCTTGCGATATTCCCATGCGCGATCAAGAGTTGTTTGATTTGCTGAAGCAGGACGAGGAATATGCATTCAGGGAGATCTATGAGCGCTATTTTGACGTTCTGTACGTCCATGCATGCAAGAAGCTCGAGAACAAGGAAGAAGCCCGAGATGTGATCCAGGAAGTATTCGTCACCATCTGGGACAAGCGAAAAAGTCTTTCTTTGACGGGTAGTTTATCGGCATACCTGTTCACGGCGGTCCGGAACCGGATCATCAATATCTATTTGCGCAAGCGTATCGAGTCAGTCTACGTGGAGTCACTTCAAAAGAGCATAGAAGAGGGACTCTGTCAAACAGATCACCCGGTCAGAGCTAACCAGCTCAACTCCATGATCGAAATGGAGATCGCGGCGTTGCCCGCAAAGATGCAGGAAATATTTAAGTTAAGCCGAAACGAATACTTCACCCACAGGGAGATCGCATCGGAGTTAAACCTATCCGAGCAGACAGTGCGAAAGCAGATAAACAACGCCCTTAGGATCTTAAAGTCGAAATTCAGAATGGCACGCGTGGACGAGCATCAATAGTGATAAGCGAGCAAATGCAAAAACTGACTAGAAGTTATTCTCGCATTCTCTAAAGTGACTATGGCATGAGGGATTCTACCTCTAGAAATCGATGTCACGGAATTTTCCTTTTCCCTTTTGAAGGCCGTGGGCAGACTGCACCTCAAATTCAAATTCGCCGGAAATTGCTCCAGCTGCACGGTCGATCCGGGTGAAACGTATTTTCGCCGCGTTTACCTGATCCACCCATTGCGCCACAAAGTTTGCCGCCGGGTGTGTATATGTAACATTTTCTTCCAACGGACCCGTTTCGCTGATGGCACGGAGCTCAAAATTCATAGTACCGTTGCTGACAGCAATAATAAAACGCTCGTAGTTATCAAAACGATTGTATTGCGTCACACGACCATGTGCACACTGATTTTCGCCGATGGCGGAAAACGATGTATTTTTATCACACGCCGGGGTTTCTTCTTCGCTGCACTGAATTGCTAAACATGCAAGCACGAGTGTCGCTATCTTTCCGTAGTATCTCAATTCCATAAACCTGATTTCGCCATGATGCTCCGCAAACTATATACTGGATATGGACTGTGCCAGACGTGAATTTGACACGCATCCTATCCAACAATGTCTTTGTCGGACAACGTGTAAAGGTTCACAAACCTGGCTCAAGCTCAAATACCGCGATTAGCGTATTTATCGATCCGTACTGGTACGGAGTACGCGAAAATAGCCGCTCCCCAACCTATCGTCGTTAAAACTTATCTCGCCGACTGCTAGAACTCAGAAATGTTCTTCCTGATGATGTTCATAATTTTATCAGGTTGGGAGAGGTTCCTGGGGTAGTAGTAGTATATCAAGTGATCAACATCCGTGGTCATAACCTCCGGCAATCCTCTTTCAAGAAGGGGTATGTCCTTATCAGACATGTTGTGATTCTCAACTAGCCATAATGACTGCTTCTTGTTTTCACGAGCCGCATCAAGAAAGCGTTGACCGACACCGCCAAGCAAGACCTTTCCCCTGCCCTCTTGCTGTCCGCCATCCTCATCCCTCCATGGTCGGCCATCACATCCATATACATCCAAACCATCGATAGTTGCACATTTTCTTACCGTCATGTCATCGAAGTTAGAGTAAATGAACATGGCTATTTTTTTATCCGGATAAGCCGCTTTGACGTCATTATTGATCGTGGAAAAAAAATCAACATTGGCATCAACGAATTGCTCCCTCGATGGATTTCCGCCAAGCTTTTTTATTGCAAGATCATGGTAATCTTCATCTAATGATTTTGGCTCGTCCCAGATCATACCTTTCAAATCCCACGTTTTGAAAAGTCGTTTGGCTGACTCTTTCATGAACTCATATGTTGCAGGATGAAAAATACTGCTAATTCGTCCTGCAACGCCGCCCGCGTAAGAGCCATCTTTCTTCTTCTTCCACGTCTCCGTATTCGTTATTGTAAAATCACTTGGAACCTTGGGAGCCCCTGCCACCAACCCTGCCCACCTGGAAGGCACTGCCCAGACATCCATTCCGAGTTTGCTGGCTTCATCGCATATGATTTCTATATTCTCCTTTGCTGCATAAAAATCCTGTTCGAGCACTGCAATTGACACGACATTAGTCCCCGCATCAGCCATCCACTTCATATCTTCCCGAACATGCCGGGGCACCAGGGTATACATGTGAGCCCGAAAATAGTACGCATTCAATACGCGGGCTGACTTCCGTCTGGATTCCGCCTGCAAGGCAGGCATCGGATTGACCAGTCCCATTGCCGATCCCACTAACGCTGTCTTCCGGATAAATTCCTTTCTATTCATATCTGCTCCTTCAAAAATGTTATAAAAAATTCGGTCTGCGCAAAGATGCGACAGTTCGCATCAAAACAAATAATATCCGATACAATCGCAGCAAATACGGGGCCTCTTCAGAATCCCACCCTCATATCCCGGTGACCCTTGCCAGGAAAGCCTCTTTCCGTCTCGACGATACTTCGACCTCGCTGTTATCGGTGAGCACGACATAACCGCCATTACCTCTGTTATATCGCTTAACGCAAGCAAGGTTTACAAGGTGGGAATGATGAACGCGAAAGAACCCGTGGGCCGATAACAACGAATCGAACTCCTTCAGCGTTCTGGAAACAGTCATCTTCTCGCCCGTTGCCAGGAAGAACATAGTATAATTTCCGCTGGACTGGCAACGGACGATGCTTTCAATATCGACAAACTCGAAGCCACTCGCCGACGGCAGGCATATCTTTTTTGAACTGGCGGATTCAGTTTCCAGGTTGTGCAGCAAGACCTCGTACTTCCGCGCCGCATCCATTGTCGAAATACTATCAATGGTTTTATCAACACTTGTTATCAGTTCATCCTTGTCAATTGGCTTTAACAGGTAGTCGACGGCGCTGAACCTGAACGCCGTTATAGCGTATTCGCCGAATCCAGTGGTAAATACCACGGAGCAATGCTCACGCTTGATCTTACGCAGGAGGTCGAATCCCGTTCTGTCACGCAGCTGAATATCCAGAAATATCAGTCGCGGTTTCAGTGCATTGATCGCTGCTTCCGCATCGTCAGCGCTGGTGTAGTTTCCCAACAGCCTGACCTTGCCTGAACAGTGCGTCGTCAGCAACCTTTCAAGGCGTTCAACACAATGCTCTTCGTCGTCAACAATGATCGCGTCAATCATGCTCATTCTCAAATTTAAACAATAGCGGCAACGTAATAGTCACACGCAAACCATTGGTCAGGTCAGTGAATGAAATATTCGCCCCGGAGGGTTCTTTTTCATTCAAAATATCCAGTCGAGACCGAGTTAGATGCAGGCCCATTGACTTGCGTCCGCGTTTTCGGGAGTCCTCGTGTACCTGACCGTTGCTTCTGCCTGGGCCGTTGTCCTCTACGTGGCAAATCAGGTTTTCAGATGTTCGATCGATCATGATGGTGATCTTCCCTCCCGACTGAAGTTTTGAAACGCCGTGCCAGATGCTGTTCTCGACAATAGGCTGGAGAATCAATGGTGGTACAAACGTTTCGTCTCGATCGATCTCCTCCGAGACGAGGATCTCGTAGGTAAACCGGTCCTTCAACCGTACATTTTCAAGCTGAAGATATAGCTCAAGAATCTTCAGATCATCGGATAAGGATATTTCTGCATGGTCGGAATTTTCAAGAGTCATACGAATGACCTTAGAGAAACGCATGAGGTAGTCTTCTGCCGAATCCAGTTTATGAGTCGCCATGAAATTACTGATAGCATTCAGGGAATTGAAGATAAAGTGAGGATTCATCTGTGCACGAAGGGCTTTCATCCTGGTCTCGGCGATCAATGTCTTGAACTCTGCATCTCTTCTGCGCCTCTCCGCATCCTTCTTTTTCTTGTTCAGCATGTAACCTGCCGCCGTGGCAAGTATTAACAACAGCGCCCCGGCGAGCAAGGCGGAATCAATCGCTCTCTGCCGATCCAGTCGGGCTTGTGCGAGCGCCATGTCTCTTTCGTGCTCTGCCGTCAGCAGGGTTTCCTTTTTTTCATAGTCGAACTGAATCTGTTGACGCATGATCGCCCTGTCCTTCTCCGAGTTAAAGATGCTGTCGCGAAGGGAAACAAATGTCTTATATGCATCTAGCGCTTCCGCAGGTGAACCATAATCCTCGAGAGCCTTGCTCATCACTTCCCAGACCATCTGCTGTCTTTGGAGCGATCCGGATTCTTCCGAAAGTACGCGTGCTCTTTGAAGGTATTCAAACGTTCGCTGTTGCGACGAGACCTCGACTTGCTTTCGGCTGGCTGTCAGTGATCTCTCCAGGTGTATTTCCGCCAGTTTAACAAGTGCAAAGCATGTGTTCTCCTTGTCGTTCGTCTGCTCGTAAAGAACCAAACCTTTTTGCAAGTAATCGAGGGCTGCGGCGTAATCACCCATGTGCTGATAGACCCCTGCGATGTTCACCATGTCGCCGGCAATACGTCGCTTGTTTCCGATGGAGGTGTTAAGTTTAAGCGAGGTCTGGTAGTGGTCGAGCGCTTCACGTAACGAATCCTGTTCGCTACAGATCGTTCCCAGGTTACCAAGGGCGTTCGCCTGTCCTTGTAGCTGTCCCAATCTAGTATAGATGGAAAGCGCTTCATTTGCATACTGGCGCGCCTTCAGATATTCTTTCAGATTCTTGTAGACAAGGCCAATGTTCAGCGATATATTTCCCCGGAGCACTTCGTCATCATCTTTTGCGAAACGGGCGGCATTCAAGAAGTTCTCAAGTGCTTTTGGATAATCTGACAGGGAGAGATACACGACTCCAGCGTTGGAGTATGAATGAGCGATCCCGGTAGCATGGTCCAATTCCCGAAAAAGGGAAAGAGCGGCATAGTGGTATTCAAGCGCTTTTCCGAAATCGGAGAGGTTGTAATAATTTAGCGCGAGGTTATTCAATGCCTTTGCCGTCCCCAGCTTATTACCAGCCTCCCGGTGAATCTGCAGCGCAGTTTCTCCGGCTTGCAGGGCAAGCGAATCCTGGCCCTTTGCCCAGTGATTTGCACTCTTGTTGTTAAAGCTCCTGGCAAGTCTTGAAGGGCTGTTAAGTTGTGTTGCGAGAGCGATCGCTTCGCGGGAGTACTCGAGCCCCCTATCGGGATCACGTGAATAGCACGCAAAGGCGAGTTCGTTTAGCAAATCAACTCTGACCGTATCGTTCTGAGGATGATTCTCCAGCTGCCTCGTCAGCGAGTCAAGGTGTGGATCCTGGGCGTAAGCGATACTGGCTACAACCGATAGCAGAAGAAACCATCTTTTTCTGCGCATGCCATTTCAGCGTTCAGTGGCGTGTGAGGGTCTCGACAAATCTATATATAAGCCCGCACTTATCAGTCAGATTTCACTCTTTAATAATTCAGTTCCGTCAGTTGATAAATAGCACTCCTATACCCGATAATTCCCCGTTACTTTGGCCATAGGCACAGCACGCGATGCCTCTCCGACGTGTCGCCTATCGATTTCGACTATAAACCTGTTCGCCTTATGACCGTTATCCTATTTCTCCTGGTCGCTGTCATAGCAATGGCAGTCATCTCCTACAATTCGCTTCAAAAGCTCGGACAGGATGTGCGGGAAAAGGCTTCAAACATACAAGTGGCGATCAGTAAAAAACTGACTCTTATTAACCAGCTCATTGACGTAGTGAAAAACTACCAGGAAAGCGAACAACTAGTTCAACTGAAAGTGTCGCAGGATGCCAGTGCCTCCCATCTGTCTAGTTCCTATCAACAATCAGGTGCAGTGTTAGCCGCCGTGCAGGGCATCGCGGACAAATTTCCCAACCTGAAAGCGAATGAACAGTATCACCGGCTGGTTGACAGCATCCAGCACTGCGAGCAGAATATACAGGATTCCCGCGAGCGATATAACTATTCGGTCAAGGAATACAACACAAAACGAGCAAAGATCCCGGTTGTGTTCTTTGCAAAGTCACTGGGATTCCCCGAGGCACCATACATGCAATTTGACCTTTCCGGCGTCCAGACGGTGACCAGCCTTCAGGATTTCAAAACAGACGACGGTGAACGCTTACAGCAACTTTTTTCCGGCGCGGGCAACAAGCTCGCCGGTCTTGCATCGCAGGCGGGAAAAGCGGGTAAGGAACTTGGCAAGGACCTGGTCGGAAAGGTCAAGGAAGGATCCGGCGACAATGGGTCAGGTCACAACAAATCGAATTGATGAATCCAAACAAGATTGTTCAAAGCATGACGAAAAATCTGAAAAGAATCTCTTCCCTATGTTTAGTTCTCTTCGGAATCGCACTCCAATTGGTTACCGGGTGCTCAGCCGACGGCGATCCCGGGCCGGACGCGGATGCCGAGTACTTTGTCCGATTCAAATGCAATGGCGTCCAAAAAACGTACAAGGCCCATTCGGTGGCACAGACTTACTTCGACGAAAAAAACGATGTATATCGATGCAACATCATCGGTAGTACCGAGATACTGAACACACATGACGCGATGAGCCTGTTTCTGGTTGCGGAAGACTCGTATGTAACTGGGATCTCATACAAGCTTGCCACAGAAGTGGAAATGGCCGGCAATGGTGCCATCATGCCACAGGTGACAGCAGTTTACCTGGATGAGAGCGGGAAAGGATACACCGCGCAATTCCTCCAATCAGATTGGTACGACTTCAAAGATCAGGCAGAGGTTACATTTACCGAAATAACAGACAAATACTTCAAAGGCACCTTCTCGGCTCGGGTATTTACGGCAATGCCGGAAAGGGAGGAACTACAGATCACCGACGGAGAATTTTACGTGTCTGTCTACAAGTAGCACGGTCGCCTCTTTGCTATTCAAGCGAGAAACTTCAGTACACCTACCAGGCACTTTCGCCATAATTCACTATCTTTCACGTTAGATATTGTGACTTATCAAATAATCGGTTTGAGATAATCTGTTATGAAGAACTTGCTGACGTTAATAGCTCTGGTTTATCTTCTGTCGGTCATCCCGGCAAATGCCCAGATCGGGTTACAAGCGGGCGCAACGGCTGCCCCGGATGAAGCCTTCATTCCATATGATAGTCTGGGAAAAGTGAGCGGAGCCGTGGGATACACGTTTGGGGTATTCTACAAATACTGGCTGACAGACCATATATCCCTGCAACCTGCTTTGAATTTCACTAACAAACGGTGGTGGGAGGAACTGGATGATGGTGGAACTTTTTACATAACCAGGGTTTCTTTAAACTACCTGGAAGTCCCCGTCCAGGCGGTTTTTACTGCAAACAAAACAAAAGGTTTCTTTATTGGAGCAGGGCCTTCGCTGATGATTGGTCTGTCCGGCAAAAGAACAGTAACAGAAGACGGCGAGTTAATAGCGGATGACAAGATCAAGATTGGAAGCGAAAGTGCTCCAGAAAAGAAAGTAACCATCGCGGTTAATGCTATGGCCGGCTATGCGTTCAAACATTTTTTGGCGAGCCTTAACTATACACGGGGGATGACTAACCAGCCAGTTGGCGAGGATGATCATGGCAATGTAAGCCATCTCACCCTGCGAATCGGCGTTTTGCTTGGAAAGCAATAGGTAACGCCAGTATATCGACGCACGAATGACTGTGCGCCGATGTATATGATATCTTTGCCGTTTCGTTCCAGTCAGGACAAAGAAAGGCTTGACGCTCCCGTTCCTTAATTTATCTTGATGCTTAATCCCTTTATGGACTGCCAGCCTGCTTTGTCAGTCAGAAGAATCATCAGGTGGTAGTCTCCGGTCTCCACGTCTTCGGGGACTTCAATGTCTATGTTAGCTTCATACTCGCGCAGGCCGACCGGAATGTTGTAGTCCTTGATGAACAGAAATGGTTTAAAGGGTATCTTGACGGGATCCATGTCACAATCGTTCACCTCTGTGCTGTGCGTATGATGATCAAAATTGTGATGGATATCCAGGCTGAACGATCCTAATTCAAGATTGTCGGTAAATCGGGCCCTGAATGTAAACGTCCCACCCCTACTGATGCTGCTGCACTGCCTG
>CAYTMU010000045.1:0-32957 GCA_964438975.1 uncultured Roseivirgaceae bacterium | reverse complement strand
GACTTCGGTAAAAGCCCGCGCGGACAAGGTGCTGCCAACTACCTGAACGAACAGGGGCTGATGACATTGGATGCCCTGGACCAGGTGGCCGAAAAACACCGGAGCGTACCGGCAGCCGTTGCACTGGCATGGCTCTCTGCGCAACCAAACATCGGCGGGCCTGTGGCCAGCGCAACGTCAAAAGAGCAATTGGATCAAATCCTGTCGGCTACATCTTTGGTACTGGACAAGGCGGATCTGGAGCTGTTAGATAAAGCCGGGCGCAGGTGAACAGGAAGCCGGATTCCCCAGTTGTGAATAGGTGTTTCAAAGATTACTATCTCCAAGTCCATTGTTGAGATTTTTAACTCGCTTTCAAATCTGTCGAATAAAAATCGGAGAAGCTTTTTTTTCCTGGGATGTTGAAATGCATCTACTACAGTCTTGTATGATTTCGGATACTTGTTCTCTTATTGGATGTAAATGTTCTTTATTCCGAATATCTTAATTTGCCCATTACATGTTATGATTTATTGTAACGACCAAATCATCATTCAGGTCATTCATGAAATATACGCCATTGTATTAATATTGTAAAGCAACTACGTATGATTGATGCCTGACATCGTATTGACATATTCGCCCGTGATCAGAAAGATTTTTCTCCAACTTCTTCGTCTTGCGGAGTTCGAAGAGTTTGTGTGTTTGTTTTGGAACAAAGGATTCTCAGGAGGAGTTGGCTTATGAGTCGACTATTTCCGTTTCTCGTTCTGTCTTTACTGTTTACGTCATGTTCGGACGCGACGCAGGATAGAAATGTTACGTCGGATGACTCGGTGGTCCAGGCGATGCCGGCGACAGAGTCAGTACCTCCTTCCGGACTTTCGGGCCAGGACCTGTCCCTCACATATTGCAGTAGCTGTCATGCGTATGTCAATCCTGATGCACTGTCGCGTGCGGCCTGGAAGGATGATGTGCTTCCAGCGATGGGCTTTCGATTGGGAATGTATCCCCGCGGGAAGCGTCCTGATAGTCTCTTTGAGGGGGGTATCGGGGGCTCGATTGTGCGCAATGCCGGCATCTATCCGAACGAGCCGATGCTCGCGGAGGAGGACTGGCGAAAGATCGTGGCGTACTTTCTGGATAACGCGCCGGATTCCATTTCACCGCCTGTTCGCAGGAACCAGATCCGAATGGGTCTTCATCATTTCAAGTACCGGGAAAGTGCTTTTTCGCATCGCCCTCCGTTGACGGCTATGGTAAAGATACTCCCGGATAGCCGCGGGATCGTGTTCAGCGATGGAAAGGGTCTTCGCAGTATGCTGACGTATCTCACTCCCGACCTCCAGGAAAATTATACTCTGGCACTCCCAACTACACCGGTTCAATACCATGAGCGATCAACTGGTTTGTTCCTTACGACAATCGGAAAGGGTGTCTTCCCCAATGATGCACCGGACGGTACCTTGCAGCTATTGGAGCGCAACTGGCCGGAACCAAGGTTCAAACTCGCGAGTTCCATTCTCACGAATTTGCAACGTCCGGTACATGTTGCGTATGGTGATCTGAACAACGATGGTCTTGAGGATATGGTGGTTTGTGAGTTTGGTAACATGACGGGCAGGTTGTCCTGGTACGAGCGGACCGTGGAGGGCGGATATACGAAGCGGATACTACGGGAAAAACCGGGTGCCATTAAGGCTATTATCAAGGATGCTAACAACGATGGCCTGCCGGATATATACGTGCTCATGGGGCAGGGTGATGAAGGCATATTTTTCTACGAGAACCAGGGTGGGGGTGAGTTTCGCGAGACGCGTCTGCTGACTTTCTCTCCGCTGAACGGGTCGCAGTACATCGAGCTTGCCGACTTCAACAATGATGGATTCGATGATATTGTCTACGTGTGTGGCGACAACGCTGACCTGACGCCAACGTTAAAAGATTTTCACGGCGTGTATATCTTTCTCAACGATGGAAGGAACGGCTTCAAAAAAGCTTATTTCTACCAGATGAACGGTGCCTACAAGGCTATGGCACGCGACTTCGATCTCGATGGAGACCTGGATATTGCGGCCATCTCGTTTTTTCCCGACTATACGCGTTATCCCGAGGAGAGTTTCGTCTACTTGAGAAATGTTGGCAACTTCAAATTCGAAGATTACTCATTTCCGGAGGCTTCCAAGGGACGGTGGGTCGTCATGGACGCAGGCGACATGGATGGCGATGGCGATGATGACCTCGTCCTCGGTTCATTTGTGTACTTTCTTCCGGCCGGCGATACGACGGGTCTTGGTCAGCAGTGGTTGCGGACTTCGCCTTCGCTGATCGTGCTGGAAAATGTAATTCGATAGGTATAATTATGGATATGAAAGCTGCGATTTACACACGCTACGGAGGGCCTGAAGTTGTCAGCATCCAACACGTCGAAAGACCTGTTCCGAAGGATCATGAGCTACTCGTGCGCGTGCATGCCAGCACGGTAAACCGCACGGACTGCGGATTCCGAAGTGCTGAGTACTTTGTCAGTAGATTCTTCAGCGGATTGTTTGTTCCGAAGAGCCAGATACTGGGTTGTGAATTCGCAGGAGAAATCGCAGCAGTTGGTAAGGACGTACAAGCCTTTCGTACAGGGGAACGGGTTTTTGGTTTTGACGACGATATCTTTGGCGGACATGCCGAATATAAAGTAATCGCCGCGGAGAGTGCAGTGGTTCTCATCCCGGATAGTATGGACTATGCGACTGCAGCTGCGATGACGGAGGGTAGCCATTATGCGTTGTGCAACATCAGGGCTTCCGGTGTTCGCGCCGGCGACACCGCGCTGGTTTATGGAGCTACCGGTGCAATTGGATCGGCCGCCGTCCAGCTTCTGAAACACTTTGGAGTCTACGTTGTGGCGGTTTCGGATTCCAGGAATGTGGAGTTGGTTCGTGCGCTGGGAGCGAACGAGGTGATTGACTACATGAGGCAGGATTTCACCCAGACGCTACACCGTTTTGACTTCGTCTTCGATGCAGTTGGCAAGAGTTCTTTTGGACAATGCAAGCCGTTGATGAAACCACGCGGGGTCTATATTTCGACAGAATTCGGTAAGAATGGACAGAATGTTTTTCTGTCACTAACAACCCGATTCGGCGGTGGTAAACGGGTCTTGTTTCCGCTGCCTCAGACACGACGGGAAGACATAATTTTTCTTAAGGAACTGGCGGAGAATGGTGCGTTCAAACCTGTGATCGATCGGCGGTTCAGGCTCGAGGAGATTGTCGAAGCTCACCGATATGTTGAAACAGGACAGAAGACCGGAAATGTAATCATCGAAATTGTGTAACGAGCAGGTTGTATGCTACAACGCCAACTTGTGTATCTTACCGTCAAAGCCACACAAGTACAACTCCTGGTTCTGATCGACCCCGAACGAGGAGATGTTGAATGAAGCTTCAAACAGGAGCGAGTTCGTCGGATTTGATAAGTCTGCATGTTCTAGCGCCCATACCCGTCGCGTTGCAAAGTCGGCGTAAATGTATTTTCCAGTCAGTCCCTCCAGTGACGGTCCCCTGTAAACAAATCCACCGGTGATCGAAATCCCTTCATTGCGATCATACTCGTGGATTGGATTCTTAAGCCCAGTACGATCACACCCGCTTCGCGGATCATAGCAATGATTCCCTTCCATCGTATTCCAGCCATAGTTCCCACCTTTCTCAATGATATCGATCTCTTCCCACGCATTCTGTCCGACGTCACCCGTCCACAATCGTCCGTTCTCTACATCAAAACTGAAGCGCCAGGGGTTTCGAAGCCCGTAGGCATAGATCTCCTCCCGGAATCCCTGCGAGTTTCCGGTAAACGGATTGTCGGCTGGGATACCGTAATGCTTTCCGTCGGTCGGGTTGTCGACATCTACGCGAAGGATCTTACCGAGTAATGTCTTCCGGTCCTGACCGTTCTCTTTTGGGTCGCCACCACTGCCACCGTCTCCGGTTGCGATATACAGATATCCATCGGGCCCAAATGATAGCTGACCTCCGTTGTGATTGCTGTACGGTTGGCTGATGGAAAGTAGCACAACCTCACTGCCGGCGTCAGCATGATCCGGGTTTGCATTCGAAGCAGAGAAACGGGATATCACGGTGCGGTCTGGATTTGACGCAGTATAATTTACATAGAAGTAGCTGTTGGACTTATAATCAGGGTGAAAGGCCAGTCCGAGCAGTCCCTCCTCGTTACCTCTGTCATCCACCCGTGAGCGGATGTCAAGAAATGGTTCCTTGGTCGATGTGTTTGCATCGTTCTGGAACACTGAGATCACACCCGCCTGTTCGACTACGAATAGTCGACCTGTGTTATCGGGCGAATACTGCAGATCGACTGGCCGGGTGAATGACAACCCTGGAAAAGCAACGACCGTCTTATATCCGGCCGGATCCGGCCTGTTGCCTTCTCTTGACGTATCCGAGCAGAAGACGCATAGCAGGAAGACCACTGAGACGGTGCGTGGAGCGTACTGTTTTGTCATGGGATTGCTGTTCTCATGGAAGTAAATATAACAATACGCAGTTCGCGATGATATATTCTTCTAGAAATGGGCCGTGCCCGCGAGATCTGCCGGTTCGTTGGCCTCGTTCCCGGTGTTGGCATGTTCGCGCAGGTTCGGAAGGGCTACGCGAAACACTGAGCCCTTGGTTATCTGCGACTCCAGTTCGATGGTGCCGCCGAGTTTCTCGACTGCTTCCCTGACGATGTAGAGACCGAGGCCGGCACCGTCGTTCTTCTCGGTTGCCCGGTAGAACATATTGAATACTTTCTGAAGATAGGCGTCTTCGATCCCAATGCCATTATCCCTGAACGTTAGCAGGACAGCCTCTGGTCGATAGTGAATATTGATTTCGATGTACGAAGTCTCTTTCGCCGGGTCAGCGTACTTGATGGCATTCGAAATCAGGTTGTTCAGAATAAGACTGATACGATAGCGGTCGGAATAGAATGGAAGGTTGCTTTCTGCGGTGGCGGAGATTTCGAGCTGGATACGCTCGTATCCCGGCATAAACCGCATGCGTTCAAAGTTGTCGTTGACTAACTGTGGAAGGTCGACCTCTGTCAAAAGTAAGCCCTGCCGAGCGTTACGCGAGTAATCAAGTATTTCCCGGAGTGTGTCATCGAGTTTGTGGACGCTGTCCTTCATCATGTCGTGATATTGGTGGATCACGGTATCATCATTTTCATGTTCGACCAGGTCCAACAATCCCAACACGCTCATTAACGGCGCTCGTAGATTATGGGAAACGCTGTAGACGAAGCTGTCCAGCTCCTTGTTGATTTTGGTGAGCATTTCATTTTGGAGAGCCAAAGTTCGAGATGCCTCTTCCCGTGATTTCTCGGCCGCTTTTTGTTTCAGCGCGACAGTGATCGCGTTCGGAAGCCTTTTGAGATTGGACTTCAGCACGTAGTCGTCAGCGCCCAGTTTGAGCGTGCGCACGGCAAATTCCTCCGAAACCGCGCCGGTAACGAGAATAAAGGGAATTTTTAGTCCGCGACCACGGAAAATCTGGAGCGCATCTGTTGAATTGAATTGCGGCAACGAATGGTCGCAAAGGATGACATCAGGCCAAAAGGTTTCGAGTGCACCGATGAATTCATCCCGCGTATCGACACGCTGCGCGATGATATCGAGACCCGCTTTCCTGAGGTAGTGAGTTATCAGGGCGAAGTCGTCTTCGAGGTCTTCAAGAGACAGTATTTTCAATGTACCTTTCATCATGAGTTCTAAAGGTCTGTTTTTTCCAGCCTGTAGTTCTCCAAATACCGTTCCCGGTAAATGATAAGGGTGAATTATGTCTCTAATGAGGGAGCGTTACCGACTGTAGAACTGCATACTCATTTCTAAGTCGATTTTGCGATACGGAGTGATGTAAGATTCCCGGTCGTTTTACCAGGAATCTATGCCGGACGGCGCGGGTAGTTAGTGCGTTGCTGTTTCAGGCTTTCGCTGACTTTTTCACCTTGTTTTGCAGCACGGGTCTGAATCGGACCACTGCATCGTTGTATTCCGGATGTTCTTTGATGAACCTCGAAACCGCCGCACAGTTGACCATTACTTGTTTTTTTGATTTCAGGATGTCATCCAGTACTTGTTGGATGAATTTCGCAGCATTGCCTTTTCCCCGGTATTTTTCGGGTACATATGTTCGCATCAGTACCTTTGTTCCCGCCTGAAAGCGGTATTCCATGTACGCTACGTCGGTTCCGAGGTTGACCTCAAAACGGTGTTTGTCCTTGTTGTTGATTACATTGAATTTTTCCATTGGTCCTTTAACGTGGAATCGGGGGTGTAGCGTTCAGATATTGCGATTTTTTTTACGAACGGTGGAAATCAGGGTCGGTTGACTGATCTAATAGCTTCTATAGTTAGTGCGACAATGTAATAATCGTGTAAGTTTTTGTGAGACTTGGTTTTTTTTCAATTATCACTGCTGTCTAACTTTAATAATAAGCCCACCATCACTTTTGCGACATGGCGCAAGATAAAGCGTCACTAACTCACAAAGGATATTTGGCCATTGAAATCAGCGGAATTCGTGCAAATACTGTTAACGCTCCTTGATTCATATGGTGTTTTGGCCGTTTGGTACACCAAACGGATTGATATGACTTTTTTGAATTTTATCGGTTGAAAATGAAAATGGACGCTGTCATAGAAATCCTGTTGGTAGAGGACAATCCCGATGATGCGGGACTGGCAATTCACGCATTGAAGAAACACAATCTGGCTAACAACCTGGTGCATCTTCAGGACGGAGAGGAGGCCTTGTCTTACATTTTTTCCAATGGTTTGCCCAACACTCCAAAGGTTATCCTTCTCGACCTGAAGATGCCGAAAGTGGACGGGATGGAGGTGCTACGCCGGTTGAAGTCGGACGAGAGAATGAAGGTCATTCCGGTCGTTATGCTGACTTCTTCCCGCGAGGAAAAAGATGTGATTGAATCCTATCAGCTTGGTGTGAATGCTTATATCGTTAAACCTGTAGATTTTGATAAGTTTGTAAAGGCAATTGGTGAAATCGGATTATTCTGGCTGGTGTTGAACCAGCCGCCACAGTAATATCAGCAGTCTGACTATGAGTCAAGATAAACCGTTGAAGGTACTGATGTTGGAAGACCTGCAGGATGATGTAGGGCTGATCGAACGCACATTGCGGAAAGAGGGGATCAACTTCTCTTCCAAGCGTGTCGATTCGCAGGAGGAATTCACAACGAGCCTTTCTGAGTTCCAGCCGGATGTAATTTTATCAGATCATGCGCTTCCGCAATTCAATTCGCTGGAAGCTTTGAAGATCTGTCGGAAACAGGCTGTTCATATTCCCTTTATTCTCGTCACCGGTACGGTGTCGGAAGAGTTCGCAGTTAGTTGCCTGAAACAAGGGGCTGATGACTATGTGCTCAAATCCAATATGGTTCGGCTCCCTTCGGCCATTCATAACGCACTCAAGCAGCGGCATCACGAGACAAAGCGGAAAAAAGCGGAGCGAACACTGAGGAAGCAGAACGAGGAACTTGTTAAGATCAATAAGGAACTGGATAGTTTCGTTTACAGTGTCTCACATAATCTTCGAGCGCCGCTTATGTCAGTACTAGGGCTGATTAATCTTGTGCAACTGGAGAACAAGAACGGCGATAAGACAATGAACGATTACTTCGAGATGATGCAGCACAGCATTCACAAGCTCGATGATACGCTGAAGGAAATTCTCGATTATTCCCGAAATGCACGAAGCACCCTGAGTATCACCGAGGTGGATGTCAAACGCATGGTCGAGGAAAGCTTTGAGCGAATGCAGTATATGGATGGATCGGGGAGAATTCGAAAGTCAATTGAAACACATAATCTCAGGCCGTTTCATTCTGACACTTATCGCTTTTCGGTTATTATCAATAACCTTGTCTCTAATGCAATTAAGTATCGGGATCTCGAAAAGACGGATGCGTACCTGAAGGTCATTGCTGAAGTGATGGACGACGAATCGCTGGTGTTAAAGGTGATTGATAATGGCATTGGTATTGAAGACGAGTATCTTCCCAGACTTTTTGAGATGTTCTATCGGGCGACCGAAAGAAGTGAGGGTGCTGGACTTGGTCTCTATATTGTGCGGGAGACGGTGGACAAACTCCGTGGCACCATTGCCATCGAATCGGAGTTGGGAGTCGGCACTACGTTTACCGTGACCCTCCCTGATCTCAGGACGTATAATGACAATCAGCGATCGCAGCGCACGCGTCTTGTCGAATAGGCGTTACTCAACGACCTCAAGTTCCGTGCGTTCGTTGATCTGCTGTCCTTCTCGCTCGCCAAAGAAGACGTGGTACAGATCACTGTCGGTGCGGCCGGGTTTGCGATTTGAACTGAAGTATCCATGCACGCCATCGCCTGACAGTACGAGAAACCCGTCGTATGCGCTCGTATTGATGGGATACCCGAGATTTTCTGCGGCGGTCCAACTGCCATCCTGGAATGTGGTCCGGAAGAGATCGTGGTCTCCCAATGTGGGGTGGCCGTTGGATGAGAAGTAGAGCGTTTTTCCATCCGAATGAAGAAAAGGTGATAACTCATCTCCACGGGTATTCACTGCGGATCCTAGATTGGTTGGTCGACCCCACTGGCCGTTTGGGCCTTTTTCACAAGCATAGAGATCAAAACCTCCCCGTCCTCCGGGGCGGTTGCTGGAGAAGAATAGCCGGGTCCCATCGGCAGACAAGGATGCCCACGATTCGCAGTATTGCGGATGGTTGATAAACCGGTTGAGCGGAACTGGCGTCGACCATGCACTGTTTTCGCGAGTTGAGGAGTATATGTCGCCGCCGTTTTCCTCATAGTATATCAGCAACGTTGTTCCGTCCGCAGAGATTGCGGTAGCCACTTCGTTACCAGGAACATTGATATTCCCGCTGATTTTCTCAGGCGTGGTCCATGCGTCTCCTTGTTTCCGGGTGATGTACACATCATCCAGGTGGACTCGGGTCTTTACGTGATAGGCATTGTCTGATCGGTTTGATGAAAAGATCAATGTTTCGCCATCTGCTGTAATAAGTGGACCAAATTCTGAGAACCCGGTATTGACGTTGCCGCCAAGAATCGTCACTTCAGCAGGAACGCCAGCTTTGATCAATGAATCTCCGGAAATGCACTCGCGGATCTTACGGGCGGCGATAGCTGAGAATGCTTTATTCCTCCCACCGAGGATCTCAAAGTAGTTTTGCGCTTCGGCGTAACGGTGTTGATTCTGAAGGGCTACGCCGAGATAATAGCAAATATCACTACCCACATCCGGCTGTGCGATCACAGCCTTGGTCAGATAGTCAATTGCCTGTTCAAACTGCTTTTGATTTACACTGGCAACTCCGGCGCGGTAGTTTGTCATCGGGTCCTCGGAATCCAGCGTCAGCGCTTGCTGAAAGTGTATGAGCGCATTTTCATAATCTTTTTTCTGGTAGTATCGCTCACCTTTCTGAAGATGATCCTTCAGCGATTGCGACCAGAGTGGGGAACTGGCAAGAGTAAAAAAGAAAATCAGGAGAATCCGCGGTGCAGGAATGGGTTCAGTCATGAGATTGAAGCTCGCCGTAGACAAAATTCGAACAGGCAATATACGATTGATACCGGTGTAATTCACGGTGCAATCGAAATCATTCCAATAGCTACTATTTTATTCTCAATCCAAGTTCATCAAGCTGCTGCGGTGAGATAGTAGAGGGAGAGTCGATCATCACGTCGCGGCCGGCGTTGTTTTTTGGAAATGCAATGAAGTCGCGAATTGAGTCTACCCCGCCAAATATGGAGCATAGCCGATCGAAACCAAACGCAATCCCTCCGTGCGGCGGGGCACCGTATTCAAAGGCTTCCATCAGGAAGCCAAACTGTTTTTTCGCCTCATCATCAGTGAATCCCAGTTTCGTGAACATCTTCTGTTGGGTTTCGCGATCGTGAATACGAATCGATCCGCCGCCGACTTCCGTGCCGTTGATAACCATATCATAGGCATTTGCATGTACCTTTCCCGGATCGGTGTCGAGCAGCGGTATATCTTCCATTTTGGGTGACGTGAAGGGGTGGTGCATCGCGTGATAGCGACCGGTTTCTTCGTCCCACTCCAGCAATGGAAAATCGACTACCCACAATGCGGAAAATTTGTTCTTGTCCCGGAGTCCGAGTTTATCACCCATGAAGAGACGAAGTTCACTGAGCTGTTTTCTTGTACTGGTAGCCTCGCCGGCCATCAGGAGTATGAGATCGCCAGGTTCCGCATTGAATTTCGCGGCCCAACCCTGAAGATCTTCCAGTGTGTAGAATTTGTCGACCGAAGACTTAAACGTTCCGTCCGCGCGATATTGAATGTAGACGAGACCTTTCGCTCCGACCTGCGGGCGCTTTACATACTCAGTAAGCTCGTCGATCTGCTTTCGGGTATAGTCGGCGCATCCTTTCGCGCATATGCCGGCAACCAGTTCTGCTGATTCGAACACAGCGAAACTCTTCCCCTTGGTTTCCGCGGTTATATCCTTGAATTGCATTCCGAAGCGCGTATCAGGCTTGTCAGATCCGTAGTTGCGCATAGCCTCATCATAGGTGATCCGCGGAAGTTCGGGGAGATCAACCTCTTTTACGGTCTTGAAGAGGTGCCTGATGAGTCCTTCGAAAAGGCTGAGTATATCTTCCTGCGAGATGAATGCCATTTCACAGTCTATTTGTGTAAACTCTGGTTGTCTGTCTGCTCTGAGGTCTTCATCGCGAAAGCATTTCACGATCTGATAGTAGCGATCGAAGCCGGAAACCATCAAAAGCTGCTTGAAGGTCTGCGGAGATTGGGGTAATGCATAAAACTCTCCGTGGTGTATCCGCGAAGGAACAACAAAATCGCGTGCACCTTCCGGCGTAGATTTGATCAGAACAGGCGTTTCAACCTCAATGAAATTTTGATCATCGAGGAAAGCCCGGGTCTGCTGCGCCATACGGTGACGCAACTGGAGTTGCTCGCGAACAACATTCCTGCGCAGATCGAGATAACGGTACTTCATTCGCAATTCGTCGCCACCGTCTGTTTCGTCGTCGATCGTAAACGGGGGGACTCTTGCTTCGTTGAGGACGGCAAGCCGCGTCACCCGGATCTCGATGTCTCCGGTGGCCATCTTGTCGTTCCTGGAAAGACGTTCCACGACAGTCCCCTCTGCCTGGACAACATATTCGCGTCCAAGCTTACGTGCCGTTTGAATTGCGGTAGGGTCAGAAGTGGTCTCGTCGAAGATTAGCTGCGTAACGCCATACCGGTCGCGGAGATCCACCCACAGGACTCCCCCCTTGTCGCGTGTGCGTTGAACCCAACCGGCGAGGGTTACGGTTTTGTCGACGTCGGATAATCTCAATTCACCGCAGGTGTGGGTTCTGAACATGATCGGAATTATTAGTTTTGTAACTATGTGCCGTTGCTGGTCCGTTCTACTGGCTCCGGACATCGACTGTCCCGCGCAGGCGGGGCGAATTTAGTTAATATTTGCTTTGGACATTATCGGTATCCCCTAATCCCCCGCAATGCCGCCTAAATTTTTGTTGTTATTACCCCTTGTGTTCCTGTCCGCTGGAGAAATCAAACTCGTCCAGGTAAAAGTTGACCGTAACATCACGATCTCGGTACCCAAGGACTGGCGTCCCATGGACGATCTGGACTTTTCTCAGCGGTATCCATCCGTACGGGCTCCCCTGGCTGCCTATACAGATGAGAACCGCATGGTTGACTTCAGTGTCAATATCTCCGCGACGCGTTGGCCCGATGCGGACCTTGAGCTTGCCGCCCGGTTCTTCAGGGCTAGTCTTACGAATATGTTTGACCGTGTGACGATGATCAACGAAGGTATCAGGGAGCTGCGTGGACAGTCATTCATTTATTTCGAGTTTGAGTCGCGGGTCAATGGTAGTCGCGATGACCTCGCCAATGCCGACCCCGTTCTGAAGTACAGCTATATACAGTACCTGATCCAACCAGGCCGTACGCTCGTATTTTCTTTCAATTGTCCGCGCCGCGACAGGACGCTCTGGGAAGGTCCCGCGAGAGAGATGATGAACGAGGTCAAGGTCAAGTGAGCGCGCATGGAACTCTACACCGATGAGTATTTTATGCGTGAAGCGCTAAAGGAGGCACGAAAGGCGCTTGAGATCAACGAGGTTCCTGTTGGCGCAGTTGTTACTTGTCGCAACCGTATTATCGCGCGAGCTCACAATCAGACTGAGAAGCTAACTGATGCAACCGCTCACGCTGAGATGATTGCCGTGACGGCAGCAGCCAATTACCTCGGCTCGAAGTACCTTAACGAATGCACGCTCTATGTCACTCTAGAACCGTGCGTGATGTGCGCAGGGGCACTGCACTGGACCCAACTTCAAAAGCTGGTATTCGGGGCTTCCGATATACAAC
This sequence comes from uncultured Roseivirgaceae bacterium, assembly GCA_964438975.1. Taxonomy (GTDB): domain Bacteria; phylum Bacteroidota; class Bacteroidia; order Cytophagales; family Cyclobacteriaceae; genus Chryseosolibacter. Next base: position 20,517 of record CAYTMU010000045.1, on the reverse strand, counting down.
GGGGTTATACGTTGATGACTGACCCGGTTCTGCATCCCAAAACCACGGTCCAGCGGGGTGTCGGCGCCACAGAGGCGAAGGAATTGATCGACCAGTTTTTCCGCCGACTTCGGGAATCCTAAGTAGTGGCCGATGGTATTCTCCGTCGGCTTGGGATGCTACCCCCGGATTAACCCACATAAAGAATCTGCATTTATTTCGGCCGTATACGGAATTTTATCCATTGCTTTGCGGTTGTATATTTGACTCGTCTATTTTCAAACTAAAACAATCTGAACTATGGCCTTTACACTTCCTGCACTTCCCTATGCATTCAATGCTCTCGAGCCCCATATCGATGCCCGGACCATGGAGATCCACCATGGCAAACACCACAACGCATACGTCACAAACCTCAACAACGCGATCGGTGGTTCTGACGCTGAAAAGCTTAGCATAGAAGAGATCTGCGCGAATGTGTCGAAGTACCCTGCCGCGGTGCGCAACAATGGCGGAGGGCATTATAACCACAGTTTATTCTGGACTATTCTGGGTCCGAATGCCGGCGGAACTCCCTCGGGTGAGTTGGCCGACGCCATCAAAGCTTCTTTCGGAACCTTTGATGAGTTCAAAACGAAATTTGCTGCCGCCGCCGCAGGCAGGTTCGGCTCGGGTTGGGCGTGGCTCATCGTCGACAGCGACAAGAAACTACAAATTACATCCACACCGAACCAAGACAATCCACTAATGGACGTTGCGGAAGTAAAAGGAACACCGGTTTTGGGTCTTGATGTGTGGGAGCATGCCTACTATCTCAATTTCCAAAACAGAAGGCCCGACTACATCACGGCTTTCTGGAACGTTGTCAACTGGGAGGAAGTCGCGAAGCGTTTTGCTGCGGCGAAGTAATAAGTAAGCCCGGAGGGCCTACGCACAATAAGAAGAGACGGATGCAGGCATTGAGCAGGCATCCGTTTTTTATTTCAGGGGGCCGACACCGTAGGTTATTCCCGCGCGGATGGCAATGTTTCCCTCGAAGTAAAAATCAGTCATAGCCTCCAGGAAGAAATTCCCCGAGAGAGGTTTCGAGAAGCCGGCACCGATGGATGCATCCTTGTTGATCAGCCATCGCGCCCTGAGAAAGGCTTCTTCGATAGGTCGGATGCGTGCACCCAGTATTGCGATGGCTTGCCGATCTGACGACCACCACTCCCCGGACGCAGTAAGAGCTACTTTGGAGGTAGGATAGAAGGCACCCTCGATCCCACCTTGCATCTTCTTGCCAAAGCTATCGTTGTCGCTTTTGATCAGGTCGGTTTGTATGCCGATCATTATCTGGCCGGCCTGCTGTGAATAGCTCGTGGCTGACAAAAGCGTTAATAGTATTGTAGTTATGCGTGAGATCATCCCCTGATCGAGATAAAAAGCTGTTCCATGCCTCGAAACCGAACTCACTTTGCTATACCTCTATCTTCGATCATTTTTTGAACGGCGAGATATTCATCCCGAAGTCGGGCGGCCTCCATGAATTCCAGTTCCTTGGCAGCTTTCTCCATTGCTTTTCGTGTGCGGTCGCGCATCTTCAGGAGTTCATCATTTGACAGGTATGCGACCACCGGGTCTGCTGCCAGCGTTGTCTCCTCGTTTTCGACATAATAGCGCTTGTCGCCTTTACGGGAGTCGGCGACCTTGGTCTGACCGAGGATGGACTGGGTAGTTTTCAGGATTGTTTTCGGCGTGATACCGTGAACTTCATTGTAGTCCAGTTGGATTTTTCTCCTGCGGTTGGTTTCATCGATCGCGAGCTGCATTGATTCAGTTATAGAATCTGCGTACATGATCACGCGGCCATTGACGTTTCGCGCAGCACGTCCGATCGTCTGGACGAGTGATCGCTGATTTCGCAGAAATCCTTCTTTGTCGGCGTCGAGAATAGCAACCAGCGAGACCTCAGGAAGGTCGAGTCCTTCACGTAGCAGATTTACGCCGACGAGAACGTCGTAGATACCGAGACGTAGTTCGCGCAGTATTTCCACGCGTTCGAGTGTGGGCACTTCAGAATGGATATACCGGCATTTGACACCTGCCCGATCCATAAATTTTGTCAGCTCTTCGGCCATTCGCTTTGTGAGCGTCGTGACGAGTACGCGTTCTCTGCTCTTGACACGTTCATCGATCTCTTCCAGCAGATCGTCGATTTGGTTCTTGCTTGGTCTTACATCGATTTCAGGGTCCAGCAATCCGGTCGGGCGAATGATCTGTTCTACGACGACTCCTTCGGATTTTCGGAGTTCGTATTCACCGGGAGTCGCGCTGACGTAAACAGCCTGACCGATCAACGATTCAAATTCGTTGAACGTGAGAGGGCGATTATCCAGTGCTGACGGCAGCCGGAATCCAAAGTCGACCAGGTTCACCTTACGTGATCGGTCGCCTCCCCACATCGCTCGGATTTGCGGGATTGTGACGTGACTTTCATCGACGACCAGAAGAAAGTCATCAGGGAAGTAGTCGAGGAGGCAGAACGGGCGAGCGCCGGGTCTCCGTCGGTCGAAGTAGCGCGAGTAATTTTCAACTCCCGAGCAGTAGCCGAGTTCGCGCATCATTTCCAGGTCGAACTCCGTGCGTTCTTTGAGTCTCTTAGCTTCCAGGTGACGACGCTCGGTTTCAAACATTCCCACTTGCACAACCATGTCATCCTGGATCTCACGCATCGCCTGATGCAGGGACTCCTTGCCTGTAACGAACAAGTTAGCAGGGTAGATAGTGACGCTTTTTTCCTCGGATATCTTCTTGCCTGACTCGGGATCGATGCGATGAATGGATTCGATTTCGTCGCCGAAGAAATATATCCTCAGTGCATAGTCGGCATATGCGAGAAAGATGTCTACGGTATCGCCTTTCACGCGGAAAGTGCCGCGTTTGAATTCAGCCTCAGTGCGGTTGTACAGGATATCCACAAGTCCAAATAACAGCCTGTTGCGCGCGATCATTTCCCCAGTCTTCAGCTTGATCACATTCTTTCCAAACTCCTCCGGGTTGCCGATTCCGTAGATGCAGGATACCGAAGCCACGACGATCACATCTCTTCTGCCGGTGAGAAGGGAGGAGGTTGCGCTCAGGCGAAGTTTCTCGATCTCCTCATTTATCGAAAGGTCTTTTTCGATGTAGAGATTCGAAGAAGGAATATACGCTTCGGGCTGATAGTAGTCGTAATACGAGATGAAATACTCGACGGCGTTTTCAGGGAAGAACTGTTTGAACTCGCCATATAACTGGGCCGCGAGTGTTTTGTTGTGACTCAGCACCAGGGTTGGACGTGCGCTTTGCGCGACTACATTGGCAATGGTGAAGGTCTTCCCGCTTCCGGTTACGCCGAGCAACGTCTGATGTTCTTCGCCTTCTACGACGCCTTTGAGCAGTTGAGCAATCGCTTTCGGCTGATCACCGGTCGGTACATATTCACTGGTTAGCTTGAATTCCATAAGATGAGGTCTCTGTCGTGTTTGTTGAACGCTTCAAAGAAACCGGAGGTTCCTGACAACAGTATGTCAGGAGAGATATGCCAACCAGCCGGAGGAAGAACCTATCCCGCTTAAATTTGTGGAATCAATTCAGATTGTTCCAAATATCCCAGCTTTTTTCCGCCTGGACATGCAGCATTTCCAATCCGTTCTTGGCAGTTGCCCCGCGCATCTCGGCTTTTTGCAGGAACATGGTTCTGGCGGGATTGTAGATCAGGTCGTAGACGTAGTGATCCGGGGTTAGTTGTTCGTAATCGATCGGAGGCATGGCATTCGTATTAGGATGCATGCCAAGCGGCGTGGTATTGATGATAAGGTTCGATTCCTTTATGATGCCCGGGTCTTTTTCCAGCTGTTCATAGGTATATTGTCCCTTGGCTTCGGTGCGGGAGACCAGTTTGAAGGGGATCTTTAGTTTGATGAGTGCTTCGCGGACCGATTTTGAGGAACCGCCCGTTCCGAGAATGAGTGCTTTGAATTTCCTGTCGTCGGGCAGCCACTTTTCAAGTGTTTCATGGAATGCGTCCATGTCGGTATTGAATCCCTTGCGTTTGCCCTCGCGGATTCTGATAACGTTTACAGCGCCGATTCTCTTCGCAGCCGGATCCACTTCGTCAAGGTAATCCATTACCTGCTCTTTGTACGGGATCGTGACATTCAATCCCGTCAGTCCCTTCGTATTTTGAATAAGACTTTCAATTTCCTTGATATCGTTTAAGGGGAACAGTTCGTAATGATGATCGCGAAGACCCTCCCGAAAGAATTTTTCATCGAAGTATGACTTGGAGAATGAGTGACTGACGGTTTTTCCGATCAGTCCGAATATCTTGTCCATTTCAGCTTTTGGTTTTTAGCCTTGAAGTAATCTTGTCAATAAGAACCACCATGAATACGCCGGCAGCCATCATGAGGATCGCGTAGAAAATCTGCGGGTCTTTTCCGGTGATCTCCAGGTATCGCCACGGGAGAATACTGCTATCGAAAGCCGGAATTCTTTTTCCCTCGATTGTCGTGACGTATTCAACTACTTCCCGCCAGGGCCAGATCTTGTTCAGCGACCCGATCATCAGTCCGGCGAACAGCCCCATGGCGAGATTGAAGTAGCCCGTTACCAGAGTTGCAAACAAATGCGCTGTACAACCCAGGCCGAGTATACCACCGCAAATAAAAAGGATAATAACATCGAATTCAAGGGAGCCAAAGCTAGCAAGTATATACTGATATTTCCCAATAATGATCAGGATAAATGCATCCGACACACCTGGGATAATAAATGTCGATCCCGCGAGAAAGCCTGCGGGAAAGGCGGCCAGTGCGTGATCGGGAGTGGAAAAAGGGGGCATTCGGGACAGCAAATACGTGGCACCGATGCCGAACAGTATCGCCACCACGACGCCCGCGCTCCATCGCGTGATCTTCCTGAGCAGCAGCAGTGCGGCAATGCTCACAAGGCTAAAGAAGAATGACGAAATAAAAATGGGATAAGCGGTGACATAGGGAATGAGCGCGAGACGCACGATCAGCAATCCTACGATGAGACCTGCGAGTGAAAACGGAAGTCGGCCGCTGAAGATCGTTTGCAACAAGACCAGGTACTTTCTCGTCTTGATTAATCCCAATGCTTTGTCGTTCCAGGAGCGTATTGATTGAATGAGTTCCTGGTGAGTTCCTAAGAGTAGAGCCATCGACCCACCTGAGATCCCTTGTATGATTCCTGCGGTACCGATACACAAACCTTTGATGAACGCGAGAGTATAATACAGTAATCTTCTCAATACCGGTACGATCAATCCACCTCGAATGGAGGAGCACTATGGCTCGTCTTCTTTTCGATACCGAGGAAATGGAGAAAAGTATCTCCCCTAAGGCCGAGCCGGATCGTTTCAAGCGGAATGACTTCCTCCGGTGCAATATTGCCCAGATTGACATTTGCGCCGAGAAGCTTTATGAACCAGACTTGTTGTGCTTTCTGAGGTGCTTCCCAGATTATTTTCTCAAAAGGAATTTTGGTCAGGATCTCTTGTACGAGACCGGACCGTACTTCTCCGGTGGAGCGGAACAATCCGACGTTACCCCCCTCGCGTGCTTCGCCGATGACTTTCCATGCGCCGGCGTCAAGTTCTTTTTGCATGAGGTCGATCCACATGTATGGAGGGATGATCTTATCGGCATCCTTCGATCCAACCTCAGAGAGGACTGTCACCTGCTCCGATAATTTCACTATGTAATCGCATTTCTTGTCGTGATCCAGGTCGATGGAGCCATCCGACACTTCGGCGAATGCCATATCGAACTTCTCGAGAAGACGGCGATAGTCGTCAAACTGGTTGCGTATGACAAACGCCTCGAAGAGGGTTCCGCCGAAGTAGACGGGGAGACCCGCCTCCTTGTAAACCTTTAGTTTATCTTTAAGCTTCGGAGTAACGAACGATGTTCCCCAGCCCAACTTTACAATATCCACGTGATCAGCGCAGTTACTGGCGAAATCCTCGGCTTCACGGACACTCAGGCCCTTATCCATGGCCATAGTAAATCCGTATTGCCTGGGCTTGCTAGTACGCTCAGGCAAGTTCTTGAGTTCGTAATTCATTAATGGTTGTCTTTTCTAAACTGCTCAATGATCTTGTGCAAGGCTTTTTGAGTCTCGATCTTAGGAAAAAAATCAAACAAGGCCGTGTGACCATCAAAGTCCAAAATTAAGGCATTTTCCAAATAATTAAAGGCCTCCTTAAATTTGCCCGCCTCAATAAGGTAAACGGTCATCCGATAGAACAGCTCAGGGTCATCAGGGATATTCTCGAAGCCCTGCAACAGCGTTTCCGTTGCCTTCTCATGGTCACCTTGTTCGTAAAAAATGAACGACCAGTTTAGCCAGATCTCCTTGTCTTCAGGATCAAGCTTGCTGGCTTCTTCGTAGGCGTCTATGCTCGATATCGTGTTGCCGATCTTGAACTCGGCATGAGCCACTGACTTCCAATACTCCGGATTCTCAGTGTGCAACTTCAACGCCTTATTGTAGAAATGAAGTGCCTGATGCCATTTCTCCAGTTTCTCCAGGCAGGCGCCAGCTCCGTAGAGAGCCTCGTCGTACAACGCGTCAAGCTTTGATGCTTTCTGGAAATATTTCAGACCCAGTTCGTATTGTTCGAGACTTTCGTATGCCGCACCAATACAGCAATAGACTTCCGGACTAGGTCCTTCGAGTTCGATGGTCTTTTTGAATGCATCCAGCGCCTTCGTGTACTGCTGCAAGTTCATATAGGTATTCCCCATGTTGAACGATGCAGAAGCAAACGTCTCATCAATTGTCAGAGCGTAATCGTATGAATTTAGCGCTTCATCGTACTTCTCAAGCTTGTTGTATACGATACCGAGATTGTACCACGCTGCCGCTGAATACGGATCCTCATCGATGAATTTCTGGTAATAGGATACGCTGCTTTCCAACTGACCCGTCACGTCGAGACAATAGGCGAGCTCGTACAAGGCACCGTCATGGCTGAGATTCACCTCGATCGCGTGCTTGTATGCCTCTATTGCTCCCTCGTAGTCTTCCATGCTCTGACGCGCAAGACCGATGTTGTAATAGACTTCATCTTTGTCATCAGCAAAGGTCAAAGCCATTTCATAGTTATCAATCGCCTCGGAGAAATTGCCCTGCAGCGAGAATATGGAACCCTTGGTAAGGTAGATATCGGGATCCGTTGGTTGGAATGCGCGTGCCTGATCGAGCAATTCGAGCGCCTGATCATACTCTTCCAGGTTTGATAATACCTGCGCTTTAACCGTAATTAATTCAGTAGAAAAAGGGTATTGCTGGATGGCCTGGTTAACCGCCTGTAGTGCCCTGTTGTGCTTGCCACGAATCATGTAGTAATCGATGATCTCTTCGTAGGCATCGAGGTCGAAAAATTCCGTTTTCCTCTTACGAAGATGGTCTTCGAATCTCTTAATCAACTCGTTTTCCTCTTCTCTTTTGCGGTATTCTCTCGACATCGATTAAAGGTTTTTCTAAAGTAGCTAAAATATATCGTAATGCGAAGGTACGTTCATCCTCGCTTTGTGCTAAACTTTTGTTGGTAATATTGGCAGCACCAGTCCAGCGTGTTATCTAATGTTTGAAACTCCATATTTAATGCCTGCCGTATCTTTTCATTTGAATACTGGAAGTGCACCCCGGCCAAACGGCTTGTATCACGCGTTATGAGCGGTTCTGAACGGAGCAAAGTTGCTCGGAGGGTTTCGAATCCTGCCACAATCTTAAGTAAATTTTTGCTCAGTTTAACGTTCGGGGACCTTCGGCCAAAACGTTGCGCCACCGCGTCAAAGAACTCCTTGAAGGACACCGTACCGGCATTCGCAATAAACCGCTCATTTTCCATGCCGGATTTCAGCAGGTGGCAGGCCAGCGTGGCGACATCCCTGACATCCACATAATTAAGAGAACTGTCGATGTAGAATCGGCGTTGTTTCCACACATATCGAAACAGACGGGAACTGCTTTTTTTCCAGTCAGTCGGGGCCAGAATCACACTCGGGTTGAGGATAACCGTCTGCAACCCCTCTTCTTGACCGCGAAAGACTTCCAGTTCCGCGAGATATTTAGATCTGGCATATGCACTTTGCTGCTCGGTTTCAATCCACTTGTTAGTTTCGTCGACAATGGTTTGCCCTTTTGTACGTCCCAGCGCGCCTACCGAGCTTATGTACACAAACCGGCTAATGCCCGCTGCCAGACATGCGTTCACAAGGTTACGCGTTCCTTCATAGTTGATACGCGTAGTCATTCTGGCGAGCTTCGGATTGAACGAAACGTGCGCCGCAGCATGTATGACGGAAGTGACTCCGTCAAGAGCATCCGCCATCATCACTGAATCGAGCACATCGAGATCGCGCCATGCGATCTTATCCGCTACGTCTGACAAAAGCGACAGGTCGCTCTGACCTCGTTTGAAAGCAACAAAGGGTTCACCAAGCTCGATCAGCTTTCTGATAATGAAACTCCCCAGGAGACCGTTGGCGCCTGTAACGCCGATCATGACAGCGAATTGTTCATTAACGGCAAAGTTAATGCTTTGCGGAAGTATCGCGAACGCCGGGCGCGCTTCATTACTTCAATGTGTTCGCGATGATGGCAATCGCTACCGATCCAATGGATCATACCTTTGTCAATCAGCTTCCCTGCCATCAGCTGTGCCGGTTTTGAGTAGTGTCCGGTGATCGAATTGACGTTAAGCTGCATCATCACTCCTCGGTCGAGTAGATCCTGCACCTTGGTAAGGTCGTTCTGTAGATAGAGATATCGCTCAGGGTGGGCCAAAATAAGTCTGTATCCTTTTGTCGTCGCCAGAAAGATGAATTCCTTCAGATTGAACGGTTCGGTCATAAAATTCGTCTCGAACAACAGGTAACGATCCCCGAACGTCAAAAGTTCTTTATCCATTTCAAGCATGGTCATAAGCGCCTCATCGAGGTAGTATTCCGCTGCAGCAGTAATCGGGATCGTCAGATGCCGCTCGCGAAGATGGGCCTTGAGATCGTCTAGTCGCGATAAGATCATTTCGGGTGTGTTGCGAAATGCATCACTCATAACGTGAGGTGTTGTGATGATCTTCGTGTACCCGAGGTCGACAAGTCCGCGGACGAGCGCTTCCGCTTCTTCCATCGTTCCGACGCCATCGTCCAGCCCGGGAAGCAAATGGGAATGCATGTCCACGAGCAGACTAGAATGATCCGGTTCTCTATTTCGTCTTAGCCAGTTGAACACGTCTATCGGAAAAGGGAGTTCAGGTTCACCGGTTTCCCATCATTCTCGTAGTATCCGTAGCCGTATGCTTTGCCAGGTGCCGGTACCGCATTGAGGATTGTGGTGATGTTGTCGAACTTGTTGATATTAATGATGCGCTGCAGGTTGTGAATGAACTCTTTGCGCGAATAATTCGCGCGAAAAACATATAGCGATATATCAGCCTCTTTCATAGCCATGATGCCGTCGGTCACAAGTCCCACAGGGGGTGTGTCAAGAATGATAACGTCATATTGTTTCTTTAGTTCGTTCAGCAATTTGGTGAATTGAGTGTGCAGGAGTAGCTCGGACGGATTTGGAGGGTGGGGGCCCGAGGGAAGGTAGTCGAGATTTTCCACGGCCGTAGAAGCCACCGACTCCTGCCAGGTGCTTTTTCCGATGAGTACAGTGCTGATTCCCTTGGTGTCGTCTGTCGGCTTGAAGGGCGTGCTTCCTTTGGACTTGCGCATATCGAGGTCGATCAGGATCACCTTTTTCTCCGACAGGGCCATCACGCAACCCAGGTTCATCGCGATGAATGATTTTCCCTCCCCTGAGATAGTCGAAGAGATGGCGATGATCTTCCGAGTAGACGTGACGTTGAAGAAGTCGAGGTTGGTACGCAATGTCCGAATCGATTCGCTCAACATCGACTTGGGATGTTCCACAGTATGAAAGCTCGATCCGTTCAGATGAGTCGACATCGGGACAGCCCCGAGCACGGGGGTGGATGGCAGCCTTTCGAGTTCGTACAGACCCGTGATCCGATTGTTGAGGAGGTACGAGATGGATACGTAAAAGAAGATGATGACCATGCTCGCAACCAGACCGATTCCGATGATCATCACATTGTTAGGTGATATCGGGGTTAGCGGAAGTGACGCGGGGGAAAGGATCTTGAAGTCCGGTGTGCTTCCCGCTTGTGCGATCTCAAACTCCGACTTCGATTGCATGAGCGTCAGATAGAATTCTTCATACAGTTTGTAGAACCGCTGATTCTTTGAAAGTTCCGTGCTCTTGTCCGGGAGGGAGGAGAATTGGTTTTCAAGGGCGGTCTTATGCTGATTGAGAGTTGTCTGTTCTTCTTCCCAGCCTTTCCGCAGATCGCCGAGTTGCTGTAGCGTTCGCGTGCGGAGTGCGAGAATATCCTGCTCCTTTTGACGATATGCGAATGTTACCTCCTTATACGATAGTTTTAGGCGCTCCTGCTCTTTTTCTAATTCGTAAAGAGCATCAATCTGTTGATTGATCCGTTCGGGTAGTTGATGTCGCAGGGCAGGGGAGAAGCGTTCGCCAGACCGTAGGTTGGCGATCAGCACGTCCACTTCTTTGATCCGTCGGGTGTATTCGTATCGTTGCGAGTCGATCTGGTTCATCGCTTCGATCGTTCTTCTCAGGTCTTCGTCCAGGTTGTGAGTCTTATTGGTGAGGGTGAAGTTCTCGAAATAATCTTCGAAGTCTTCCATCTTCTTTTCAATGTTGCTCAACTCTCGTCCGATCCATTCGATTTTCTGTTTGTTCGCCTGGTTTTTTTGCTCGTTGCTGTATCGCAGATAAATCGTATCGATCTTGCTGAGCACGTACTGTGCCTGGAAGGGATTGTAGTCGCGGAATGAAACTCTGACTGTATTGGCATTGAAGTTCAGCGGTTCCGCGGTGAGGCTGCGCGACAGGTCGTTCAGCAATACGTCGCGGCTTCGGATCATCAGGAAGTAGCCGATTTCATCACCGCTGCGAAACGCGTCATTGCGAACCAGGATCAGGTCGAGGTCTCTGATCGTAACGAGTCTGTTATAGGATCCCTTAACCTTTTCCTGATCGTCGATCGAGAGCTCAAAGCTTTGAGGCGACGTCTCGCGAAATCCGATCCGGCTGTTGTACAACGAGTGGTGCTGGCTGTAGTAGGTGATGGTGGCCGGAGCATTGCTTCTATACAGTTCTTCGTGTAACAACCGGCCTACGCTGAAGAAACGGGCTTCAAAATTTACTTCGTCTAGGACCCGGTTCAGGAAGAGTTTGGATCTGATAATTTCAATCTCGCCAGACAAGTGATTGAGATTCTGGTCCTCGGCGATACTGGTGATCCCGAGGTCCCGTGCGTCTTTCTTGATGTCGAGTTTGAGAACGGACTCTGACTCGTAGAGATTTTTGGTGTACCGGATATAGAGGGCAGCGACGGCGTTGATGGTGAGGAATATAAGTACGATCCAATACCAGTTGTTGCGGACCACGATTTTGAGTTTGTCAAAATCGATATTGTCGCTCGCAGAGGTGGGCCGTATCGCTGCAGAATCCTGCATCAAGGAGATATAACAAAAATCAGTGTTGCCAGGCTGGAGACGATTGTGATCATCGGGGCGTAGTCCCGTAAGGCTTCGATGAACGGCCTGCGAACCGGCTCGACATAGATGACATCTCCTGGCTGCACTATCAAATTTCCCTTCCTGTAGCCGTCAAGAGTACTCAAGTCAGCCACCATAATGGTTTCACCGCGGATGATCCGGATGTTGTTGGCTCGCCCATCAGGGCCGATCCCATCTGCCAGTGCGAGCACTTCTGTCAGCCGAATGTTGTCGTTTGAGAGCGGAATGACCCTTCCTCCCGGCGCACCCAGGACCACGACGCGTTTATTTATGAATTGAAGTACGACATATGATTCATGATAGAACCGATCGTATTCCTTTGCAAGGAGCTCCTCCGCTTGTCTCAGCGTGAGACCGTCGACATTGACAGGCCCGATCAGCGGAAAGCGAACGACACCGCTGATGTCAACCAGATAGGATGTCGGCGGTACAGGTGCCGCCTGCGAGGATTTTTCGTTGAATGATTCCAGGTTGGGGTCGATGATCTTCTCCCCCTGGTTTGTATAAACTGAAAGGGTGAGGACGTCATTGGGCCGGACCACATAATTGCGTTCCGCTTCCTGTACCTGAGGCTTCAGGCTCGAATCGTCAACCTTGAACAAGATGTTCTGGCGATAACTACCGCAGGATGCCAGAAGCAACAGAAAGGGGATGCAACGAAATATCAATGGGTTAGGCACAATTTCAGTTCCGTGAAATTACTGAATTTCTCAGCAATTCCTCGAATGTAGGGAGAAGCTTGTCCTTCTCAGATAAGATGGGATTGTCAACCGGCCATTTTATGTCAAGTCCGGGATCGTTCCATAGGATACCTGACTCACTCGCTTTGTGAAATAATTGCGAGCACTTGTAATAAAAAATACTGTCCTCGAGCGCGGCAAACCCGTGGGCAAATCCCTCAGGTACCATGAGCATGTTCTTGCGTGTAGAGTCGAGTTCGCACATGTGCACTTTTCCGAAGGTTGGAGATCCGGCCCGCAGGTCGACGACGACGTCCAGAACGGCACCGCTCACTACCGCCGCCAGTTTCGCCTGGGCGTAAGGCGGCCGTTGAAAGTGAAGGCCACGGATTACCCCTTTTTTTGAAAAGGACATATTTTCCTGAGGGAATGTTGCGTCAATTCCCAGCTTTTTCAGTGTAGACTCGTTGTGGAATTCATAGAACCAGCCCCGGTCATCGCTGAAAATATTGGGGTATAACTCGACAAGTCCGGCAATCCCAGTCTCTTTTAATTGCATGAGTATAATGAGTTCAGGAAGCCCGTTTGAGGTTGAAGGCTTCAAGGGCGCGAAGATACTTGTTAATCACAAAATTTTCGTTGTATTCCCGCTCCATTTTTCGTCTCCCATTCAGGCCGAATTCTGCAAGCTTATCGTCTCCACAAGCGGCCAGAGTTTTCATCTTGGCGGCCAGATCCCTGGAATCTTTCATTTTGCAGAGAAATCCGTTGTAGTTGTCGGTCACGACATGGTTGCAGCCGGGTACGTCGGTGGCAATAATAGGTTTAGCGGAGCTTGCGGCCTCCAGGAGGGTCCGGGGAGTTCCTTCCCGGTAGGAGGGCAATACGATACAATCCGCGTTCCGGATAAACGACCGGACATCTTTTGTCGTCCCTAGGTACTCGATGGTCTTATCGTGTATCCATTCCCGGACGGTTTCTGCTTTGATGCCGCGTTTGTGCTCGGGATCCATGGCGCCGAGAATCTGAAAGCGGGCGCGAAAGCCAGAGCGCCGGAGCAACTGGACGGCCTCAATGTAGTCGAGTATACCCTTGTCCGTAATCAGACGTGAGATGAGTAGGAACGTGAAATCGGGATTTCTTCGGAACGGCTCCGGCTGAAATTTTTCAAGGTCGATACCAGAGCCAGGCACGAGATCGACTGATTCCGGCCGCACCATTTTCCGCGCAATAAAAAGCTTCAGGTCATCGGCATTCTGAAAAAACACTTTGCTGGCAAAGCGGAAGCTGACTTTATACAGCGCGATAGCAATCGCCGACACGAGATTGTCTTTGAGAAACACGGTTCCGAGCCCGCATACGTTGTTGATCACGGGTATCCCCAACATAGCTGCTGCCAGTGTTCCGTAGATGTTGGGCTTGATGGTATAATGAAGGATAATGTCCGGCTTAATGCGCCGGTAGATCAGGAACAACTCGAGAATCAGCGCTGAATCCTTTATCGGATTGGCGCCACGGCTATCCATTCTGACGTTGTGATGGACAACTCCGGCCTGCCGAAGCAATGGCGTGAATTCATCCTTTGGGGCAATGGTGTGCACCTCGTGTCCCTCGGACAGGAGCGCACGTACGAGACTCATCCTGAAATTATATATATTCCAGGATGTATTCAGGACGACAGCAATTCTCATTCAGGGCTTATTGTTATGAGAATTCTCGTTCCTTTATATTCGTCTAGCTAGCGAAATGAAGGTTGACTTGAATTTATTAATCAAATGTAGTGAAAAATGTATAGCAAAAAATGCCTGCTACGAAAACCAGGAATAAAAATATTACGTTAAGTTTTTCTACTTGAAATTGTAAGAATGGGAGAAGTACTGAATACAGCAGTGTTGGTTGCATTGGGCGGGAGCAGGAATGCAGAGTTAACCGAGGAACATCTTGATGAACTCGCTTTTCTCGCTGAGACAGCGGGCATCACAACACGCAAGCGTTTTGTCCAGAGTTTGCAACAGCCAGACCCGCGCTCATTTGTCGGCAAAGGCAAGCTGGCGGAGATACAGGCGTATGTACTCGAAAATGAGGTCCGGAATGTGATCTTCGACGATGATCTAAGCCCTTCTCAGTTGAGGAACATCGAAAGGGAACTGAATCCGAAGGGTACTCCCGAGGAGGATCAGATCAAAGTCTATGACCGGAGCTTGCTGATCCTCGATATTTTTCTTTGGCGAGCCCAGACAGCCCAGGCAAGAACCCAGGTTGAACTGGCGCGGTACCAGTATCTGTTGCCCCGGTTGACACGACTGTGGACTCACTTGGAACGACAGCGGGGTGGCACCGGTACGCGGGGCGGCGCCGGTGAACGCGAGATTGAAACGGACCGCCGGATTATCCGCAATCAAATATCTATCTTAAAAGATAAACTTGAGAAGATCGAGAAGCAGCGAATCACCCAGCGAAAGTCGCGCAGCAATATTGTTCGCGTTGCGCTGGTAGGCTATACAAACGTCGGGAAGTCAACTCTGATGAATCTGTTGTCAAAATCAGACATCCTGGCCGAGGATAAACTCTTTGCCACGGTAGATGCTACTGTCCGCAAAGTCTCGCTGGAGTCGATCCCGTTCCTTTTGTCGGATACCGTCGGATTTATCCGCAAGCTGCCGCATCACCTGATCGAGTCGTTCAAGTCGACTCTCGATGAAGTGCGGGAGGCTGACATTCTTCTTCACGTAGTTGATGTTGCGCACCCTTTCCACGACAATCAGATCGAAGTCGTGACGAGCACATTGTCGGAGATCGGCGCCACTGATATCCCGACGATACTGGTGTTGAATAAGATCGACTTGTATCGTGAGCGCAACCCGGAAGCAGATCCCGATCAGTTGAAGAGGCACTACGGAGCACACGGGTTCAGAGACATCGTTCTCGTTTCTGCGACGAAGAAGGAGAATATCGACACGCTCAAAGAGGCGTTATACAAGGAAGTGAAGAAAAAACATCTGACGATCTATCCGAATTATCTGGCGCACGTTGGTGAACATGAGCAGACAACCTGATTGATCTCCTGCAAGACGGGGCTTTTTGCGCAAAAACACCCTCTTCCTTTGCAATTGCGAGCAGGGAAGCGGGTTTTTTTATACTTTGGGGAGGCATCCGATCCCTCCTGTTAGGCGGGCCGGTGACGTGAGAAACAACTACTCCATTAGATTGCAAATTGTCAGACGTACCCTTTTCAGCTTACTCGGGTTGCTGGCAGCCGGCATGCTGCTGATGTTGATACCCAGGGGATATACCGTGCTTTTTCCGGAGAGGCCGGCGCTGGGCTATCATTATCTCTGGACGACATATCTCGCGATTCAGGTAGGTCTGGAAGACGTTATCGATACTGATCGCAACATCCCGCAGAGTCTTGAAGTCATCCGGGATATCGAGTTTAAAAATGTAGATGGCAAATCTTTGCAACTGGATTTCATACGACCCCGTTCGAGCATTGAACCAGCACCCCTGGTCGTCATGTTCCACGGTGGGAGTTGGCGATACGGCAATCGGGCAGACATGACACCACTCATGATCGACTTAGCCAATCGCGGTTATGCGACTGCCACGGTATCCTACCGGTTAAAGGAGACCTATCCGAACTGTATTGACGATGCTGTGGATGCGATGGACTGGCTCTTCGCACATGGCGACGAGTATGGCTATGACCCAGAAAGGATTGCAGTCATCGGCGCTTCAGCAGGTGCACACCTGGCGATGATGGCAGCATACCAGTGGCGTGACAAGAGAAATCCCGGTGATCCTCTCCCAAATCCCAACCGCATCAAGGCAGTTGTCAATCTCTTCGGCCCGGTCGACTTGACCACTGACTTCGGGAGAAGCCAGTCGTCCGTCCGCTCTTTC
Organism: uncultured Roseivirgaceae bacterium; assembly: GCA_964438975.1. GTDB lineage: Bacteria > Bacteroidota > Bacteroidia > Cytophagales > Cyclobacteriaceae > Chryseosolibacter. The sequence continues at coordinate 4,286 of CAYTMU010000045.1, read as the reverse complement.
ATGGAACAACCCTATGAGGAAGCACCGACACTGTGGCTCGAAGCATCTCCGATCAGATACGTCGATGAAACCGTGCCGCCAACTATGACGGTACACGGCACATCGGATGAATTAGTACCCAACAGCCAGGCGGATCAGTTGAACGCCAGACTTGACAGCATGGGCATCTCACGTGAAGACTATCGGTTTCCACTATGGCCCCATGCCCTGATACTGGTACAGCGTGTCTACGACTATTGTATACCTAAAATGGATGAGTTCCTGTCGGTACACCTGGCAAAGGATACTGGTCCTGCCGTTATTAGTAAAGAGTAATCCGTCAACTATGAAGAAAATCGCCGTCGTTACAGGAGTCATTTTACTGAGCCTGGTACTGATACTTCTCGCGCTGTTCTTTGTCACAACATCGTCCATTGAGCCCAAAGCATATTTTGAAGAGGGTTACTATGAACGGACGAAGAACAGTCTCGACAGCGTGGAACTGTTCACGGCCAACGAACCCGTCCAGGCCGGCTTCGCGAAGGTGAGTATCACACCTGGATTGAACAGTGCCACCGACGACCACCTCGAAGGAAATTTCATCGCGATGCCACTTGCCGGCTATGGCGGACGAGAAGGCAAGCCGGCAACAGGCGTTCATGACAGCATCTTCGTATCGTCCGCAGCTTTGAAGGTGGGTGCTAAGACCATTGTTTTTGTTACGGCGGATCTGTTGATCATGCCTCCGAACGTTGTTGATTCGGTTACCAATTTGTTGCGCGACACCGGCCTGGCGCGTGAACAGGTATTCTACTCGGCAACTCATACGCACGCCAGTGTTGGTGCCTGGGGTCCTGGATTCGTCGGGAAAACATTTGCAGGTGAAGAAAACCCGGCGGTGGTGAAATGGCTGGCGCGTCGCATCGCACAGGCTATTCGGGAGTCAATGGCGGACCTGAGACCCGGTAGAATCGGGACCGGAAATTTTACGATTCCGATCTATACACGAAACAGGCTCATCGGAAAAAGCGGAACGAAGAATAACGACTTTAGTTATATCGTTCTTGAACAGACCGGATCTCGAAGAGCAATCCTCGGGTCGTATTCCGCCCACGCCACGGTGCTGGGCGAGGACACGTGGGAAATCAGCGCTGATTACCCGGGATACTGGACAAGGAAGATGGAGCGTATGGGCTTCGACTTTGCGTTATTCTTCGCAGGTTCAGTGGGTAGCCAGGGACCTCTCGGAAAAGGCAAAGGGTTCGAACGGGCGAAGGACATCGGGGAGGGCCTCGCTGACAGTCTGAACACCCGTCTCTCCACGCTGGCGTTACACGATTCGGTGCTGTTCTCGTGTGTGTCGTTGAAGATGGATCTTCCCGATTTCAACATCCGGCTGACGCGTCAACGAAATATCAGCACATCCGTTAGTCATCGCCTTCTCCCCTTGTTCGGCGATACCTATCTGCAGGTTGTGAGGCTGGGGAATATGATATGGATCACGACACCGTCGGATTTCAGTGGGGAGTATGCGCTGCAGTTGAAGAATTCCCTTGGTGCCCTTGGCTATGATGCGAACGTCACCAGTTTTAACGGCAGCTACGTAGGGTACATTGTTCCGCCGCGGTATTTTTATCTCGATGAGTACGAGCCTAAGATAATGGGTTGGTTCGGGCCCAATATGGGCGAGTTCACCATGGATATGATCCGCCAGCTCCTGCGGGAGGTAACCGAGACCGATAATATCTGAGCGATGTTGCAGATAGGATGAATTGAAACTGGCCTGGATGAATTGAATTATTTATGATGTGACGCTGATGAAGTTAATCAAGAAAGTTCTGCTTGCCATATTTGCTGTAATTGTCGCCTTAGCCATATACTTGATAGGGCCGGGGTTATGGCATCGGTGGGTCACCTATCCAAACCTGGAAAAGGAAATAGTTGAGTTTAAGTCGCGTCGTGTCGATCCCCCAGCGATGACAGACCTCATCACCTACCAAGGTGTTCTCCACGCGCATAGTTACTGGTCGCACGACAGTGAGGGTACGTTGACACGTATTTTGCCCGCGGCCAGAAATACGGGTGTCGAGTTCATTTTTCTAACCGATCACCCTCGCCACAATGCCGATACCTTCCCGCGTGGCTACAGTGGTTATTACGACGGCCTATTGATTGAGCCCGGGAGTGAGAAACACGGGTATTGCGCATGGCCACTTCAGCCCACGATTATCGACTGGACCGTCGATCGCGACACCGTCATCAAAAATGTCGTTTCCCAGGGCGGCATGTTCTTCTACGCGCATAGCGAAGAAGACCACAACTGGGCGAATCCTTATTACCAGGGGATGGAGATATACAATATTCACACGGACACGAAAGATGAGTCGCTCTTTCCGGCGATAGTCAACTTCCTCGTCAGTGGAGAAAAGTTTCGACACTGGGCGTTGCGTGAGATATTCGATGAGCAATCAGCTATCCTCGCCTTGTGGGACTCACTGAACATGACGAGGAAGATCGTAGGATTTTCTGCCGTGGATGCTCACGAGAATCAGAATTTTCGTGCGCGTTATCTGGAGGATGGAAGGGTCGAGTGGTTGGGACCAAATGCGAAACCAATTGACACATCAGCGGTGACGATCTGGAACAGATGGATGTTACGTGAACCAGATGATGAAGGGTGGATATTTAAGTTGATGGTCGATACTTACGAAAGTAGTTTCAATCATGTCACCAACTATGTCTTTGCCGATACCCTGTCGGTCCCATCCCTCGCGGAGCATATTAAGCAAGGGCATCTGTTCATGGCATTTAACGGGCTAGGCGATGCCCGGGGATTCATGTATTGTTCAAGGGATGCCACCGGCGGGGTGAATGCGATCCTTGGGGATTCCATTCAAGTGAAGGAGGTGTCATCTCTATACGCGGTCTCCCCCCTTCCTGGGAAGTTCAGACTGGTAAGAGACGGTGAGATGGTCGAGCAATCGACTATTCCCGTGCACGAGTATGAGTGGTCCGGCACTGTAGAACCTGGCAACTACCGGATAGAGGTACACATTGAGCTGGCAGGGAAGGACGTGCCGTGGGTATATACCAATCCGATCTACGTCTATTAAAGGCATCCCCTGTTCACTTCGTGTTCTAAGAACGTATCCGTTGAATCCGCTCTTCAGAGATCTCTTTGTAAAGAACCTGGCGGATTATTGTCAAGAGGTCTGGCGCCGCTGGATGGCTGTGCTTCAATTCCACCCAATGAGCTATTTGATCTCAGGCGGTAGAGCGGGTATTTGTATCCAGTGTAAATACTGCAGGCGAGAACAAGAATATAGGCCATGTTGTGCTGGTAAAAGAACAGCAGGTACAGGACCACAGCGATGAGGGATGTATGCCAGAGCGGAATGAGCCTGGTGCCCAGGACTTGCCACTTGGAAGACCCAGCGAACACCACCGCCGCGGTCATGACACCAAGCGCTCCGCTAAATGCTCCTTCCATCATGCCAGTGCCTGCGGAAAATATCTTGAACGTCAAGCGCGAGGCCAGGAAAACGATGCCTGACAATACAGTACAGGCGAAGTAGAGCGCGACAACTTTTCGCTCCCCGATGTGCGTTTTGAGAATATGTCCGAAGAACCAAAGGATGCCCATGCTAAGCATCAATTCCAGGAAATCGGAATGAACGAATTGAAAGGTGAAGATGCTGATCCACCAGTTTGAACTTAGTTCGCCAATACGGTATGAAAGTCCCAGGTTCGCGCGTATGAAATCAGCCACAGTTCCTTCCGAGACAGGATGTTCCAGAAGACCGACTGCTTCGGCAGCGATGTACAGCAGAAAGAAGACGAGATGAGCGAAAACCAACAGGTTGATCTCACTATTGAGTCCAGTGGGAATGACGATGATACGTCTTTTATTATTATCCTCGGCAATTCGGATCGGTAGTAGTCTCATAAGCCAGCGGTATGTGTGATCAGCAAGTGGCAATAGATACGCCACCTTGCCGGAAGCGCCCGTGCGCGGTAAAAAGCGGCTTTGCGGTTCTTTGAGGTGATGAAAAATTCCACACCCCGCGCATTCTATCGACAATTGCAGTCAGGCGTTCTGCCGTAGATTCGCCAGGCTACGTGCTTTTTGCCAGGCGTCTTGCTGTTGAATCCTAGCTGGATTCTATTAAATTTGCGGCTCTTTGCCCGAAACAGAGAGCGGCTGCTGGCCGCATCGACTTTAAGGCGAATTGCCGGCCCCGTAGTTCAATGGATAGAATAGAAGTTTCCTAAACTTTTGATACAGGTTCGATTCCTGTCGGGGCTAC
>CAYTMU010000044.1:0-33115 GCA_964438975.1 uncultured Roseivirgaceae bacterium | reverse complement strand
TTGATCTCGAAGGCACGTTCCCGGTCCTGGGCGTGTATCAGGAGCGTGATGCACCATGCCGGGACGAAAAGCAGCTTTCGTATCATGCCATTAAGATACGAAAGGTATCCGGACTGAACTACGTGTTTTAGATTCTGATCGCTCGCGCCTTCGAACACATTTCTCTGGGAAATTCATAACAATCCGTATATTTGATTTAGTGTGATATTTCTGATCAGTGGTTGAAAGGAAGCTATATACCGAAAAGGAGCTGTTTTCTCAGGTGGCTGAGAATAGTCACGATGCATTTCGAAAGCTGTTTGCGCTTTACCAGCCGCGGCTGCTGCGGTATGCATATCAGTTGATGAAAATTCGCGAAGAAGCGGACGAAGTGGTACAGGAGACGTTCGTCAAATTATGGCTGAAACGCGATATCCTGATGTCTGTCGACGACCCGGAAAAGTTCGTCTATGCAGTCCTTCGCAATGTATCCTTAGACAGACTGAGAAAAATTGCGCGCGACGGAAAACTGCGCGAAGAGGTCTGGAAGCGTATTGAGACCATATCAAATACCACAGAAGAACAGGTCCTAGCGTCCGAAAGTGATGCCCTGATCCGGCAGGCATTCGAAAGGCTTTCTCCGCACAAACAAGTCATTTTCCAACTCAGCCGCCACGAAGGTCTCAGTCACGACCAGATCGCCGATAAACTTCAGATTTCCCGCAATACGGTAAAAAACCAGCTGGCCTCGTCCCTGCGTTTTATCCGCGCTTACCTCGATCGCCTCGCCATTTTCCTGCTTTTCGGGCTTTTTTGACAAAAGTCCGGAAGTCCATAGTCCTTTCAACGCTGTCGTTCGTCATGTACAGGAAGGCTCCACCAAACTTGCCTTTGTTACATGAATAAGACCGAAAGACTCCGACATCTTTTTGAACGCTACGTCAACAATACCTGCACGCGCGGGGAAATGGACGAATTCTTTGGTTTAGTTGAGGACTCGAGTTATGACGGTGATCTGAAGAACGTGATGGATGAACTGTGGGAAGGTCACTTTCAGCCAGTCGGACACAAACCAGACTGGACTTCCGTACAGGCGGAGCAGCAGACCTCGCGTTATCCCTACTGGAAGATGGTGGTCGCTGCCTCAGTTACTGCCATTGCGGCGCTGGTCTTTGCAGTGAGTTACTGGCAGCCCAGCCCCGAGCAACTGGATTCCGCGGAGGAGGTGGTGCAGGTGGTTTCGAAATCCACTCGCGACGAACGCAGGATGATCACCCTTCCCGACGGCAGCACAGTGTGGATCAATCGTGATAGCAAGCTTGATTTCCCGCTTGAATTCTCGGATAACCAGCGCGAGGTCAAGCTTATCGGCGAGGCATTCTTTGATATCCGTCGGGACACGCTCAGACCCTTCATTATCTATTCCGGAAAAGTGACGACCGTGGTGCTGGGAACCGCTTTCAACATCCGGGCATTTCCGGAGGAGAACGCCGTAACTGTGACGGTGGCAAGCGGTAGGGTTATCGTTCGCGATGACGAGAAGAACGAGAGTATTCTCGAAGCGAATCAGCAGATATCTTTTTCCCCATCAGAGCCTATACCTACACCATATATAGCAGAGGCAGACTCGGTTTCGGAATGGATTCACCAGGACCTGGTGTTGGATAATATCACGTTCGAGGAGGCCGCGACGGTTATTGAGAAGCGGTATTCGGTGAACGTGGACTTTACCAGTGAGGCGTTGACCGGATGTCGATTTACCTCGACATTCCTTCATGGCGCCAGCCTGGAGCAGATGCTAACCGCTATATGTATCGTGAACCGAGCTACGTTCACAGTGCACGACGGAATCGTCGTGATTTCCGGGGAAGGATGTGACACAGAAACCCGAACTGACTAGACTACCCGCGTATGCTATTACTTCCTATATACATACATCCGCCTTGACGACCGGTCGTAAAACGACGGAGGTCCGGCTGCAACCGGACCTCCTGATGATCTCTAAATAATTAGGCAACTACTTAAAAATCAATTAAAGATATGCATTTTTCTACGCAAACCGCATATGGAATACGGCTCGTCTACGACCGATTATTTCTTTCATCGCAAATACGATTCTATATGAAAGTGAACATATTCCTGTTCCTGCTGACAGCACTTTCCTCCTCGTTGCTCCTCGCTACCGACGGTAGCGGACAGGACATCGAAAGGGAGCGGGTGACTGTAGGGCTCCACAATGAGGCCTTAGCTTCGGGTCTGAAAAGCATTGAGTCTCAGAGCTCGTTCCGCTTTACATACAAGGTGGATGAGATCTCGACGTTCGATAAGATGAAAATTCGGACGGGCACAAGATCGGTCAAATCGACGCTCGACTTACTGCTGGTCGACACGAATCTTACGTACGACCAGGTCGGCAACTACATCGTGCTGTCGCCCAAAACAGAAGTTCCCGTACAGGGCTTCAGTGTTCGAGGAAGAGTGACCACGGAAGGTGACCCGCTTCCTGGCGTTAACGTCATCGTCAAAGGAACATCCGAGGGAACATCGACCGACGCGGATGGTCGGTTCTCAATTCTATTGAATGATCCGGATGCGACGTTGATCTTTTCGTTCATTGGTTACGTGACGCAGGAGGTGGCAGTGCGTTCGCGCGGCGAAATAAATGTTTCAATGGCTTCGGATGTGCAATCGTTGGAGGAAGTCGTGGTTGTCGGATACGGTACGGTGAATAAACGCGATCTGACAGGGTCGGTTGCATCGATCTCCAGTGATCAATTGAAGGAAGTGCCAATTTCTTCACTGGAGCAAGGTATTCAGGGACGCGTTGCGGGGGTGCAGGTTACACAGGCTTCCTCAGCTCCGGGTGGAGGTATCACGATTCGCGTGAGAGGAGGTACTTCTATCAATGCGGGTAACGAACCACTCTATGTAATCGATGGCTTCCCCATCTACAACGATGCGAGTCTTGCCCCCAGTACGGTGGATGAAGGTGTAGCACCGAACCCGTTGTCAACTATCAACCCGGGTGACATCGAGTCGATCGAGATTCTCAAGGATGCATCTGCAACTGCGATCTACGGAGCCAGGGGTGCGAACGGTGTCGTGATCATTACGACGAAGCGCGGAAAGCCCGGTAAGGCCCGGATAACCTATGACGGATACTACGGCGTTCAGGAAGTAGCCAAACGGTACGAAATGATGAACGCCCAGGAGTATGCGACCATGGTAAATGAGATAGCAGAGCGCAAAGGACATGCTCCGTATCTTCCCACACCTGAGTCATATGAGAATAACAACACGGATTGGCAGGATCTGATCTTCCAGCAAGCTCCGGTGCAGAACCATCAGATCAGCGTATCCGGTGGAGACAAGGGACTTAACTACGCATTTTCAGGAAACTACTTCGATCAGGAAGGTATTGTCAAGAACTCGGGATTCAAGCGCTATTCATTCCGCGTAAATCTTGACAAAGAGATAAACGATCGTCTCAAGATCGGAAATACACTAAGCATCAACCGGTCGATCACCAATTCCATGGTGACCAATGGTGAGAACAGCCCGTCAAATGGTATTATCGGTGCTGCTCTTTCGATGTTGCCGATCCTGCCTGTAAAGGATGAGAACGGTAAGTATGTATACGCTAACTATGCTGGCAAGTACAGTACCCGGCTCGCACCACGCGACAATGACAACCCGGTAGCCCTGACGACTGATTACTTTGATGAAATGGTGTCGGATCGGGTGATGGGGAATATTTTCGGTGAATACAAGATCCTCGACGGACTGAAATTCAACGTGAGCTTTGGCGGCGATCTTTCGAAAAACTACCGTGAAATATACTTTACGCGCAACACTTACTACGGTTCTGTCAAAAACGAAGGAGGTTACGCACGCACCGGCTATTCGGAGAAGACTTCATTCCTCAATGAGAACATGCTGACCTACGACAAGACGTTTGGCCGCGACCATGACCTGAACCTGATGGTGGCGTATACCTGGCAGAACGAAATGTACAAGTCGCACTCGTTGGTGAATATCAACTTCATCACTGACATCCAGCAGAATGCCGGGATCGAAACCGGAAACCGCGCAGGTGGACCCAGCATTGGTGCCAACCAGCAGCGTTGGGATCTGGTATCATGGGTTGGTCGCGCCAACTACGGATTCAAGCATAAGTATCTATTCACTGCCACTGCCCGGATGGACGGATCTTCCCGGTTTGGTGCTGGAAATAAGTGGGGGTTCTTCCCTTCAGGAGCATTTGCGTGGCGCGTCTCGGATGAGAGTTTCCTTAACTCCAGCCGTGCGATCAGCGATCTGAAGTTTCGCGTAAGCTATGGTGTAACAGGCAATACAGAGATCGGAACGTACCGTTCACTCGCAAGTTTGACGAACGTCAGATATAGTTTCAACAACAATCCCGTGATCGGCTTCATTCCATCCAGCCTCGGGAATCCGGATCTGCGATGGGAGACTACCAAACAGTTCGACGTAGGTGTCGATCTCGGTCTGGTGCGTGATCGCGTCACACTTAATATGGACTACTACATCAAGCGCACAGACGATCTGTTGCTGGAAGTCACACTACCTATCAGTTCTGGATTTACGACTGCTCTTAAAAATTCCGGCAGTGTGCAGAACAAGGGGCTCGAGCTGGGACTTTCCGGAAAAGTTCTTGTGAAAGAATTCAAATGGAACACAAGCTTTAATATCGCCGGTAACCGGAATGTTGTTCTTGATCTTGGTGAGAGCGATCGCTTCTTCGGACAGGAACTTCCTGTGAAATTCATCAGTGCAACACTTGTACAGGAAGGTGTTCCCCTCGGCGCATACTATGGACTTAAGGTGGACGGTGTAATTGCGAACGAACAGGAATTGGAGGCTTACAAGCCTGCGGCGCAGGTTGGCGACTACCGGGTTGTGGATCAGAACGACGACGGTAAGATCAATGGAGACGACCGTGTGATACTTGGGAATCCGAACCCTGATTTCATCTACGGATGGACGAACAATTTCGAGTACAAGAACTTCAGCCTGAACGTATTTCTCCAGGGAGTTGAGGGAATGGATGTCCTCAACATAAACCTCATCCGCTATGAGAACCTTGCGGTAAAAGTGAACAATACGAAGAGAAGATTTACAGAACGTTGGACACCGGAGAATCCGAATGCGACGTTTCCCAAGTTTGGTCCTGGCGAACAGGCAATCGGTGCGAACGAAATGAACAGCATGGTGGTGGAAGATGGATCGCATCTGCGATTGAAGGCGGTAACGCTGGGCTACAACGTTCCTCTGAAATCGGAGAAGTTCAATAGCCTGAAGTTCTACGTCACCGGAAAAAACTTATTCACAATTACGGATTATACAGGCTACAACCCGGAAGTTAACAGCCGTGGACAGAACAATGTTAACCGCAATGTAGACTGGGGATCTTATCCGCTCGATAAGTCCTATGTATTCGGGGTGAACCTTACATTCTAAAATTTTATGACAATGAAATCAATAAAGATATTATTACTGACGTTAGTACTCTCATCCTGCATGGATGTGCTGGACGAACATCCGATGGATTTCATCGGTCCCGCCAACTTTTACAAGAACCAGGCGGATGCAATGGCAGCAATAGACGGTGCCTACAGCGCGCTACAGTCATATTATGCGGAGGACAGTTACCTGCTTCTCGTTGAACTTCCGACTGAAGCCGTGGGGACCCATGGCCAAACCCTGGCCGCTGACGGGGAGCAGCTTGATGAGTATCTATGGGACGACAACCATGTCGATATTCTGGCGTTTTATGCGAATGCCTACCGTGCTCTCAATGCGGCATCATCTGTTGTTGACAATGTTCCGGGTACGGATATGAATGAAAATGTCAAGGCTCGCATTATCGGTGAGGCTAAATTTCTTCGCGCGTTGACGAACTTTAACCTGGTCCGGTTCTTCGGTGATGTTCCGTTGAAACGCAACTCTGCGAGAGGCCTCGATGACGCCGGTATGGTGAGCAGGGATCCTGCGGCGGACGTATATGAGTTCATTATCGAGGACCTGGAAGCCGCGATCGGCGCACTCCCTTTGCGCAGTACCTATTCCGGTGCAAATATTGGTCGGGCTAGTAAGGAGGCTGCACATACACTGCTGGCCAAGGTTTATCTTCAGCGCGCCAGCATGAACGCCGCGAACGGTGTGCCGGAGCATCTGCGTATCGCGCAGACCGGTGACTATGCGAAGAGTGTACAACACCTTGAGATTGTCATGAACGGAGGCTATCACAAACTCCTTGACGACTACAGCCACCTTTGGGGATTCGGCGTGTCGCTGCAACACGAGAATAATGTGGAAGTGATCTTTGATATCCAGAACATGGCACAGAGTGGATTCGGAGCGCATATCTCCGACCGGGTAGCACCGTTCAATTCACCGCTGACGAGGTCAGAGGGCGGAACGATGCAGGCTGAACTTCCCTTCTACAACTCTTTCGCCGATGAGGATGTGCGGAAGGAAATCACGTTCGTAACTTCCTACGTGATCGATGGTGTGACAGTAGTATATGACCAGAATGACATCGGTGGTACCGGCTTCCGTGGACCAGTCCCTGGTTTTTACAAATTGCTGAAGCCAGATCTGTCTGCGCAGGACCCTAACAACTTTGTTGTGTTGCGTTACGCGGATGTACTTTTGATGTATGCAGAGGCACTGAACGAGATAAACAACGGTCCGATAGAGGTTGCCTACGATGCCATCAACGACGTACGCGATCGGGCAGGACTGGATGATCTCGCGGAGGACCTGACGTACTCGGAATTTAAGGATGCTGTCTTTACGGAACGCAGGAAGGAACTGGTTCTTGAGGGTCACGGATGGTTCGACAGCCAACGCCATTTTGCCTGGGCCAAAGCGCGTGTTGAAGCAAGTTCCGGATTTGGAAGCAGTGACTTCGGACCGTCAACGGAGGTAACGGTTGCGGATCCGAAGTTCAGACTGATGCCAATCCCGCGTGCAGCGAGGGATATCAATCCCAACCTGTCGCAAAACACAGGCTATTGATCGCCGATGGATAGATCAGAATTTCTTATGCTGGGGACCAGCGGACTTGCCAGCCTACTGGCAGGTCCGCGAGTGCCCGGACTTACTGAGACGGGATTCTCGCACAAAGCGAGATCGTACAAATTCGAAAAATATACCCACCCCGATAATGCCTGTCCGGTATACCGAGTAACGCCTCCGGATGGTCAATACCTTCACACATTTTTTGATGTCTGCCCATGGAGCCCTTCCGGCCGATACCTGGTGGTAACACGCTTTCCTTATGGAGACCGTAAACCGGTACTGGGAGATGTAGCCGAAATTGCGGTGATTGACCTTCATCAGGAATCGATACGCACGGTGTACAAAACGCGGGCGTGGTCTTTCCAACTCGGCACTAATGTTCAGTGGGGGAATGACGACCGCTACTTGTATTGCAACGATGTGATCAACTTCGTCGCGGTTTGCGTTCGTGTGGACATACAGACCGGAGAGACAACGGCTTTCGCCGGACCCAAATATGATATCAACGGTGCTGCTACTGCGGTTATTGGGTCGAGACTTGAACTCCTCAACGCTACGCAATACGGCTATGGCATACCCGATAATGCTACAGGGTTTCCGCAGTACACGAACGCCGCTCATGAAAATGACGATGGCCTTTGGCATACAACGTTGAGTGACAACAAGAAGACACTGTTGCTTAGTTACGGGGATGTCAGGCAGAGAATCTCAGATCCTGAACGCTACCAAAACGGCGTATTCTATTTCTTTCATTCGAAGTTCAACGCCGCAAGCGACAAAGTATTTCAGGTAGTGAGGTGCCTCGTCCCGGGACAAAAGGGGCGCAACTCGTCACTTTTTACGTTCGATTCCACCACCGGACAACTTCACGAAACAGTGGACCGGAAAATGTGGGAGCAAAACGGACCGATCGGGCAGGGTAATCATCCAAACTGGCATCCCGATGGAAAAAATATTGTTATGAACCTTGTGCCTTCCTGGGAAGGCGATAACATGATGCGCTTCTGTCTGATCCGGTTCGACGGGTCGGAAAAAAAGGTGCTAAGCAGAAAGATCGCCGGGAGTGGTCATCCCAGTGTCGATGCATTGACGCGCTTTCTGATCACCGATGCATATCCCCATCAGGATTGGGTGACTAGGCGTGATGGTGAAGTACCGATACGCCTGATCGATTTGCAGGGCGATCGGGAGATCGTTGTTTGCCGGATATTCACCGACCTGGCGGGTAAGGCAGGACTCAAGAATTACAAGGTGAAAGAGGGAGGGAGTCACTTCAAACTTGATCCGCATCCGGTATGGAATCGCGACTACACCCGAATTTGCTTCAACGGTGCTCCAAATGGAAATCGGGGTGTTTATATAAGTGAACTGAAAACGGTATTAAGATGAATGTACAAGTGAAGACGGTTTGCATTGCGTTGTTGATAGCACTATCGGCAGCGCTTCCGGGTGCGAACGCACAAGACCGGAAGCCGAATATTATTTTGATCATGGCCGATGACCTCGGTTACGAGACACTCGAATGTAATGGAGGTAAATCTTACAAGACGCCGAATCTCAACGCTATGGCGCGCACGGGTATGCGCTTCGAGAATACCCACTCTATGCCGCTGTGTACTCCGACCCGCATACAGTTAATGACGGGTAAGTACAACTTTCGGAACTATATCGGCTTCGGTGTGCTCGATCCGCAGGAGATGACCTTTGCGCATTTGCTGAAGGACGCGGGATATGCCACCGGGGTAACTGGAAAGTGGCAGCTACTTGGCCTTGAGGGAGAGCAACGCGATGCGGGGAACCGGCGAGGAACCTATCCGTTCGAAGCTGGATTCGATGAATATTGTCTCTGGCAAGTGGAGGATCGCCTTTCGCGTTATAAGGATCCGGTAATTACCACGAATGGCAACCAGCAAAAAGAGATGAAGGGAGTGTATGGCCCTGACGTATTCTCGAAGTTTGCAACTGATTTCATCGAACGGCACCGTGATGAACCCTTCTTCCTTTACTACCCCATGGTGTTGACGCACCATCCATTCCAACCCGTACCTGGCAGCCCGGAGTACAACGGTATGGAAGTCGACCATCCCAGCGATCCACGCTATTTCGGCGGAATGGTCAGCTATATGGACAAGATCGTAGGACAACTCATCGACAAGGTCAAGGAGGCTGGTATTGCGGAGAATACGTTGATCATTTTTATTGGAGATAACGGTACTGATCCAAGCGTCACGTCACGATTCAAGAACACCACTGTTCAGGGAGGGAAGAGTGGTCACCTCTACAATGCAACACATGTGCCGATGATCGCATCGTGGGCCGGGGTGATTAAGCCAGGAGCCGTCAACACCAATTTGGTCGACTTCTCTGATTTTGTTCCGACCTTCATCGATGTGGCAGGAGCCGCGAAGCCTCGGTATTTTTTTACCGATGGTGTAAGCTTTTACAACCAGTTGAAGAGCATGCCACAAGCGCCTGCACGTGAATGGATTTTCTGTGCTTATGACCCGAAACGCGGAAAAAATCGCAGACCTGGAACATGGATACATGACAAGGAGTGGAAACTTTATCAGACTGGGGAGTTTTATCATTTGGCTAAAGACCCAGAAGAGAAAAGTCCTTTGTCACAGGAACAATTAAGTCTCGCGGCACGAGAAGCCAAGGGACGACTGGAGCAAGCGATGGCAGGCGTGTTGAACAAATGAAAGCAACTCAATATTTTAACCGGAACCTGAATACGTTGCTGTGTGCACTCGGATTGTGCTGCGCATTGTTGGCGACGTTGTCTGCGAGCGCACAGGAAAAGCCAGAATCCTATAACGTCGTGATGATCGCGATCGACGATCTGAACGATTGGATCGGTCCACTTGGCGGTTATCCCGGGATCAAGACCCCGAACCTTGACAAGCTTGCCGCACGTGGGCTGACGTTTGGTAAGGCCTATTGCTCAGCGCCTGCCTGTAACCCTTCCAGGGCAAGTCTGTTAACCGGTATACGCCCTTCCTCGTCGGGCGTATATCACAACAAACAGCCGTGGCGCCCGGTCATGCCGGATGCGGTCACCATGCCGGAGCACTTTACTAACAACGGTTACAGCGTGGCCGGAATCGGAAAGATATTTCACATTCCCTACAACGACACGGCTGTGTGGCCTCGCTTCATCCCGCTTCCAAAGGATCGGGAGCCGGCGAAAAAGCCAGTGGCCGGAAAGGCAAATGACAGTTTCGACTGGGCGCCTATGAAGGAAGGGGATAAGGAGTTTTCCGACTATAAGGTGGTGCAAAGCAGTATTGATTTTCTCAAGGAGCGTCACGACAAGCCATTCTTCCTGGCCGTCGGTGTGTACAAACCACACCTCCCGTGGTACGTTCCAAAGAAATATTTTGATCTCTATCCACTGGATAAGGTGGCGGTTCCTGCTACGCGCGAGGACGACTTAGACGACCTGCCGCCGCAAGGGCTGTTGATGGCGCGGACAAGGGGCGATCACGAGTTTATCGTCGAGAGGGACTTGTGGCCGAATGCTGTACAAGCTTACTGTGCAAGCGTGTCATTCGTCGACGCTCAGATCGGGCTTTTGTTGGACGCGTTGGAGAAAAGCCGATATAGCAAGAATACGATTGTTGTGCTGTTCAGCGATCACGGATGGCACCTCGGAGAAAAAATGCATTGGCGAAAATTCACGCTCTGGGAGGAATCTACACGTGTGCCATTGATCGCCATGGTACCGGGTATGACAACCGGTGGCAGCGTATGCGACCGTACAGTTAGTCTGCTGGACATTTATCCGACGCTAGCCGAGCTGTGCGGCTTGCCTCCCAACCCCGCATTGGAGGGTGCCAGCCTTGTTCCTCTCTTGAAGGATCCACGAACGCCATGGGATCGTCCTGCGATAACAACGAATGGTCTCGGTAATCACGCAGTCCGATCGGAACGGTGGAGATACATTCAATACAACGATGGCACCGAGGAGTTGTACGATCACGAGTCTGATCCGGAAGAGTGGCATAATATCGCGGCGAATCCTGAATACCGGCATATAAAGAATACCCTTCGAAAGTGGCTTCCGTCCGAAAATGCCGCGAATGCGCCGTTCGAGGTAAAGGATTGATTCGACTTATTATAATCTTTTATATTTAGTCCGGATTCAAAACGAGCTAGCCAATGGACATACATTTCCGTATAACCACATCCGGATTGTTGAATATTTTATTGTGTTGCATCGCCTTTTCATGGGCAACTACAGCATTGGCCCAAGGGGAGGGAGCTCGAAGACCGCCGAACGTACTCTTCATCGCGTCAGATGACCTAAATAACCGACTCGGGACATACGGCCATCCGGTCGTAAAGTCTCCGAACCTGGATCGTCTCGCGCGAATGGGTGTCCGCTTCGATCGCGCTTATAACCAGTTTCCACTGTGCAGTCCAAGCCGTGTTTCCGTCCTGACGGGGCTTCGGCCGGATACCACACGTGTGTTCGATCTCAAAACGCTTTTCCGGGACAACATTCCAACCGTCGTGACCCTGCCTGAGTTCTTCAAAGACAACGGATACTATTCGGCGCGTGTTGGCAAAATATTCCACTACGGCGTGCCGGGCCAGATTGGTACAGATGGTCAGGATGATGCGCAATCCTGGCACAGGGTGATCAACCCTTCAGGGCGCGACAAGAAGGAGGAGCACCTGCTGACAAACTATACGCCTAAACGCGGACTTGGAAGTTCGCTCTCCTGGCTGGTAGCGGAAGGTACCGACGACGAGCAGACGGATGGCATCGTCGCAAATGAAACAATCCGTTTGATGAAGGAAAACAAGGACAAACCCTTCTTTCTCGCGGCAGGTTTTTATCGCCCTCATTGCCCGTACATCGCTCCGAAGAAATATTTTGATATGTATCCTCTCGAAAGCATAGTGCTTCCGGAGGAACCTGCGGATCACTTCAAAGACATCCCAAAGGCCGCGTTCTTCACTGATCCCTTATACTGGGGTCTTGATAAGACCCAGCAAAAAGAGGTCATCAGGGCATACTACGCTTCCGTTACTTTTATGGATGCCCAGGTTGGTAAACTACTCGATGCATTAGACGAATTGGGGCTCGCCGGGAACACGATCGTGGTGTTCTGGAGCGATCACGGTTACAACCTCACTGAGCACGGACAATGGAAGAAGCAGAGCTTGTTTGAGCAGGTCGCACGTGTTCCGATGTTCATTGCTGCGCCAGCTGCCAAAGGCAACGGGAAGGCTACGCAGCGCGTGGTGGAACTGATCGATATCTACCCCACACTGGCGAGCCTCTGCGGATTGACGCCGCCCTCGTACCTGCAGGGCACCGATCTCACCCCCCTGCTGAACAATCCAAAGCTGAAGTGGGACCACCCCGCCTTCACTCAGGTGGTTCGGTCGAGGTCTATCGAAGGCCGGAGCGTACGCACCGAACGTTGGAGATACACCGAGTGGGACCAGGGCAAGGAAGGCGTACAACTCTACGATCACAAGAAGGACCCGCATGAATATAAGAACCTCGCGAACGATCCACGTTTCAGGAACGTCCGCGAGGAACTCAGCGCATTGCTGGCTGCCGGGAAAAAGGCACAGTAGGCGGTACGCTATTGCAGCTTTTCCTTGACATGCCCGCAACGGAGCATCTTGTCTCCAAAGTAGGGATTGCTGATCTTTTCTTCATCCGCGAGCCAGTAGCCGCCTTCATTGTTGAAGGCCATTGGGCAATAGGTATAGTAAGCCTGATCGTCGTTCAGACCGAAGGCCTTTACGCTCTTATAGAGGTGGTCCGTCAGCGCACTGAAAGATTTTCGCTGGCTTTCGATGTCTTCGTCGGAACGAATGGCATCAAGTGAAGATTCCATTCCTGCGACATGGACCATCCAGTCATTGTGCGCGGCACCGCTCAGTAATGTCATGTCAACTTCTTTCAAGGCACGAACCGTCTCCGATGCTTCCTGCTGGACTTCTTTAACATTGGATGCAACAAAGGCTTCCTGGAGGTCCACATAAGAGTCGAAGACTTCTGTGAGTTGCTCCCGGAATTTCTTGTCGACTTCAAATTGCGGCTTCTGTGCTTCCGCTGTTGCTGACGACCCGGAGGCGTGGTCATGATGGTGTTCTTCCTGGCTGCTGTGGTCATTATGTTTATCTCCGGAGCAACTGAAGACCAACGCTGTGGCTGCAAAAAGCGAAGTTAGGATTAGTGATTTCGTTTTCATAAAGTAGGAATTTGGGTTGCAAAAAGAATAATACATATTTAGTCCTGTTTTTTCAAGCTCAGGTCTTGAAAAGAGAGCGACCCACCGTGTTTGAGGATCATTTCTGAGTAAAGCAAATACGCCCCGGTAACGACAACAGTGTCTCCCTGATGCAATCCCCGGACGACCTCCACTTGATCTTCGTTATCAACGCCCGTTGTCACGGCTTGCAGTTGGAAAGTGTTGTTCCCGTTTTGTGTGTATACATGGCTTCCGTGCTGATCGCGGATAACAGCGTCGATCGGAACTGTTATTACGTCAGAAGTTGTGCGTGTCAGGGCGACGCGGACTTGTTGACCCGGCTTCAATGGATTTTTTGTATTTCCCAGGGAGGCGCGCATGATGGTGACCTGCGTACTTCTTCTGAATTCGGGATTGATAAATGATACATCAGCCTCGAGCAACTGGGTGTTCTGGCCGTCGACCGAAACACGGATCTTGTCGCCCACACTTACCAGTGCTGCTTCGGATGGATATAATTCGGCCTCGACCCACACAGTGTTCATATCTTCCAACCTGTACAAGACGGAGCCTTCTGCGATGTATTCGCCTTCTGCTACGGCGATATCGGTCACGATACCTGAAGCAGGTGCCATAAATGCCATTTTAGTCTGAAAATTGTCTGGCTTCAACTGATTGATCTGTCTGTCAGTCATGCCGTACAACCGGAGTTTTCGCGCGGCCGCCTCAGGGGATGGCATCAGGGCTGAGTCCGATGTCGGTGCTCTATATTGTTTTATCAGTACGTATTCCCGTTGCAGCGTCACGAATTCTTCACTGTACAATGTGTATAATGGTTGGCCGCGTACAACTTCCTTACCTGTTTCCTTCACGTAAAGTTTCTCAATTCGGCCAGTCACCCGGCTGCTGATGACTTGGCTCTGATTTTCATCCACGACCACCTTTCCGTTGATGACCCGCGTGTCGTCCAGCCGCTTCGCGGATACGCGTTGCGTTGTAATGTTGCCCAACTTCAACTGCCGGTCGCTTAACATGATTGCATGTGTTGACGGCTCACCCAACTTCGCTACCAGATCCATTCCGCAAATGGGACATTGTCCCGGGTGTTTCTGCGCGACCTGCGGATGCATGGGACAAGTGTACGCCGTCTGTGATTCGATCAGTTCGTGATCATGTGCGGAATGCTCCTGTTGTCGCGAACACGCGAAGGCCGCGACGATAAGGAAGAATGCTATTACTACTTTCATTTTAGCGGTCTGGTTTGATGAAACTGTCACTGTCGACCAGCAACTGCGCGTTTGCTGCGATCTCGTCTGTAGAAGTGAGCCCACCTTCAATTCGGATCTCTCCATTTGCCGATGCGCCGGTGGTCACGCGCTTAGGCTTGAAAACACTCCGTTCGTGCAGGAAAACTACGTCCTGAAGGCCGAGGGAGAGTACGGCGGTTCTTGGTACCCACAATCCTTCCATGGAACCGAGTTCGATCGTTGCGTTAACCAATTCGCCGATGCGGAGCTTCTTCATTTCGTTGGTCCGAACCCTTACCTGCAGAAATCGCTCGCCCTCGGTGATGAAGGGCTGTACGAACTCGACTGTGGCATTTGCTGGGTTCTCTGCGGTTAACCGCAAGTTGACGGATGTTCCTTCGGTCACGAGCGCGCCGTACGATCCCGGCAATGAAAGGTCAATCCGCAGCGCTTCGTCAGCAACGACTGTGAACAACGCCTCACCGCGCTCGATGTAGTCGCCTGTGCGGAAGAGGGGTGAGGGGTCAACGGATGGCCGAACGACGTATCCCGAATATGCACTGTATACCGCGACAGTGTTGGCGGACTGCAGCGTGCTACTCACATCCCGGATTTGCCGTTCACTCATCCCCAAAAGCTGAAGTTTCTGTTTTGCGGCGTTGATGAGCGTCTCGTTGCTGCCATCGTTCACCAATAGCTGGATGAGTTCTCGCTGCGCGGCGGTCATCTCGGGACTGTAGATCTCTGCAATTTTTTGCCCTCTCGATATGGATTGAAACTCATGACGAATGAATGTTTTCTCAATACGTCCCCCGACGCGTGCCGGGATCGTATAGATACGTCGGGTATCATACGTGACAACACCCGCCACGTCCACAGTCGAGGGAGCTGACTTGTATGCTCCTCTGATCGTTTTGACGTTGGATACGACGGATTTGGCAGGCGAAGCGAGTAAGGGTATGAGGTCCGACGTTATTTCCGCGTCGGTGTCCCCCCGGTAGGTTCGGACGAGGTCCATGCCGCACACCGGACAGGCGCCGGGTCGATCAGATAACACAGTCGGATGCATTGGACACGTGTAGGTATGTTCATGCGCGACCTCCCGTCCGGCACACGCCATAAGCAGTACGACAAGCAACGTTATCAGGCTCTTATTTTTCAATTTCCTTTTCATAGTTCGCGATAAGGGTGTAATACTCCTCCAACTTGTCGAGATACTCAGTTTCCGCAATGTTGATCGCTTCCCATCCGTCGATTGCAGCGGGCAATTGCTCGCGGTTCTCTTCGTAAGCGATGATCAGGGATTGATATCCTTTGTGCAGTGCCGGAAGTATTTTGGTTCGGTAGTTCTCGAGCTGTCTCTGTGTGCGTGTGATACGGCTGGCTATACCCGACAACCTGCCGCGTGCTTCGGCCAGAATAGCTTCGCGCTCCCTCTCCAGTGATTCGATCTCGTATTGCACACCTCTGATACCCGACCGGTACGTTTTCGAGGACCATGGCGCGATCGGGATCGTGACCATCGCCATTGCGCTGAACTGATTCGGCATATTACCAATTGCTTGCATGTGATCTATCCGGACCCGGAAGTCGGGTTTGGATCGGAAGCTTTCGACTTGTTGATTGAGTTTCATTGTTTCTATCAGCTGCCCGATCTGTCGTGCATCGCTTCGTTTATCTCGCAGTCCGGCGGTGTCGTAGGCGATTCGTATCGGTTCGAACCGAACTTTGGTCGTTGTATCAACAGCGATGGAATCGGACTGAGGAAGATTCATGAGGACCTTCAAGCGGTACCTCTTTTGATCGATCTCTCCTTGTGTTGTCAGCAACATGTTCTCTGTTTGAGCGAGCCGGGCTTCAGCCTGGTAGATATTACCGAGACTTTCCTGACTATATGGATACCGTATGCGCACAAGACGGACCAGGAAGTCCATGAGTTCCGCATTTTTTTGTAGCCGATCCATTTTCTCTTCGGCGACGAGCCACTCATAATAGAGTAATCGAGCCTCTGAGCGCAAGTTGTTCAGAGCGATCGCCCGACTTTGACCTTCGACAACGCCCTGAGATCGGATGTAGTCCCTCGTCGCCCGGAGTTTTGCAGGATTCGGGATGTCTTGCTCAACGGAGAACATCCATGCTCCTTCATCGCGTTCATGCGTCGCTTCGGCTGGTCTATACGGTCGCATGAATGGGCCGGCACCGACCATCGGTGCCATCCATGCAGAAGCACCTTCTGCGTATTCTTCATATGCAAGTACCCTGCTATCGTATTGTTTTAATGTGGGATTGTTGCGATCGATCGATGCAATAACACTGTCTAACGCAATCACCTGACCGCTACTGTCAACAGGCCACGTGATAGCCACGAGTGCGATCGAGCAAAGCCTGCGGAAATTTATATTGAAGATTTTAATGTGTGCTTTCATAGACTTGCAGTTTGCCGAATTTTCTTAATTCATATTCTTTTGTCATCAGAAAGATCAGCGGCGTGACCAAGAGGATGTGAGTAGACGACGTCAGCACTCCGCCGATCATTGGCAACACGATGGGCTTCATAACATCGCTTCCGACGCCGGTCGACCACAAGACGGGTATTAAACCGAACAGCGCGACGGATACCGTCATTATTTTGGGGCGCAGTCGTTTGGCGGCACCTGCGATGACGTACTCCCGAAGTTCGTCCCGCGAAATCGTGTCGCGTGAATTGCCTCGTTTTAGCACGAGTTGCTGCATAGCGTCGTTTAGGTAGATCACCATAACGACACCGGTCTCTACTGCGATACCAAACAGCGCAATGAAGCCTACGGCGACAGCTACGGAGAGATTGGCACCCCATATATATACCATATAGGCGCCGCCGATCAGTGCAAACGGAACGGTGATCAGGCTGAAGAAAGCTTCCCTTATCGAGCGGAAGGCGAGATACAGAGATATGAAAATGATCAATAACACAACAGGCAGGATTACGATGAGCGTTTGCTGCCCGCGCAGAAGATTTTTGTATTGACCGCTCCACTCCAGGAAATAGCCCTCTGGCAGGTCATTCATTTTTCCATCCAGGGTGGCTATCGCCTCGTCTACGGCACTGCCGAGGTCGCGACCCCTGACGTTGAACAATACGGCACCGCGCAGCATGGCATTTTCGGACGTGATCATTGACGGACCGTTCTCAAATCGTATTGCAGCGACAGCTGACAACGGAATCGTTCCCTGCGATGGCGTTGTCATTGGGATGCGCCGGAGGTCGGAGATACTATTGCGGAAGTCTTGAGCTAGTCGCACACTAATGGCGAATCGCTCGCGTCCTTCGATGGTTTGTCCGACCGGCGATCCGCCGATAGCCGACTCCACCACTGTGTTTACATCATCTATGCTGAGTCCGTAACGGGCCAATGCCTCGCGATCAGCATCGATTGTTAGGTATTTTCCACCGGTAATGGGCTCGGCGTACAGGTCTTCTACGCCGGGGACTCGCTGAAGTGCCGTCTTGACGCGCTCGGAGATCGATGCGATACTGTCGAGATCCCGACCGAATACCTTGACGCCGACGTCAGTGCGAATGCCGGTCGATAGCATGTTGATGCGGTTGATGATCGGCTGTGTCCATCCGTTTACCACCCCCGGTATTTGCAATTTTGAGTCTAGTTCACTGATGATCTCGTTCTTGGTCATGCCCTCCCGCCATTCTGATTTTGGTTTAAGCATAATAATTGTTTCGATCATACTGATTGGCGAATTGTCTGTGGCAGTGGCAGCACGGCCGGCTTTTCCGAGGACCTTGTCAACCTCGGGTACCGATTTGATGATCTTGTCCTGTACCTGCAGGATTCTCTTTACTTCATCGTTTGAAACGTCGGGAAGTGTGACAGGCATAAACAGGATCGATTGTTCATCCAAAGGAGGCATGAACTCTGTACCGAGACTCATCAGCAAGGGGATGCTGATTACCAGCGCGGCGATGTTGACACCGATTGTCGTTTTGCGCCACTTCATACAAACCCGGATGATCGGCTCGTATACCTGCTCAAGGAAATTGTTGAGTGGATTTTTACGTTCGTTGGCAAATTTCCCCTTCATGAAAAACGAGATGATCACCGGCGCGAGGGTTACGACCAGTATCGCATCGACGATCATGATAAAAGTTTTTGTAAACGCCAGCGGGTGAAAGAGCTTCCCCTCCTGACCCGTCAACATAAATACTGGCAGGAAAGAGGTGATGATGATAACGGTTGAAAAAAATACACCTCGCGATACTTGCTTCGAGGATCGTTCGATGATCGCCAGCCTTTCAGCCTCGTCGATCGGGCGGTAGCTTCTGTTGAACAACTTCCTGATCATGGCTATTGTTTTTTTGTTTCCGGGTTAAGTTCTTCAAAGCGCGTAGACAGGTGTTTGTAAGAGTTCTCTGCCATAATAATCCCGTTGTCAACAATGACACCGATGGCAAGCGCGATTCCTGTCAGCGACATGATATTGGAGGTGACGCCGAAGAGGTTCAGCAGGATGAAGCTTGTGGCGATCGTGATGGGGATCTGGATGATGATACTGGCGGCGCTTCTCCAATGCCATAGAAAAAGCAGGACCACGATTGACACTACGATCATCTCTTCGATCAGTGTTGTTTTGATCGATGAAATGGATTCGCGGATCAGTTCACTCCTGTCGTAGATAATGTTGAACCTCATCCCGCCGGGAAGTCCTTTTGCGACTTCCTCCATCTTTTGCTTTACCCTCGTGATCACCTCGTCAGCATTTTCCCCATATCGCATGACGACGATCCCACCGACCACTTCGCCTTCTCCGTCGAGGTCAAAAATACCCAACCGAGCCTCACCGGTCATTTGCACAGTACCAAGATCTCGCACCTTCACGGGAATACTGTTGACTGTCTTGACCGGAAGGTTCTCAATCTCTTCGATGGATTGCAGGTAGCCGGTCGTTTTCACCACATATCCAATGCCTCCGATTTCCAACTTGCGTCCGCCTGCTTCGTTATTGTTTGTGCGGATGGTCTGGATCACGTCCGGGATTGAGAGACCGTAGTAGGTGAGTTTGTTGGGATCGAGCGATACTTCGTATTGCTTTTGCAGACCCCCAAAGGAAGCAATCTCACTTACCCCCTCCACGTTTTGCAACGCGAACTTTACGTACCAGTCCTGGAGCGCGCGTTGCTCACCCAGATCAAGTTCAGGCGCTTCAAGGGTATACCACAGGATATGGCCAACTCCGGTGCCATCGGGTCCCAGCGTCGGCAAAATTCCGTCGGGGAGCAGCCGACTGGCGTAGTTCAAACGCTCAAGTACGCGCTCGCGGGCCCAATAGATGTCCGTGTCGTCATCAAATATTACGTACACGAAACTCATCCCAAACATGGACGAACCCCTTACGTACTCCACATGCGGAAGTCCCTGGAGGTTTGTTACCAATGGGTAAGTTATTTGGTCTTCGATGATCTGAGGGCTCCGCCCCATCCATTCCGTGTAGACAATAACCTGATTCTCGGACAAATCGGGAATGGCGTCGATCTTGTTTTCGCGCACTGAATACAATCCCCACGCAAACAGGCCTCCGGCAACAAGAAGAACCAGGAACCTGTTTCGCATCGAAAAAGAAATCAATCCTTCGATCATAACATCTGCTTAAGATCCGCAATTGAGGTCGCGGAGTTGATTGATGAATACCGGACTATAAATAGAGATAGAAGGTGATAGGATCGCTCTTCAGCGGATACCTATACCTGAGGAGGCCCCGTGGAAAAATGATGGGATTAAATCACTAGTACACGATATTGGATCGTGCGGTCGCGGGATCGCAATGGCGGATCGTAGTCAGGGAAATTCGTAACCAGTGATGAAGGTACAATTTCAGCCAGGGGAATTGGCGGTAACCCGGCGTCAATTGCGACATACCCGGCATTCAGCGATACGGTCGGCAACTTGATGACCTCGGAGGCGTCATGAACAACCGTTTCATCCTCACAACAGGAATCCTGAACAGGTTTGTGACAGGGAGGTACTTGCTCTTCCATAGCGCACGTCCCAACGTTTGAAAGGAACGCGACACCCTGGATGTCTCCCATACAAAGGTGTATGCCGATGAAAAAGCTGGTTGATGAAAATAACACCAGCCATGCCATCAGTATTGCTCCTATCGCTCTGCGCGCTTTCATGTTCTCAAAGGTAGGAAGAAACTTTTCCTCGTGTTTATAGTATTTCCCTGTTTTGTTCCAAAGTTATGAAAAAAGGGCATAAATACGGCTATTCGGCAGTTTCACTCGGTTCCTGTGGATCCTTCCGCTTCCCGAACCACAATGAAGCGAGCATGGAGATGATCAGTGTTATGACGATCACGGCAAGCGAGACCTTAATCGGCACTTTAACGGTGTCAGTCAAACACATCTTTGTACCGACAAAGACGAGGACTGTCGCGAGACCGTACTTGAGGTACTGGAAATACTGCTCTATCGCGGCCAGCGCAAAATAGAGCGATCGCAGTCCCAGGATGGCGAAGACGTTGGAAGTATAAACGATGAAAGGATCATCGGAGATCGCCAGGATCGCCGGAATCGAGTCGACCGCGAATATGAGATCGGTGCCTTCGATCATCACTACCACGATGAATAGCGGAGTCGCCCATGTCTGGCCGTTGCGCTTTACAAAGAAGCGGTCTTGTTCAAAATCAGGTGTTACAGGAAAGAGTTTCCTCGCGAACTTTACGAGTGGGTTCTTTTCCGGTTTGAGTTGAGGCTCACCTCCCGCGAGCATACGGAGACCAGTGAAGATCAGAAACCCGCCAAAGATGTAGATGAGCCAATGGAATTTGTCGATCAATTCGATACCTGCGAAAATGAAGATCACGCGCATCACCAGCGCACCGAGTATACCCCAAAAGAGAACTTTGTGTTGGTACTCCTTCGGAACGTGGAAGTACGAGAAGATCATGATCATCACAAAAATATTGTCGACGCTCAATGATTTCTCTATCAGGTAGGCAGTGAAGAATTCCAACGCCTTTTCCTGCCCCATGAAGTAGTAGATGAAGACGTTGAATGCCATTGATAGTGCAACCCATACGCCTGTCCAGATCAGCGCTTCTTTTGCTTTTACTACATGGGCCTGGCGATGGAAGACACCAAGGTCAAGGGCTAACATTCCAAGTACAAACAGGTTGAAACCACCCCAAAGAATCGCTGATTCGCTCATGAAAATATTTCGTGCGCTAAAGATACATTTCAGCACTCTGTGTTCCAATATTCATATTACCGTCGTTTTGGAGGCTATGTTATTTAAAAACGCACCCATTTTGCCGATGAGTGGGTGCCAGAAAGGGCGAAGTCCTCATTACATCGCAGTTTTTTTGTTCAACATGGAATTTTTGATCTGAAGGACTTAACAAATCATCTCGACGCAGGCACTTTTTTTTTCGCATGAATGCATCGGCAGCATTATCTTTACTTCTCAAGATTCAAACATGCGCAGTCAGTGGATCATATTTTTTGTTTTCGTTGCGACCGGCCCGGAGGCATTGTGCCAGTTTCGTGACAAGACGAGCTCACAGGTTCAATGGAACGGGCTCGGTTTTCTCGGTGGCGCGAATTACGTCAAGGGAGTTCCCGGCAACTGTGGAGTATACAGTTCGGAGCATGACCGCCGTTCAGGTACTCTTTCACTGGCTATTGACTGCAAAGCCGAAGACCATAGAATTACAACTGGCTTTGTCCGCGAGCATTCTGCTATCAAGATAGTACGGGAATCAGAGACACACAGTTTTCTCCGTCGGGACATTTATGGATACCGGGATTGCAACGGCAACGAGTATCATTTTTTTAAGGGCAAGAGCTTTGAGTTGATCAATCCGGGCGATGAAATCCCGATATATCGTACGTACAGCCAACGGGGCAAACAGCGCGTCGCAAGATATTTCTTCACATCAACTAACGGAGATATCCTCGCTCTTAAACTTGACAATTTTCGGGACGTATTTTCGGATGAACCCGTATTCCTTGAAAAGCTTCATATCCTGGCCAGGAACGATTTTCAATTAACCCGGTATCTCTACCTGATCAATCTGGTGTGGAGTAATTCGCAACAGAATATCTGACACCACTACTTCTATCGGGCAGAAATAATTTGTTGATTTGAGGACTGATTCAACCGCCAGTCCATGAGATCAACTATCAGTCATTATCTTGGGAACGCTATCGCACACCCCCTTCTTTGCGTCGCGATCCTTCTCACAAGCTGCAACACCGCGCGGCTAGACTCCAACGTAGATCCTCAGGGCATATCTATTAGCGAGGATGGCTTGCCGGTTCTTTTCTTCCAGGTTCAACCAAAATCTTTTCAGGGACAGTATGAACGCGCGGGCTACGTGCATCCGCTGTACAGCCTGGACGGAACGGTGATCACCGAGGACTTTCCTGAAGATCACCGCCACCAGCACGGCATCTTCACCGCGTGGCATCAGATACTTGTCGGGGATTCAGCAGTTGCAAACGGATGGATGGGGGACAATATTTCCTGGAGGGTTGCCAACGTGGAAACAACCCGGGGAAACAGTTATATCCGTGTAAGCGGCGAAATTCTCTGGTGGGTTTCTCTTGAGGGGAAGTCGGAAGCGATCGCGAAGGAGATAGTGAACGTCACCGTTCATGAATCGCGCGACGGACAGCGGGTGATCGACTATGATTTTCGTCTCGTTCAATTGATCGATGATCTGCGCGTAGGCGGAGCTGATAACGATAAAGGTTACGGCGGTTTTTCTTTGCGGTTTAACCTTCCTCCTGATATCATGTTCGTCGCTCGCGGTGGCGAAGTTGAACCAAAGTCCGAACCGGTTGAAGCGGGTCCGTGGATGAACATGATCGGTTCATTTGACGGTACACCGGCAAAAAGCGGGGTGTTGGTACTCACGCATCCGTCTAATCCCGGCCACCCCGAGCCGTGGATCCTTCGCCGGCAAAAGAGCATGCAGAATCCGGTCTTTCCAGGAAGAGTGCCAGTGAGTGTGGGAAAAGAAGGTCTTGGTTTTCGCTATAGGCTTATCATCCACCGCGATGGAATGGATAACACCGTGGCGGAAAAGGCCTATCAGGTGTACAGCCAGGAGTGATCGGGGCAGCCGACTATCGACATGTCCGGAAGATCCGCAAAGAAACTTCCACGCGCCCGAAGCGCGTGGAAGTTGAACGAATTAGTATGTATACCGCAGCGTCACGCCATAGGTACGCGGATCGCCAAGCACGGCTGCGTAATGCCCGGCGTTACCTGCAGCGGGCAAAAGCTGTTCAAAGTAATCCTTGTCAAGTATATTTCTTGCCCAGATTGTAAGCGATAGTCCCGACGTTGCGCGAAACCCTGCGCGTGCATTGATCAGCGCGTAACCGTCTACGTTGAGGTGCGCCGACGGTGAGGGGCTTGAGGAGAATGACGACCGGAAGTAGCCGTCGAAAGCGACGAAGAGCTTGCTTTCCTGGCCGATCACAGAAACGAGGTTCGAGAGAACTTCCCCTCCCAGGGATCCTGCCCATTTGGATATGCCGGGCAATCTCGATCCTGAAATGTCCTTGAACGCCGAAGGTCCCCCGGTCTCCTCGAGGGGAACGGGTGCATTGGTAAAGGATTCATACCTTCCATCGGTGTAGGCCACCGCACCGTAAAACGAAAGATTGCGCGAGAGGCGGATGTTCCCGTCGAGTTCGGCCCCGGCTACGCGCACGGCTTCCGCGTTCGCGAGATAGCCGCGGTTCACGCCCACCTCAGCCGATTGCACCTGCGTCTGGAAGTCGTCGACATCGGTGTTGAACAGCGTCAGGTTGAGCGTTGAACTCGAACTGGGATTGCTCTTGATGCCAAGTTCGATATGCTGCACGTATTCGGGCTTGACCTGGGCCAGATCTATCATGACTTCCCCAGAGGACGTGGGGAGGCCGCCGAGATTCACCCCAACAGGTTTATAGCTTATGGAATAGGTGGCAAACGTGCTGATGTTCGCAGAAGGCCGGAATGACAAGGTGAGTTGTCCTGAAAGATTGGACTCATCGACGTCCGCTACAAATGCCTGGTCGCTGTAAACCGCGCGTTTGATGGCCAGTAGATCCGGATCGTCCGTCTGCAACCCACCGTACGTCTGTCGATCGTAGTTGACTTTCTTTTTATCGTAGTTGTAACGGAGTCCCGGCAGGATGTGAAAGCGTTCTGTTATCGCCCAGTCGGCTTGGGCAAACAAAGCTGCCCCGAGTGATTGCAGTTGTGACTTGGTGCGTATCCCGTAGTGATCGAACAGCCCGGGGGTTTGCCACAATTCGCTGGTTGTGTTTTGCGCGAATCGCCACTGGGCCCATCCCGATTCCTCGGTGTGAACCGGGTCGGTGTTGAGATCCTGGCCAATCGCGAACACGCCGATCACACCACTCAGTGTTGAGGAGAGATCTCCGGCGTAGCGTATTTCCTGTGACCAGTTGCGATGCCGCGAAGTTCCTTCCGAACGACTCAATACGGGAAGTCCTGTGAAGTCGCGGTCGTTAGACGGATCCCAGTCCCAATAGCGCCAGGCCGTGGTAGATGTCAGTGTGCCTTTTCCAAGCGTCGCGTCTACGTTGAGCGAGATACCGCCCAGGTCGTTACCTGATCTCCAGGGAGTATCGTGGTCGATCTTCCGGTCGAACGGATCGCGACTTGGCAATTCATAACCAAGATCTGCGATTATCTGATCGAACTGGCGGTAAGCCGGTCGAAGGGTAGGAACAACGCCGGCGACGACTTGTGCGTAGCCATCGGGTCGCTGTCGGGTGTTGTCGGCGGACAATGTGATCCTCAGGTGCTCGTTGGGCCTGAATAGCAACTGCGCTCGCACGCCGAGATTGTTGAGGTCATTGAGGTATTTCTGCGAGTTGACATTGTAAAGCAGGCCATCCCGTTGGGTTCCTGAAAACGAAACGCGCGCAGCAAATTTTTTCCCCAGGGGGCCAGTAACGGAAGCCTTTGCCTGAATGAAACCGTAATTGCCATACCCGACTTCAATGATGCCACCGGGAGTGAAGCTTGCCGGCCGGGTAGTCACATTGAACGCCCCCGCGGTCGTGTTTTTTCCGAATAGCGTCCCCTGAGGCCCGCGCAGCACTTCGATTTGCTCAATATCGATGAAGTCGAGGGTGGCTGCTGCGGGGCGTGCGTAGTAGACACCGTCGACATAGAATCCGACACCCGGGTCGATCCCATCGTTCGTGAGCCCGAATGTAGAGCCCAGTCCGCGGATGTTCAGCGTCGTGTTTCGCGGATTTGAAGAATATAGCTGTACCGTTGGAACGAGTTCCTTCACCCGGTTGACATTGAATGCCCCGGCGTCCTCCGCGAGGTCGCCGGAAATGACGGATACCGGAATCGGAATCTCCTGCAATGTCTCTATCCTGCGCCGCGCGGTGACGGTAACTTCCGACAATACATTGTCGTCGTTGAGACCGATCTCTATCGGTTCTTCAGGCAGCTCAAATATTTCCAGGTGTTGCGACTTGAATCCCGTCGAACTTATCGTAACGGAGAATGGCAATTGAGCCGGTGCTGCGAGTTCGAACTTGCCGTCGATATCGGTGATTGAGTAGAGTTTGTTGCCTTTGACGACGACGGTCGCGCCGACAATCGGCTCTCCCCGTTGGTCGCTGACCGTTCCAGTAATACTCTGCGCATATGAGAGTGACGTCAGAAAGAAAAATATCGTGACTATTTGAAAAGTTGTTTTCATGGTGGTTGATGTTTGTCGCTTGGAAATGAAAAAGGAGGGGGAACGCTGTTGTGTTAGCGTGCCGGATATCCGTGACAACATCGGTCGTGCAAGAGACGTCGCGGCTTCATAGCAGATCGTCGGGTTTGTTGTGGATTACCGGCGTCGTGAAGTCAGGACATCGCCAATCCGGTCGGCTTCCGGTTGGAGGAATCCATACGAGTGCAAGTATGCCTGACCATTCTCACGAATCCAGATGAGGAAATCAACAGCCTCAGCGGATGCCTGGTCGCGGCTGACCGACAGGTGGAGATATGCTATCGGGATATTCTTGATGTCTTTTGGATTCGCATTTTCCAACCGTTCGATCACCACATCCAGGTTGCCGTAGAATTTCTCATCGGCGGAGACCTTATTGTTTCCGTTGAGATCGGGAGGCAACACCGCGAGGCCATCGATCGGTTGGCGTGCGTGCAGGTCATAGATGAGCGGGAGAGGAAGGTGGCTGACGGCGGAGGTATCGCGGAGCAACACCTTCAAAAGGTGCGAGTCTGCGCCTGCAATACGTGTTCCTTTGATGTCCTTTTGGTCGTATCCGAAATACTCTGCGAAAACGGAGGGAGCCCCGGCTTTCTGCATCCGCGCGTAAGTTGTGAAGGGATATTCGATTGTCTGACGCTTGTTCTCCCCCGCGAAAATGTCGTGGAAGAAGATCGTTTTGAGTACCGATTGGTTGACACCTTTTTGCGCGTATTCCTTCGCGAAGGAAGAGGAGCTGTTGGCCACGGGCAGTACCGCGTAGCGCCCGATGTAGAGGTAGTTGCGGAGTACTCGAACCTCGCGGGGATGTTCATAGACTTCGGCCAGGATGTCGAACCTCAGCGGATCCGCTGAACCACGCGACTCTATTATGATTTGTACGTCGGGTTTGACGCGGGAGTATTCTTCGATCCATTTCTCAATCAATTCATAGGAAAAGCGCGCGCCGGTCACGATCACGAGTTTGTTGTTGCTGTTGTCAGGCTGCCCGTATGCAGGCAGGAAAACGGCCGCTATTGCTGTTGTCAGAAGTAACCTGTAATAAAAATTCATAAAGTCTATCGATTAAGTAGATTATTATGCAAATATAAAATCTATGTATATAAAATCAATAGGAATTATTGGTTTATTATTTTTTTTGAATCACATCCGTCACAGCGCCTGTCTCTTTCCTTTCAATGGGCTAATAGTTATGAAAAATAAGTCATTATGGTAATTTGGAAATAAAATAAAAGATTAGTGATGTGTAAATTAACAAAACGAAGGATTTAGTGCTTATTATTGTAGCTATAAAGACAACAGCTATGAAGTACTTGGGTGTGGATTCCGAACGCCTCATCGAGCAGGGAGCTATCCATACTGCCCGGGAGATTTCACAGCAGCCGGAGCTCTGGCAGTCAATTTGGAAGAAGATGCAGAAGAGCAAACCCGAGCTGGAATCATTCCTCCGACGTGTATTACCCGATATCAAACAGATCGTCCTCACAGGCGCTGGTACCAGCGCCTACATCGGACTATCGCTCGTCGGGATGATGCAACGGCGTTTTGGCGTCGCGACCGTGGCGATTGCGTCGACAGACCTCGTGTCGCATCCGAAAGACTATCTGCAACGCGACGTACCAACTCTTTTGATCTCATTTGCGCGCTCGGGAAACAGTCCTGAAAGTGTCGCCACGGTTGCTCTAGCAGAAGAGTTGTGCCGGACCTGTTACCATCTGATCATCACCTGCAACGCCGAAGGGCAGCTTGCCAACTATACCACTAAACACGAGAAGGTCGTCTTTTCGCTACCTCCGGAGGCAAACGACCAGAGCCTTGCCATGACGAGCAGTTACACCGGGATGCTGCTGGCTGCTATATTGATCGCACATCTTGAAGACCTCGATGCTCAAAAAGACGACATCGACCTGCTGACTACCTACGGGCAAAGGATCATCGAACACTATTCCCGCGATCTCGAACGGATCGCGGAAAAAGATTTTCGCCGTGCCTTCTTCCTGGGCTCTGGTCCGCTCCTCGGTACCGCGAGGGAATCGCACCTCAAGATCCAGGAACTCACCGATGGTCAGGTGGTCTGTAAGGAGGACTCATTCCTCGGATTCCGACATGGCCCGAAAGCTGTAATAGACGATTCCACCCTTGTCTTCTATATTTTCTCCAACCGGGAATATGTGCTGAAGTATGAGCGCGATCTTCTGGGGTCGATGAAGAAGGGAAGACCCCCGCTGATGGAAGTCGGGGTCATGGAAAGTCGCATACCCGGCATAGATCTCGATCATATATTCTATCTTTCCGATAACGGGGCCAGACTTAATGAGGAGTACCTCGCGGTATGCAGTGTGCTGCCCGCGCAGATACTGGGTTTCTACAAGTCGCTGAAATTGGGATTAAGGCCCGATGCGCCCTCGGCCACCGGGGCTATCACACGCGTGGTGGAAGGTGTGCAGATTTATGACCTCAACCCCTGATCTAGTTTATTATCCGGATGTCTTCTGAGAGAACATACGATGTACTGGTAGCCGGCGAGTTAAATGTCGATCTCATTCTCAATGGTATTCACGCATTTCCTGAACTGGGCAAAGAGGTTTTAGCTGATCAGATGACGGTCACGCTCGGGAGTAGTTCCGCAATATTCGCAAGCAACCTCAGCACATTGGGTACTCATGTTGCCTTCTGTGGGTGTCTGGCACGAGATCAATTCGGAGAAATCGTGCTCGCAAGCCTGAAGAAAAAAGGTGTCAACACCGAGCACATTGTCTTCACGGACAAGAGCGGCACGGGCATTACCGTGGCGCTTAACAAGAACGAAGACCGGGCGATGGTCACGTATCCGGGTGCAATGACGCTGTTTAGCCTTGGCGACATACCTGACGATCTCCTTCGTCGTTCACGACATCTGCACGTGAGTTCGGTCTTCCTGTCAACCGGACTTAAACCTGATATTCATACTCTTTTTTCGAAGGCGCGGTCTTTTGGTTTGACCACGTCACTTGATCCCCAATGGGACCCGGCGGAGAAATGGGATATAGACTTCCCTGCGCTTCTTCCGTACGTCGATGTATTCATACCCAACGAGTCGGAACTTCTCGCGATAA
This sequence comes from uncultured Roseivirgaceae bacterium, assembly GCA_964438975.1. Taxonomy (GTDB): domain Bacteria; phylum Bacteroidota; class Bacteroidia; order Cytophagales; family Cyclobacteriaceae; genus Chryseosolibacter. The sequence goes on along the minus strand of CAYTMU010000044.1, from coordinate 3,772 downwards.
CGGGGTTGAGCAGCGTCCGGGAGGCAATTGGATCACTGCTGCCAAGTGCAAATATCATCATTGTGAAAAGCGGAAGCAGAGGGGCGTTTTTATGGCAGTCTGATTTGGTTCTTCACCAACCGGCGTTTGTGAATACTCAGGTGATCGATAGCATCGGCGCAGGCGACAGCTTCGCCGCGGGTTTTATTCATCAGTTTGTTCGTGGTAAGGATATGAAGAACTGTCTTGAGTTCGGCGCGCTTACCGGCGCGATCAACACGACAGGTGAAGGTGGAACGACTGCGTTCGAAAGCATGGATGCGGTGCGCAGTATTGCTGCCGACCGGTTTCGCTTTCAGGTTTGACGACGTTTGTTGAAGAAAAATATTTGTATCAGACTGCACGCGATCAGTAGGTGAGAAGTGACGGGTCGCGGTGGAGTCACTTGCATTCCTTTACATATGAAAATGCTGTTGAAAGACAAACTGTCGGAATTGAGCCGCGACGGTCGGGCCCTGCTGGCGACGAATTTTTACAATTTTGAAACGCTTTCAGGTGTCGTGCAGGCGGCGTCGGCATTGAACAAACCGATTATACTCCAGTTATCGGAGAGTTCCATTGATTACCTGGGCGTGAAGGTAGCTGCCGCGATGGCACGCGAGATGCTCCAGCAATATGGAGTCGAAGGGTGGCTGCATCTTGATCACGGGAGCTCCATCGACCTGATCTCGCGCTGTTTGGACGCCGGCTTTGACTCTGTCATGATCGACGCCAGTGAAGAGAATGTCGAAGCCAATATCCGGATCACGTCGGAGGTTGTGCGACTCGCGGCGCCTTACCAGGCAAATGTCGAAGCGGAACTGGGGTACGTGGCCAAGTTGGGTCAGGCACAATCGACGGGGAAGTTCACCCAGCCGGAAGAGGCGGCGCAATTCGTGAATGCGACAGGTGTCACTGCGTTGGCGATCGCGATCGGTTCGGCACATGGATTCTACAAGGAGCCACCGTCATTACAACTCGACTTACTGTCGCAGATACGGGAGGCCACACCGGTTGCCCTGGTCTTACACGGAAGCTCGGGGATTCCCGATGCTCAGCTGCAGGGTGCTATTCGCCGCGGTATCGCCAAGGTGAATCTCGCTACGGAAACGAAAAACACATTTATGCGCTCGCTGAAGGAGGTATTGGCAGACAATGACGAGATCGATCTGCGCAAGGTCTTTCCAAAGGCCACCGCAACCGTGAAATCACTGATCGAAGAAAAACTGAAAATAGTAACACCATAGAATGCTGACTTAAACCAGTACAAGTGAAAAAACTACAGACGAATCCGCCGCTGGCGCATGAGCCGGTAAAATCGCGTTCGTGGTTTACGTACGCGTTGATAACGACCGTGTTCTGGGGTGTCTGGGGTGCGCTGATCGAGATCCCGGAAAAGCGCGGATTTCCTGCGACAATGGGTTATTGCGTCTGGGCATTGACCATGATCGTGCCGTCGTTCTTCGCGATGAGGGCAGCGGGTTGGAAGCTGGACACGAGTCGTCGGGCAGTTGTCTTGGGGCTCGCCATCGGATTTCTGGGGTCGATCGGGCAGATCGTGCTGTTCCATGTGTTGATCGTCGGTCCTGCATATCTCGTGTTTCCGATTATTTCCTTGTCGCCTGTTCTCACGATCCTGATGTCTTTTTTGTTCCTGAAGGAACGGACTTCCACCCGGTCCTGGACAGGTATAGCGCTCGCGTTGGTAGCCATACCGCTATTGTCCTGGCAGCCGGCTGAAAATGGATCGCATGGCATCAGTTGGATTGGACTTGCGTTGTTTGTGTTTGCCGCGTGGGGTACGCAAGCGTATTTCATGAAGACTGCCAACCGCCACATGAACACGGCGAGTATCTTTTTCTATATGACGGTAGCTGGCATTGCCCTGATCCCCGCGGCGATCATGATGACCGATTTCGACCAAAACATAAACTGGGGCTGGACAGGTCCTGGTCTGGCTGCAGTCATTCAGTTGCTCAATGCAGTTGGCGCGTTGTTCCTTGTGTTCGCATTTCGTTATGGAAAAGCGATCATCGTCAGTCCTATGACGAATGCAGGGGCGCCGTTGATCACGATTGTACTCTCGTTGCTTATATATGCCGCAATGCCTAACCCGGTGGTGATCATCGGGATGGTGCTCGCGTTGATTGCCATCTACCTGATGGCGGAGTAGAGGCAAAAGTCAGTACCCCGCAAAATTGATATATTTGAAAACGTATTCGATAACGATTTACCGGTACCCTCCCTATGAAGCGAAAAGAAACGAAATCTACAGTGAGCAGAAGGATGTTGATCCTTAACGAGCTGGAAAAACACGGGCAGGTCAGTGTCAATGACCTGAGTGAGTCGCTCGGTGTCAGCTCGGTCACCATTCGCAACGATCTGGAACAGCTTGAAAAGAAGAACATGCTGCTACGTGCGCGGGGTGGGGCGATGAAGATATCCCAGAATCACGTTGGCCTGGATTATCCGCTTTCGGATAAGCAGAAGAAACACCTCCCTGAAAAGAAAGAGATCGGAAAAAGAGCGGCAGAGTTGATCGAGGAGGGCAATACGATCATTCTTGATTCTGGCTCTACGACATTTGAAGTGGCCAAGAACCTCGGGAAATTTGAAGAGCTCACGGTGATCACCAACGCCATCAACGTTGCGAGCCTTCTCGCCGAGTACAAGAACATCAATGTTATTGTGCCAGGCGGGACACTTCGAAAGAACTCCTTGTCTCTGGTCGGCATTCTCGCGGAGAAGGGGTTTCAGAATTACTTCTGCGACCAGTTATTTCTCGGGGTAGATGGGTTCGATACCAACTACGGGATTTCGACGCCGAACATCGAGGAGGCGCATCTCAATCAGATCATGATCGGGATGTCGAAGAAAGTGATCGTGGTGGCCGATTCCAGCAAGTTCAACCATCGCGGTTTTGCGTTCATCGCGCCGGTCACCAAGATCCATACATTGATCACTGACAAGGGAATTCCTGCTGACGAGAGGTCCAGACTCGAAGCCTTAGGTATCGAGGTGGTCATCGCCTGACCTGATTCAATTCGAAAGAAAATGTATGTTTCGTAACCTTTTCTTATAGTATAGATTAGGTGGTATTATTTTCTTTTCTATATTTGACCTATGACTAATTCTTTCACATCGTTTAAAAACAGACTCCCGGCCTGGGAGATGTTACTTCTTGCAGCATTGCTGGTTGTTCAGGCTTGCACATCCGGATCGTCCGACAGAGGGTCCGCGTCCGACGGTGAAACATATTACTCGGTATCCGATTTCAGGAGCGTTCCAAAGACGGACGTTCACGTTCATGTATTCACGGAGAGTAACGATTTCATGGACGTCGCCAGAGACCTCAATTTCAGGGGGGTAAACGTCGCATTGGATGCCAGAAATAACATGGCACGTGTCCGACGTCAGTATCGATTCTGCGAAATTCAAAAAGAAAACAATCCCGCCTCGGTCGAGAAGGTTACTGCGTTCTGGATGGAAGGATGGGATGAACCTGACTGGCTTGACAAGAACCTGGCGTGGCTGGACTCCTGTATCAATGGCGGGGCGATTGCGGTGAAGATATGGAAGAACATTGGTATGTCGGCGCGAGACAAAGACGGAAATCTGATCATGATCGACAACCCTCGCTTCGATCCGATATTTGAGATGTTGACGGAGAGAAAAGTACCTATCCTCGGCCATTTGGGCGAGCCCAAGAATTGCTGGCTTCCGATAGAGGAAATGACTACGAACAATGATAGCA
>CAYTMU010000043.1:31385-33794 GCA_964438975.1 uncultured Roseivirgaceae bacterium | reverse complement strand
TCTACCAGTTGCATGACATTGAGTTCGTCGAGAAAGAGATCATCTTGAACGAAGCGATTCCCGCAGCTCTTAAGTTGAAAGAGATGGGCAAGGCGCGACATATCGGGATCACCGGTTTGCCTGTCCGGTACTTGGCACACATCGCCCGACAGGTAAACGTTGATACCGTATTGTCCTGGGCTCATTATAATTTATTGGAGGATGAGATCAACGACGAACTCGTTCCGTTGGCAAAGGAAAAGGGATTTGGATTGATGAACGCGGGTCCTCTTTTGCAGCGGATACTTTCTGATGCTACTCCCCCGGAGTGGCATCGCTCGCCCCCTGAAGTCAGAGCAATCCAAAGCACGTTGTTAAAGATATGCAAGCCGTATGGCCTGCAACTGAGCGATGTGGCAATCAAGTTCGCGGTAAGCCATCCCGACATCGCGACGACTATTGTAGGAATGTGTCGAACGCAGGAGGTGGAGAGGAATCTTGCTGCGTTGGATATTCAGATACCGTATTCGCTACTGAACGAGATCGCGCAGGCAGTGCTGCCAGTCAAGAATCGAATGTGGTACGAAGGGAGAGAAGAGAATAATTTACCAAAAAATCACGATGCTTTATGAAAGCTTTATTTTTAGATAAACCAGGAAAGACTGAAATACGCGAGGTTGAGCCGCGATCACCAGGGGTCGGAGAAGTCTTGCTGCGGGTGCAAATGGTTGGCTTCTGTGGTGGTGACCTCAATGGATACCGCGGTCTCTTTGAATTGCAGGAATATCCCAATATCCTGGGACATGAGGTCGGGGCGATTATAGAAGCTGTCGGTAGCGACGTTCCTGACAAGATCAAACCTGGAATGAAGGTTACGTTGAATCCGTATCTGAACTGCGGCACTTGCATCTCCTGCAGGAAGGGACGACCGAATGCGTGCCAGGACAATAAGACAATGGGTGTTCGCCGTCCCGGTGCGATGACAAACTTTATTACGATCGATTGGCGTAAGCTCTATTTTTCTGAAAAGCTGTCGACGCGCGAGCTTGCGTTGGTAGAACCTCTTACCGTGGGCTTTCATGCAGTCAACCGCGGCCGTGTTTCGCAGGTCGATACGGTGGCTGTAATTGGATGTGGCATCGTCGGGTTAGGTGCGGTCGCGGGATCCGTGCATCGGGGAGCACGCGTTATTGCTATTGATATTGATGACTCAAAAATGCGTATCGCGAAAGCCATAGGCGCAAAACAAGGGATCAACACCTCAAAGGTCGACCTGCATGACGCATTGATGGATATTACCGACGGCGATGGCCCGGACGTCATTATCGAGGCGGTCGGAAACCCGGCTACGTACAGGACTGCAGTCGATGAAGTTGCTTACACGGGGAGGGTAGTTTGCATCGGGTACGCGAAAGCTCCGGTTGAGTTTAATACAGGGGTGTTTGTTCGGAAGGAGATTGAGATCCTTGGATCGCGCAATTGCCTCGGCGAATTCCCGGAAGTCATTCAATACCTGGAAGACGGGAAATTCCCGGTTGATATGGTGATCAGTAAGGAAGTAGGTATTGATGATGCAGGTGCCGCGCTTCACGAGTGGTCTGTCAACCCTGGGCCTATCACAAAGATCATGGTAAATCTCGAAAAATAAGATAATGATAAAGTCATGTGTGACGATTGCGCTCGTGCCGTCTATCAAGACCGGTCCTTGGATTCTTTGGAACGATCTGGAGGGAAGTCTGGCGAAGGCCGCTTCCCTGGGCTTTGACGGCGTTGAGCTTTTTACGGCGAGTGCCGATGCTGTGGACGCTGTGAAGCTTGCATCTCTTCTTGAAAAGAACGGACTTGCGCTGGCAGCGACCGGGACAGGTGCGGGTAAGGTGCTGCATGGATTAAGTTTGACTGATCCGGATTCATCGGTGCGTAAAAAGGCTGTCGATTTCATCGGTGATATGATTGAATTCGGTGCACACTTCAATGCGCCCGCTATCATTGGTTCGATGCAGGGGAACGTCACTCCAGGTGTGGAGCGCGCCCAGGCGTTGTCGTGGTTATCCGAGGGACTCGACGCACTTGGAAAAAAGGCGGAGGACCTTGGGGTACCTGTGATCTACGAGCCGCTGAATCGATATGAAAGCAATCTGATCAATACGCTAACCTCTGCGGTCGATTTCTTAAGGACATTGAAGACGGCAAATGTGAAGTTACTGGCCGACCTGTTTCATATGAATATTGAAGAAGCTGATTTGCCCGGCGGTATCCGCGGTTGTGCCGAATTCCTGGGGCATGTACATTTCGCCGACAGCAACCGAAGGCCCGTAGGTCATGGTCATACACCGATGGCTCCAATTGCGAAAGCGCTACACGATATTTCATATTCAGGCTTCGTGTCGGCCGAGGCGTTTCCATGGCCGACTCCGGATGAGGCTGCGG
>CAYTMU010000043.1:0-31285 GCA_964438975.1 uncultured Roseivirgaceae bacterium | reverse complement strand
AAATCCCAAGGCCGGGGAGTGGGAAGAACTGATGTGGAAGTTTCAGCAACCGTTGCCCTGGGCAAGATCCGGCGAAAAATGGATACTGATGAAGCAGATCTTCCAGTCTGAGTATCCCACGGATTCTTAGCCCAGGTTAAACACATCTCTGATGCGCTGGCTGGCTCGATAAAGCGAAAGTAGTATGAGGAAGGTTATCAATTTCAACCGCGAACGCTACCCTGAATTCGTGACGCTGGGAAAATACAACTACACGAAGGCCGAAAAAAGCCTTGCGGAACACATACATCCCAACCGTATCGAGATCTGCTATTACGACAAGGGAAGTCAATGGTTTTGTGTCGACCAGGATAGGTATCTGGTCAAAGGCGGAGAGGTGTTTCTGCATTTTCCCGGTGAATTACACGGATCCGGTGGATTCCCGGAAGGGAAGGGGCAATTGTACTGGTTTATCATTGAGGTTCCTCCTGCGACTCGTTCGTCGGCATTGATGGCTGGGAACGAGATCGGATACCTTTGTCGCGAGTTGATCACACAACGCGAGCGACATTTTTCGGGAAAGAAGGAGATCAAGCAGTTGTTGGAAGAGATATTTTACGTTTATCCGCGATCGGGGAGTCGACAACTCGGTGTCATTCAAATAAAAACAATTGCGCAGCGGCTACTCCTGCTTCTCCTGGACTGCATCCCAAAAAAACATGCGGCTAAAGACAGTAGACTCGAACAGGTATTACTTTATATCGAGGAAAACATTTCATCAAATATTACATTGTCTGAACTGGCGGATCAATGCTGCCTGTCCGAATCCCGTTTCAAAGGTTTTTTTAAGGAACAAACCGGATTTACGCCGGGAGATTATATCCAACGAACACGCATCCAAAAGGCTTTGCAGGTGCTTGCGGAATGTCCTGATGCGACGGTGTCAAGCGTGGCTTATCAATTTAATTTCTCCTCGCCTCAGTACTTGAGCAACGTTGTGAAAAAGTATACCGGGCAACCTCCAAGTGCTCTCAAGGCGCATCGCCGCATTGCTGAACAGCTATCGATGTAGTCGTCGCGTATCACTTCTTCCCTACTACCGACGTATAGAAAAGTACTAAGATACCTGGGCGTGAGACTCTTGGTCGCCAAATTCTGATTTTAGCCGTTCCAACTGACCATTTTGGGGAAAACAAACAAATAGTTTCCGACCATGCACGATAATAAGCTGACCCGTGAACAGATCGAGTTCTTTAATACGAACGGATACCTGGTAATCGAGGATATAATTTCTTCGGACCTGGTCGAATCCTATTGCGGTATCTACGATCAGTTCCTTGATGGATCAATTGATACAGGTAGTAACAGGTCGGACCTTGGTGTGGGTTTGGGGACGAATGACAAGGTAGAAAATATCACCCAGATCATGTGGCCGTGTGATTTTGTTCCGGGGTTACTCCAGATGGAGTACCATACTCGGGCTTTGGCCGTTTCGAAAGCACTGATGGGTGATGATATGGCGATGGATTTTGATATGCTGATCAATAAGGCACCCGAAACGAAAACACCGACACCATGGCACCAGGATGCTGCGTACTGGATAGACATGCCGGATCGGCGAGCTGTGAGCTGTTGGTTGGCATTGGACCCGGCCACGATCGATAATGGATGCATGTGGTACATACCTGGCTCTCACCTGTTACCCTTGCGGCCGCACCGGGCAGCAGGAGCAGCGGGTGGAGCGCTGACTTGCGATGCCAGTGAGTCGGAAGGCATTGCGATACCTATCAGACCCGGAACCTGTGTTATTCATCACGGTGCCACGCTACACTATAGTCGGGGAAATACAACGTTGTCGCCGCGGCGCGCGTTCATCATCAACTTCAGGCCAGAAGCCATGATCGAGCTTGAACGGCAGCAAGGTTTTGACCATGGCCGAAGCGGAAATGCCACCGATCGGAAAGTCAGAAACGAAAACTCGAAATAACGATTATCGCTATGCGCATGAAAAACGGCCCGATAATCATCATCGGAATTCTCTTTTTTGTATTTGGTTTCGTAAGCTGGCTGAATGCGATATTGATCCCGTATTTTAAGTTTACGTTGCAGCTATCGCTCTCGGCAGCTATGCTTGTGGCGTTTGCCTTTTACCTATCGTACTTCGTGATGGCTATACCATCTTCCTGGCTGCTTCAGCGTATGGGGTTCAAAGCGGGGATGGCTGCCGGCCTGTATGTCATGGCGATCGGTTCTCTGGTCTTTGTGCCGGCAGCATACTACATGAGATTCGATCTATTCCTGGTCGGGCTTTTTATACAGGCGACCGGATTGACCATCTTGCAAACTGCTGCAAATCCATATGTAACGATACTCGGTCCTATCGAAAGTGCAGCCACCCGGATGAGTGTCATGGGTGTTTGCAATAAACTTGCGGGCGCGTTGGCACCAGTCCTTTTCCTTCGTGTAGTCACGAGCAATCCAAATGAGATCGATGATGTGCAGGCGACACTAGTGGGTCTGTCAGCTTTGGACCAGCAGGTGGTGTTATCGGCTTTGATCGATCGGTTGATCATCCCATACACTGTTATGGCTGGCGTATTGTTGGTGTTGGGAATCGGAATACAGCGATCGGGGCTTCCGGACATACAAGAGGAATCGGATGAAACAACTCCGCCCAGTTGGTACGGAATCTTCCGTTTTCCTCAGTTGGTGATGGGTGTCGTCGCGATCTTTTGTAGTGTAGGTGTAGAGGTTTTAGTGATCGATAGTATCATCAGCTATGCCGAGTACCATCAGCTACCATTTGCCCAGGCAAGCTACTTCCCGACGTATATTCTGCTCATCATGATTTGCAGCTACGTTCTGGGCATTTGGCTCATTCCAAAGTATATCAGTCAGCAGATGACGTTGCGCATCTGTTCAATACTCGGCCTTTCATTAACGGTCGCAGCAATATTCTCCGTTGGTAGTTTCTCTATCTGGTTGATTGTACTGCTCGGCCTCGCGAATGCATTGATATGGCCCTCGATATGGCCTTTGGCACTGGAAGGCGTTGGTAGTTACACGAAACGAGGGTCTGCGTTGATGATCATGGGAGTTGTAGGAGGAGCCATTGTTCCATATCTCTACGGCGTTTTGGCAGATTGGCAGAATCTTCAATGGGCCTATGTGATCTTGCTGCCACTATATGGTTTCCTTTTTTACTTTGCCAGCCACCGTGTGAGGATAGCGCGAATAAGAACTGAAGTATCAATATGAAAATTCTTAAGAACAAGATATTGCCTTTTGCGTTTCTTGTATTGGTGAATGTGCTTTCCGCGATTTCCCAAACTTTGAATGTGTCTGCGCCCGGTAAAGGTAGTCAGCCCAATATCATCTTTATTTTTGCGGACGATCACGCCGCCCACGCCATCAGCAGCTATGGAAGCCGCGTTAACGAAACGCCGAACATCGATCGGCTGGCTCAGGAAGGTATGCGGTTTACGCGCTGCTTTGCTGCTAATGCGCTTTGTGCGCCGAGTCGCGCAAACCTGATCACCGGGAAACACAGTGCCGCCAATGGTTTCAGACGGAACGAAGATAGATTCAATGCGCAGACCACATTTCCGCAACTCCTTCAACGATCCGGATATAGAACGGCATTGTTCGGTAAGTGGCACCTGAATGCGGAACCTCAGGGATTCGACGACTATGCCATCCTGCCCGGCCAGGGGAGTTATTACAATTTCAAACTCCTTGGGAATTTTACAGGGAACGGATTGCGGAAGGACAGTAATGACGTGTACGAAGGCTACGTTACAGACGAGTTGACCACACTCAGTATCAATTGGCTGAAACAGCAGCGGGGAAAAGAACCATTCTGTTTGATGTTGCATCACAAAGCTCCGCACACGCCTCACATTTATCCTGAGAAGTATAACAGTCTTTTTACAGAAGACTTGCCGTTGCCTGAGACATTTAATGATGATTTTAGCAGAAAGAATAGCCACCTGATCAACAGACCCTGTGGCTATTCTAAATTAGATAGTATTATTCCTGCACATATTCTGGCAAAGGCCCCCGCGGGATTGTCTCCCGTCGAGTTCAAGCACTGGGCGTATCAGTCGTTCTTCAAAGGATATTTGCGGTTGGTCGCGGCCCTGGATGATAATATTGGCAGGTTGCTCGACTACCTTGATGAGTCGGGTCTCGCGGAGAATACACTGATAATCTACACATCTGACAATGGATTCTTTTTGGGAGATCACGGGCTTTTCAACAAGATGTGGATGTATGAAGAGTCTATGCGGCTGCCGTTCCTGGTGCGGTATCCAGGAGAGATTCAACCGGGGACCGTCAATGATGAATTGATTTCCATTCTGGATATTGCTCCCACCCTCTTGGACTATGCCGATGCAACGGTGCCCGGAGATCTGCACGGTAGAAGTCTGAGACCGTTGTTCAATGGGCAACGGACCGCGGATTGGCGAACCGCGCTATACTATCATTACTACGGCCAGTATGACGTGCCTGCGCACAACGGAATAAGAACTAAGGATCATAAGTTGATCCACTTCTACACGGCGGAGGATGCACCTCAATGGGAATTGTACGATTTACAACGGGACCCACAGGAACTTCGGAACTTAATTGATCACAAGGATTATCAGCGTGACTATCGCGGGTTAAAGAAAACACTTGTATCTGAAATGAATAAGTTCAATGAGAAGGTTGATTGATTCTTACCGACAGGCTACGTTGTGCATATGGGTGTTGATATGCGCCAGTTCCTGTAGCAATAATTTCGCCCCTCCTGAGCGGATGAATGTCCTGCTTATTGCTGTAGATGATCTTCGTCCGGAGTTGGGTTGCTACGGACAATCTTATATGCACACGCCTAATATGGATAAGTTGGCCGAAAAAAGTCGTGTGTTTAACAATCACTTTGTCTATGTAGCTGCGTGTGGCCCTTCCAGATCGACGTTATTGTCTGGTAAGCGAACGCTGAGTTGGGACGTGTTTAAGGACGTGCGGCAATCGGGGAGGCACCCTGATAGTATATTTTCATTGCCACAGTTGTTTAGGGAGAACGGATATCGAACTGTTTCAATTGGAAAGATCAGCCATCTACCGGGGGGTGTTGTCGATTCACTTCAGACCATCCCCGAGATTCCGTTTAGCTGGGATACGACGTACGCGCCAGTTGGAATATGGCGCGATCCGTGGCGGGCTTTCTTTTCATATGAAGGGGCGAAAGCCCGAACCTATGGATATAATAGAAACAGGGAGGTGGTCCCCCAACCTCCGTTCGAGTCGGCCGATGTTGACGATGATGGATATGCAGACGGATTGAATGCTGCGGAAGCCGTGCGTCAGCTTCGACAACTAAAGGACGATACGTTCTTTTTGGCCGTTGGATTTTACAAACCGCATCTGCCCTTCAATGCGCCCAGTAAATACTGGGAGATGTATGATCCCGACCAGATCCCTGTTGCCGCTTATCAAGATCCTCCAGCCCATCTTCAGTCTCATATTTCGTTGCATGCTAACAGCGGCAGCTATGAACCACGTACCCACTACCGATGGCCGGATGACTCGTCCGGATACGTGATTACGGAGGAACGGGCGAAAGTGTTGAAACATGGCTATTGCGCCGCAGTGAGCTACGTCGATGCGCAGATCGGAAAGGTTGTCGATGAATTGGAATCACTTGACTTGCTGAAGAACACGATCATCGTCCTATGGGGAGACCACGGCTGGCATTTGGGTGAGTATGGTTTATGGGGAAAATATACCAACTACGACGTGGCGCTGAGAAGTCCACTGATGATTCACGTACCGGATGCACAGGATCCTGGGGTCAAAACAACTGCCCTAGCCGAGACAGTTGATATCTTTCCGACGCTCGCAGATTTGTGCGGATTGCCAGTTCCCGGTTATCTCGAGGGCACCAGCCTCGCCGAAGTGGTCGCAGACCCGCATCGCAAAGTGCGCGATTTTGCATTCGGTGCCAGAGAGGCATTTGGTGCCAAGGGGTACACGATACGCGATGAGAAATTTAGATTAATGCTTTGGAAGAGACAGGGAAAACCGGACGAAGTGGAGCTTTTCGATTATTCCGAGTCGATGCTTCCTAACGAGAATGTCGCATCACACCATCCATCGAAGGTCCAGGAATTGATGGGGATAATGCAACAGTCTGGGATCTATAAAGAATAGTTCCGCGTGTTGGATAGTGCTTTTTAGAAGTTTTGATATTTGATAATGAGTATGAAAAGAGAATCAATTTTATTTCACACAGTATACCTTGGCATAATCCTATTTGCCGTATCTGGATGCCAGAAACCAACGTCGAATCCTCAACTGCAGGTGGTTAAGGACCCCACGTCTGGCCAGGTAGTTGTCAGCGAAGGTGAGCGTGTTGTGCTACAGTACAACTACCAGACTATTTATCAGGAAGATGTTATTCATCTTGAAGGCGCCAAGCCTGAAAACTATATAAAAAGGGAAAGTGATACATTTAAGACGGCATCGCGATATGCCGTGCCGCGAAGTAATTATATTCATCCAATATACGGACTCGGGGAGGAGATGCTGACACGGGACTGGCCGGATGGCGTGCACCCCCATCACCGTGGAGTGTTTTGGGCATGGCCCGAGGTCTACCTGGGTTCCAAACTCGGCGACATCTATGCGTTGCAGACAGTGTTTGCGCGCCCAACAGGGAATATCAAACTCATTCCAGGAGACGACTATGCAGTGATTGTTGCTGAGAATGAATGGAGATGGGAGGATACAGAAGCCATTGTCAGGGAAACTGCGGCGATCAAAGTACTTAAGGCGGAGAAAGATCGGCGCATCATTGACCTGTCTTTGCGTTTTACGGCATTGAAGGATAGTATTACGATTGCTACTCGTAAAACGGATAGTTATGGTGGTCTTAATCTACGGATGCAGACTCCCGACGATCAATCGATCAGCTACCACACCGACGACGAAGGTGCAATTACTCGAATGGCCTGGTCAGATTTTACGGGATTATTTGAGGGACGACAAGACAAGAGCGGTTTGGCGGTTTTCCAACATGCAGGCAATCGCGAATATCCTGGGGCATGGGTCGAATATCCGGATCTAGCCTGGGTACAACCCACATTCCCGACACCTGGAACGCGCTACGCATTAGAACGAGGCAAACCGCTCGATCTTCATTACAGACTGATCATCCATGAGGGGGGAGAACAGGACGCCGAGACCTATCGTGCCTGGTGGAATGAATATCAGCGGGATGAGTTCTCAACGAAATTACTTGAAGGGATTGATTGATTTTTTTTTTATAAAGCGACACCTGACGATATGGAAACGAAACATGAAACATCTGGCTTGACCAGAAGGGCGTTTGTCAAAAGCGCCGCAGTCCTTGGGATGGCGGCTCCTTACATTATACCCTCGTCCGTGCTGGGCAAGACCGTAGGCAAAACTCCGCCTTCTGACAAGATCAACCTGGGCATCATTGGCTGTGGAGCTTTGGGAAAGGCTAATCTGAAAGCTTGCTTGACTCGCAGCGACATAGTGCTGACTGCGGCTTGTGACGTATGGGATGAAAGACTTGATTCCATATTGAGCCAGCACAATACCTGCAAGGGATACACCGATTATCGCGATTTGCTGAATCATCCTGGATTGGATGCGGTGATCATCGCCACGCCGGCTCATTGGCATGCGCTGCAAGCTGTTGAGGCTGCGGAGGCGGGACTGCATATTTACCTGCAGAAGCCTATGACAATGCATCTGGCGGAAGGACTGGCGGTGAGAAATGCCGTGCGCCAACATGGTGTGATATGCCAGGTAGGTACACAGATCCACGCCAGCGAACACTACCGCCGTATGGTTGAATTGGTGCGTTCAGGAAACCTGGGAGATATTGCTACCGTTCGGAGTTTCTTTGTTATGAATGAAGCACCAAATGGAATCGGGAAAGGAAACAATATGGCAAGCGCACCACGTGGACTGGATTGGGATAAATGGGTTGGACCCGCAAGGATGCAGTCTTTTAACCCGAACGTCGTGAAGGATGCATTCTACCACTGTTTCTGGATGGACTTCAGCGGGGGCTGGACGCCGGGCATGGCACCTCACATCATCGATCTGCCGATATGGGCGCTTGATCTCGGATACCCAACGGAAATAAGTGCAATGGGCGGTCGATTTATCATTGATGATGATGGCGATGCTTATGACAATCATGAAGTGCTGTGGAGATATCCGGGAATGACCATGTCATGGATGCAGTCTTCGACCAACAGCCACGGGTGGGCGTTCCAGGAAATGGAAAAGGACGGTGTAGGTTATGAGACGGGCACCCGGAGAAGACTGGGTGTATACTTTCACGGAAGCAACGGGACACTGGCCACCGATTACTCATCCCATATTTTGATCCCTGAAGGAAAGAAAATGGAAGGGAAGGCCGAACCGGCTCGCATCATTCCTCCTTCACCAGGACATGAACTGGAATGGTTGGATTGTATCCGGAATGGGACGCAGCCCTCATGCAACCCGGAGTATCACATCAAGATAGATGTGCCAATTAGTTTGAGTGTCCTTTCTCTGAAGTTGGGCAGATCGATCAAGTTCGATCCGGTGAAAGAGGAGATCGTCGGAGACAAGGAAGCGAAAAGGATGGCTATTCCGGAGTACCGAAGTCCCTGGAAGTTCCCGTCAAAATACTTGTAGTTCGGGGAGTGCTAATTCGTTTCTAATTTCTTCAACCACCATTTGAGGCACAGTTCCTTTATCAGCAGCCGTTCGTGTGGATTCTCCTCCAGACTTTCGATCTCTGTATCGATGTCGTTGTGGGGTGTCGAGGAAATTGAGCGCTTCAGCGCCTGCAGGATCAGCCGTTCCACACCGTGGAGCTTTCGCTCCGACCGTAGTTTTCGTTCCACTGAACGAATGGCATAGTGAAGATTGTCATTGTCTTTCAATAGTGCTGTTATCTGGAGATGTATTAATTGAAAGAAGACATGCTGAACCTGGTTCATCGCACTTGATGGCAGGTTAAGGATTCTATTGATGAGTTTTAAGGCCTTGGAATATTCGGTATTGACAAGCCACACGCGCACCATTGCGAACACGAAGCTTGCATAGATTCTGGGCGGAAGTTGCGAAAGACTGCGATTTACCAATGGAAGTCCCGCCTCCAGGAGGTCGCGTGCTTCTGTATTCTTTGCCTGGTCCACTTTTCGGTTCAACTCGTGTTCCAGTACGCGTAGGGTGACAATGATGTTCATGTTTTCGATAGCCTGCATCTCTTTCATATGATCCAGGAAAAACTCCATGTCGTCATAACGGTCCATCCAGCGCAGATCGAACAAGATTCCATCGAGGAGATCGAAGTACGAGGATGGCTCGTCTTTCCATAGGTGCGTATGTTGTTGGAAAAGTGCGTCGAGATCGTAAAATACTTTCAGACTTCCGCTGGGACTTCCGGTCATCTGAAAGTATGTAGATTGGAAGTAGAGGTGATGCTCCAGAAGTGCAAACGGTTTTTCGCCGGGCGCGTTGAGCAACTGATATTCTTCCAACAACAGATCATTCAGCATAAGACTTTCTTTCTGGGTACGTGCAATCCCATTTTTCCAGTACCGCAGGAGGAGCACTTCATGTAACGTAGCGTGTTGATGAATTCTGCCTTCTTGTTGGAGGAGAGCGGTGATCTCTTCCTGTTTCTCGAGAAGCTGAAATTCATTTACTCCGACGAAGTGCGATCTGACCAGGTACTGTAGTTCCTGTTTTGCAGCGAGAACATAGTAGATAAATTTTTCACGCTTGCGCGCCAGCGACTTGGCCTTTGTAAGTTGTTCGAAAGCCAGTTTGTTGAGGCCTTTATTATGGAGTATCCTCGCCTCATGTAGAAGATTCGAAAGTCGTGATTCGATATCCTTGTCGGAGTCGTACAGACGCAGACTTCTAAGGACCATTCGATGCAGATGTTTGCGTGCGGGCTCGATCGTGTTCGCAGGAAATACGGTGGTTAGCTTTTCTGTCGTGTATTGGTCGTACGTGGAAAGTTTATCGAGGAGATTGAACAAGGTGAGGTAGCTTTTCTCACCGGCTTGAAGTCCCGATGTGAGGCGGAAATAGCGCTTCTCTGACTTTGTCATAGCGCGGATCAGTGAGAACAACACCTCAATTGAGTCCATAGGAATAGCCGAAAAGGGTTACTATTGAAGGGTAAATATAGACTTATTATGCAACAATAGGCATCAAACGGAAGTTGACTGCTTATTAGGAATGCTGTAAATGAAGGAATTTGGTTTTTAGTAGTCGGTTTCGCGGGATACATTTAAGAGTATAAAATTTGGATAACACGTGTGCGTATGACGATTCCTATTTATGTCGTGGGTAGTTCGAACACTGACCTGGTTGTGAAGGCTGCGAAACTTCCCAAGCCGGGAGAGACAGTGATTGGCGGCGAGTTTCTAATGAACCCGGGTGGTAAAGGTGCGAACCAGGCAGTCACGGCGGCGCGCCTGGGTTTGCCGGTAATATTTGTTGCCCGGGTCGGCAATGACATCTTTGGCAAACAAGCCCTTCAGCAATTCGAGCGGGAGAATATCGACACATCTTTTGTGACGACGGACACCGAGTACCCGTCGGGTGTGGCACTGATCGGTGTTGATGCGACAGGGGAGAATAATATAATTGTAGCACCCGGAGCGAACGGCAGGTTGACGCGCCAAGTGGTAGCGGAAGCGTTAGAGGCTATCGTGGGTAATGCGATCATACTTGTGCAACTTGAGATCCCTATTCCGATCGTAGAGTTCGTCATTGAGAAAAGTTATGAAAAAGGCTTTCGTGTGATCTTAAACCCCGCGCCTGTTCAACAACTGCGTAGCCATGTGTTCAGTCAGCTACACCTGATCACACCGAACGAGTCGGAAGCAGAGATGCTCACGGGCATTCAGGTTGTTGAGGAGGAGACAGCGGCATTGGCTGCGGTCAAACTTCGTGAGTTGGGTGTCCCGAATGTCGTGATCACCCTTGGGCCGAGAGGTGCATATCTCCACACAGATGACGTGGTAAAACTTATTCCTGCACCACCCGTGACAGCCGTTGATACAACCGCTGCCGGTGACTGTTTCAACGGTGCCCTGGCCGTAGCGCTGGCTGAAGGGAAGGATATTGAATCATCAGTTATCTTTGCCTGTAAGGCTGCGTCGATCTCCGTCACGCGTATGGGTGCTCAGTCATCCCTTCCATACCGCAAGGAGGTGAACGAGATAAATCTGATATCACATCCCTAATCCCTTTATCTATGCTCATCGTTGAAAGCTATTCTGCCGCCGTGGTGCTTTGTGTGATTACCATGTTGTGTTGGGGGTCATGGGCCAATACCCAAAAGCTCGCTGCGGCTACCTGGCGATTCGAGCTTTTCTATTGGGACTACGTGATCGGCATTGTCTTTCTCTCGCTGTTGCTGGCTCTTACCATTGGAAGCACGGGAGATGGCGGCCGTGCGTTCCTGCCGGATATTCGACAAGGAACCTGGGAGAATATTGGATCAGCACTTCTGGGTGGAGTTATATTCAATGCCGCAAATATATTGCTTGTGGCTGCGATCGCTGTCGCGGGAATGGCCGTTGCTTTCCCGGTGGGTATCGGCCTTGCACTCGTAATAGGTGTCATCGTGAACTTTATGTACGCACCGGTCGGAAATGTCTACCTGCTTTTCGGCGGCGCTGCACTTGTGGTGGTGGCTATCATCCTGAATGCGGTGGCATACCGGAGGATGATGTCGGGTGCAACGAAAGTCTCTGCTAAAGGATTGATGTTAGCGGTGACGGCGGGTTGCTTGATGGGACTATTCTATAAATACGTAGCTGCTTCGATGTTTCCCGATTTTAACACACCGCTACCGGGAAAGCTAAGTCCTTATTCTGCCGTATTTCTTTTTTCACTAGGTATCCTTGGAAGTAATCTTCTGTTTAATACGTTGCTGATCCGCTATCCTGTAATGGGTGAGCCCACGTCCTACCGAGCGTATTTCACGGGATCACTTCGCAATCACCTTACTGGTGCGTTCGGCGGTGTCATCTGGTGTCTCGGAATGGCGCTTAGTATCATAGCCTCGGGAACTGCCGGCCCGGCCATCTCCTACGGCCTTGGGCAGGGGGCGACAGTTATCGCGGCGCTCTGGGGCATCTATATCTGGAAAGAATTCCGGAATGCACCGGAAGGAACAAACATTATCCTCCAATCGATGCTCGCTTTGTTCGCGATCGGCTTGGTGATGATCGTCATTGCGAGGTGAATCAGTCAATAATCTTAAATAATTGAATAGATATGAGCTTAGACAATTCGAGAAGAGGTTTTTTGAAAGCGTCATTTGCCGGCGCCGGAGCGCTGACGTTGCCTGAGTTGCTGTATGGAAGTCCCACTGTGTCACAGAAACGGAAGAAGGTGGTTATCGTTGGTGGGCATCCGGATGATCCGGAATGCGGAGCGGGAGGAACGGTACCCCTGTTAGTGCGCGCGGGACATGACGTTACACTGATGTATTTCACGAATGGAGACGAAGGGATTGAAGGTAAATCCCATGAGGAAGCCGCTGCTATACGAAGGCAGGAGTGCGTTAGTGCCTGTAAGGTTCTTGGCGCGAAGCCGCTGTTTGTAAACCAGGTGGATGGTGAGAGCCTGGTGTCCAACCCGGAAATGGCGCGGTTCCAGCAACTTCTGTGGGCGGAAAAACCCGACGTCGTATTTGCCCATTGGCCTGTCGACTCGCATAAGGATCACCAGCTCTCGAGTGTCCTGACTTTTCAATCGTGGATGGAATCCCCGGCTCCGTTCACGTTGTACTTTTATGAGGTATGCTACGGTTATCAGTCATTTCTTTTCAACCCAACCGACTACGTAGATATTACCGATACATTGCCGATTAAGAAGAAAGCGCTCGCCTGTCATGCGAGTCAGCGAATTATTGCGGATGACGGAGACTACACTGCAATGATGCGCGATTGCGGTCAACCTTCGACGGAAGATTTTCGCGGGAAGTCGATCGGAGTCCAGGCAGCTGAAGGTTTCATTCGAATGACCGGCAGGGGAATGGGAAGCATGATCGTGTAACTGCGTCCGGGGTTATCAATTTCTTACTTGCTATTCGTCTGCCAATGTCACTACTGATTTGTGTGCTATCGTTTCTTACGTTCACCGCGTGTACCCAACCTGCATCCACGGACATGGCTGATACCACGGGTTGGCCTGGTTACAGACCTTTGCCGTTGATAAAGCCGTTCGCCAGGGTCGCAGGTGGACAGGTGGAATTGTCATTCACAGTTGTTGATAACCCTGGTCGTGGGGAATTGCATACAACATGGACAGCTGATCCGGAGAACCCGGAAATATGTCTGATCAGGACAAGTGACGGCACGACTTCAGTGGATATTCCCAATGTTGATGGTGATTATTTTTTTGATCTGCGCGTTCGTGCTGACTCGGATTCTGTAAGTTTTCGCACCTATGTCACACGACGTGGTGACGCTCTCCATGCTTTCGACATAGATACGGAATACGCTGCATGGGTTGACGACGCTGTCGTGTATCAGGTCACGCCGAACTCCTTTATCAGAGGCGGGACGTATGACGACATTACTGAAAAGCTACCCGAAGTTAGAAGTTTGGGTGTGAATACGCTTTATCTGCAGCCTGTTTACAAGACGCAACGGGGCGGGCAGGGATATGATATCATCGACTACTTCTCACTTCGTTCTGATCTGGGAACCGAAGAACAGTTACAGAGATTGATTTCAGCAGCGCGTGATCTCGGAATGCGCGTGCTCTTTGATTTTGTACCGAATCACACGTCAATTCATCATCCCTACGCTGAATCTGTCAAGCGCGACGGGCAAGCCTCGCCACACTACGGTTACTATCAACACACGCTCGACGGGGCGTCCTATTCCTCACATTACCAGACTGGCGACGACGGATTTGTTCGTTATTTCTGGAAAGATCTGGTCAACCTCAACTTCGACAACGAAGAGGTACAGCGATGGATCATCGAAGCGTGTAAATATTGGGTCCGCAAGTTCGATATCGACGGCTATCGATTCGATGCTGTGTGGGCGGTGAATGCGCGCAACCCCTCATTCGGAAATCGCCTGAGACTTGAGTTGAAAGCCATCAAGCCGGATCTTTTCCTGTTGGCAGAGGACAAACCGATCCCGTCGACATTCAACAGTGGATTCGATGCTGCCTACGACTGGACTCCTGATACCATCTGGGTTTCGCAGTGGTCGTGGCAGACTGACTTCGATGAGCGTGAGAGTAAGACCGTTTTTAACTTTCACGATGTCGCCCGTCGTGTAGATCTTCTACGCGAAGCCACTTTCAAGAGCGGGTGCATAGATGTTCCATGCCTTCGCTTTATGGAGAACAATGATTTGCCGAGGTTTGAAGTTCACCACAGTGAGGCCCAAGTTGGTATGGTAGCGGCGCTTTTGTTTTCTCTACCCGGCATACCAATGCTGTATAACGGGCAGGAAGTCGGCGTTAAGGCACACCCTTATACGCGCCATACTGTTTTCTCTCGCGAAAACAGTATTCGCTCGGCGTCACCGGAACGCTTTGATATGTATAAACGTCTTATCGGCTTACGCAATAAGCATGTCTCCCTTCGTACCGGGGAAATTGAAGAGGTCGCGGTCGCTTCGGCTGCACCGGTATTAGGTTTTCGCCGCTGGCACGGTAATGAGCAGTTCTTGATTCTGATAAACCTGGCAGAAGAACGCGTTTCGGCCAAACCATCGATTCGGGCAAAAGGTGGGGTCATCGATGTGTTGACGGGTCAGGTAATTCGGATGGAGAGAGTTGAGATGGAACCGTATAGTGCCCGCTGGCTCCGTATCGACTGACATTGCCGGTTGGATTAATGTATGGCCGGTTGGATTAGCCATTACAATTAAACTTCCTAATCTCTACTTGCTCATATTGCTGCCTGAATGCTGTTTTTTTAATATTTTTCCTACCGTACAACACACTATATCAGTTATTACAAGATTGATAGGATTAGCTGAAAATCGAATAATTGGTTAGCGATATTCTTGCTTTTTGGGGAATATTATGTCGCACAGAAAACGATTGCGCAAGATCTGCGCTTCAAGTGAATGGCCAGGTAAGACGCAGTAAGATCTAAAACCAACAAACAAATGCCTATGGAAAACATTACCCTTAATGCACAGAAGCCACGCTGGCTGATTTGTCTTGTGGTGTTGCTTTGCACCCACTTACAAATGCACGCGCAGTCCGTTGCCGTGTCGGGACGGGTTACAAGTGAAGAAGGAGAGACATTGCCGGGAGTCAACGTGCTTGAAAGCGGCACTACCAACGGTGTCACCACTGATAGTGATGGCAACTATACGATACAGGTAGCTGGCGATGCCGTGCTGGCATTTTCGTTCGTGGGATTTCAAACCATAGAAATTCCAGTCGGGAACCGCTCAAGGATCGATGTAGTGCTGGAGTCCGACGTCAGGACGTTGAGCGAGGTTGTGGTCATCGGCTATGGAACACAGCGCCGCGAGACAGTGACGGGATCTATCGCGACTATCCAGTCCGATGACTTTAATCCGGGTGTGATCATGGATCCCATCACGCTCATCACCGGAAAGGTAGCGGGTCTTGCGATCACGCGGCCGAACGGCGCGGATCCAAATGCTACGGTTGACTTCTCGCTCCGCGGAGCAGTTTCGCGAGAAGGGAGCGCGCAACCACTGATTGTCATCGATGGTGTACCAGGAGGTGACCTGAGAACGATCGCTCCCCAGGATATCGAGTCGATGGATGTGCTCAAGGATGGATCTGCTGCCGCGATCTACGGTTCGCGTGCAACAGGTGGGGTCATCATCGTAACTACCAAGAAAGGTAAGGAAGGACCGGCGAAGGTCACGTACAACGGCTATACCTCTACGGATTATGTCGCGAAGAAATATGATGTATTGAACCCAGACCAGTTCCGCGCTCTCGCGCAGGCTACCGGACGCCCGGCGAACGATCAGGGTGCCTCCACAGACTGGTTCGAGAAGTTGACGAGGAGACCTGTAAGCCACGGTCACAATTTATCCGTAAGTGGCGGCTCTGGCAAGACCACGTATTTCACATCGCTGAACTTTCAGGATTATGAAGGTATGGACCTCGTGTCGTCACGCAGATTTGTTAACGGAACGTTTCGGGTGAATACGAAAGCGCTTTCCGATAAACTCGATTTCTCCGTAATGTTGACGAATTCATTCGACAACAAGAGCTTCGCAGAATACTGGGGATTCGGGCAGGCCCTGAATATGAATCCTACTTTCCCGGTATACAACGCCGACGGAACGTTCTTTGAAGCTCCGCACATCGCCCAGGGAAGTCAATGGAACCCGGTTGCGAACACGCGCTACAATACAAATCGTAGCAAGGAGAAAAGAATGCTTGGGACAGCGAACCTGGCCTATTCATTCACACCTGCGCTGACGGGCAGGTTGTCGTATTCGTACACGTTCCTCGATGTTCTTTCGGGATCTTACACAGACAGCAGATTGCAATACATGCAGTCGAGCGGCTTGCTGGGACAGGCGTCGAGAAGTCAGAACAACGAGACGAACAATGTGCTGGAGGCGATGATCGACTACCAACGACAAGTTGGAGATCACACCTTCAACGTGCTGGGAGGATATTCATATCAGAATATTTTCCATGAGGGATTTGGCGCGGGAAACAATAATTTCAATACCAACGCATTCCTTTATTACAACCTCGGTGCAGGATCTGCTCTGAATAACCTCCAGCCGGGCGCGAGGCGCGATGGAGTATTTATGAACAGCTTTGCGTCAGAACGGACGCTGATTGCCTGGTTCGGACGATTGATCTATGACTACCAGGAGCGGTACCTGTTGAATGCAAGTGTGAGAAGGGAGGGTGCTTCTGTACTTGGTGCTGCGAATAAATGGGGTACGTTTGCCGGGGTATCTGCCGGATGGGTATTGACGAAGGAGGATTTCATGTCAGGTATATCCGGCATCAGTAGTTTGAAGTTACGAGCAGGTTACGGGGTGACGGGTAATCAGAACGCGCTGAGTCCTTATCAGTCCCTGGCGACGGTTGGTCCCTTCCCGTGGTGGACTATGCACGCGTATTACGGAACGCCCGATGACGGATCCTGGGTCCTTTCCTACGGTCCTACGATCAACCCGAATGAGAGCCTTCGCTGGGAAACCAAGAAGGAAGTCAACGCAGGTCTTGATTTTGCCATGTTCAACGGAAGCTGGCTGACAGGTTCGATCGATTACTACGATCGTCGCATCGAGGATCTCATAGGAAACTTTACCGCTCAGCTCCCACCGAATATTTACCCACTCATTTTTGCGAACGCGGGTGAGATGCGCAACCAGGGTTTGGAAGTACTCCTCGATGCACGTCTTCTCAACAGAAAGAATTTCCGGTGGAATGCCACATTCGTGGGTGCGAGGAATAAGAACGAGATCACGTCGATTTCAAGTGATCAATTCTTCGGGTCTGCACAAAGCATTACAGATGTCGGCCTCGGCTGGGGACAGGAAGTACAACGCCTCGCCGAAGGGCAACCTGTCAACGTTTTCTACGGGAAGGTATTCGCTGGATTTGATGAGAACGGTCAGTGGCTTTTCCGAAACAAGGATGGAGAATCGGTTCTGTCCAATCAGATCGGCGACGATGACTTCGACTATCTCGGTCATAGCATTCCGCGGTGGAACCTCGCGCTTACTAACACTTTTACGTTTGGGCGATTTGACGCATCGATACTGCTTCGCAGCGCGCTTGACTACAATGTGCTGAATGCGAAAAGAATGTTCCACGATAATATCAACAATTTCGGTGTGACCAACCTGTTTGCGTCCGAATTGAACTGGATACCGGATCCTGCATACCCGACAACCGGAAGACCGGAAGCCAAGCACAGCGGTGATCAGACCTTTTCAAGCTACTACCTGGAAAAAGGCGATTATCTGAAGATCGACAACGTGACGATCGGTTACACCTTCCCTTTCTACAACCTCAGGTTGTATGTCACGGGAATGAATCTGGCTGTTCTCACAGGATTCTCCGGTATGGATCCGGAACTGGGTATAAATCCATACTCACAAGCCGGGTCGAGTTCCGGGGCAGGCGTGGAGTTTAACGATAACTACTATCCGCGTACACGTAGCTTCACTGTTGGCATTTCTGCACAGTTTTAAAACCAGCAAAGAGAACCGATATGAAAAACATACTAAGAAGATCGATACTCGTGTTGGCCGCGATCACCCTTCTGGGTGTGCATGCCTGTAATGATCTCGACGAGAAGGTCTACAGCGCGGTCACAACAGAGAATTTTTATAGCACGCCTGATCAGGTGATGGCCGCGTATTTGTTGCCCTACAGTTTTTTGACGGCTGTCGTCTATGATATCCATTGGTCTCTGGAGACCATGTCTACGGATGAAGCGGTGGCTACTGTTAAGAACGGCCAGGGATTCGAGAATGGAAGATGGATACAGTTGCACCAGCACACCTGGAGCTCAAGCTTGGATTTCATTCTCTGGGAATGGTACAATCTGACGCAGGGGGTTGGTTATTGCAATCAGTTCCTTGGTATTCTTGAACAGAATGATTTCAGTTCGATGAACCTGCCTGTCAGTCAGGACCGGATGATAGCGGAAGTACGAATGCTGCGCGCGCTGTATTACTATTTCCTGATGGGCGTGTATGGCAACGTGCCGATCGTAACCCGCGTAGGTGAACCGAACCCGCCAACACATCCCCGCGCGGAGGTCTTTGCTTTTATCGAAAAGGAAATCCTGGAAAGCATGAGTGGCCTGGGTGAAAAGGGAGATCCGGGATGGTATGGACATTTCACTAAGACAGCTGCTAACGCATTGCTGGCAAGAATGTATATCAATGCGGAAGTGTTCACAGGCACTGCCCGTTGGGATGACGCTATTGCTGCATCTGATGCGATTCTGGAGTCCGGCAAATACGTGCTGGATCCGACATGGGATGCACCTTTCAAGATTGACAACCAATACAGCAACGAAAATATCCTGGTCGTTCCCTACGACGCGAACTATGCTCCTGGTTTCAACATCACAACCCAGAATCTACCGGGTGCCATGCGCGATGCGTATGATTTTCCCGATTATCCCTGGGGAAAGACCGTTACCCAGGAATCTTTCTATAATCTCTTCAAACCCAACGACCGTCGTATTGACCAGTGGCTGGTTGGTCCTCAGTCATATATCGATGATAATGGCGATGAGCAGATCGTATGGGGATGGTGGGATCAGGATGGCCAGCAACTGGTTATCCGGCCGGAGATCGAGAAGCTTAACAATCAAACAGGAGGGTATGGTGATGGTGTGAGGAATGTCAAGTACGAAGTGGAGAAAGGAGTGATCTGGGGCAACAACAACGATTTCGTGCTCTTCAGACTATCTGAAATTATGTTTATCAAGGCAGAAGCACTGATGCGTAAGAGCGGTGGTGCTGCTACTGATGAAGCGGTTGATCTCATCAACGAAGTACGTGCTCGCAGCTTCGATCCCGCCGATCCCGATGCGACATACACGGTGGCGACCCTCACGCTCGATGAGTTGCTGGATGAACGCGGAAGGGAATTTGCATATGAAATGAAGCGTCGTGAGGACCTCATTCGCTTTGGAAAATTTGGTGACGAGTGGTGGGAGAAGCCTGAAAGCCCGGAAACGCGCGAGCTTTATCCAATTCCTTTCCAGATCAGAACATCCAACCCTGCGCTGGATCAGAACCTTGGATATGAATAGCTGACCACGGGGAGCAGGCATCCGCCGGATTCGGAAACCGAGGTGTCTGCTTCCTGTTTTTTTCTTATTTTTTGTTTTTAATGTGCGACAGGCATGTACAACTCTCCCACTTTTGAAATGATCAGACAATATTCTCCCAAGCATTTGCTCCTCGGTTTATGTCTTCCACTGCTGCTCGCCGGCTGCGACCGGTCACACTCTCCTGATTATAACAAGTGGGATATCGTCGGCGGCAATGTGAATGGGAACAAATACTCATCCCTGTCACAGATCGATGTATCGAACGTCCATCGCCTTGAGGTTGCATGGGAGTATCATACGCGTGATGCCGACACTTCGGCTCATTCGCAAATCCAATGCAATCCGATTATCATTGATAATGTCCTTTACGGGACCTCGCCTCAGTTGAAGTTGTTTGCGATTGACGCGGCCACAGGCGAGGAGAAGTGGTCCTTTATCCCGTTCGATTCGATCCGCGGTGATCGTTTCGGACATTTTAACCTGAACAACAATCGAGGTGTTGCCTATTGGTCCGATGGTAACGGCGACCGGCATATTTACTACGCTGCTGGTCCTTATATGCAGGCAATCGATGCAAACACGGGAGCGTTGGTTGAAAGTTTCGGTGATGGGGGACGGGTAGACCTTCGCACCGGATTGGGGGAGGAGTTTGCGGGTCTTTTCGTAACACACACCTCAGCGCCGTCTGTGTATAAGGATCTGCTTATCACGGGCACCCGCGTGTCGGAAGCCATGGACGCGGCGCCCGGTCATATTCGCGCTTTTGATGTCCGCACGGGTGAAATGAAGTGGATCTTCCACACGATCCCTCAACCTGGGGAACCCGGGTACGAGACGTGGGATGACCCGAATGCGTGGAAGTATACCGGAGGAGGGAATAACTGGATGGGAATGACAATCGACCACGAGCGAGGCATCGCCTATGTGCCGACGGGTTCCGCCGCGATGGATTTCTACGGAGGTAAACGACTGGGTTCTAATCTCTATACGAACTGCCTGCTGGCGCTGGAAGCAAGTACCGGGAAACTATTATGGTATTTCCAATACATCCACCACGATACATGGGATTGGGATCCCTCTTCATATCCTGTGCTGACAACGATTCAGCGCAACGGAAGAAAGGTGGATGCCGTCGTGCAAACATCCAAGACAGGATTTGTTTTTGCTTTTGACCGCGATACTGGTGAATCACTGTTTCCCATAGTTGAAACACCGGTGGATACGGTTACTCAGCTTTCCGGCGAAAGGCTATGGCCCACTCAACCCATACCACAGGAGCCTGCGCCTTTTGTACGGCAGTCGTTTACGGAGAAGGATGTCAATCCCTTTCTACCCGAAGCATCACGCCAGGAAATACTCGATGAGCTCAAGCGACTTCACACTGGTAAAATGTTTACACCGCAGTCGAAAGATGGTACTATCATCTTTCCGGGGTTTGACGGCGGTGCGGAATGGGGCGGCCCGGCTGTTGACCCCACGACTGGTATTCTCTATGTGAATGCTAACGAGATGCCATGGGTGCTTGAAATGTGGGACGCCGACGAGTCTGAGCAATCGGAGAATTACCTGCAGGCGGGTCAGCGCCTCTACAGACAACATTGTATGTCCTGTCACGGAGCTGACCGCAAAGGCGGGGGTGTGAACCCGTCACTCATCAACATCAGTGAGAAGTACAATCCGGAGACACTCGTCGAATTTGTCAACGCGGGACGGAGAATGATGCCTGGTTTCCAGCACCTGAGCACGGAAGAAAAGGATGCTATTGCGACGTTCATTCTTGACCTGACAAATCAACACAGTCGGAAATATGAGCGCGTGTTATCAGAAGCCGAGCAATTCAGAAAGCTCCCTTACAACATTTCCGGATACAACAAGTTCCTCAGCAAGGAGGGGTATCCTGCTATAGCCCCGCCGTGGGGAACGCTCACAGCGATTGATCTGAATTCCGGCGAACACGTATGGAAGACCGTACTCGGCGAAGACGAGAAGATGAAGGCGTTGGGTGCTACCGTGACAGGCACCGAGAACTACGGTGGGCCTGTGGTGACGAAAGGTGGGGTGCTATTTATCGCGGCGACAAAGGATTCGAAGTTTCGTGCGTTCAATAAGACGACGGGAGAATTGCTCTGGGAAACTGAACTACCTGCTTCCGGCTTTGCGACTCCCGCCACCTACGAGGTGGGTGGTCGCCAGTATGTAGTGATAGCGTCCGGCGGCGGAAAACTCGGCACGCGATCCGGCGATTCATATGTCGCGTTCGCTTTACCGAAGTAATCATGACAGCCGTATCACGCAGGGAATTTTTGAGAAGGTCCGCTGGCTTTGCCGCGGCTTTTTCCACGCTATCCCTGCCGGTAGCTTGCGAGAGCCAGCGCTACGTGCGTGTCAATGGTCACCTCTGGATCTATGCGAGTAGATTTCCACCGGATTGGGATTCTACTCCGGTGCTAGACGAAGTGTTTCAGGATTTTCAGTACGCCGGAATAGAAGGGCTGGAGATGATGGAGGTGAACCTCCGCCGCGAAGAAGCAGTGGATCGTATCGGTGCCCTGTCTGAGCAGTACGACATACCAGTAACCGGAATATCTTACTACGGTGACATGTGGGACCGATCGCAGCACAGCCATATTATGGAAGATGTTGACGCGGTAACGGACCGGCTTCAGCGTCTGGGAGGATCGAACATCGGGATCACAGTAGGCGACGCTGGCAGGAAGAAGACGGAAGACGAACTGGACGCGCAAGCAGATCTTCTCAAGCGGTTCTTGAAGATCTGTGATGACCGAAAGTTGCTCGCCAATCTTCACAATCACACCTTCGAGGTTGCGGACGATCTCTATGACTTGAAGGGAACGATCGAGCGAGTACCGGACCTGAGACTGGGGCCCGATGTGAACTGGTTGATCCGCGGAGGTGTTGATCCGGTTGATTTCATCCGGACGTATGGCGGTAAGATGGTCTACCTGCATTTGAGAGATCAAGATGCAGACGGCCTTTGGACTGAAGCAGTGGGCGAAGGGGTGACGGATTTTCCGGCGATCGCGCGGGCGCTTGACGAGACCGGATTTAGCGGAGAAGTTGCGATTGAGCTTGCCTCGGACCGCCCTCCGCAGAAACCTATGCGAGATAACTGGAAGGCAAGTCGCGACTATGTGAGGAATGTATTTGGATGGTGAAGAATATGAAGGAGGAAAATTCGATTCATGCAGCCAATCTCAATATCAGGGCCGATGCGCAGAATACATTTGATGCGATCGTGATCGGCTCCGGAATAAGCGGTGGATGGGCAGCGAAGGAATTGTGTGAGAAAGGGTTAAGAACGCTCGTCCTCGAAAGAGGGCGAAACGTAGAGCATATTAAAGACTATCCGACGGCTACCTTGAACCCATGGGAACTTCCCAACCGGGGTATGCTCTCGTTGAAAACCCGTGAAGAGAATCCGATCGCGAGTCGTTGCTATGCCTTCAACGAAGAGACCAAGCACTTCTTTGTCGCGGACGACGAACACCCCTATACGCAGACCAAGCCCTTCGACTGGATTCGCGGTTATCAGGTCGGCGGGAAGTCCCTCCTTTGGGCGCGATGGACGCAGCGGTGGAGCGACCTCGATTTTGACGCGAATGCCAGGGAAGGGATCGCGATAGACTGGCCTATTCGCTACAAGGACATTGCTCCGTGGTATTCCTACGTCGAAAAGTTTGTCGGTATCAGCGGCAATGTGGATGGAATCCCGCATCTCCCGGATGGAGAGTTCTTACCTCCCATGGAGATGAATTGCGTCGAACAGCATCTGAAGGAAAGTATTGAAACCAATTTCCCCGGCCGGCGGCTGATCATTTCCAGGACCGCAAATCTCACCAAGGCGATACACGGAAGAGGACCCTGTCAATACCGTGATCTCTGTTCCCGTGGGTGCCCGTTCGGTGGATACTTCAGTAGTAATTCAGCGACGTTGCCCGCGGCGATGGCAACGGGTAATCTGGTGCTTAAGCCGTTCTCGGTCGTCCATTCAATTATCTACGATGAGCAAACCCAAAAGGCAAAGGGTGTACGGGTTATCGATGCTGAAGACGGCTCGATGACTGAGTATTTCTCAAAAATCGTGTTTCTCAACGCCGGCACGCTTAACTCGACCCTTATTCTCCTGAATTCTGTTTCCACTCGCTTCCCCGATGGTATGGGAAATGACAGCAACGTGTTAGGACATTTCCTGATGGATCATAATTATCGCGCGCAACTCGGCGGATCGCATGAAGGCTTCCAGGACTCGTACTATTCGGGAAGACGCCCGACGGGTGTCTATCTGCCGAGGTTCAGGAACGTGGCCGGAGACAAGCGGGAAGATTTCATCAGAGGATATGCGTTCGCGGCCGGAGGTTCCCGAAGGGCGCTTGATATTCCGGCGGAGTTAATCGGCGCAGAGATCAAGCGTGCTGCGCAAAAGCCCGGCGTGTGGGATATCTGGATGACCGGGATGGGAGAGTGCCTGCCGTATGATGAAAACCGCGTCACACTTTCGAAAACTGAGAAAGATCGGTGGGGGATGCCGATCCTTGACATCGACTGTGAGTACAAAGGGAATGAGCTCGTGATGCTTGATGATATTTTGGCAACCGGTGCCGAAATGCTGGAGAAGGCCGGGTTTAAGAATATTGAAGCTGAGGACACTGAAAAGGCGCCGGGACTGGGTATTCATGAAATGGGTACCGCGAGGATGGGAAGGGATCCAGCCACTTCCGTACTCAACCGACATAATCAGGTTTGGGGTGCGAAGAATGTCTTTGTTACAGATGGGGCGTGCATGACCTCGAGTGCATGCCAGAATCCGTCGTTGACATACATGGCGTTAACTGCGCGCGCAGCCGACTTTGCCGTGGAGGAATTGAAAAAAAGAAATCTTTGATATGACACAGCTTAATGTTCTAGCCATCGAGTTGCTCCTGACAATGTTTACGTTGTCGTCATGTACTCGCAACACACCCTCTGAGGCCGGTCGCGTGGTGGCGATCTTTGATACCGATATGGGACCGGACTATGATGATGTCGGAGCAATCGCGATGCTACATGCGATGGCCGATAAAGGCGAGGTTGATATCCTGGCTACGATGGCATCGACCAAATACGAAGGGGTAGCCTCCGTTCTTGATGTTCTCAATACCTATTTCGGAAGACCAGATCTACCGATCGGTATACCGAAGGGAGATGCTCTGACCATTCGGGATTTTCAGCATTGGACGGACACACTGATAGCAAGGTATCCCCACAGCATCCGAAGCAACGCCGAGGCGCAGGATGCCGTATCGCTTTATCGTCGGATACTCGCTGAGCAGCCAGATCACAGCGTCACGATCATTACGGTCGGATTTCTCACAAACATTGCTGACCTCCTGCGATCATCCGCCGATGAGTTTTCAGAATTGGACGGCCGGGAGCTGACCAGAAAGAAAGTAAAGCAATTAGTCAGCATGGCGGGCATATTTCCGTCAGGTATTGAATTCAATGTTGAGGAAGACGCTGGTTCCGCGAAGTTTGCCTTTGAAAACTTCGATCGCCCGATCCTTTTCAGCGGTTTTGAGATCGGAAATATGATCAAAACGGGCCTTCCGCTGGTTCACGACGAGACAATAGAGAACAGTCCCGTGAAGGATGTGTACAGGATATCCATTCCGATGGCGGATGAAGACAGCGCCGGAAGAATGAGTTGGGATCAGACTGCGGTACTCGTCGGTATCAGAGGTGTCGAACCGTGGTACCGGGTCCAGGAAGGTACAATCGAGGTTGCTGACGATGGCAGTAATTCCTGGGTCAATGATGCAGGCACGCATCGACATCTCATTGAAGCGCGACCCGCCGCGGAAGTACAGCAGTTGATAGATGAGTTGATGAAGCATCAACCGGGACGGTAAGACATTTATCGGGGCATTGACCTCCGGAACCTTTCTTCGGCAGCTGCAGTCAGAAGTTTATACATTTTCTTAATAGGAACCTCCATTTGGCGGATTTTTGGGTTTTTCGATATTGATGGCGAATAGTCGGCGTACAGGCATCGAAGATTTCGTTCGATGCATACGTTGATCATCGATTGCGTCTGCTGATGAAATATCTGTTATGAAGAAGAGTCTCACGTATTTTTGTTTTGGAGTCCTTTTGCTATCACCATTAACACCATCACTGGCTCAGGTGGAGAAGAACGTTGAGCACGTAAAGGTGTTTTTTGAACGCGACATGTACGGCGGGTGGCCAGCTAACTATGGCATCTGGTCGTGGGGAAATGAAATACTGGTTGGCTTTCAGAAAGCTCATCACAAGGACCGGGGTCCGATGCGTCACAGCGTCGACGAAGCGAAACCGCGAACTGACATGTTGGCCCGAAGCATGGATGGGGGCCGGACATGGGAACTGGAAGATCCCGGCGCCGCCCGGGGCTTGAAGGTCTCCGACTGCACCCAGCCCATCGATTTTCTGCATCCTGATCTTGTCTTCACTGCCCGGATGGAAAATTGGCAGTCGGGTATCTTCTACTCTTATGACCGGGGCAAGACCTGGGCGGGTCCCTGCATGTTGCCTAACCTGAATACGCCCGGGATCGCAGCACGCACCGATTATATTATTGACGGTGCAATGGAGTGTACGCTATTTTTGACAGCCGCGAAGCAAGATGGTAAAGAAGGTCGAGTATTTGCCGCAAGAACCAACGACGGCGGTATTAGCTGGAGGTTTCTGTCGTGGATAGGGGACGAGCCGTCGGGATATGCCATCATGCCTGCAACCGTACGGATATCTGATCGTGAGTTGTTGACGACGATCCGCAGGCGCGAAGGCGATCACAGTTTTATTGAAGTATATCGCTCTATGGATAACGGTATTAACTGGGATCAGCTAGCCAATGCAGTTGATGATACCGGTGTCGGAAATCCACCGGCCATGATCAAGCTCAAGGACGGAAGAATTTGCCTCATCTATGCCTATCGATCAGAGGAGTCCGAAATCAGAGAAGGCAAAAAGACGAGTGATATTCGGGCGAAGCTAAGTTCTGACAACGGTAAGACGTGGAGCAAAGAATATGTTCTTCGGAACGATGGATCAGGACGCGATATCGGATACCCGAGGGTTGTTCAGCGTTCGGATGGAAAAATCGTTGTAGTTTATTATTTTATGGACAACAATACTGGCCCTGAACGATATATCGCAGCGACCACCTGGGGACCTCCTGCAAGAAAGTAGGGCATTCCATTTGGTGGTCAGACGCATCAATATACAGCAAATGACCACATGAAAACCACCGATGCACACAACGAGCGTATTGCCAGGATGACCTTCGCGACCGTATACCCGATGTATGTGGCAAAAGTTGAGAAGAAGGGTCGGACCATAGGGGAGCTTCACCAGGTAATCGAATGGCTGACGGGCTTTGACGGGAAGATGTTGCAGCAATTGGTCAAGGAGAAGGTAACATTTGAAGAGTTTTTTCACCGCGCAGTTCTAAATCCGAATGTGGGTCTGATCACCGGTGTGATCTGTGGATATAGGGTTGAACAAATCGAGAATCCAATCACGCGGCAGGTTCGATACCTCGATAAATTAGTGGATGAGCTGGCGAAAGGCCGGAAGATGGAGAAGATACTGCGCGGTTCATAGTGAGATTTATCCTAAGTAAGGGTCGCTGTGCCCTGTGCTTGCGAGCGCAGGAAATTACACAAAGTGAATTCCCAGCGACCCGTCAAGCGACTAGTGTCGGATGGTATTCCATCCGAATCAGCTATCCAAAACTTACACCCGCTTTCGATGACTTGTCATGTCCATCTACTTTCACGATCTTGTTATAGATACCAAAGAGTAGGAAAGAAGGTACCCACTGCCCGACAAATAATGCGAGGTGATCTTGTTTACAAGCCTTTAAAGTCAGGGACGCGGCCATACACCCTACAGCTGTCCACAGGAAGACATCGGATGGTACTTTCGCCGTTTGCTCTTCAATCGCTTTCGCCACTTTTCCTTCTTTTTTTTCAGGATTATAATTAGCGGCTTTTGTTTTTATACGTTCTGCTGCTTCCATATTACTAGGTTTTTGTCTGTGATTTGCAAACAACACCTACCATAATTATGCCTGCTAATTAGCTTTCTGTCCAAACTCCCCATCCGCCTTTATTCTGACTTCATCGCTGATCATCGGTGGAGGGAATCCAGGGCCAACACCGAAGTCTGACCGTTTGATCGTTCCTGTTATCTGAATACCGGCAACAGGAGCTCCGTTGGCATTTGGATTCGCCGTTGTCCCGCGATGCAACATGTTGACCTTGACTTGCTTTGTGACGCCATGTATCGTGAGATTGCCTGTCAACTCGTGATTGCCGTCTTTCAGTTTCTTGATCGATGTGCTTTTGAAGGTCATCTTGGGGTACTTCTCGACGTCAAAAAAGTCGGCACTTCTAAGGTGGTTGTCACGTTGCTCAACCTGGGTGTTGATCGACTTGGTTTCAGCAGTGAGTTCTACAACGGCATCGCTGAAATCAGCTTTTGAAGAAGTAACGGTAACCATATAGTCATCAAAGAATCCGGGAACATCTGCAATTCCAAGGTGCGTGACGGTGAAGCTGACTTTCGAATGCGCCGGGTCGTGAACCCAGGTCGTCTGGGCGATGGCGCCGATCGACATAAATACAAATGCGATGAGTGATAGTGCTTGTTTTTTCATACTGTGTTTTTTTATTCTGATTGTGATCATAAAAAAAGGCGGGGGATAGCGATGGAGCAAACGTGGACGGTGCTACGAAGGTACTACAAATGCGGTCAGGAACCTATTCACCCGACAGCGTAAAGACCTCAAGATTGCCTGAACGGTTGGATCTCAGCTACATCGTCAGGTGGTCGAAAAGATCAATATTTCCAGACCAGGGTATTCAAAAGTTGTCGGTGACCGTGGAAAGCAGTAAAATTGAAACTTCGTTCCGCAGAGATGAATGATGAAAAGAAGTCCGTGATAACGATCAAGGTTGGCTCCAATGTTATCACCAACGCACACGGCCTGCCCGACGTTCAGGTTATAGCCGATATTACTGAGCAGATCCATGGATTACGAAAACGCGGTCACAGGGTGATACTGGTGAGTTCCGGTGCTGTAGCCGCCGGACGCAGCGTTTATCAGTTTAAAAGAAAGACGGATACGGTTGTACAACGGCAAGTGTTGGCTTCACTTGGCCAGGTCAAACTCATATCCCTCTATGATCAAGCGTTCGAAAAGCAGGGCATGCGTTGTGCGCAGGTGCTGGTGACCAAAGAGGATTTCAAAAGCCGTCAGCATTACCTGAACATGCGGAACTGTATCTCGGCGCTGTTGAGCCACGACATAGTTCCGATCCTTAATGAGAACGATGTGGTCTCAGTGACCGAATTGATGTTTACCGACAACGATGAGTTGGCGGGACTGGTGAGTGCGATGATGAATACGGACCTGTTGGTGATCCTCACGAACGTAGATGGTGTCTTCGACGGCGATCCATCCAAACCAGGTGCGAAGGTACTACACGAATATGACCCCAGACTGATCAGCCTGGCCGATATCGCAACAACCAGGAAGTCAGACTTCGGAAGGGGTGGTATTCTGACAAAGTGCCAGACGTCCGAGAAAATTGCAGGTATCGGCGTGCCGGTTCATATTGCGAACGGAAGGGCCGAAAATATTGTATTGCGCATAGTCGATGGTGAGCCGATCGGTACGCGTTTTCCCGCCAAACGGCTTGCTTCGAGTTTCAAGAAGTATATGGCGCATGCCTATGAAGAGGCTAAGGGGAAGGTTGTCGTCAATGAGGGAGCCAGGAATGCTTTGCTCGCAAACACGGCCCACAGTTTGCTTCCTGTGGGAATCGTCCAGGTGGTCGGAAAATTCCGAAAGGGTGACCTGATCAAGATCCTCGATGAGAACGAGAAGGAAATCGGACTAGGCCTTGCCCGGTACGGGTATAAGAAGGCGAAAGAAGTTGTTGGACAGAAGAATCAAAAACCGTTAATTCACTACGATCACCTATATCTGCATTAAGCGATGATGTCTCTTGAAAATACATTTCGATCTGTCCAGGCGGCGAGCAGAAAGCTGTCCAGGATAGGGGAACAGAAGATCAACGACACCCTTCTTAGGATAGCCGATGCGGCTGTTGCGGACACCGCTGCGATTCTCGAGGCAAACAAAAAGGATCTCGAACGGATGCCAGTGTCCGATCCTCGGTATGACCGGCTCAAGCTAACCGAGCAGCGCATTAGTGACATCGCAAGCGACATGCGAAACGTTGCCCGTCTGGCGTCTCCGCTGAGTATCGTCCTGGAAGAACGAAAGTTGAAAAGTGGACTGGACCTTCGCAAGATTACGGTTCCCCTGGGCGTGGTTGGTGTCATTTACGAAGCTCGGCCGAACGTTACATTTGACGTTTTTTCACTGTGCCTGAAATCGGGGAATGCGTGTATCCTGAAGGGAGGAAGCGACGCAGACGACTCGAATCGCTACATCCATCAACTGATTCAGCGGGTGCTTCGCGATGTCGGCCTCGACGAGAATATCGTCGCGCTGCTACCCGCAGACCGCCAGGCTACGACCGAGCTGCTTCAGGCAGTTGGATATGTTGATATCCTCATCCCGCGTGGTAGTCAGAATCTGATCGATTTCGTTCGCGATAACGCTAAGGTGCCTGTGATCGAAACTGGTGCGGGTATCGTGCATACGTATTTCGACGAGAGCGGAGATGTTTCCAAGGGTGCGGATATCGTTTTCAATTCCAAGACCAGAAGGGTGAGCGTATGTAACGCTCTTGACTGCCTCATCGTACACAGCACTCGTCTCGCCGATCTTCCCAAACTGGTAGATCAACTGAGTGGCAAGGACGTTACTATCTACGCGGATGAGCGCAGCCTCGGGCAACTTCGCTCCGTGTACCCGGAAAAGCTTCTCCATCCGGCAGAACCCCAACACTACGGGACCGAGTTTCTGGATTACAAGATGAGTATACGCACGGTTGATACGCTTGCGGAGGCACTCGATCACATTCATCAACATAGTTCCAAACACAGCGAAGCGATCGTCGCAGAGAATGAGAGCACGATTGAGGAATTCATGATGAGTGTTGACGCCGCTGTCACCTATGCGAACGCGTCAACCGCATTCACCGATGGCGCACAGTTCGGCCTGGGCGCGGAAATTGGCATCAGTACTCAGAAATTGCATGCACGCGGCCCAATGGCCCTTCGCGAACTTACTTCCTATAAATGGCTTGTAAGAGGGAATGGTACCGTTCGACCCTAGCCCCGCCTACGCTAAAGCTACGGCGGGCAAAGCCCTTAGCCCCCTAACCCCTTAGCCCCCTAACCCCTTAGCCCCCTAGCCCTTTAGCCCCCTTAACCCCCTAGCCCCTTAACCCCCAGCCCCCTTAACCCCAGCCCCATGCAACAAAATCACTTCCTCAGCATCGTCACTCCCATTTTTTT
>CAYTMU010000042.1:0-33915 GCA_964438975.1 uncultured Roseivirgaceae bacterium | reverse complement strand
CCTCTCAATGTAAGCGCTTGCTCAGATACAATATGAAAACTCTCACCCACCGCCTGATTCCGATTATTCAAAGCCTGAACGAACGAATGCGCCACGTCATCTGCATGAACATGATGAACGGTTTCCATTCCGAAATTCGGAAGCAGAACCTCCTCCCCTCGTGACAGTCTCCGGAATATCTCCGGATTGAAATTCCCTGCGGGATTGAGCGGTACCCACCCAGGGCCAACTATATGACCTGGGTGCAAGAGCGTTACGGGAAATCCCGTGTTGCGGTAAGCGGACAGCAAATAGGTCTCACATGCCGCTTTGTTAATGCCGTACTCACCAAACGGTCGACGCGGAAATGCCTCGTCAGTCGGTACCTGTTCACTATACCCATGCACCCAGATGGTACCGCAGCACAAATAATGTTCGATATGACCCTGAAGTGTATGCACCATATTCTCGGCCTGTCCAGGGGTAAAGCAAATCATGTCAATAACCACGTCCGGATTCAGTCGAAGTATCAGTCCGCCGAATAAGCCGTGCTTGTCCGACTCATCCCGGTCGATCACCACCTGTTCTACCTTATTCCATGCTGGATGAGACTGATAGGGACTCCTTTTCTGACGACTCACTGATATGACCTCATGTCCGTCCAACACCAAACGGGGAACCAGAAAAGTGCCGACATGTCCAGTGCCTCCGATAACAACAATTCGCATAGGTTCGAGATAAACTCATGCAAAATACGGGTATTACAGCGATAACAAAAAGGCCGATAAATTCCTCAAATTCAAAATACAACGACTCGACTATTGGCGCTTCAACGGGGCTTCCGGCGGGCATAGAAAAAATTAACTCTATTCAACTCATCCAATAGCAGTCTATCCATTTCTCGGACCAAAATCTGATAATTTTCATTCTTAGCTAAATTTTCCGCAGCCACCTTGCCTTGGGAATGATCGTAAAGTTCAATGAAAACGACTTCCTCCGGATTCTCAGCTTTATGCCAGCGCACATACCGGTAATTACGATAACGCATCGTATAACCCATCACTTCTGTCATTTTCGTCTCACCAGCCAACTTCACTGTCCGTGGGAATTGACTGATGGCCACCTCTCTGACCTCACTCTTCGCGTTGTTTAACACGGGTAGCAAACTTACCCCACCCAGGTGGTCAGGCTTGTTCAATCCAGCCAGGTCGCATAATGTCGGATAGACATCCACCAACTCCGCCAGTGAAGAGGTCGACATCTTCCCGGTTATCCCCGGGGCACTTATGATCAACGGAACATTCGTATCCATCTCAAAATTAGAATGCTTGCACCAACTTCCATATTCACCAAGTTTCCAACCATGATCTCCCAATAGCACAACAATGGTGTTGTCAAGCACGCCGTTATCTTTCAAGGCTTCCAGCAGTCTTCCAACCTGCGCATCGATCATACTTACCGCAGCATAATAGGCATGTATGAGGTTACGGGAAGTCTCGTCATTCAGAGGACCTTTCTGCCTTATTCCGTGATACTTTCGCAACTCACCAAAGTTGGTTAAGGCAAATGCTGCCATATCAATCGGGATAACTCGTCCGGGTATCCCGATCGTACCGGGATCGTAGAGATCCCAGTATTTCCCCGGTGCTACAAAAGGGAGATGAGGCTTGCGAAATCCTACCGCCAGGAAAAAACTAGAATCCTTCAGCGCCTTTATCCTATCCGAAGCGATCCTGGCAACGACGGCATCCGTCATATTTTCTTCCGGCGCGGCAGAACGGTGAAAAGGCAGCTTTACATTGTTGATGTGAGGAGAATCACTTTCGAGACCGGTTGTATCCCCGTTCTGAATCGCGGGGATCGATTTGACTATCTTTTGTTCATTCCATTTTGGAACAGACCAGGAACGTACATCGTCTTTATTACCGTGACCGGTATGAAATATCTTGCCTACGGCCTCTGTACGATAGCCGTTATTCTTGAAATGCTGCGGCAGCGTTACGACATCGGGTACGTTAGCACGAAAAAATGTCTGCAGATCATAGATACCCAATTCGTCAGGTCGCAAGCCTGTCAGGAACGAGTTTCTGGAGGGCGCGCAAACAGCTTGCTGGCAGTATGCTCTTTGAAAGAGCACCCCACTTTCTGCAAGCCGATCTATGGAGGGGGTGACCATATGGGATGCGCCATAGCAGTTCAACTCCGTCCGGAGGTCGTCAACCACAATGAATAATACATTAGGTTTGCTTTTGCTCTGTGCCAGGGAGTCGTTCGCACTTGCACAGAGCAAAAGTAATACGATGAGTCTCGTCATCTAATTCAGTGTCCTCTCCAATGGCTCAGGTAGCAACTTTAAGAATGTAGCACCTTTTTCTTCGAACTTTGCAAGGAGTTGCAACCTCATCGCCCTCAACAGCTCCCTATTCTCTTCACGCACGGCCAGGTTCACCAATTCTTCCGGATCGTCATCCAGGTTGTACAACTCCTCGCAATAACTCTCGTAGATGTATCGCACGTACTTATACTTCCCATCTCTAAGCATCATCCATGCTTTCGTTCCAGTGGGCCTATCCACGTTAAACTCCGACCAATCGCCCGTTTCACGAGCGCGTTTCAGTTCATGGCGGATTTGCTCATTGCCGTAGTTATGCCCGGTATAGATCTGGATCATTCTCCCCTTATCCCATTTTGATTTACCAGGATCAAATAGCAAAGGGGTTAGATCTCTTCCATCCAGGTTAACGGTTGACTTGATACCACTCAGTGAATGAATGGTAGCGATGATATCCACACCATTCACCGGGTAGCGGCATTCTTTACCGGAAGCAATTTTATTCCCATACACAAAAAACAGGGGCGTGAGCAGGTTTGCATCATAAGGAGCTATTTTCAGATTGTATCCATGATGTCCCCAGGCGTACCCGTTGTCGGAAGTAAAGATCACAACCGTGTTCTCTGTTTGACCTGTTTCCTCCAGCGCATTCATGAGACGCCCGACCCCTTCGTCGATTGCCAACACGGCCTCGTTGTATTGCTTGACCCAACTGTCGAGCGTTCTCTTCTTCCACATGGGCTTCCCGGTGGTCTTATCCTTTTTGTTCATTTCAAGAGACACGACATGTTCCGGCTTGTCAGGCCGCGGCCCAAAAATATCCTTGGGATATTGAATCTCCGGCTCATCAGCATAAAGTCCAATATGTCGATCGGCCGGTGTATACGGCCCATGAACCCCACCATAGCAAAGCCAAAGAAACCAGGGATCCTTGTTTCCGGCACGCGTTTTTATAAAATCAACTGCCAGGTCCGTGTACGCATCAGTGCTGTACTTCGTCAGCTCTTTTAAAGAATCATCGTTGATCCGAAGACTCTGGTCCCAGTAATAGTTCTTCTTGTTTTCCGGCAAATGATGTTCCCATATAGCAGACCAATCCCATGTCTCATTGTGACGAGGTTGGTTCCAATGCCATTTACCGATCATCCCCGTGTAATATCCCTTCTTCCTGAATTCCACCGGCCAGTAAACAGTCTCTTTGGTATAGTTATGCTGTAGTCTTCCCGTAAGGGCACTCCCTCGGGAAGGAACGCACTTCGCTCCGGTGTAGGCATACTTGAATTTTACACCCTTCGTCGCGAGCCGATCAATGTTCGGCGTGAGGAAGCCATACCCGTTTTCCGAATAACTACTTATTGTACGAACCGATTGATCATCGGTGAATATATAAAGTATATTCGGCGCATTTTTTTGACTACACGCCGGGAGCGCGAACCCCAACAGGAATACAGCCAAGTAGGCAACCCGCATAAGCATCTTCAGCAATTGATTTCGTGAGTAACCATCATTATCCATATCCTAGTAGCCGGGATTCTCAGGTGCCAGCTTCGGGTTATTTGCAATCCGGCTGGTAGTAATCGGCAAGTAGTAATACTTTTCTGACATCGTGGAGACATAAGATCCTTCCGCATCTCCCCCGATAAGATATACATGGTATTGGTCGCTGTTATCTATCTGACCATACTCTATACCATAGAAACTGCGATTCATCGCCTCTTCTAATAGCCTCCACCGTCTCAAGTCCCAAAAGCGGTTACCCTCGAATGCCAGCTCCACTTTTCGTTCATGCCTGATCTTGTCCC
Source organism: uncultured Roseivirgaceae bacterium (assembly GCA_964438975.1). Taxonomy (GTDB): domain Bacteria; phylum Bacteroidota; class Bacteroidia; order Cytophagales; family Cyclobacteriaceae; genus Chryseosolibacter. Next base: position 29,802 of record CAYTMU010000042.1, on the reverse strand, counting down.
GATCAACGGTCGGATGCAATGGAAGAGCGACCCTGCTCCGCAACTCGTTAATGGCCACAGTTGCCTCCTCAACTTTTCCCAATTCAAATGCCGCCTCTGCAAAGTTCAGAAGGATTTCTCCGAAACGAAAGACAATATAGTCGACATCCGAATCCGCTCCTTCGGGAAAACCCGAGGTAGTAGAGACATATTTCTTAATTCCAAACCCTGTCTGTTCCTCAACATCTGCCTTGGGGCGATTCTTTGCCTTTTGCTTCGAACCACCTTTGATGTCCCATTTTTTCCAATCGAGTTTTACACCCCGCCACTCAGCTTCGTGATAAAAAAGAGACGCGTGAAACCGGGGTTCCTTGTTTCCAAAAAGTTCCTCTATCGTATATACGTTGTTTTCAATCTCACCTGCGTTCCTGCTCGCAAAGAGAACGCCTTCGGATCCATCTATGTACTCGAACTCTTCCGCCATTTCCAGGTATATGCTGATACTCGTGCACTGTTTCTCACTTCCAAATATAATGCCGTTACCGTCGTCCGGGATCCTGTTTATCGGCGCGTTGAACAGATCCCAACGGTGACCGAGAACGTCTTTCCCGGCATACTGCTTCGCAAGAATGACCTCTTTGTTTTTCTCATTGAGGAAGATCTCCTGGAAATTCTGAACCAGGTCTGAGTTTCCGTCATAAAGAGAGTGCTTTCCGCCCTTTAAATCCGCTCCCAGGATCACTTTGCTAGCATCGTAGCTTTTCTGCCAATACCCAGGCGCATCCGCCGCTGAAATCCCGAGTAAACCATCCAGTTCCTGCCCGCCCCATTGTGCTACACTCGCCGCGTACATCATGGCTCTGCTGTTCAGAGCTGCCGCAGCATACTTGGTAGCTCGTCCGAACCCTCCCGGGTACTCTTCGGGTAAAATATCCACGATGTCACTCAACTCGTCGTAAATGAAATCGTAGATATCTTTCTCCGAACTTCTCGGGGTATACAGTGATTCGAGTTCGTCATCTATATTCTGAGCTTCGACTATCAGCGGTACAGCACCGTACCTTTTGACCATTTCAAAATATATGAAAGCCCTGATGAATCTCATTTCAGCTGCCATAACATTTTTACTCTGCAGAGAACTCGTCTGTATCAATTCCAGGAATTCATTAGCCCGCCTGATGTCCGTATAACCCCAATACTGAAATAGATTTCTCTTCCCACCGTCCTTATCCAAAAGATTCTTCTTCCAGATCGCAGCACCTTCATCCTGCGTTTTTTTACTAAAGCCCTCGTCGCAGACGGTGACCGGGTACAAAATGTTCCGGTCTTCGACATCTTCCTGGGTCAGTGAAGCGTGAAAAGGTGCCGAAGCATAACTTTGGTACAAATACGCTTCCACCAGTATTTCATCATTCCACACCACTGCATCGGAGATCTGGTCGATGGGAGCACGATCAAGGATATCTTCACAAGAACTCAGCGCTAACAGCAGCGCGAAAACTCCTATTTTATAACTATTCTGATTTTTCATTGTCATGGCGTTTAGAGTGATAAACTTAACCCAACCGAAACGGTTCGCATTTGTGGATAATACTTGCCGTTCTGATCCTTCGGCGATTCCGGGTCAAAACCATACTTTCGCTGCAGTTTGCTGAACGTCATCAGGTTTTCACCGGTTACGAACATCCGCAGCCCGTCGATACCGAGTCTCTGCGTGATCGTATTTGAAAATGTATAGCCAATCGATACATTCTTAAGCCTTAGATAAGAAGCAGGCTGTAGCCAGAAATCTGAATTCACCTCATTATTAGGCACTGAACCCAGGCTTGCGCGAGGAAAAAGCGCACCCTCATTATCCGGTGTCCACCGGTCGGTAAACATATACTGGAATGGTTTCGGAAAAGCGCTCGCAAAAATATTCCGGGTGTCAAGTTCGACATAGTGTTGTGACGATCCTTGCCAGAGCATGAAAAAATCGAACCCTTTGTAACCGAGGTCAAGGTTGATAGCATACATAATTTCAGGAAGCCCTGATTTTCCAATGATATCCCTATCCCGCCAGTCGAGGATCCCATCACCGTTCAAATCGGTGTACTTCACGTCGCCGGGCTTCAACGTCAGGTTGCCATTGTTGTCCTGATCCGTCGGCCAGTTTTCGATCTCCTGCTCGGATTCAAAGAATCCCTCCGCTCTGTAACCATATGACAGGTTTGTCCATCGTCCTGTTTGCTTATTGATGCGGATATCATCCACATCTTCATAGGCAGGTTCATCATAGTGTTCCCATCTTGACCGGGCCCATGACATCATTCCTTTTAGATTATACCGGAACCCGTTTACGCTGCCGCGATGTCCTATCATGACTTCAAATCCGCGATTGCTTTGACTATTCAGATTCTCCGCCGGTAGCGTCGCTCCCACCTCGCCCGGTATCGACATACTCCTGGTACCCAGCATACCTTCCCTCAGTCGATAAAACACATCGACCTCTCCGTACAGGATATCGTTGTAAATTCCGAAGTCAAGGCCCACATTATAGGTGGTCATGGATTCCCACGTGATGTTTGGATTTGCCACGCCCGTCGAAACCAGACTTTTCACCAAACCGTCATTTACGATGTAATCATCTCCGTAAACATATCCGGTGAGATATTGAAACATACCCGTATCATCACGGCCACTTTGGCTAAGAGAGGTTCGCAACTTCAGATTATGAAGCCAGTCGTTTGACACGAAGTTCTCTTCGCTGATCCTCCATGCCGCGGAAACGCTGGGAAATAGCCCCCATCGTCTATCGACCGGAAAGCGATTGGAACCGTCATATCGAAGTGCTCCTTCCAACAGATACTTTCCCTTGTATTCGTAGTTGATCCGGCTGACGTAACTTATCCTGCCGTCTTCCCAGGCACTTCCGCTCAGATCCTGGTTGTGTATTCCTGATGCGAAAAGCTGTTCGATGGAAGTCGTCATAAACTCTTCCCGCTTTGCCCAAAAATTATTGCCTTTGCTATCAATTGCTTCATACACAAGCAAGCCCTTCACGTGGTGGTCGTCTCCGAAAACATGGTCGTAGTTCAGAGAGATCTGACTAGTCATAATCGTACTTCTGTCGAAGTCTTCCCGCAGACGAGTTCTGCTTTGCATCGCTGCCAATGAATAGACCCCCGTCTCTTCGTCATAATTATGAAGCTCGTAGGGTTTCTGAAACAATTTATTGTAGCCGTTTATGGTGTAATAATCAAATCTACCCCGTGCTTCCAATCCCTCGACGAAAGGCACTTTGTAGTTCAGCCGGAAAGTCGCCTGGTATTTATTATTGTATTCATCATTGTATCCCGCTATCGATCGGTTGGTGATCGCGACAGGATTCTGATCCTCCTTACCGGAATAAGGTATCATATCCGGGTCGGGAAATGCTACCGCATACACGGGTAGAGAATTGAATATATTTGTGAATATGGTGTTAGTAGAAGCGGTGGGTTGTTTCAGGTATTGAATTTTTCCCGAGAGATCAATTGAAGCCGATAAATTTCTCGTCACATCAATATCAACATTCGACCGGACATTGTAGCGATCCATTCTGTTATCGCCAGACCTGTACATTCCCTGCTGTCCGATATAACCGAGAATCCCGTAAAAGCGGACGGACTCTGTTCCGCCGACTATTGAAAGACTATGCTGTTGCTGTGGAGTCCAGTCTCTCACCGTAGCGCCCCACCAGTCGCCATTGGGATATCCTGGCGCGCCGGAATAGTAGTTGCTGACATCCTCCTCTGAATACAACAGCTGATTGTTCGTTATCCCCTCGGATATCTGGGCTTCCCGGTACAGCTCGGCATATTGTCCCGAACTAACAAAGCCGGGATAGTTCGCGACGCCTTGCAAGCTATAGGAGCTTTTAAATTGCATCCGGGTCTTACCTTTCATACCGCGTTTGGTCGTTACCAGGACAACACCATTACCTGCGCGAGCGCCGTAAATAGCGGCTGATGCATCTTTGAGTACCGAAATGGATTCAATTTCCTCTGCGTTGATGTCATTAAAACTCCGCTCAACACCATCCACAATTACCAACGGAGTGCCAAACCCCCTTATGTTAATAGATGTGTTATCTTTTCCAGGCTCACCGCTTTCCTGCTTTGTGATTACGCCTGGAAGCCTTCCGGCCAGGGCATTCGTAGTATTTGCAACAGGAACCTTTGCCAATTCTTCAGATCTTATAGTTGCAATTGCTCCGGTGACGCTAACCTTTTTCTGCTCGCCATAGCCCACGACCACAACTTCCTCCAGGCTTCTGACATCCGCTTGTAAGACAACATCAATCACTGACCTGCCATTTGCAGCTACCTCATGGCTTACGTACCCGATGAACGAGAAAACCAACACTGTGTTCTCGTTTTCGACGACAATCGAGAACCTGCCATCTGCATCCGTAGTCGTGCCATTCGAAGTACCTTTCTCGATCACGCTCGCCCCCGGAAGAGGAAGCGACTCGCTGTCCAGCACGATGCCTGTGATCGGAAAAGCCACGTCTGTTGCCGCAAATACCGGATAGATTTTGTCAGCGACGGATGCCGTATCCGACGGCTTGTAAAGTGAGATCCTGTCTGCGATCAACTTGTAATGGATACCCAGGGGACCCAACAAGTCACTCAGGACCTCGCCCAGCGTCTGCCTGGATGCAGTCACGGATACCTTCTGATCTTCTCGAATGACGGAAGGACTGTACGTAAACTTCACACCGGTGTGGCGCTCAATTTCGGAGAGTACGCTCTTAAGCGAGGCTTCCTCAATCACAACGGATATCTCTTTATCCATTATACCCTGGCCCTTCAGACTGTGTGCATAGGCCATGGAAGCGAGGAGAAGAGCTAGAAACGTCTGTATACTCAGGGTTTTCATAATACGTAATGCTCCTCCACAGCATTGATGCCGTAGTGTTTTTTTCATAAATTTGAATGTTTTGTTTATGGAACTTAACTGAACAAAACTCCGTAGTCCATTGGATCACGGAACGTACGGCCGGGGGTATGCCACTACCTCCGGCTTTTCTTTTGTAGATCTATCTCATAAGCGAATCGTTAGTGTTTCGTTGTCGTCAACAATGGAATCAATCACAACCTGGCCCATTCATCAGTATTCGCGTTCCTTTCACCTCGTAAGTAGAACCAATTGAATTGCTTATCACATCCAGCATATCATATAGTGTCATTCTTGAAACGTCGCCCGTAAAGGTGCATAGGCCGACCTTGTCGTTTTCTGTTACGACCTCAATTCCGAAGCGAAAATAAATATCGGCCAGAACAGCGTTCATAGTCGCATTCTCGAAAACAAAAGTCAGCGTGTGTTCATCCAGTGATCGTACAGGCACGGGGCTTTCTACAAGTCCCGTTACCCAATGGTCCTCTTCGGTGTAGTACTCAACTTTCTGATTCGGCGAAAGAACAACACCATTCGCCGTAGAATTCTTTGAAGTAGATGTTCCTTCGCTTTCTGAATACGATTCCGGTTTTATCTGAAATACCGCCACTTTTCCGGTGATCACCTGCACTTCCAGCTTCCCGCCATTTAGAGGGGCGTCAACAAGGAAACTCGTACCCAGAACACGAGTTGCGATCTCCCTGCTGTAGACATAGAACGGACGCGATGTATCCTTCGCAATATCAAAAAAGGCCTTTCCCGTTAAGGTGACCTCGCGACTGCCTTCTGAAAAATCTCCGCTGAACTGTATCCTCGACGAAGGACTCAACTCCACGGTACTGCCGTCGGGGAGAGAATAGATCCTGGTCGCATCTGTTTCATTCTCAAACGTCACCACATCGGGCAATTCGAGGGCCTCTGTCAACTGATCAGAAGGAGAGGAATCGACAGCTCCAAAACGCCAAAGACCAACTATCATCAACACTGCGACAGCAGCAGCAATTCTCACAAGCGCTTTCGGATACATGAGACGATGCTTACGCGTGGGTCGCTCATACTCGGCCAGCGATCTCCGAATGTTGGACAGTATCCGTGTCCGCGTAATCTGTTGTTCTTCCGTTTCCAGGTGAAGCCTGTTGTCCGCGATCTCTTCGTACCATCGATTGACTTTCTCAATCTCTTCCGGAGTGCATCTCCCATTCAGATATCTTACCAGTAAATCGCGAAAATCCTTGTCCATAAGAATTCAGTCAAGCATAGGACAAACGCGGTCTGCCAACACGGCATCCACGTTGCCTTATATACAGAAGACGGGCAAGGGCAGAATAATCCTCAATCCGGCTGCTGATTTTCTTCAGAAAAGTGCAAAAAACACGGTCAGGGTAAACTCCTGAAGGTAAGAACGGATAAATTTCACCGATTTGGTCAGGTGATACTGAACAGTCTTTTCGGACAAATTCAGGTATCTGGCAATCTTATCCACAGGCCAGTGGTCCATCTTATGAAGCCTGAAGATCGTTTCAGACTTGCCGGATAATGACCGCAAGCCCTTCTCAATCGCCTCCTGAAGATTGTCAAGGCGCACCATCTCCTCCGTCGTATTGGCCTCCATCGAGAGATACGTCTTCTGGTGTTCAAGGTACTTCTCAGCAACCATTTGCTTGTTCAGGAAGTCGATCGTAGCGTTCCGGACAGATGAGAACAGGTAGTTCTCTAACTGATCAATGACCAACGTGCTCCGCTTTTCCCAAAGCTTCAAGAAAAGATTCTGGACAATTTCTTCTGCAACAGCTTTGTCTTTAGTCCTGCGGTAAGAGGCAAGGAAGAGCTTGTACCAGTACTTATCATATATCTCGACGAAGGCGTGTTCCTGACCTTCGCGAAAGCGTCCAGACAGAATTTTCTTGTCGATCAGGTTCGAAGACATGGTAGATCACAGGAATAGGATGTATACAATGATAAATTAAATCGAAGCATGATGCAACGTTTGCGGAATATCTTCGGGTTCCCAACACGCCCCTGATCCCGGATACAACTAATACGATGCCGAATTGACGCTATTTTTATATATTTTGGTACCTCATTGCATCCTTTAACCCTCGCAATCCACAACTATGAAAGCAATTATATTCACTCTGATCCTGTGCATTGCGGGTTGTTGGGCCTGCTTTGCCCAAAATGACATCACTGGTGTCGGCAGGATTTCCGGCAAAACAGAACCAGGCACGTACACTCACGCTGATACAGTCAGGGCTGTGAAGCATTTGTATGAGCGCAAACGAAAAGGTGGTAAAACGAGGGCAATAGTATTTGGGATATTGGGAACCGTTGCCTTGATCAATGCGCTCACATATGAACCAGATTATGTCATCATCAATCAGGGCAGTTCCGGAAGCCAGCGGGTAAGCTCAGGCGGTCCTGAGCCCGCAGGCTATATTCTGATCGGTTTTAGTACGATCATGACAATCACTGGAATCACGCAGCGCGCTAAATACAGCTATGCGAATCTCCACACTGTTCTCGAGGAATACGAACAAGGCCACTTGTCACCTCAAATCAAATCGAAATTAAAAAAGAAGGATTTCAAATAGTGAGATCAAGGTGCGCCCTGATAGCGTAAATCGCTCAACAGTTGCCAGCAATACCATTCCTGTCGCGGAAGGTGAAAAGGACCTTTGAACAGATTTCCTTTTGCCGACTGAGCGATCCGTCCGTCGCGATGAAGATATCCATGCCACTCACCATTCACTTTGTCGTGAAACTTCTCATACGCATACTTATGTATCAGGCGATGCCATCCTGCATACTTTTCATCTCCCGTCAAAGTATAAGCCAGCAAAGTAGCGATAATACCTTCATTTTGAGGCCACCAGAATTTCATATCCTGCCAGTACTCCTGTACCGGCTTGTCGTACACATCACGAAAGTATAAAATGCCGCCGTACTCCCTGTCCCAGCCGCGCTCCCACATGTAATCCAGCACCCGACAACCCAATGCAGTCAACTCCGGGTCGTTATCCCGGTATCGAGCCTCGTGGAGAATGAACCATGCGCACTCTATTGCATGTCCCGGGTTAAGCGTCCGCCCGTCAATATGATCTATAATCCCCCCAGTCGGACTAACCTGTTCCATAACGCATCGGATATCGTCCTTGACGAAGTCCGTCCTGATCTCTTCGATCCACTGCGTAATCCAGTCGTCACAGCGACTATCGCCGATCGTCTCACGCAACTGCTGGGCAGTATTGATCATGATCATCGGCACGCCGATTGATTTCGACGGGCGAACGCTTGTGAATTTATTTGGAAGTATAAGTTTGCCGTTCGCATAATCCCGACACCTCGCGAACAGGTCCACTGCTTTTGATGCGGCCTCACTATCGCCCGACGCTTTGGCATAGGCAGCCATTGCCATCACCGTAAACGTTTCTGAAAAAAAATAACGTCGCTTCCTTAGTGGCTTTCCTTCCCGCGTGACATGAAAATACATTTGACCATCCGGAGCAAAACAATGCTGTCTCAAGAAATCGTAACCTAATCTCGCACCAGCGAGCCATTCAGGATTCTTCGAAACTGTATTGTACAGCGTCGCCAGCAACCACGTTGCGCGAGCTTGTACCCAGACAGCCTTATCATCGTCAATAAGACTTCCGTCTCCGTCACGCATCAACAAAAAACCACCATACCGCTCGTCGTAGGATCTCGGAAACCAGAAGGGTACGGTATCACTCAAAAGTTGGTGACGGTAGAAGTCCCTCAGATCAAGCAACTCGTTTTCAAGGTACTTCATATTGAATGGAAATTCTCGGATGAACTTTGAAGTCAGGCACGCGATCTAGCGCTGGTCCCTATTGTCCCGGTTACGACGCCTCTTGTATACATACTCCAGTTGCTCCGGCCGGGGAGTGTCTTTCACTATGATACTAACAATGCTTCCCGTTACAAACGTGACAATACCTCCGATCGCACTATACCACATAAAGGAGACTGGAGTGAGGCTGGCCGTCGCGAGCACTGCAAGAAAGCCGAGCACGAAACCCACAAATGCACCTTTCGTACCGGCGTGTTTGTTAAGCATACCCAACAAAAACAACCCGACCAGTGCGCCCCCGAAAAAATTGATAATAGACGTCGCGGCCTCTAATACATTACCGAGGTAACCACCAAGACAAGCGAGAAGCGTGGACAATACTCCGATAATCACCGTGACCACCCGAGCTAGAAAAACCGATGCTTCATTCTCCCGGAAGCGATTATAAAAATCTGACAAAAAAACGGTAGTTAAAGAATTAAGTACGGAGCTAATGGTCGACATCGCAGCTGCAAATATTGCTGCAACAAGAAATCCGCGCACGCCGGTGGGGAGCTCTTCAATGACGAACTTGATAAAGACCTCATTCGTTGGGATATCAGTCTGTCCACGTTCGGAGTAAAACGCGAATAGCACCGCTCCTTCAAAAAAGATGAGAAATCCCAATAGGCTCGCGAAGATCACTGACGTTATAATAGCCAGGTTGGCTTTCCTCAATGAATCCACCGTGAGAAATCGCTGCATCTCCGCCTGATCTGTCCCGAACTGAGATATAATGAGAAAGGTACCACCAATAATTCCACTCCACACGGTGTAAGTCTCCGTAAGACTGAATTCTGTATTGAAGTAATTGAACTTGCCATGCTCAAGTCCCACGGATATGACCTCAGGCATTCCACCATCGACCCCGGAGGTCCCGACCCAAATGATCGCAAATACCCCACCAAGCATAATAATCAGCTGCGGCACATCTGTCCAGATCACAGCTTTCATTCCTCCCATCAGGGTATAGATCGTGGTGAGTATTCCGGTGATCAGCACTATCGTGATAATGTCTATACCAGTCAAAACACTCAGAATGATTGCAGGAGCATATATTCCGATCGCTAGAAAAGAACATTTAAACAAGATAAAGAGAGCGCTACCGATAAGACGAATAGTAAGACTGAAACGCCTCTCCAGGTAGCTGTAGATCGAGTATATCCCCGAATGGAAAAAGAATGGCAGTATCACGACGCAGATGATCACGAGTGCAACTGGCAATGCCAGGCGATATTGAAGAAATGAAAAATCGCTACTGAAGCCCAGTCCAACGGCACCGATATACGATATCGCACTCGCGATGGTCGCAATACCCGAAATTGCTGCGGCCCACCATGGAATGTTACCGCTGCCCATGAAGAAATCCTTAAGTGACTTTTGCGATTTGCTGAAAAAACCACCCAGTATGACGACACCGGAAAAATACGCTATAAGTATTATGTAATCGATGGTCTGCATTTGTGTCTTTGATGATATATGGGATAAGAAAATAAGACGATGGCGAAAAGAATAGCCTGGAAATCACAAACCACGTATAGAAGCCTTTCGCACACTAGCTACTAATGAACCGGCTCTCTCATACCTGGTCGACACGTGGATAAATCTTAGGTAGCTGATCTTTATCCACGAGTGCACCTACTTCTCTCAACCTCTGGCGTAGTAGATCTACGCTTACATCTGCGAAAGACAGCTGGTTTTTAACCACCTGGACCGAAGCAACCCCCGCGGCCTCACCCATTGCCATGCAGGGCGCCATCACCCTGACCGGGCCGAGGACCTGTCCTTCAACGCTTACAGCTCTGCCGGGACAAATGAGATTTTTTACAGGCCGGGGAATCATAATTCGATAAGGCAGCGGAGTACTTAGTCCCTTTTTTACTTTATACTTATACCCCGCGGTCGTGTCGCTGGCAAATGGCTGATGAGCCGGTTTATCAGGATCTGGCAGATCCCAGCCATACATACTAAAGCCGATACAATCATCAAAATCGCGATCTTCCGTAAGATCCTCAACCGTAAGAATAAAGTCGCCAATGATACGCCGCGTCTCACGTATCCCCATCTGCGGCGCAATGGACTTTATACCTGCATTCTCAAAGCCGGGAATATGTCTCTTGAAAAGATCGAAAAGCTCATGAACTTCCGTGCGTCCTCTCTGCATACCATTCGAGATCGAGTCGCCATCTGTTCCATCGACCCCTATCAATCGCGTAGTGTTGATATAGAACTCTCCCTCGCGAACCAAGCGGGTAGCAATGAAAATCTCAGCAGGGAACGTCCACTCCCCTGTTTCCCTCAATCGAAGAATCAATTTCCTCAGTTTGGGATCGTTCTCTTGCTCAATGAAACGAGTTAACTTCTCCTCGTCGACATTGTACACATGGAATGTCAATGATGCCGGTGTCATCTTCCCGTCTTCCCTTCTTCCTTTAATGGTTTCGCAATTCGTCCTAAAGGCAATGTCCGCATTTCCTGTTGCGTCTATCACTGCTTTGGTCTTGATCGCCTGCATACCACTCCTGTTGTGAATAACGACGTGGTCTATGTTCCCGTTTGAAACGGTGGCGTCCATGACCTCGGTGTGAAGCAATACACTTACGTCGGCATCCCGCATCTTTTGATCAAGGAAGAGATCCACTGAAAACGGGTCCAACGGAACGCCGTGGATAAACCAATTGTACCATCCGTACGGATGATATTTCTTGTTCTGGTCAAGTGACGGAAGTACCGCATAACCCTTCGCGGTAGCTTCCTCTGATAATGACCGGAAAATCCCGCCCACTACCCATTCACCCTCCTGGGTTCTTCCCCCGAGCCATTGTGAAACGAGGCCGGTAATCGCCATACCTCCCAACTGTCCCATTCCCTCAATCAAGACCACGCGCAATCCTTCACGCCTGGCCGCTAGCGCTGCGGCACATCCGGAAGGACCACCTCCACACACTACCACATCACACTCGGCATAAACAGGAATATCCGTCTTAAAAGAAATCTTCGAATTCATTGGTTTTACATTTTTATCAATGATTTGTCATGGCTCTGGTTTATCGATCAACTACTACACTACACTCAGTGCTGGCTAATACGACACGTCATGGACACCCCGCCTAAAAAATCAGTCGACTTTATTGCTCTTGAGTTTAAGAATTTGATTAGTTTATCGTATAGCTGAACAGGTCACCTTGTTGGATATAGAAACGGAACTTGATCGGTGTACCGGCAGGCAGCTTCTTCGAGTTATTCCAAACCACAGGAATATTAACACCGTCCTTCTTATTTATTGTGCATTTGCCATAACCAGGAATTTCACGCCCTTGTGCGTCCAATACCTCAATCGTCAATTTTCCCGAAGCTACGTTCGCGTTGACAAATAACGCGTCACCTTCCGGAACCAACGGATGCGTTTCAACCGTTCCCCCATCATTGTCGGCGCGCATCGAAACCAGGCGGTCGAGACCCCATGCCGCACGTGCAATAGACATCTCCTTATCGGGAAGATATCCACCATGCGTAGTCGTCATGGCCGTGTAGTACATCCAGACCTCATCACCTGAAATAACCGGTGAGTTACACAAACCCAGTATACTCCCTGAATCGTAATGATACGGTCCCAGTTCTATGACCGGGCTGCGGTCCGAGCATCGCTTCCAATTTCGTCCATCGCGGCTATGCACAAGCTGAATGTCGATGGGGCCATCAGCAAAACTTTGCCGATGTCCACCATCATACTTCTTCACCTTTGGCTCCCCTGTTCTTCGAAAGTGGGTTACCATACCAAGCCATTGGTTTGCATACGGGAACGCAGACATGTTGTAAAACTCGGAATGAGTACCTCCGGGCAGACGCCTGGCTTCTACATGGTCGAGCTCATCCGTTACCATCACCGGTGTGGGATCGGACCAATTCTGCATGTCATTGCTAACAGACAGAAAAACCTGCCTTCCTTTTACTCTTGAATCGTTGTTCACCTTGTGAAAGGCGAGATACTCACCAGTAGCCGGGTCTTGTGATAGGGTAATCGTATCACTGCTCTTAAGGATTGGATTCTTGGGGTACAAATTCCAATTCAAGCCATCTGCAGAATATGCCGCGAAATAGCCCTTGCCCTTCGACGATCCTACCGCCTTAAAACGTTTAGCCGGGTCAGGATCCTTTTCGTCAAGAATGAAACTGGGACAATGAAAATCAAAGAGATTAATCATGTTATTCTGACCCACCAGTGCAAGATTTGGTCGCTTCCAGTTGACTCCGTCGTCAGACGTTGCATAGTAGTTGTCCCGCAAACGGTTGTACCACATTTTGAATGGCCCCGTATTCGAGTCCTTCAAAACCGTCCCATAGATATAGACACGACGATCCTTCTTTCCGTCATAAATTTCACCCTGCTCCCAGGGCTGGTCTGCTTCAAGGACAGGCCTTTGCAATTTTGATGCAGGATGAACTTTGCGATAGGCTTTGTGAATCTGCGCCAGCATATCGCTATCAACAAAAATATGCTTCTCACCCTTTTTTGAGGTGTAGACTTTCGCTCGCGAACGGGAAGACATGAGCGTTAATCCAGATCCCGCGATAAGACCTGTCCCTAAACCAAAATTGACGCTTTTGGATATAAAACCTCTTCTTGAAACCTTCATACTAATAAGCTTATTTGTTTTCCTTACAATTTATTTACTTGGCAAGTGAAATGCTATTTCCACTCCGCATGTTGTTGGAGTACGTCAGATTGATCGATCGCCGTCTGGGGTATCGGCCAAACATAGTGCCTCGCCGGATTAAAGAATCTGTTTTCGATTTGCCTAGGTCCCAGTAGTGGATCACCATCAGCGTTGAGCGGACCGTCTTCCCACTGAGTCAGATCCATGCTTATCAAAGTGGTATTCATCACATCCTCTGCTATCCTCCAGCGGATGATGTCGTCGTATCGATGCCCCTCGCCGGCAAGTTCTACCCGTCGCTCATTCCTGATAAAATTCCGCAGCGACGCCTGATCGCCATACCGAACGCGATCAACGGGCGGCATCCCAGCTCTGTCACGAACCAAGTCGACGGCGTCATAAATCGAAGCATCCGGCCCAGAAGCTTCATTTTTTGCTTCAGCGTACATTAACAAAAGGTCGGCGTACCGATAAAGATTCCAGTTGAGGTGCATCGGCCGGAAACGATCTCTGAAATCAACAATACCCTTCTTGAAATAAACGTATGTGAAAGCAAAATTCAACTCCGTTCCCGTCAGGTCTAATGGCGGCAGAGTCTCATTCAGCATCTCGCCATGCCATAGAAAGGTGTGATAGAATCTCGGATCTCTGTTGTCAAAAGGATGGGCCGGGTCATAGAGCGGCGACTCATGAATGGATAGGCCATCCTTCATTTCGAATGATTCTACGAGCTCGGGCGTCGGAAGAATCAATGCATGCGCATTGAACATCACTGGCGAAAACCGCAAACTGATGTCATGTGTAAACAAGTTCTCGACATACTGTACCTCAACAATCACACCCTCTTTCTTGTTGTTGAACGACGTGCGAAAGAGTTCCTCAAAATTTGGATGAAGTTCATAGAGTTCCAGATCCATAAGTTGCTTGGCTGTGTTCGCTGCTTCGTTCCATCTTTCATTATACAGCAAGACTCTCGCTTTCAGGAAAAGAGCAGCACCTTTTGTAATCCGGCCTTCCTGGCCCACCGGGTAGGTCTCTGGCAGAAGATCAATAGCATCGTCAAGTTGCTCCAGGAGGTACTCAACAACTTGTGCCTTCGGCGACACACCCAGGTCACTTTCGTTCACATTCAAGGCCTTCGTTACCAGCGGGACATCTCTGAACCGCGTCGTCAGTTTATAGTACTCAAATGCCAGAAAGAACTTAACCTGACCTGACAATTCATTTAGCTTGGATTCAGGCATACCAGGAACGCGTTGTACATATTCAAAGAATTCATGGCACAATCTTATGTTCCTGTAGTTCCAGACGTTACTTACATGCGCGTCATTAGGCTCGAAAGTACCCGTGGCAATGGTATTTCTGGCACGATTGGTTCTTCCATAGGCGTTGTCACTGTACGCCTCTTGCGTGGTAATGTCAACACCCATCAGGCCGACCGCACTGTTCGAAGTCACCGCATACAGGTGATTAACCCACATCTCCGCTTGCTCGGGAGATGACCAAAACGTGTCCATCGATGGCTTATCGAGAGGCACTCTATCCAAAAATTCTTCGCTACAGGAAAGCATAGTTGCGACAACAAATACGCTAGCGATATTTCTGATATTAATATGGATCATGACTTGTGCAATTAGAATTTAAGATTGACGCCAAAATTGACCAGCTTCGGAATTGGATAACTTGCTGCGTCAGGCATTTCAGGGTCGAAACCGATATACTTGGTGATCACAAACAAATTCTCGGCACTTACATAAATGCGTGCACGGCTTGCGCGTATTTTTTTCAGGACGTCGTCCGATATGTTATATCCCAGCTCGATCTGCTTTAACCTAAAATAGGAGCCATCCTGAAGCCAGAAACTGGAGAATTGCTCATTGATGAGCGTCGCCTGGTTATTTCTGTGCTTCGGAAAACGCGCATTTGGATTCTCCGGTGACCAACTGTCGAGGTGAAAGTCTCGTATCGTAGTACTCTCGGCATCAAAATTTGTTGCAATGGCGCCCGATGAGTAGACCAGGTTATGCATGACCCCCTGTCCGAAGGCGATAAAATCAAAATTCTTGTAGTTAAGGTTAATCCTGATTCCGAAGGGATAGCGCACATCGGACCTGCCAAGGCGGACACGATCGTCACTTGTAATCGTATTCGGATCACCGCCGTTCTCTGCATACTTGATATCCCCAGGGGAAGTGATGGGATTTTGGAATGAATGATTCTGCACCTCCTCAACGGTTTGAAAAAGTCCAATGGATTTCAATCCATACCATTCATTCATAGGGCGACCTTCTTCCGTGATCATGTTACCAGAAATACGGGGACTGATACCCTCCATGTCGATCACTTTATTGGTTGCATCCGATATCTGAGCTGATACACTATAACCTAGTTGACCAATCCTGTTTCTATGCTGGAGGGCAAATTCCCAACCACTGTTGTCAACCCGCCCGGCATTCTGCACTGGTTCACTTTGACCAAAGGTCGTCGGGAGAGGAAGTTGAAGCAGAATGTCTTTGGTCTTCTCTTTGAACAACTCGAGGTTGAATTCGAGTAAGCTGTTGAACACGCTTCCTTCAATACCAAAGTTGATAGATTCCTTCGTTTCCCAGGTCAACAACGGGTTGGGTGCCCCAGATGTGGTAACGCTTCTATAGGGCGCTCCTCCAAAATAGGAGGCGGACTGTGAAAGTACGCTGGCAAAAGGATAGAATCCTACATTCTGGTTACCCACCTGACCCCACGAACCTCGAACTTTCAGGAAGTCAAATGCTCGGCTTTCCTTCAGGAAATTTTCCTCCGACAGAATCCAGCCGACTGAAGCAGAGGGAAATAATCCCCATCTGATTTCTTCTCTGAAACGGGATGATCCATCATACCGCATGGCGCCTTCAATCAGATAGCGATCTCTGTATGAATACGTCGCCCTGGAAATAACGGAAGCCAGAGCCCAGTCAGACGCACTGCCAGAAATGTTCCAAAGACTTTTGTCACTTGTTCCCGCGTCGATTACGTACAGCTCATCCGTTAAAAAGTCCCGTGTATTGACCCGGTCATTCACCTGTTCAAACCATTCGGCGGTATAGCCGGCCATAAGAGAATAACGGTGATCACCTCGTTCTTTCGAATATCTGGCCAGAAGGCTGATGTTTTGTTGAATGCTCGAGGAGTTATCTACATCCAGTATATTCCAATCAGTGGTCGATGCGATTTGATCAGGATTGTATTGGTCCCAGAACGTCATCAGTTTCGTGTAGGCACGTGCGCGCGAATCAACAGTGTTCGTGCCGTATGTCCCCGTTAAAGAGAGGTCAGGTAGCACTTCATAGTTCACATTGATATTGCCGACGATCTGACTTCTCTTTAAGAGGTTCTGGCCTCCATCTTCAGATGCACGATAAAGCGGATTTCTACCATCTCCAGTTCTTTCCGGGTGTGTCAACCACTTTCCGTCATCGCTTCGGATACCAATCAACCGCGAGGTTTGAACTATGTGTTCCCAGCCTACAGCGGCGGGTGCAATTCTCGTCGAGGGGGTGTAGCCGACCTTATAGCCAATTGTCAACTTGTCCGTAGCCTTGATATTCTGATTCAGCTGAACATTGAACCGCTCGTAGTTACTATTCAGAAAAATTCCGTCCTGGTAGAAATAGCCGAACGACACATAATAATCCTGGACATCACTTCCTCCGGAAATGCTGATATTGTGATTTGTTTGTAGGGCGTTCTTAAACATGAAGTCCTCCCAGTCCCACTCTTTGAAACCAGGGGATCGGGCGGCATCGATTTCGCTATCACTATATTTCGGAGGACCACCGTCATTGGCCCGCATCTCGTTCTGCGCCAGCATATGCTCAAGCGCAGAGACCTTCGGAGCATACCTGGTAGGACTTTGGATTCCAACAGAACTATTCAGTTCTACCTGTGGAGCACCTTTCTTGCCCGCTTTGGTTGTAATAAGGATTACACCACCCGTTGCCCTCGAACCGTAAATAGCTGCCGATGCAGCATCCTTCAAAACACTAATGCTTTCAATATCGCTCGGATTGATATAATTGATGGAGGACGGAACCCCGTCGACAATGACCAATACCGGATTACTGGAAAAAGTGCTCGTACCTCTGATATTGAAGTCAACCGAGTGTGCACCCGGCTGTCCGTTCGTATTGACAATATTCAAACCTGGAACCATTCCCTGAAGTGCCTGAGTTACATTTGTAACAGCACGATTCTCAATCTCAGCAGCTCCCACCGTGGAAATCGCCCCCGTAATATCACTTTTCCGCTGGGTTCCATAACCAACAACTACAACTTCTTCAAGTGACTGCACATCTGGAATAAGCTGCACATCAACTCTACTTTGATTTCCCACAGCGATCTCTTGCGCACTATATCCCACTGAGCTGAAAACCAGGATGGATGCGGATGAAGGCACTCTGATACTATACCGGCCTTCTACATCTGTAACAGTCCCGGATGCGGTTCCCTTGATGGTAATACTCACCCCGGGAAAGCCCTGTGGCTCCTCCGAGGAAGTCACCTGGCCGGCAACAATCCGGTCGTCCTGGGCGTACAGCGCAGTCACGTTCATTAATAGAAGCGCCAGCATCGCAAGGCGTATCTTGTACCACTCGGCGATGTGCGATGATCGACCTGCATTTGAGGCCACGTGCACCCGGCGCCAATGATGGTGTTGGGCACATAAGCGGGGGATTTTGTCGGTAATCTTCATGGCATAAGCAATTTAATGTTCAATAGTACTTATGTGATACATATTAATTCAAAGCAATAAAGAAAAGGCGACCAAGAAATGCAAACGTTTTAGAAGAAAATTAATTTACGGCGAGTCCACGAAGGAGCTCGCCCGTGTATGACTACAGTAGTGAGATGGTCGAGGATACTATAACCGACGAGCCGGTTGCTATAAATGCGCAAAATGTGGTGCGAGGTGGCTCCGCATCGCATTCGGATATTCGTCCCGGTTGTCGTCATGAAGAATTTTTACCAGATCGGCATGCGTCACGTTTCCAACCGAGGTGTGCTGGAGTTTCGACTGGTATTCTACAACATACTCGAATACTGGCATCAGGATCGCCTGAAACCGCTTCAATGTGTCATTCCCAGCCATTTCGTATAAAGTTGAATGAAACTCAAACTCGCATCTGATGCGTTCAATCTGAGTGGACGCCTTACGTTCGCGCTCGACAACGGCTTCGAGTTTCTTAAGATGCTGAAGAGTTTTCCGTTTAAACAGCAAATCGCCCAGTCCGACTTCCAGAACTAATCTCAGCTCAAACAACTGCTTGCGCACCCCCTCATCGAGGATTGAAGGGTGAACGATACGCTCCAAGCCCTTCATGACGTCGGGTTGGGTGAGAATCATACCCCGTTTCTTCTTCGAATCAATGAGTCCCAGCATCCGGAGACGGCTTAGGGCTTCACGAACGACGTTTCGGCTGACACCCAACGCCTCAGCCAACTCTTGTTCCTTCGGAATCGGTTCTCCAGGTTTGATTGCCCTCTTTATTATATACTCGTGAAGTTGCGCTTCCACTTGGTCCGCCATAGTGAGGTTTGCAATGGGCACCAGTTTGTATAACTCGTTCTCAGACTTCATTGATCCAAAAATACAAATTCGTTATGTATTACAAAAGTTGGCCATTAATATGGATAGTCAGGTACTTTTTGGAGTGACCGGCTTGCGCTATTAGCACAATTGCCATACATTTGGGAATACGTACTACATAATGTATTTAAATTCTTCCTTCTGATTTCGTAACTCATCTGGTTGACAAAAGATTATGACTCATTTCGAAGGTCTTATGGCCGCCCCTTTCACCCCCTTGGATAGCAACGGTAACTTAGCACTTAATGTAATTCCCCGATACGTAGAAAAGCTCGTCGCCGATGGACTAAAAGGCGTCTTTGTATGTGGCAGCAATGGGGAAGGTCCCAACCTTACAACCGAGGAGAGAATGTTCACGGCCGCTGCGTTTAAGGAAGCCGCGGGCAAACGCTTGAAAATATTCGTCCATGTTGGCCACGCCAGCATTGCTGAATCCCAGGAATTGGCACAACACGCAGTGGAGATCGGCGCGGACGCCATATCCTCCGTATCAGCATTCTATTTCAAACCAACGTCAGAGGAAAATCTTGTCGATTGCCTCGCCGATATTGCAGCGGCCGCACCGCGCCTGCCATTCTATTATTACCACATCCCCCATCTCACAGGTGTTAAGATGGAAATGATAAAACTACTCACCTTAGGAGAGTCAAAATTACCGAGTCTCGCCGGCGTGAAGTTCACTGCCCCCCTTCTGTACGAATACCAGCAATGTCTCAACTACTCAGAAGGCAGATATGACATGCTGTTTGGAATAGACGAGATGCTATTACCGGCGTTAGCGGCCGGCGCACGCGGGATGGTAGGAAGTACTTACAGCTTCGCGGCGCCATTGTACCGGGATATAATGAATTCCTTCGCGGCGAGAGACATCCCTTCGGCGCAGAAAAAAATGCTCTATCTCATTGAGGTGGTGCAAGTAATGCTCACATTCCCCGCCGTTTCCGCTCAGAAAACCATAATGAAAAGACTAGGATTGGACCTGGGCCCGTGTAGGCTCCCGCTGGCCACTCTCACCAAGTCGGACGAATCCGCGCTCCTGAAACAGCTGGATGATCTCCGGTTCTTTGAGGTCCTCAGCACTGCGTCCACGAACAATGGCAAGATCGCTCAAAACAATTGACGCCTCATCTTTCCGTGTTCACTGTAAAATTCCTCTTAAAAAAAGCAAGACCTTCGGTAGCCAGCGAATCCGGGCTATCGGCTAAAGGTCGCCAGATACTGGCAGCCCGTGCCAGTTCCGCAGAGGGTGCACCAAAGGTCTCAATCACGATAGCACCGTCGTACCCGATCTCTACCAGTGCTTCATTTATACCAACCCAATCCACGTGGCCTGTTCCCGGGGTGCCACGATCGGATTCATTACCCTGTAGATGACAGAGTAGATTCCCGACTGTTCGGATCGCACCGGGAATACTCTTGTCTTCAATATTGCAGTGGAATGTATCAAGAGAAATCCTGATACCGGGGGAATCTACCTCGGTAACAAGTGATACCGCCTGGCCTGCCGTATTCACCATGTCGGTTTCAAATCGATTTAAAGGTTCCACACCAACGACAACTCCGCAATCACCGGCAATCTTACCCACTTCCTTTAAACCCTCAACGCACCACGCTCTCTCCTTCGCTTTCTGCGCATTGGAAACCAGCCGTGTTTTACCTACAGCCGAGTACACGGGTCCAGTAAAAATAGGGCTGCCCACTTCTTCCGCAATGCTGATACAATCCATGATATATTGCAAACCCTGCTTCCTGATCCGAGCATCGTCACTTGAAATGTCCCGGTCGGCTCCGAATGCACCACTGATCGTCAACTTAAGGTCTGCATCCTGCGCTATGGATCTTAGTGTATCCCAATCAATCAGGCTTCTATCCTCGACTGCGACTTCTATAATATCATAGCCCATTTCCTTGACTTTCTTAACCAGCCCAAAATGTTCGACCGAAAAAGGTGACACCCAAATGAACGTACTTGCTCCAAATTTCATTAGCAGATCTATCTTGAAAAATGAATTTAATACCCGAATGACCAATCCGCTTGTCTCCTGCCGTTAGTTCGTTTAAAGCAACGGCAGGGACTGCGGTGGTGTGACTATCCTTTCTGAGCAGCAGACGGTTCAAAATCGGGTATCTGTATTCGTCTGCCATTATTCATAGCCGATTCGTGAGCGCAAATTCCTGCGCAGGTATAATTCGCCGCCACATCTGCATCGACCGCCGATCTCCGGTTCTCGACAATTGCCGCGACAAACTCCTGAACCAGATGCGGATGCGAGCCGCCATGTCCTGCGCCCTGGAGAAAAGACACGTGATTTGGATCATCAATCTTTTCGCGTTTCGTAAAATTTGCAATTTCACTGATGAGCATTTCATCGGTATCCGGTACGTCGATGCGCCGTGCGTTCTCACCGCCGTCGAACACAACATGCTTTTCATCCTGAAGTTGCTCCCATTCAAAAGACATCTTCGTACCATAGACATCATAGCTTTCCCGGTATTGACGAACTACATCAAACAGAGACCGCGTCGCTTCTGCAACAACATCCGAGTTTTTCAGGGTAAACGTAGCGGTCTCCACGGCAAATGGAGAGCCATATCTCCCGGCAAGATCTTCGCTTAACCTTCCTGATCCGTGGCAAACAACTGACTCTGCCTTCGTATCATTGATCCGCAGCAACGGCGAAATGGCATGTGTGCCGTTCAACATCGGCGGGAACCCTTTCCAGTATTCCGCCCATCCCTCCATGCTCATATCCTGTATGTGAGAGCCCCTGACAAACTGAATGCGGCCCAACTTTCCACTCTCGGCAAGTTTCAAGCCATATAAGAACTCCCGCGTGTACAAGGCAGTCTCCATCATCATGTACACTTTGTTTACCCTTGTCCTCGCTTCCACGATTGCTCTACAATCTTCGACAGTCATGGCCATCGGAATTGTGCAGGCAGTGTGTTTGTAAGCGTTGAGCGACGCGAGGGTCATTCGGGCATGCTCGGGTACCGGAGTTACAATATGGATAGCATCTACATCGCTCCGCTTAGGCACGTCTTCAAAGTTGGTAAAACAGAGGTCCTTCTGAAGATTATACTTGCCTGCGAGCTCATCCAGTGTACTTTGATTTCGGGTACAGATACCCACAGCTTTGATATTGGGATGACGCTGATAAATGGGAATGAATTCCTTCCCAAAACCCATTCCAACAATAACAACTGTAATTTTCTTTTGATCCATCGTTCTTCTTTTTATTTGTTTTACGGATATGATTCACTTGGTGATTACTCCAGAGAGATAGTATTTACTTTCTGTTTCCCGCCCAGGCCACGGCGTTGCGCAAGAGATCCTGATAAGGACGTAACTCATGAGATTCCCCGTCATGCCCTAATGCAATACCCACGATCCGTCCCTTGTTATGCCTGACAACAAATACCGATGGATAGGTGACATCTGAGTCCACGGCACTACCAGTAGCAAGAACAATAATACCAGGGCCGGCCGGGTCGGGTTTGAAGTAGTACAATTCATCTTTCAATGTAAAACTGGACGGAACTCCTTCCATGATCACATGCGTTGATTGTGCAACGTTGACCTCAAACTCACCATACCGGGCGTGATCCCGCGAGCCGCCACTGACGAGTTGACTATTATATTCCGGCCAGTCATTCCAGTTATACCAAAGCGCAGCATGACCCAGAACCAATCCCTTGCCTGCGTCGACAAAATCAAAGATAGCTTTACGAACTGCCGGGTCTCGTATGGGCTGGTTGTTTACAAGATACAGGACATCGGTATCAACGAGATAGTCGTCAATTGAGTCGGTGTCGTGGGTGTAACGGACCTTGGCCAACTCGCCATTCCGCAATGTCTCCGCATCGGAATTTCTATACCAGCGATCGTAATTATGGGAAGACCCTCCTCCCACTATCAAAACCCGAATAGGCCCGTTGGCACTCTTTGCCCTTGTATTGGTCGTTTGACAACTCAAGAGAACCGAGAAGCATAACAAGAACAATATTACCGACACCCAGTTAGCGATACGCATACGCAAGTTGTTAATACCTGACAATCCATTTTCGTAGAACAGCATTTCTTATCTGGAAGCTTTGACATCCTCCACTACCTTCAAGACTCCATTCATTCCCCTCCAATGCCCGGGAAATGTACAGACGAAGGGATAATTACCCGGTGAAGAAGGAACTACAAATTCAAGTATGACAGATTCACCGGTTCCAACCAGTTTTGTGGCATACAATACCTCAGGCATCTGAGGTACATAATGCTTCTCGGCTCCTTTTGGGTCTCGCGCCATGATATCGGCCGCGGCCCCGACTTTTTCCAGCGTTCCCGGCCGAATGATGACCAGGTTGTGCTGCATGCCGTCAGGATTTTCCAGAACGAGAATTACTTTTTGGCCAGCCTTAACTGTAATCTCCTTTTTATCAAACTGCATAATATCCTTCACGACCTTTATATTGACAGTAACGCTTTCGCTCATCCCACGTGCCGCACCCTGTGTTTGTGAAGATGTACGACCTTCCTCGGATGAGGCCGGCCTGCTCAACGCTAACGTTGCGTTTTGAAAATTGCCTTGAAAGCGAAACTCCCCTTCGTTTTCACTTATGCGATTTTCATTCGTCACATCCCGCCCCGTTCGCAATCCGTAGGTCAAAGAATTCGCGAACAATGAAGGTGCCTTACCTTTTCCCACAAGCTTTCCATCGACGAGAATACTCATCCCACCATCGGCAGCAATTCGTGCAACCATGTCAAATCGTTTCGGCAAAGCCCCAGCAGACGTTGCCGTATATGTTTTGCCGGCTTGCCTGACGACCATGTTTATCTTCCCGTTTTGAAGGAAGACACCGTAACCATTCTCTCTTCCGCCATGGGCCATAACCAGACCGTTGAGATCTTTGTCTTCATCCTTTATCACCGAAGCTCGCACTGTAATCTCCTTACCTGCAACATCCGGCGGAGACTGAAAATTATCCCTTCTACCTAACGGATAAATTTCATTGCGAAGCGCCGTGAAGATCTGATGGCTAAAAGTTGTCTGACCCTCCAAACCGGAAAAGGAAGAATCCTGCTCCGCGGCATCGAGGAATCCTTGCTCATGCGCGACTGCGGCAGCTAAGATCGCTTTCGGCAGCCACTCATCCCGGGCATTCTCGTCGTTACGCGTCGCCTGAAAAATCATCCTTCCCAAATCCTCCGAAGCAGGAAATGCCGCAATTGCTTTTAAAGTGTGTAAGCGAACATTCAGATTACCGTCATTCAGAATACCCGTTTCCTTCAATGCCTCGATCGCCTCTATGCGATGCTTAGGCAACACCTCCACTGCAGCCTTTCTGACGCCCGGGGCCGGATGCGACAGTGCATTGACAGCAACTTCGAGTGCCTCCTTATTGTCACCATTAAGGGCACCTAAACCGTGAAGAGTCCATAAGGCATGAACAGCAGGGCTATTCAATCCGATCTCATCAACGTCGCGATTTTTGATGATCTCAAACAGACCCGGGATTGCTGACTGGTCTTTCGACTCCACCAGAATACGCTGCGCCGTCATTCTCCAGAACATGTTATCGTGCTTCAACGCATCCAGGAGATCGGGTGTCCTTCTTTCAGACAAGTCAAGTGGTTTATACCTGGGGGCGTTCTTATAAACAATTCGGTAAATCCGCCCATACTCTCTATCGCGCAGCTCGCTTTCAAAAGCATTTCCCTGGCCGCCCGGTTGTTCGGTGAAAGGCAACACCATGATAGATGGAGCCTGCCGTTCTACAAAAACATTGTGCTGGATGATAAAATTATACCAGTCTGCGACCCATACAGCTCCATCGGGACCCACTTCCGTATGCACCGGGCCGAACCATTCATCTGAACTTGCTAAGAAGTTCCATCCATCCTTCTCCGTAAACCCCGCCCCATCCGGTTCAATAATCGCTTTGTGAACCAGTCTTACAGTAGGCTCATTTACAAATGCGATGCGATTCCAATATTCTTTCGGGAAACTCCTCGCCGTGTACAGATTATGTCCCGCGGCGGATGTGAAGCCTCCTACGACATCCACCTGACGAAGATTCGGAGTCATGGCGTGCGCTTCGTAATGGCCGTCGATTTTTTTCACCGCCGGTGCCAGAATTTGGGAAGATCCATTCGAAACGAGTTCAGGCATTTTCCGTTGCGTATACTTCACCGGCAGGGAGTAGTAGGCACTGTGCGTATTATTGGCCGTAGATATGAATACATTGTTATCCTCTGAAAATCCTAACCCCCAGGTGTTGTTGCTCGTTGGTGCCAAAAACTCAAACTCTGTTCCGTCAGGCCGGAAATGATATACACCCTGCGGAAAGTTGTAGCTCTTGTCACCGATAGTGCCATCAAAACCGGAATACCCCAAGACACCCCAGATCTTGTTATCGAAACCATACTTCAGGTTAGAAGGGCCCGCATGCGTATCAAACTTTCTCCAGCCAGTGATGATGTTCTCCCGAATGTCGGCTTTATCATCGCCATCCGTGTCTTTGAGAAAAATAAAGTGTGGAGGCTGGGATACAATAACACCTTCATTCGCAAAGACCAGGCTTGTGGCGATATTCAGGCCTTCGGCAAACACGGTGAACTTGTCGGCTTTACCATCCCCGTTCGTGTCTTCGCAGATCTTGATCCTGTCATTGGCCGCGCCATCTGTTTCCGTGAAGTCGTTAGGATAGTCCGTTGCTTCTACAATCCAAAGACGTCCGCGCGCGTCCCACGCCATCGCTATTGGATTTACGATGTCCGGCTCCGCGGCAAACAGCTGCATCTCGAAATCAACCGGGATCTGAATAAGTTTCTGGGACTCGATCGATGACAATGGTTCCTGCATCTTCGGGACCTCGTATCTTTTTGTATAATCAGAGATCTCCTTCGGGGCGTAAATATCCACATCGGGTATTTGAAGTCTCTCAACCTTATCCGCAACCTCATCGCCGATGGCCCAAAGTACACCGTTCGTTACCAATTTCTGAAAGTCCCTGTTCATCCAGGTACTATCGTTATGCCCGAACGCTGTGTAGAAGACCCTGCCGTCACCTTCATTGCGAACCCATGTGTACGGTTCGCGGATATTGCCTTCGATGCGATCCATCAGCACAGTCATATCGTCGTTAAGACGTTGATGAACGTATGTCTCGTCCCATGTTTCAAATGAAGAAATTCCTTGCATTATCGGGTGAGAAGAGTTCCTTATTTCAGCTGCAAATGTTCCGTCCCCATGAGACTTGAATGCGCCACCAATCGCACTGATGTACCAGTCCGAATTCCGAAAACATCCTGAAGCAGAATGGATCGGGATCAATCCCTTGCCGCTTCTGACAAAATCGCGAAGAGCCTCCTCTTGCGAGGGAGTCATGACCTCGTGATTGGCATAAATGATCAGCCCATCATACTTAGAAAGCGTTTCCTCATTCAGATCCTCTGGAGTAGTGGTATAGGTAAGATTGATTCCCGCTTTGAACATCGCAATCGCAAGCCAGGGAGCATATTTTCCCGAATCGTGATGCTTACTGTTATGTCCCAAAAACAGCACTTCCGCCCTGCGAGGCGCATCCTGCCCCGAGAATTGAGGAAAGGAACTGCAGCCGCTGACGATCAAACAAATAAAAATCCATGCATAAATGATCAGTGATCTCGAAATTCTGTTCATAGGGATCTATAAGATATGGTGGAGTATTTTCGTCCGTTTTTACGCAACCGGTTGCGTAAACGTAGAAATTAATCCAGAATTCTCAAAACCTCAACCAGAAACTATTTAAATAGGAAACGCTCGTGCTGACTACGCACTCAAAGTTTCTCCCAGGCTGGATCCTCTTATCTTCAACTCCGCAGAAAGAATCTTCTTCTCAACCAAGACGGTCTTGCTCCTGATCTGATTCAATAACAATTCAACCGTGGCCTCACCAATGCTGAACGCCGGCTGAACGAGAGATGAAAGTTGTGGCTCCACAACTTTCGCCACCGGCTCATCACAGAAACCCACAACCGCTATTTCTTCCGGGATTTTGATATCATTCTTCTTCAATGTCATCATAACGCCTATCGCGATCGGATCACATATTGCAAAAATAGCATCGGGCATGACACCCGCATCCAACATACTCTGCGCAGCCTCACTGCCATTCTTTTGTTCAAGGCCCGACCCGCAATCTATCAGCAACTTTGGATCAAATGGAATTCCATGCTTACGCAGCGCCTTTTTGTACCCGTTGATCCTGTTGACGGAAATCTGCAATAGCGGTGGCCCCGCAAAGTGAGCGATCTTACGCCGTCCTGTTAATATTAAATGCTCAACAGCATTAAAAGAACCGCGAAAGTCATCAACAGTAACACTACTGACTTCCATATCCTGGCAAACGCGATCAAAAAAGACGATCGGAATCTTCTTATCCTGAAAAATCTTGAAATGATCCGAGTTGGCGGTTTCTCTCGAGATCGAAACAATCAACCCGTCTACTTTACTTGACAACAATGCCTGCGACACGATAACCTCCCGTTCATAAGACTCAGCAGATTGACAGATAATCACCCTGTATCCGGACTTATACGCCAACTCCTCGATTCCAGAAATCACCGTCGAGAAATAGTAATGCGACAGGAGCGGTACAATAACACCAATCGTTCGGGTGGACTTCTTCGAAAGACTGTACGCGATATTGTTAGGATGATAATTGTATTTCTTCGCCAGCGCCTTTACTGCTTTCTTCGTCGCCTCACCTATGGAGGGATGGTCCTTCAAAGCTCTTGAAACGGTCGATTTCGACACATTAAGTGCTTTGGCAATATCCAGAATAGTGGCTTCTTTGTAAACTTTCATTGATTGCTCTGTGCAAATCTACTATTTCCTTTGTTTTCAATGAAACACGTCGCAACTGCTGACCAGCATGATAGATCAACACATGTCAGCCCTGTTGACAAACTTACCGGTTGATGAGGAACGCCGTCTTGAAATGTTTGAAGTTTCGGAAGACCGTATTCCAACGCCCTGACACGCGACTGTGTCTAAGAGATGAAACGCGGAACAAAAATGGCCTTATGAGAAAATTATTTGCATCTCTACTGATCATCGCCTGCGCCGCTTGCCATGAAACTGTTGTCGATCCCGATAATAGTCCAAACTTACGGACACTCTCGTCAGCCGAAATTCAGGTCTCAGGCGGGTCAAACAATTTCGCGTTCGATCTCTACCAGAACCTTGAATTCCCATCAGACAACGCGTTCATATCTCCCCTTAGTGTGGGCATCGCGCTGGGCATGGTGCTCAACGGCGCATCCGACGAAACCGGGCAAAGCATTCTGAATACTATTGATTTCTCCGACTTCACCCCCGCTGAGGTTAACCAGGCATATCGCGACCTCACCGAACTACTCTTGGGGATGGATAAAAAAGTTGCGGTGGGAATTGCCAATTCAGTGTGGTACAGCCAGAAATATCGCGTACATCAGGATTTTGTATCTATCATTCAACAACAATACGACGGTACGGTCCAGAGTCTGAATTTCGACAGCGAATCGGCGAAGAACACCATTAACAGATGGGTAGAAGATAAGACCAACAACAGAATAAAAGACCTTATTAACGGTATCTCGCCCGATGAAGTGATGTTCCTGGTGAACACTATCTACTTCAAAGGCGACTGGACATATCGGTTTGATAAGTCGAAAACCCACGAAGCCCCCTTTCAAGCCATCGACGGAACAACCTCGCCGGTAAACATGATGTTCTCCAAAGGCGCCAATGTCGGCTTTTATCAAAATGCAGATATGAAATTGATCAACATTCCTTATGGCAATAAGCAGTTCAATTTCACCATTGTCGTTCCCCATTCCGATTTCCATGAAGTGGTCAACGGCATGGACATCCCGCTCTTAAACCAGTGGGTCGACCAAGCCGATACCGTAACAGTTGAGTTGGAACTTCCGCGTTTCAAAATGACGTGGAAGGACGATCTTAAAGCGACACTCAAAAAAATGGGAATGAAGATGACCGGATTTCCCCACCTGATAGAGACGCCGGACCCGCTGGCGATAAGTCGTGTGATCCACCAAACCTATCTTGACGTCAATGAAGAGGGCTCCGAAGCCGCTGCGGCAACTGCGATCGGTGTTACGTTGACTTCGCTACCGTCAAAGCCATCCCGCATCACCATCGACAAACCATTCTTCTTCATGATCCGTGAAAAACACTCAGGAGTCATTGTTTTTATGGGTCAATTTGTAAAGCCGGAGGTAGAGAGGTGATCTTTGTTTTGTCGGCAGCCATTTCAAGCACCTATAAACCTTACGGTCATCCAGGTACGATTTCATTATTAGTCGAACATCGTCCGGAGCAACTCATACTTCCACTACGTAACCAAGTCCTAATTCATCACCCGGCTGCCCGCGAATACCCCAATTGTGCTTGGGTGTCTCGGTCAATGTGACTTCCAGATCTATCGGCTTGATGTCCAAGACTTCTTCAAATCGTTTGAACAAAAGTTTGTAAAATTTCTTCTTTGCCATCAGCGACCGACCTTCAAACAGTGAAATTTCTACAATTGTGTAATCGGCAGTGCGATCAGATGGGAATATGAAATCACCTTCATCAAAATAGATAAACCGATGGAACTTTTTTGATGGCGGATAGTCAAACGCTTCCACCACGCAAGAGTGGATTACTTCACTGATCTGTATCCTCCGTGGCAACAGGCTGGATTTCAATCCGAAAATTTTTACCTGGGACATATTTCTTGAGATTTTTTCA
>CAYTMU010000041.1:28339-35270 GCA_964438975.1 uncultured Roseivirgaceae bacterium | reverse complement strand
GTAAGGGGCTAGGGGGCTAGGGGGGTAAGGGGCTAGGGGGGTAAGGGATTCTCACGATTCACGATTTAACCCAACATAGGGCGTTTTCTCACTCAACATGTAACTTTACCGCACAAGCTCGAACCCTGTACAAAACATGGATAAGATATTCTCGCACAAGTCGCTCGAAACATTTACAATAAACGTACTGCGCCATATCGGATGCCCGGCGGCGGATGCTGCGCTGGCAGCGGAGGTTCTGCTATCGGCTGACCTCCGGGGAATCGATTCGCACGGTATCGCCCGACTCTCGGGATACGTGCGACTTTGGGAAGCGAAGCGTATGAATCCCAAACCAACGATCAGGGTTGTCCACGAGACGCCGAGTACGGCAGTTGTCGATGGTGACAGTGGACTTGGTCTTGTCGTCGGACCGAAGGCAATGGAGATAGCCATGGAGAAGGCGAGAACCGCCGGGACAGGGTGGGTAGCTGTCAGGAATTCTAATCACTTCGGCATCGCTGGCTTTCACGCGATGAAAGGTCTCGAACACGACATGATCGGTATGGCGATGACAAACGCGAGTCCGCTGGTGGCACCAACCTTTTCAACCGAACGATTGCTGGGTACAAACCCCATTGCAGTGTCGATCCCTGCAGGAAAGGAGCCCGCCTTCGTCGCGGATTTTGCGACGACGACTGCGGCCAACGGAAAGCTGGAAATATTGCAACGCAAAGGACTCGACGCCCCTATGGGATGGATCCAGAAACCTAACGGGGAGCCTACTACCGACGCACATGCAGTTCGCGATGGCGGGGCGCTGCTCCCATTGGGAAGTGACCGGGAGCATGGAAGCCACAAGGGCTATTGCCTTGGTGCGTGGGTCGATATATTCTCGGCTGTCCTTTCGGGTGCTAACTACGGCCCCTGGGTGCCGCCCTTCGTCAGCTACCTTACACCCCCATCGGACCCCGTCGGTGACGGCATCGGACATTTCCTCGGTGCAATGCGTATCGACGCATTCCGTCCTGCGGAAGAATTCAAGAATCACATGGACAACTGGATCCGCCGATTCCGATCCGCCCGTCCCGTTGATGGCGAAGAACGAGTGCTCGTACCCGGCGATCCCGAGCGCGAAATGTCAGTAGAACGAATGAAGACCGGGATACCCGTGAACGAAAAAGTAGTGGAGGATCTGAAGGTACTTGGGGAGAAACTCGGGGTGGTGGGTGGTGAATGGTGAGTAGTGAGTAGTGAGTAGTGAGTTTGTGTCACTTATGGTTCATCGTTCGAAGCTACTGGTGGCTGGCCCCATGCGGGCATAAACTTTGTCCATAGCATAAACCATGAAGATCACGAACCTACAAATCTGAATCGAAGAGCAAGACGCCGAAGAAGCACCTACTCACTACTCACTACTCACTACTCACTACTCACGTCTCACAATCCCAATCCTCCAATATTGATCCCCACGCGAATCACCCACGGACTATCGTAGGGCGAATAGTAAGCTTGATCTGTGTACGAAAAATTATAAAGTACCATCGCGTAATACGCAAGGCGTTCGCCAAGAGGCTGGATGAACCCCGCGCCGGCCATAAAGCTGTCGAAACTGCGCCGGGTGGTTTCGCGAGTCGGCAAAGGAAATTCGTAGTTGAGATGTTCGTACTCGGCCTGGATGAATATGTTACGATACACCGTGAACCGCGCAAATGGATTTAGACCGTAGTCGTTCAGTCGTATCGAAGGCGTCACATACTTGTAGTTGGTGTAGCGATACGTGATCCCGGTGCCCGCTAGCAACCGGGCTGTCAGCCTGTAGCCAATCGTCGGAGATACAGAGAAAAAATCCTGCACAGGACCAAAGCCAAGCCCCACGCCCCCGCCAGTAATAATCCGTTCCCTCGCCGGCATACCTTTGAGGCTGTTCTGTTCTCCCTGTGCAAATCCGGCGGTGGTACCAGCCAGAGCGATCAATACGAGCAGGATACTTCTCATGAGGATGAGCAGATTATTCTTCAATGATAATGTAGATGTCTTCTGATTCTTTTTTCATCAGGTATTTTTCGCGGGCAAACTTCTCGATGGATTCGTTGTCGCCGAAAAGCTCCGAACGATCGTTGTTTACCTCCTTGATCTTCTCCTGGTAATATGCCTTCTCGTCCTCGAGGGAATTGAGCTTCGCCCCAAGCTTGTAACGAGCTACGAGGTTATTCGAATCCAGGAGCAGCATCCACGCAAGAAAAGCAGCGATGCACACGAAGTAAAAATTGTGGAATATTTTGGGGAGTTTCCGCATAGCTAACTGGTCACACCGCTAAGATAGCGTTTTTCGGTAAACTGTGATACATCATCGACAATCCCACGCAACTTCATTCAGGTTCTTTCTGCCTTTTTCTTCTTTTGTCTTTTGGGGGCCGACGGATCCACCATAGGCACTTGCGCCGCGGAGGTATCAAAAGACACCTCGCGATAGCGAACACTTTGTACTGAATTGATCTTCCGGGCAATCTCATTCCGGTATTGCCGGGCAACGCGGAGATATTGCTTCACTTTCTTTGCCTCTCGCAGTGACTCGAGATGCGTGTCCATCGGTGACAATACCTTAGACGACAATTCGCCGGTAAAGTAAACAATGGCTTTGGCCACACGTTCTTTCAGCATTGTCTCGTCATCTGCCTCCAGTAATGTATTCAACTGCTGCTGAAATTTCGCCGAGACCTGCTGCAACTCTTCGAGATCGCGGAGCACCTCGCGCATGGTTGTCAACACAGCAGTTAAGTCCGGCAGTTGCTTTCCCGGGATTATCTTCAAGAACCGTGCGGTAGATTCTATCAACTTTCGAAAGTCGAATGTCGTCGTCAGTTGCTGGTGGTCGAATACACGTTTCTCG
This sequence comes from uncultured Roseivirgaceae bacterium, assembly GCA_964438975.1. Taxonomy (GTDB): domain Bacteria; phylum Bacteroidota; class Bacteroidia; order Cytophagales; family Cyclobacteriaceae; genus Chryseosolibacter. Next base: position 32,398 of record CAYTMU010000041.1, on the reverse strand, counting down.
CGCTCGAGAACGTCGTTCAGATCCTTGTCAGCTTCTTCACGCCTGGCGAATTCGAGAACAAGAGGATCGGTTGAGATGCTGTTCGGCAGGATCTTCGACCGGCAGATCAAACCATCAAGGGATGTACACCGGCTCAACGCGACATAAACCTGCCCTGGCGCAAAAGACTCACCGGCATCGACGATGGCATGCGTGAAGGTCAGTCCCTGACTCTTGTGGATGGTAATTGCCCACGCGAGACGAACGGGAAACTGTGTGAATGACCCGAGTTTTTCTTCGTCGATTCGCTCCTCTTGCTGGTTATAAGAGTAACGAATATTGTTCCACGTTTCCTGTTCAAGCCAAAGCTCCTCGTCGGAGTCTGCGAGCAGAACACAGATCCCTTCGTCGTCTATGCGCTTAACAGTACCGATCTTTCCATTGTAGTAGCGGCGCTCTTCGGACTTGTCGTTGCGGATGAACATCACCTGGGCACCTTCCTTCAGTTGTAGTAGTGGCTCGGTTGGTAGTGTCTTGTCGGGGAAATCGCCTTCGATGATCCCTTGAAAGTCGAAGATCTTCCCGGGTAGTTTCTTCAGCTCATCGGCGTTGATCCGGTCGGCCTTATAATTGTGAGTCGTCAGCGTGACATACCTCGCATCCGGATCGGGGACATCACGACCACGTGCGTTGAGTGTACTAAGGTCGTCTGGTGTAACCTCGTTATTACGGATGCGGTTAAGAATATCGATAAACGCCTTTTGGCTCTGACGGTAGACCTTCTCGAGCTCGATCTTAACAGGAGGTGCCTGCTCAATCACCCGGGCGTGGAAAAAAAAGGGACTTCGGTAATACTGTTGGAGAAGCGACCACTCGGCATCCGGCATTACAGGAGGCAACTGGAACAGGTCGCCGATATAAAGCACTTGTACACCACCAAAAGGAACCTGGGGGGTCTTGCGGAAATATCGCAGGATGGCATCAACTGCATCCAGCATATCCGACCGCACCATACTCACTTCATCGATAATCAGAAGTTCGAGATCGCGGAACAATTCGCGTTTTTGGTCGCTGACCCGAATGTTCTTAAATAATGTGTACTGGTCGGTGACTCCTTCTGCAGAAGACCGGTGCGACACCGGGAGAAAAGGACCCAGCGGAAGCTGAAAGAACGAGTGCATCGTCACTCCGCCCGCGTTGATGGCCGCCACGCCGGTGGGTGCCACGACCACGCATTTCTTTGTCGTTGATTCGCGAATAAACTTGAGAAAGGTAGTCTTGCCCGTGCCCGCTTTGCCGGTCAGAAAGATGTGACGCGATGTGTGATTGACAAAATCTGCTGCGGTGGAGAAAAGAGGGTTATCCTGCATGGCACCTCAAGTTACGACATGCCAACCTGAATTGGAACCTCACTTTCCGGACAAAAAAAAGAGGCAGCGCGCTGTACAGCGAGCTGCCTCGTTTCGATCAAAGTAGTTTACCAGGAAAGTATGCAACTTCACCTAATTCCTCTTCAATTCGGATAAGTTGGTTGTATTTCGCCATCCGGTCAGAACGCGATGCCGAACCTGTCTTGATCTGTCCGCAGTTCAAGGCAACGGCGAGGTCTGCAATCGTGCTGTCTTCCGTTTCACCGGAGCGGTGCGACATCACACTCTTGTATGAGTTGCGCTTCGCGAGGTTTACTGCATCAATAGTTTCCGTAAGCGAACCGATCTGGTTCACCTTGATCAGGATCGAGTTGGCAACGCCTTTTGAAATCCCGTCCTGCAGTCTCGTTACATTCGTAACAAACAAGTCATCACCGACGAGTTGCACCCGTGATCCGATCTTTTCGGTGAGTCCTTTCCAGCCGGCCCAGTCGTCTTCAGCCATTCCATCTTCAATTGAGATGATGGGATATTTACTTGCCCACAACGCCCAATAGTCGACCATTTCCGCAGAACTCAGCTTCTTGCCATCCGATTTCTTAAAGATATACGAGTTGCTCTTGGCGTCGAAGAACTCGGAGCTTGCTGCATCCATCGCAATGAAAACATCTTCACCCGGTTTGAACCCAGCCTTCTCGATGGCTCTGAGCACCACCTCGATAGCTTCCTCATTCGAAGCGATGTTGGGCGCGAATCCACCTTCGTCACCCACGTTTGTGGACAATCCCTGGTCGTGCAAGACCTTCTTCAGATTGTGAAATATCTCCGTACCCATACGAAGCGACTCCGAAAACGTCGCAGCCTTCACGGGCAATACCATAAACTCCTGGAAGTCGATCTTGTTGTCGGCATGGCTGCCACCGTTCAGGATGTTCATCATCGGGACCGGAAGCGTATTAGCGTTAACCCCACCGATATAGCGATAGAGCGGGAGTCCGGCTTCCATTGCGGCTGCTTTTGCCACAGCCAGGGAAGTGCCCAGGATCGCGTTCGCGCCCAGATTGCCTTTGTTGGGAGTACCGTCGAGTTCGATCATGATCTTATCGATGAGGTTCTGATCGTACACCGAAAACCCGACGACTTCTTCTGCGATTCTTGAATTCACGTTTTCCACGGCCTGGAGAACACCCTTCCCGAGGAATTTTCCCTTGTCACCGTCTCTCAGTTCCACGGCTTCGTGGGTACCGGTCGACGCTCCCGAGGGAACTGCAGCGCGGCCGAATGCACCATTCTCCGTGACAACATCTACTTCAACAGTGGGATTGCCGCGGCTATCCAGGATTTGACGGGCGTGAATACTTTCGATTAGACTCATGGTATTTTGTTTTTTGTTATTTATCCACTGTTGGTTGGCGGGCGATGGGCGACTGCTATCAGTCGGCTACTGTCATCATTTGAACGAACTCATCAAAGAGGTACTCCGAATCGTGTGGTCCGGGAGACGCCTCGGGATGGTACTGAACGGAAAATGCCTTCTTCCCCTTGACCCGGAGGCCCATGACCGTGCTGTCGTTCAGATGCAGGTGCGTTACCTCGACCAGGGGATTCTGATCGATATCCTTCTCGCTGACGACAAACCCGTGGTTCTGAGACGTCATTTCACCCTTCCCTGTCAACAGGTTCTTCACCGGGTGATTAAGACCGCGGTGTCCGTGGTGCATCTTGTACGTCGACAGCCCGCATGAGAGCGCCAGCAACTGATGCCCCAGACAGATACCAAAAAGTGGCTTATCGGATGCTATTGCGTCCTTCACCGTCTTCACGGCGTAGTCCATTACCGCGGGATCACCAGGACCATTAGAAATAAAATATCCGTCGGGATTCCACGCGGCCATCTCCTCATGCGATGTTTTTGCCGGGAATACCTTCACGTAGCAACCCCGTGCGGCGAGGTTGCGGAGGATGTTATTCTTTATACCCAGATCAAGGGCTGCTACCCTGAACTTTGCGTTGGGATCACCGATCATATACGACTCCTGCGTGGTGACCCGTGATGAAAGCTCCAGGCCGACCATAGATGGCACCTTTCCGAGTTCCTCCTTCATCTGGTCTGGCGTGAGCGCCGAGGAGATGAGCGCATTCATTGTACCCTTATTCCGAATATACCGCACCAGCATGCGTGTATCCACGTCTGCAATGCCCACGACTCCGCTGCGCTCAAGATATTGCTGAAGGCTCTCCTTCGCCTCCCGCCGGCTGTATTGCTCCGCAAAATCGTTGACCACCACTCCGGCAATCTTGGTCGCGCCGGACTCTTGCTCTTCATCGAGAGCACCATAGTTGCCGATGTGCGCCGTCGTGTTGACAATGATCTGTCCGTAGTATGACGGATCCGTGTAGATCTCCTGATACCCGGTCATCCCGGTGTTAAAGCAGATCTCACCGCCGGTCGTTCCGACCTTTCCGATAGCGGTTCCTTCTACTAACAACCCGTCTTCCAGGAGGAGAAAAGCTTTTTGCATAGTTTTTTAGTAATTTATTTGCAACGACGGCCCAAAGTTACCGCTCGAATCAAAACCACCAACGATTGCACAAAAAAAAGGGACTGAATACAGATTCAATCCCTTCTCGATATGGCTTAAAAGAAACACTATTCCTTTTTCTTTTTCGGTTTGCTGGCAGTTTTCTTCTCTGCTTTAGGCTTCGCCGC
>CAYTMU010000041.1:0-28239 GCA_964438975.1 uncultured Roseivirgaceae bacterium | reverse complement strand
GCTGCTTCAGCTTCGACGGTTCCAGTCTCCTCCGCACCTTCAGCCTTCTTACCACCTCTGCGGCTTCTCCGAGTCTTGGCCTTCTTGGCAGCGCCTTCCTTCGTGTACAGCGTATTGAAGTCGACAAGCTCGATGAAACACATCTCAGCGTTGTCGCCAAGCCGAGTGCCTGCAAGCTTGATGATACGGGTATATCCGCCCGGACGGTCAGCGATCTTCGCCGCTACTTCTCCAAAGAGAGTCTGAACAGATTCCTTGTTCTGCAGGTAGGCGAACGCTGTCCTGCGCGAATGTGTGGTATCGGTCTTTGATTTCGTCAAAAGAGGCTCGACATACTTCCGCAGAGCTTTGGCTTTTGCCACCGTAGTGGATATCCGCTTATTCATAATAAGGGACGTCGCCATGTTCGACAGCAGCGCGTGCCTGTGCGCCGATGTCCTGCCCAAATGATTTACCTTCTTACCGTGTCTCATGAGTTCTAGTCTTCGTCGAGTTTATACTTTGATAGGTCCATCCCGAAGGTCAGATTCTTTTCGGCCACCAGCTGCTCCAACTCGGCGAGCGATTTCTTTCCGAAGTTCCGGAACTTCATCATGTCGGAAATTTCAAGCTCAACCAGGTCTCCGAGCGACTTGACGTCAGCTGCCTTGAGGCAGTTGTACGCGCGTACGGAGAGGTCGAGGTCGTGAAGAGGTGTCTTGAGCAATTTGCGCATGTGCAGCATCTCCTCGTCTACCTGTTCGATCTCGGCATCCTTGCCTGTTTCCAGTTCAATCGACTTATCAGAGAAAAGTCTGAAGTGCTGGATGAGAATATGTGCAGCACCTTCCAGTGCTTTTTCAGGATGGATAGATCCGTCAGTTTCGATATCCACGACCAACTTTTCATAGTCAGTCTTTTGTTCAACACGGGTATTCTCGACGCTGTATTTGACATTCTTCACCGGTGTGAAGATGGCATCGATCGGGATAAACCCAAAAACCTGTTCAGCTGGCTTATTCTCCTCTGCCGGCAGATAACCACGGCCCTTTTCAAGGGTAAGTTCTATTTCAAACTGAGCTGATTCATCGAGATTACAGATAACGTGATCGGGGTTGAGGATCTCGAACGCCGATGTAAAGCGGGTGATATCGCCAGCCTTGAACTGCTTCTGTTTCTTGATCGTCACCGTGATCTTGCTCTCAAACGAGTCAGCGACTTTCTTGAATCTAACCATTTTGAGGTTCAGGATAATCTCCGCTACGTCTTCAACAACCCCTTCAATAGTGGAGAATTCATGGAGCACACCAGGCACCTTGATGCCCGTGATCGCATAACCTTCCAGGGAGGAAAGGAGTATGCGTCTCAGTGCGTTACCGATCGTCACCCCGTATCCTTTTTCCAGCGGCTTGAATGTGAAAAGCCCGTGAAAATCATCAGACTTTTCCATTACAACCTTCTCTGGCATTTGAAATGCTAATATTGACATAGTGATGTTGATTATCTGATTAATTACTTAGAATACAATTCGACGATCAGTGTCTCGTTGATGTTCTCAGGGATATCAGCGCGAAGGGGAAGATTGATCATCTTACCTGCCATCTCGGTGTTATCCCACTCCAACCAATTGTATTTCCTGGCACCTTGCAGCGCAAGGCTATTGGTGACAACTTCGAGGCTTTTCGAGCGTTCCCGCACAGCGATAATATCGCCAGGTTTCACGCGGAAAGAAGCAATATTTACAACGTCACCGTTGACTGATATATGCTTGTGCAGTACCAGCTGACGCGCAGCCCTGCGAGTAGGAGCGATACCAAGACGATACACTGTGTTGTCGAGCCGGGATTCGAGGAGTTGCAGCAGTTTCTCCCCCGTCACACCTTTCAGGCGCGTAGCTTCGACGAACGTTTTGGCAAATTGCCGCTCCAACAATCCGTAGATATATTTGGCCTTCTGCTTTTCAGAAAGCTGCAGCGCATATTCCGACTGCTTGCGCTTCTTACCGCGCCCGTGTTGACCAGGGGCGTAGTTCTTCTTCTGCAAAGCTTTATTCTCACCGAGGATCGGCTCGTTAAACCTTCTTGAAATTCTGACCTTGGGGCCTGTATATCTTGCCATGGGTAAACCTGAAATATTTCGTTATTAAACTCTTCTTCTCTTCGGAGGCCTGCAACCGTTGTGCGGAAGCGGCGTCACATCGCGGATCGCCGTTACTTCAATACCCGCTCCCTGGATTGTCCTGATCGCCGACTCGCGGCCTGCTCCAGGTCCTTTCACAAAAACTTCAACTTTGCGCATTCCCAGTTCGTATGCTTTCGAGGCACAATCCTGAGCAGCCATTTGAGCGGCATAAGGAGTGTTCTTTTTCGAACCTTTGAAGCCCATCTTGCCAGCCGACGCCCAGGATATCACCTGACCGGCGCTATTAGTCATAGCAATGATGATGTTGTTGAAAGTCGCCTTAATGTGGACCTCTCCGACAGCCTCAACATTTACGACTCTCTTTTTTGCTTTGTCTTTTCTCTTTTCAGCGGTTGCCATTAATGAGAACTTTATTTTTCTGTTAGTTAATTAACCTTTAGTCGCCTTCTTCTTGTTCGCGACAGTCTTGCGCTTACCTTTCCGTGTACGGGCGTTGTTCTTCGTTGTTTGCCCCCGGACCGGAAGCCCCTTGCGATGGCGCAGCCCGCGATAGCATCCGATATCCATCAAGCGTTTGATGTTAAGTTGGATCTCTGACTTAAGAACCCCTTCGATACGGAACTTCTCAGCAATGATAGCCCTGATCGCATTCGACTCGTCGTCGTTCCACTCCTTCACCTTCTTGTCCCAGCTGATGCCAGCATCGGTCAGGATCTGTTGAGCGGACTTTCGGCCCAGGCCAAAAATGTATGTCAGGCCTATCTCGCCTCGCTTGTTATCAGGAATGTCTACACCAGCAATACGTGCCATATAATATTCGTCATTTGTAAATTAGTCTTCAATTTTGTTCCGTGGTCCGTGGACCGCGGATCATCTTATCCCTGTCTTTGCTTATAGCGTGGGTTCTTCTTGTTGATTACAAACAATTTTCCCTTCCGCCGAATGATCTTACAATCGGCGCTGCGCTTCTTTATGGATGCTTTAACTTTCATGTCTCTATTTGTATCTAAACACAATTCTTCCTTTCGTCAAATCATACGGCGACATCTCAAGACGCACTCTGTCACCTGGTAAAATACGGATGTAATGCATGCGCATCTTACCCGATATATGCGCCAATACCTCGTGTCCGTTCTCTAGTTGAACGCGAAACATTGCGTTTGACAACGCTTCGCTTATTGTTCCATCTTGCTCAATTGACTTTTGTTTCGCCACTTATAGCTGTAATTATTTTCTATATATTCATGTGTTGTCAGTATCTCTGTTTTGTCAGCATGCACCGCAACCATGTGTTCAAAGTGCGCTGAGGGCTTTCTGTCTGCCGTACGAATCGTCCATCCGTCCCGCTCCTGCACTACGTTCCGGGTGCCCTGGTTGATCATGGGTTCAATCGCGAACACCATACCTACCTCTATTTTTGGGCCTTTGCCGCGCTTTCCGTAGTTCGGCACATCCGGTTTCTCGTGCAACTTCTTTCCGACCCCGTGTCCCACCAGTTCGCGAACCACACCGTATCCGAAACTCTCAACATATTGTTGAATCGCCTGTGATACATCCCCGATCCGGTTCCCGGCTTTTGCCTGTGCAATGCCCAGGTAAAGGGAATCGTACGTCCGCTCCAATAACAGCAGCGTTTCCTCGTTCACCGCCTCCAGCGGATACGTATACGCGGAATCACTGTGGTAACCCTTGTAGTACACTCCACAATCGACAGAGATAACATCTGTCTCTCGCAATTCGTACTTGCCCGGAAACCCGTGAACGACGACTTCATTCACCGAGATACACAGTGACGAAGGAAAGCCGTTGTAATTCTTGAACGACGGAGCAGCTCCGTGATCCCTGATATACTCCTCCGCCACCTGGTCCAACGTACCGGTCTGTACTCCCGGCCTTATAAGCTTTGCGACTTCCCCATGGGCTTTCGCCAGTATCTCTGCGCTTTCGCGGATCAGGCCAAGTTCCTCCTCCGTTTTTAAGCTAACCATTCAATCCTTTAAGCCGCTGCAAATTGAGAACGTCCTTTGACGCGGCCTGACTTCATCATACCCTCGTAGTGCCGCATTAACAAGTAACTTTCGATCTGCTGCAATGTATCAAGAATAACCCCGACCATGATCAACAACGAAGTACCACCGTAGAACTGGGCAAAGTTCTGACCCACACCCAACAGTACCGCAAACGCTGGAATAATCGCTACAAAAGCCAGGAACATAGCTCCCGGGAATGTGATCCGCGACAACACCGTGTCGATGAATTCCGAGGTCTGCTTGCCCGGCTTAACCCCGGGAATAAAACCACCGTTTCTCTTCAGGTTATCTGCTATATCGTTCGCATTGATCGTGATCGCCGTATAGAAGAACGTAAATACCAGGATCATGATGCCGAACAATGTATTGTATTGCCACGAGTACGGATCCGAAAATGTGGAGCCGATATATGCGGAGACATCCGAATCCTGCCACAGACCAGCCAGTAACACCGGGATAAACATCAGCGCCTGAGCAAAGATGATCGGCATAACCCCAGCTGAGTTCACTTTCAGCGGAATGAAATCTCGTTTTCCCCCATATAGCTTATTGCCGATCACTTGCTTCGCGTATTGAATCGGAATCCGACGCGTCGCCTGAGTCAGCATGATAACTGCCATGACGATGCCAAAGAGTACCAGGAGTTCAATGATAAACAAAAGCGCGCCGCTCATGCCGCGGTTGTATACCGCCTCCTCATAAAGCGCCATGGGCAACCGCGAGATGATACCGATCATGATCAACACGGAGATACCGTTCCCGATTCCCTTGTCAGTAATACGCTCTCCCAGCCACATACAGAACATCGTTCCAGCGACAAGAATTGTGATTGCGGAAAGAAAGAAGAAGAATCCCGGGTTCAGGATAGCATCTGCTTCGATCGTACCACGGATATAAGCGTAACCCTGGAAGCCTGTAATAATGATCGTCAGGACACGGGTAATCTGATTAATCCTCTTCCGGCCCGAGTCGCCCTCCTTCTGTAGCTTCTGGAAATAGGGAACTGCAAAAGTCAGCAACTGAACGATGATCGACGCCGAGATGTACGGCATGATCCCCAGAGCAAAGATTGAAGCCCTACTGAACGAACCACCGAGAAACGTATTGATCAAACCCAGGATACCCTCCGTAGCACCGGCACCTGAAAGGCTCGGGTGATTCGGATCGATGCCTGGGATAACGATAAACGATCCCAAGCGGAAAATGATCAGAAATCCGATCGTATTCAGGATGCGAACGCGCAGGTCCTCAATCGAAAAAATATTCCTTATGGTCTGAAAAAACCGCTTCATTATTTCAGTGTTGTAGCTGTACCGCCTGCTTTCTCAATCGCCTTCACAGCTGTTTCCGAAAAGGCATGTGCTTCTACAGTGATCTTCGATTTCAATTCACCGCGGCCAAGAATCTTCACTTTATCCTTCTTTCCGACGAGTCCGTTACCGATCATCAGCTGAAGTGTCAGGTTTGTATCCTTAGTCTTATCTGCAAGTCCTTCGAGGATATCCAGATTCAGAGCCTTGAAATAGATCTTGTTATTGTTCTTGAAACCGAACTTCGGGACCCGGCGCTGAAGGGGCATCTGACCACCCTCGAATCCGAGTTTGCTTTTGTAGCCCGACCTTGACTGAGCACCCTTGTGCCCGCGTCCCGCAGTAGATCCTCCGGAGCCCTGACCACGCCCGAGGCGCTTGTTGGTCTTCGTAGATCCGTCTGCCGGTTTTAGTGTGTGCAGCTTCATTTTTTAAAGTTCTTTTACCGTAATCAAGTGATTCACTTTTCTAATCATACCGGCGATCTGCGGCGTCAGCTCAACCTCTACCGACTTGTTGATCCTGCCCAATCCCAGCGCCTTGATAGTCCTCAACTGGGTCTCCGGTCGTTTGATCGTACTTCTCGTTTGTGTTATCTGAACTTTAGCCATCTCTCTTAGCCGTTAAATACTTTCGACAATGCGACACCTCTGTTCTTTGCTATGCTGTAGGCATCGCGCATGGTTGTCAGCGCACGGAATGTCGCCTTCACCACGTTGTGAGGATTCGAAGATCCTTTCGATTTAGCAAGGACGTTATGTACACCCGCGCTTTCCAGCACTGCACGCATCGCGCCACCGGCGATTACACCCGTACCAGGCGCCGCCGGTCTCAGAAGCACGAATCCACCGCCAAACTTACCGATCGACTCATGCGGAACGGTTCCTTTGATGATCGGCACCTTCACCAGGTGCTTCTTCGCATCGTCGATACCTTTGGTGATGGCATCCGTGACTTCGTTTGCCTTTCCCAATCCATATCCAACTACGCCGTTACCATCACCGACCACGACGATGGCTGCAAAGCTGAAACGACGTCCACCTTTTACAACCTTTGCCACGCGTTCAATAGCAACTACGCGTTCCTTAAGATCGATTTCGCTGGCTTTTACTGTGCTGATATTGCTTACCGACATATTATAGTTCTTAGAATTTTAAACCACCTTCTCTGGCACCTTCAGCAAAAGCTTTGATGTTGCCATGGTAGAGATATCCGTTGCGATCGAATACGATCGATTGGATCCCGGAAGCAACAGCCTTCTCGGCCAGTTTCTTACCCACATCCTTCGAGTTTCCGATGCTTACGGACTTCTTGCCCAGTTCCTTACTGGAGGCTGACGCGAGCGTCACGCCCTTTACATCGTCGATGATCTGCGCGTAGATCCCGGTGTTGCTTCTGAACACGGACAACCGGGGTCTTTCGGTTGTGCCGTTGATCTTCCGGCGTACGCCCTTCTTGATCCGTTCGCGCCTTTCTCTGTTTTTGCCTGCCATATTACTATATGATGCTATGATCGTTAATCAAACTTTGACCTTACTTCGCCGCTGCCTTACCAGCCTTGCGGCGGATATACTCACCTGTAAAGCGAATACCTTTTCCTTTGTACGGCTCAACTTTCCGCAACGACTTGATCTTCGCCGCGATCTGACCCAACAATTGCTTGTCAATTCCTTCCAGGACAATAGTGGGGTTACCACCTTTCTCCTGTGTTGCAGAGACCTTCAATTCCGAAGGGATGCTTATGAATACGTTGTGCGAGTATCCCAACGCTAACTCCAGGACATTGCCTTGAGCCGAAGCCTTGTATCCGACACCCACCAATTCCAGTTGTGCCCTGAATCCCTTTGATACACCTTCCACCATATTGGCGATCAGCGAGCGGTACAAACCGTGCATGGCCTTGTGGTGCTTCTCCTCGCTGGGCCGCTCGATCGTAACCGTCCCGTCTTCATTCTTCAGAACAAAATCCGACTCGATCGGCTGATTCAGCTCCCCTTTCGGACCTTTCACCGTGATCAGGTTCTTCTCCTTCGAGTGACTGAACGTGACGCCTGCGGGAATTTCTATCGGTAGCTTACCTATACGTGACATGTCTCGATAATAATTAATAGACGTAACACAAAACTTCACCACCCACGTTGAGCGTCCTGGCCTCCTTATCGGTGATGACACCGCGCGAAGTCGACAGGATAGCTACACCGAGACCATTCAACACACGAGGCATCGAAGTCGCACCGGCGTACTTTCTCAAACCCGGCGTACTAATCCGCTCAAGCTTCGTAATTGCCGATTCGCGGGTTTCAGGATTGTATTTCAGGGCGATTTTGATCTTTCCCTGGTGATTCTCAGTCTCTTCAAACTTGTAATTCAGGATATAACCCTTGTCAAACAACACCTTGGTTATTTCCTTTTTGAGATTAGAAGCAGGAATCTCGACGACGCGGTGATTGGCCTTGATGGCGTTCCTCAACCTCGTTAAATAGTCTGCTATAGGATCAGTCATTTTCTGTGTTACTTATTTATAATAAGCAAGCCCGCGTTTTTCAAAACCGGGCTGCAAAGTTATTGAACAATTTCTATTATTCAAACTGTTACCTGGTTTCGCTCCCGTTACCGGGCTGCGACCTTGATACTCAGCAACCAATATGTCTTTTCGATCATCAGCGCCCTCCGAACCTTCAGATTCCGGGATGCTGCGGCGGCGATTTCGGCCTAAAGGCCGATCACACTACCAGCTGGACTTCGTTACTCCAGGAATCTTCCCGTCAGAAGCCATTTGGCGGAACACGTTCCGGCAGACTCCGAATTTCCGCATATAGCCACGTGGACGGCCCGTGAGTTTGCAGCGGTTCTTCAGTCGCACCGGCGAGGCGTTACGCGGCAGCTTGTCAAGCGCCAGATAGTCTCCAGCTTTCTTCAAAGCCGCTCTCTTGGCTGCGTGCGTGCTTACCAGCTTTTCCCTCTTCGTTTGCCTAGCGATTACAGATAATTTAGCCATGCTCTCAGTCTATTATTATTTTGCGAACGGCATCCCGAATTGCTTCAGGAGCTCGAAGCTTTCTTCATCAGTTTTCGCGGTAGTCACAAAAGTGATATCCATACCGCTGATCTTATTCACCTTGTCGATCGATATTTCAGGGAAGATGATCTGTTCCTTCACACCGAGCGTGTAGTTTCCACGACCGTCAAACCCGCGCGAACTTACGCCGCGGAAGTCACGAACGCGTGGAAGCGCAACATTGACCAATCGATCGAGAAATTCGAACATTTTGTCGCCGCGCAGGGTCACCCGCACACCGATCGGCATGTTTTCTCTGAGCTTGAAGTTCGAGATCGCCTTCTTCGACTTGGTTGCAACCGCCCGCTGCCCGGTGATCGTAGAGATCTCCTCCACAGCGACATCGATCAGTTTCTTATCGGTTACAGCCACGCCCATACCTTTATTGATACAGATCTTCTCGATCTTCGGTACTTCCATGACGGATTTGTAACTGAACTTCTCCTTCAGTGCGGGGACAATGTCCTTCGCGTACTTGTCCTTTAATCTTGGCGTTGCCATTACTTAATAATTTCTCCGGTTTTCTTTGAATACCTCTGCAGCTTGCCCTTCTCATTGAGCTTGCGACCCACCCGCGTCGGCTGGCCGCTCGCGGGGTCGATCAACATCAGATTACTGATATGGATAAACGACTCCACCTTCGTGATACCACCTTCCGGCTTACCCGCCGAAGGCTTCGTATGTTTTGTAATAATATTCACACCTTCCACCAGCGCGCGTCTCTTGGCAGTATCCACTTCCAGGATCTTACCTTCCTTGCCCTTATCGTCGCCGGCCAGGACTTTCACCTTGTCGCCTTTGCGAACGTGTAATTTCGGCTGTTGATTTCTTTTTCTTTCCATGGCTTAAATAACTTCAGGTGCCAATGAAACAATTTTCATAAACTGCTTTTCTCTCAACTCGCGGGCTACCGGGCCGAAAATACGGGTACCCCGGGGCTCATCCTGCGCGTTAAGTAGTACCGCAGCGTTGTCTTCGAAACGGATATACGATCCGTCTTTCCTTCTCACTTCCTTGCGAGTCCTGACGATCACAGCCCTAGAGACAGTCCCTTTCTTCACCTGGCTGGCAGGCAGGGCAGACTTAACGGTAACGACGATTTTATCGCCCACTGAAGCGTAGCCCTTGCGGGTTCCGCCCAGCACGTGCATACAAAGAACTTCCTTCGCCCCGCTGTTGTCGGCTACAGTAAGTCTGGATTCGGTACGTATCATGACGCTTTATACTTAGCTTGTTGTTACTTTATCAATAGCCTTCCCTTCATTTTGTCAGTTCGAGGCCGCGAACTGACGGGTAGTTTCGGATTTCACCATCCGAATGGCATTGCTATTTCGCCTTCTCGAGAACTTCGACGAGTCTCCAGCGTTTGTCCTTGCTCAGGGGACGAGTTTCCATGATCCGCACAGTATCGCCGATACCAGCGGTATTCTCTTCGTCATGCGCCTTGAACGTGGTCGTTCTGTTCACAAACTTGCCGTAGATCGGGTGCTTTACCTTCCTGTCAACTGCAACCGTGATGGTCTTCTGCATCTTGTTGCTGACGACTTTTCCGATTCTCTCTTTTCGTTCGTTCCTTTCCATAGGAATTATTTTTGAAGTTCTTTAGCTCTCAGTTCCGTATTCAACCGCGCGATCAGACGGCGGGTTTCTTTGATCCGCATGGGATTCTCAATGGACGAAACCTTGTGAGCGAACTGGATCTTGCGAAGCGCTTCTCTTTCAGCAGCGACCTTGTCCTTCAGTTCCTGGGCGCTAAGATTCTTGATGTCAGAGTTTTTCATGCCTTGGTCGTGGTCTCTACGTAGTCTCTACGTACGGTGAATTTCGTCTTGATGGGCAACTTGCCATGAGCAAGAGCCAGCGCTTCTTTTGCCGTCGCCAGGTTGACACCCCCAGCCTCGAAGAGGATCGTTCCAGGCTTCACAACCGCAACCCAATATTCCGGCGCTCCTTTACCCTTACCCATCCTTACTTCGGCTGGTTTGCGCGTAATAGGCTTATCGGGAAAAACACGGATCCACACCTGGCCTTCGCGTTTCATAGCACGTGTTACCGCGATACGGGCAGCTTCGAGTTGGCGAGCTGTGATCCATCCTCCTTCCAACGCTTTCAAAGCAAAAGATCCGAATGCGATCGAATGTCCGCGCGTCGCCAAACCTTTCACGCGGCCTTTCTGCATTTTTCTGAATTTCGTTCTCTTGGGCTGTAACATCGTTACCTGACTTTATTCGTTTTGCTTCTCTTCAATTTATCATCCGTTCCTTCTGCCGCCACCACCGCCGCCGCGACGTGCACCGCCACCGCCATCTCTTCTGCGGACACCGCGGTCACCACCACGATCTCTCGGGCCTGCGCCCTGATGACCTTGAGGTGCGTTGCTTACGATACCGATATTAGGAGAGAGATCGCGTTTTCCGTAGATCTCACCTTTGAAGATCCACACTTTGATACCGATCTTTCCGTAGACGGTCTGAGCCTCGGATATTGCATAGTCGATATCCGCACGCAGTGTATGAAGCGGGATCCGACCTTCTTTATATTGTTCCGTCCGGGCCATGTCTGCACCTGCGAGACGACCGGATACTTTTATCTTGATACCTTCAGCACCTACGCGCATCGCCGATGCAATTGCTTGCTTCATTGCACGCTTATAGGAGATACGCGCCTCGATCTGTTGACCGATCGATTCACCTACCAATTTGGCATCCAGTTCAGGACGTTTGATCTCGAAGATATTGATCTGAACATCCTTACCGGTGATCTGCTTCAATTCCTCTTTGATCTTATCGACCTCGTTTCCGCCTTTACCGATCACAACGCCGGGACGAGCAGTGTGAATAGTCAGCGTGATACGCTTCAAAGTTCTTTCGATAACGACCTTCGCAATCCCACCTTTTGGGATACGGGCCTGAACGTATTCCCGGATCTTGTGATCTTCTACCAGTTTTTCTGAGAAGGTGTTACCACCGTACCAGTTGGAATCCCAACCGCGAACGACGCCTAACCTAAATCCAACAGGATTGATTTTTTGTCCCATCTATTTTATTCCTTAGTTGCTTTCTCTTCAATTTCTTCAGGAGCGTTCGGCTTCTGCAGGCTATCCAGCACGAGCGTCACGTGATTTGAGCGCTTCCGGATACGATGCGCACGGCCTTGAGGAGCCGGTCTCAATCTCTTCAGCACACGGCCGCCATCCACCCAAATATCTTTTACAAACAGATCCGCCTCTTCTAGCTTCTGGTCCTGGTTCTTGATACCCCAGTTAGAGATAGCCGACAGCAGGAGCTTTTCAAGGCTGGCTGCACCTACCTTGGGCTCGTGCTTCAGTATATTGAGCGCCCTGTTTACCCGCTCACCACGGATCAGGTCCGCCACCAACCGCATCTTACGCGGTGACGAAGGGATATCGCTGAGTCTGGCAACCACGTGGCCAGTCCTCGCCGCCTCTTTCCGGGCGTCACGTTTCTCTCTTTTTAATACCGAGCGCTTGGTCTTCTTCGCTGTATCTTCCATGATTACCTGGCGTTATCGTTGCTTGTTACCGGAGTGACCGCGGAAAGTGCGCGTGGGGGCAAACTCGCCGAGCTTGTGACCGACCATGTTCTCAGTGACATACACCGGGATGAATTTATTCCCGTTATGCACTGCGAAGGTATGACTGATCATGTCAGGCGTTACTGTCGATCTTCTCGACCATGTTTTGATCACCGATTTCTTTCCGGACTTCTCTGCTACCTCAACTTTCTTCAGGAGGCGGAAGTCAGCGTACGGTCCTTTCTTAATCGAACGTCCCATTATTTTTTCCTCTTAGCTATGATTAGACGATCAGAATACTTGTTCGGGCGACGGGTCTTCTTGCCCTTCGCGTATTCGCCATTTCTCGACCTCGGATGGCCACCGGAAGCACGACCTTCTCCACCACCCATGGGGTGATCGACAGGGTTCATCGCTACAGCACGCGTCCTCGGGCGAATACCTCTCCAGCGGTTCCGACCCGCTTTGCCTGCGCTTTCGTTCATGTGGTCGGGATTCGAGGCAGCTCCTACCGTCGCCATGCACACGTCCAGAACGTTGCGCATCTCGCCGGAAGGCATCTTCAACGTAGCAAATCCGCTTTCACGAGCCAGCAACTGAACAAAAGACCCGGCACTGCGTGCAATTGCTCCGCCTTTTCCGGGCTTCAACTCCACGTTGTGAACGATAGTACCCAACGGGATCTTCGCCAACGGCAGTGCATTGCCTACCTCAGGAGCGACATCCGCCCCGGAAACGACTTGTTGCCCTACCTGCAATCCCTGGGGGGCAAGAATATAAGCTTTCGCGCCATCCACATAGAATAACAAAGCGATCCGCGCGGAACGAGTCGGATCGTATTCAATTGACTTTACGACAGCCGGAACACCGAACTTATCGCGTTTGAAGTCGATGATACGCAGCTTCTGCTTGTGACCACCGCCCATATAGCGCATCGTCATCTTGCCACTGCCATTCCTTCCACCTGACTTCTTTACTGTTACCACCAATGACTTCTCGGGCTTTGAAGCCGTGATGTCATCAAATGATGGCGCCAGTCTGTGTCTGCTTCCAGGTGTTACCGGCTTTAATTTCTTCAACGCCATTGTTCAGAATATTATACTTGTTATACGTTGCTGTAAAAATCGATCACTTCACCTTCAGCCAGTGTAACGATCGCCTTCTTGTAGCTGGGCCGACGACCCGACAACACTCCGGCTTTCGTATAGCGAGTTTTGAACTTGCCCATAACATTCATGGTGTTCACCTTTTCGACGTTCACACCATACTGTTTCTCCACTGCCTTTTTGATATCCACCTTGTTCGCATCGGCTTCAACAATGAAACCGTACTTGCCTTTCTCGTTCAGGGCAGAAACCTTCTCCGTAACCAATGGTTTCTTGAGGACGCTCATTATTCTTTATTTAATAAGGTTTCAACTTTTCCAATCGCACTTTCAACCAAAATGACATTATCAGCGTGCATCACATCATATGTATTGATCTGGTCAGCTGTCATCACTTTCGTGTTCTGAAGATTCCTTCCGGAAAGGACGACATTCAGGTTGACTTCGGGAAGAATGAGCAGCGTCTTTTTATCTGCGAGGGAAAGCGCATTCAGGAGGCTGATATATTGCTTCGTCTTGATGCTATCGAAGGTAAGATCCTCCAGAATTGCGATCGAGTTGTCCTTCGCCTTGTACGACAATGCCGATCTGCGGGCGAGGTCTTTCACTTTCTTGTTGAGTTTGAAAGAATAGTCGCGGGGAGTCGGACCGAAAACACGTCCACCACCTTTGAACTGGGGGTTCTTGATGTTACCCGCCCGAGCACCACCGGTACCCTTCTGCTTCTTTAACTTCTTGCTGGAACCGGAAATCTCGTTCCGTTGCTTCGCTTTATGAGTACCCTGCCGCTTGTTAGCCAGAATGCTTTTGACGTCGAGGTAAATCGCATGATCGTTCGGCTCAATCCCGAAAATCGCATCCGACAGCGTTACTGTCTTGGTGGTCTTCTCACCGCTCGATTTTAGTACTGCTACTTCCATTATTTCTGAAGAATTACAGTTGAATTTATCGGACCCGGAACGGAACCCGACACAACAATGATGTTCTGCTCGGGGAGAATTCTGACGACTTGAAGGTTCATTACCTTCACGCGGTCGTTACCCATCCGACCCCCCAGACGCTTACCTTTGATTACGCGGGAAGCAAACGAAGCATTACCCATCGAACCCGGAGCCCTGAGTCGGTTGTGCTGACCGTGCGTCTGCCCACCTACCCCGGCGAAACCGTGGCGCTTGACAACACCCTGGAATCCACGACCTTTTGAAGTACCTACCGCATCCAGATATTCACCCACCTCGAATACATCTTCAACCTTGACCTCTTTGCCCAGTTCCGCTACTGCGTCAAACTCAGCATCGAAATCGCGGAACTCAACTACCGTCTTCTTGGGAGTGGTGTTAGCCTTCTTGAAATGACCGATCAGGGCTTTTGGAGTGTTTTTCTCCTTCCGCTCTCCAAAGGAAAGCTGAATAGACCGGTAGCCATCCGTGTCTTCGTTCTTTACTTGGGTGACGACGCACGGACCGGCTTCGATAACCGTGCAGGCGATGTTCTCTCCTTCCGGACCGAACACGCTCGTCATGCCAACTTTTCTTCCTATAATGCCAGGCATTGTCTTACCTAATTTATGCTTGTTTTTCAGGATTTTGCGCTGTCGTAGCGCAAAAAGGACTGCAAAGATAGGAAGGAAAGCTTAGTTAGCAAATTCGGGTTTCAAAAATTTCCTGAAATCCGAGGCGCTGGACATTTTTGCACGGAGGCTGCTTTAATACCCAGGTCCGCCAAAAAACGGGCCAACGCTGATCACCTCTGGAAACGAATAAAATGCAGGCAACCAATACGATCCGCTGGACTTTACTTCTACTCGCACTGGTGCTGCTGTTCGGTCTGAACCTATCCCTCGGTAGCGTCACGATCCCCTGGCGTGAAATAGTCAACGCCCTCCAGGGCGGAGAAAGTTCAAACCCCGTGTACCGCAACATCCTCCTGGATTTCCGCCTGACCAAGGCGTTGACGTGTGTGCTGGCGGGCGCCGCGCTGGCAGTAGCCGGCCTTCAAATGCAAACGCTGTTCCGGAATGCGCTGGCCGGACCGGACGTCCTCGGGCTCAGCTCGGGTGCCAGCCTCGCAGTCGCCCTGGTCGTCATGACCCCTTCCCTGGGGCTTTCACTTCTCTCCGAACCTCATCCCCTGCTCGTGGCAGCCTCAGCGAGTATCGGCTCCCTGGCCGTCCTCGCTATCATGCTCGTGGTAGCGGGCAAACTCGAAGATCACGTCTCACTCCTGATCGTCGGACTTATGGTCGGGGCGGCAGCCTCGTCCATCGTCAGTGTGCTACAATACCTGAGCAAGGCGGAGGAAATGCAGGTCTATATTATATGGACCTTTGGGAACCTGGGAAGCCTCAACTGGACCGAGATCGGGATCTTGTCTTTTATCCTCGTGGCGGGCCTGGCCCTTGCCTATTCGCAGGTCAAGGCTTTAAACGCATGGCTGCTGGGCGATCACTACGCTTTGTCGATGGGCGTGAATCTCCGCCGATCCCGCATCCTCATTCTGCTTTCGGCATCAGTCCTGACCGGCGGGGTCACTGCTTTCTGCGGCCCGATCGCATTTGTGGGGCTGGCCGTACCGCACCTGACCCGACTACTCATCAATACTCAGAACCACAAGGTACTGCTGCCTGCCGTCGTAGCAGGTGGCGCCGTCCTTCTCCTCCTCTGCGACTTTATTGCACACCTGCCGGGAAGTACTGTCTCACTCCCGGTTAATGCGTTGACAGCGATGATTGGCGCACCGGTAGTTATCTGGATTGTTGTACGAACGAAGAGATTGCGAGTCTGATGCGTCCAGAAGTAACATACCTCAGCACCGACCAGCTGGCCGTCGGGTACCGTAGCAAGGCCGGCGAAAACCGAGTTCTGTCCGACCTCAACCTCACGCTCCGGGAATCGGAGATGATCTGCTTTATGGGACCGAACGGAGCCGGGAAGTCCTCACTCATCCGAACCATAGCCGGTTTCCAGAAGCCCCTGTCCGGAACCGTGATTACCCATCCGGTCAATGAGCGACACGAGCGCGAACAACACATAGCAGTTGTGCTGACAGACAGAGTCCACGCCGTAAACCTGACCGTTGAGGAGGTGGTGTCCTTCGGGCGCTACCCGTATCTCGGCTGGAATGTGCGGCTGTCCGACCGCGACCGTGAGATCGTCCAAACCGCAGTAGCGCAGGTCCGTATCCAGCCATTGCTGCGAAAAAAACTGTACGAATTGAGTGACGGACAGATGCAAATGGTGATGATAGCCCGTGCACTGGCGCAAGACACACCTGTCATGCTGCTGGACGAACCGACCGCTCATCTCGATCTGAACAATCGGGTCGAAATCATGAATATCCTGCGCCACCTGTCGCGGTCGACCAAGAAAGCAATACTCCTCGCGACGCATGAACTCGATCTTGCGCTTCAAACCGCCGATCGTATCTGGTTGACCGGGAAAGATCGGAACATCCTTGAGGGATTGCCCGAAGATCTCGTACTCAACGGGGCATTCGACGACATCTTCCGCTTCAAAGGGTACGATCTTAAATCGGGGAAGGTCCTCCACGAGCCGTTCCGGCGGCAAGTCATCCGGCTATTAGGTGAGGGACCCGCTTTTCTTTGGACAAAAAACGCGCTTGAGCGGAATGGTTTCGCTGTGGGTGACAGCGAAACCGGCATCTCCGTAGTTGTTAGTCACGAAGAAGACACCATCCGGTGGACTGCGACAATTTCAGGCACACAGGTTGAAGTAACATCCATCGAACGTCTGGTAGACCTATTATAGGAAACGATTGCGGGTAACACTTGTATGTTTGGCGTGAATTGCGCAGTCGGTTTTCTCGCAGGGTTTACTAGTTTGCGGATTATTATCATAATATCAACGCGTTCATCGCAATGAATCATCAACTCATGGAAAAGCTGTCTGATCTATTCCCATATACCTTCGATCCCAAATACTCGAAGCCCGCGGCGTATTTTTCAATGGAGTTCGCGATCGACCAGCCGCTGAAGGTCTACAGCGGTGGACTCGGCTTTCTCGCGGGCTCTCACTTGCGGAGCGCCTACGAACTCAAACAAAACCTCATCGGCATTGGCATCCTTTGGAAAAAGGGGTACTACGACCAGGAACGCAACCAGGACCAGACTCTGCGTGTCAACTTCCGGGACAAAGAATACTTTTTCCTCACCGACACCAAGATCCTGTTTCCGATCACCATTCACGGGGCACGTGTCTACGTCAAGGCATATCTGCTCAAGCCAGAGGTATTCAATACCGTCCCTCTCTTCCTGCTGACTACTGATATCCCGGAGAACGACTACTTGGCGCAGACGATCAGTCACCGGCTCTACGACCCCAATGAGACGACGCGTATCGCCCAGTCGATCCTGCTAGGCACCGGAGGCGCAAAGCTGCTTGACGTTCTTCAGCGTGAGACGGATATCTATCACATGAACGAAGGACACGCACTCCCGTTGTGCTTCTATCTGCTGGATAAATACAAAGACATTCAGGAGGTCAGAAAACGCGTTGTCTTTACAACGCATACACCGGAGAAAGCAGGCAATGAGGAACACAGCGTACCGCTGCTCAACAACATGAGCTTCTTCAACGGACTGACCACACGTCAGGTTGAGGAGTATGTCGCGCCGGAAAACGGAATACTCAACTATACGCTCACGGCACTTCGCATGGCCAAGATCGCTAACGGCGTATCGCAGTTACACGGTGAGGTGTCGCGTCGAATGTGGGGCGGTTACAAAGGCATTTGCGAGATCACGGCCATCACAAACGCACAGAACAAAACCTACTGGGCGGACAACGATCTGAACAACGCCCTTGCCGCCGCAGATGATGCAACATTGATCGCCCGGAAGAAGGACCTCAAGCGCAAGTTGTTCAAGACAGTCGCCAACCAGACCGGCAAACTCTTCAACGAGAACGTTCTCACGATCGTCTGGGCACGCCGATTCGCCGCTTATAAGCGCGCCAATCTTATTCTGTCAGACTTCAACCGATTTCTCGCCATCGCTACTAACAAAAAATATCCCATTCAAATAATATGGGCGGGCAAACCGTACCCCGAAGACTTTGGGGCCATCAATATATTCAACGAAATCTTCTGGAAGACGAAGGAGTTGCCGAATTGCACGGTGGTCACCGGATACGAGTTGTGGCTTTCAGGACATTTGAAAAAGGGATCCGACCTCTGGCTGAACAACCCGAAGTTGTACCACGAAGCCTCCGGAACTTCCGGAATGACCGCCGCGATGAATGGCTCAATCAATCTTTCCATCCCCGACGGCTGGGTGCCGGAGTTCGCAAAGCACAAACACAACGCATTCGTCATTCCGACTGCCAACGACAATCTTCCTTCTGACGAACGCGACAGGATCGAGGCGCAGAATCTACTCAACCTGCTTGAACACGAAGTGATACCCTTGTATTACGATCAGCCTGAAGAATGGCTGAAGATCATGAAAGCAGGAATGGGCGAAATTCTTCCCTTCTTCGATTCCGGCCGTATGGCAGACGAGTACTATACCCGGCTCTACCATCGCGAAACTGCCAAGACGAAAGGCGAAGGCGACAGCGATCAGTTTGCAGCCTAGAGTCACCGGAGTGCCCCTTTCTTAGTACCTTCGTTCATCGATCATGACGAAGGAAATTGTAATCATTGGCAATGGAGTAGCAGGTATCACGGCAGCGCGGCAGATCCGCAAGCTCAGCGATTTCAAAATCACTGTTGTCTCGTCTGAAACGCAATACTTTTTCTCGCGTACGGCCTTGATGTACGTCTACATGGGCCATATGAAATTCGAACACATCAAACCCTATGAAGACTGGTTTTGGGTGAAGAACCGGATCGACCTTGTGTTTGGACGCGCGGAGAGCGTGGACGTTGACAGAAAAGTCGTATCGTTGGGATCAGGCGAGAAGATTCGGTATGATCGTCTCATCATCGCCAGTGGCTCTCGTTCGAACACGCTGGACGTACCGGGTCACAACCTCCCCGCAGTGCAGACACTGTACAGCTATCAAGACCTTCAGGCGATGGAAGCAGCCACCCGAGGTGTACGACGAGCGGTGGTCGTCGGGGGTGGGCTGATCGGGATCGAGATGGCGGAGATGCTGAGAAGCAGGAATATCGATACTACCCTGCTGATACGCGAACGGGCTTTCTGGAACAATATTCTCCCACTACCCGAAGCAACTATGATCAGCCGGCATATCGCGTCGCACGGCGTCCATGTGCGGCATGAGACAGCCCTCGCGGAAATAGTAGCCGGCGTTCAGGGAAACGTTCGCGCTGTCAAAACCACCGACGGCGAGGAGATCCCTTGTGAATTCGCCGGCATCGCAGTCGGCGTTCACCCGAATGTCGCGTGGCTCAAAAATTCACCTATCAAAACCGATCGGGGTATAGTCGTCGACCGCTTCCTGGAGACCAACATCCCGGATGTTTTCGCCATCGGCGACTGCGCGGAAAGAGCGGAACCGATTGAGGGAAGAAACAGTATCGAGCAGGTCTGGTATACAGCCAGGATAATGGGCGAAACGGTTGCACGAACTATTTGCGGTACGAGAACCCCTTATGTGCCCGGTCCGTGGTTCAACTCCGCGAAGTTCTTCGATATTGAGTTCCAAACCTATGGCATTGTACGAAGTGAACTTTCACCAGACGAAGACGACTTCTACTGGGAACATCCATCGGGAACAAAGGCAATCCACATCGTGTGGAGCCGCGACACCGGGAAGTTCACCGGCATCAACGCCTTCGGTTTCCGTCTCCGACATGAATGCTTTGACCAGTGGTTACGAGAAGAGCAGCCGATCGGTTACGTCATCGCCAATCTGCGGGCCGCCAACTTTGACCCGGAATTTTCGGAGCGCTACGAAAACATCTTCTCCCGGCAATTCCAGGAAGTCCATGCAACCCTTGTCACACCCTAGATGCGCCTCATTCAACTATCCGGTCTCGCGCTGTTCCTCGCAGCATTCGCTTTCTTCAACGCGACTCTGTTCCTGGGTAGCTACCAGTTGACGGATTCGATCATTCTGCACCACGTAGCAGAACACGAATTGTTTAGCAAACACACCAGCAACATCAAAGGCAAGACATTTGGTTCGTCATTCGCGTTTGTGTCGGCGCTCGACGATGTGTTTGAAGCAGCAAACCGCGACGGAGAGACGGCCGTCCCAAATGCCGACGACATACGGCCGAGCTTTGATCGCTATCTCGTCAGAGACTTGCGGTACACCCTCACCAAGGCTTCTGCGATCACCCCTGTAAAGGATCATCCCGTTCTATTCATCCTGCTGACGTACGGGCTATGTCTGATCGGCGCCGCCATGTACATTCTGCCAAAAAACCGTGAACACACAGGTATTCGGAACAATGGGATCTATTTCCACCCACTGAAGAATCGCGGTTGGCTCGGTATCACTGTCGGCACATGGCTGATCCTCTTCTACCTTCTCCTCTACTTTTTCCCCGAATATATGACCAATTGGATCATCATGGTCGATCCAGTCAGCCAACTCATCAATGGGAACGGCGCCGGGAAATATTTTCTCTACGGATTCCTCTACACCCTAGCAATTCTGGTGATGGGCGTCCGATTCATGGCGCACTACCGTCACAGCCGGTATCAGCTGATGAGGACGGCGTCCGTGATGTTCTTCCAGACAGCATTTGCGTTTCTCATTCCCGAGATACTGATCCGCCTTGAGCGCCCCTACTACGACTTCAAGAATATCTGGCCACTCGACTACACGCTCTTCTTCGACTACCGTCTCTCTGAAATGATCGAGGCCGGTACGCTCGGCATCTTCATGCTGGGCTGGGGCATCACGCTCATCATCGTCGGAGTTCCGGTGATGGTGTACTTTTACGGAAAGCGATGGTACTGCTCATGGGTCTGTGGTTGCGGCGGACTTGCCGAGACCCTTGGCGATCCCTACCGTCAGCTTTCGCAGAAGTCATTAAAGGCGTGGAAGATCGAGCGTTGGATGGTTCACGGTGTTCTAGTCTTCGCAGTTGTCATGACGGGTGGCGTTCTGTATACATGGTTTAGCGGTGCATCGCGTGTTCTTTTCATGGATACCTACACGCTGCGCCACATATACGGGGTGTACGTCGGCGCAATCTTCGCAGGTGTCGTGGGAACAGGTTTTTATCCGTTGATGGGCAACCGCGTTTGGTGCCGTTACGGATGTCCTTTAGCTGCCTATCTCGGATTCGTACAGCGGTTCAAATCGCGATTCCGGATTACAACGAATGGAGGACAATGCATCTCCTGCGGGAACTGTACAACCTATTGCGAGATGGGCATCGATGTGCGGTGGTATGCGCAACGCGGTCAGAACATCATCCGCTCTTCATGCGTGGGTTGCGGGATCTGTTCTGCAGTGTGTCCCCGCGGCGTGTTGAACCTCGAAGTCAAAGATGAAAAAGGACGCTTCGGACAACCCGTTCTGACGGGCGGAACGTTCGATCACCCCGAACCAAAAACGCCGTGATCATCCATGTGATCATTCCGGCGTACAACGAAGCGGCGAGTATCGGCCAGGTTATTGGAGCAATCCCGCGCGATCTCGTCGGTGAGGTTATCGTAGTCGACAACCGGTCAACAGATGGTACCGCGAACGTTGCGTCTATGGCAGGTGCCACAGTTGTTCTCGAAGAAATGAGAGGATATGGCAGCGCCTGCCTTAAGGGTATTGAGCACTGCAGAAGTACATCGCCACCCCCGGATATCGTCGTATTTATGGATGGCGATTTTTCGGACTACCCCGAGGAAATGCCGTTGCTGATCAGACCGATCGAAAACGACGAAGCGGACCTGGTAATTGGTTCGCGTGCAATGGGCAGCCGACAGCGCGGCTCCATGACCGTTCCTCAAGTTTTTGGTAACTGGCTTGCTACACGCTTGTTAAAGCTGTTCTTTGATGCACGTTTCACAGACCTCGGGCCATTCCGCGCCGTGCGGTTTAACTCGCTGCTCGAACTCGACATGCGAGACAAGACCTATGGGTGGACAATTGAAATGCAGATAAAAGCTGTGAAACATCACCTGCGATGGGCGGAGGTGCCCGTGCGCTACAAGAAACGCATTGGCGTATCGAAAATATCGGGAACGGTTAAGGGCACAGTCATGGCCGGGTATAAGATCCTGTACACACTGTTCAAGCATCTATAGCAATGGAATGGATTATTGCGATACTGTTCTCCCTCAGCCTTCTATACCTGTTTGTTTTCAGCATCGGACAATTGCAACTGACCTACCTCTACAAGACCAGAAGACGCAAAGACGAAATACCACAGGGCACAAGCGATTTCTTTCCCAGGGTTACCATCCAACTTCCCGTCTACAATGAGAAGTATGTAATCGAACGACTGATCGACGCCATTGCTGAAATTGACTACCCTCGCGAAAAACTGGAGATACAGGTCCTGGATGACTCGACGGACGAAACCTCTGGTATCATCTATCAGAAACTGGAATGGCTGGAGCAATTCGGCACGAAGATGAAGCACATCCAGCGCGACAACCGCGAGGGCTTCAAGGCAGGTGCGCTACGCGATGCACTCGCGTCCGCCAAAGGTGAATTTATCGCCATCTTTGATTCCGACTTCATTCCGGAACCCGACTTCCTTCAAAAGACCCTCCCCTACTTCCTGGACGACCGCGTGGGCGTAGTGCAGACGCGATGGGGTCATCTCAATCGCGATTACTCCATCATCACGCGCCTGCAGGCCTTTGGCCTTGATGCACATTTTTCAATTGAGCAGACTGCCCGGAATGTTGCCGGTAGCTTTATAAACTTCAACGGGACCAGCGGTGTATGGCGTAAAGCGTGCATTGTCGACGCCGGGGGTTGGAGCGCCGATACACTGACAGAAGATCTCGACCTAAGCTATCGCGCACAGCTAAAAGGATGGAAGTTCCGGTATCTCGAGAATGTGGCAACCCCTGGAGAACTTCCCGTCGTGATGTCAGCCATTAAGCTACAACAGTACCGATGGACAAAAGGCGGAGCGGAGACGGCGAAGAAACTGGCCCCAGCCATCCTTCAATCTACTTTGACTCCCATGCAGAAATCACACGCCATCCTGCATTTATTCAACAGCTCTGTTTTTGTCGCCCTATTCGTTGCCGCAATACTCAGCCTGCCCATGCTGTTCATTGAAAAAGACTCCCCGGCGATGCATATACTCATCCGCACCAACTCGATATTTTTTGTCGGCTTCCTTTCGGTCGGATTCTTCTATTGGACCGCCACCCGGCGCTTCTATCCCGATGATATCTTTCGCTTCGCCTTGTTCCCGCTGTTTCTAATAGTGTCGATGGGATTGTCTCTACACAACGGACTAGCTGTGATAGAAGGATGGCTTGGCATCAAATCGCCATTTGTCAGAACTCCCAAATTCAATATCGTCGACAAGCGCGACACATGGCGCGACAACGCTTACGTGCGATCCAAACCCGACCTGGTAACTGTTTTGGAAGGAGTGATGTGCGCCTGCTTCACCTTTGCAGTAGTCAAAGGCATTCAAATGAATGATCCGACATTAATCGTTTTTCACATTATGCTCGCGTTGGGATTCGGAGCAGTCTTCCTCCTGTCAATAAAACCCTGGGTAAATGCATAAACTGCGACTGATAGACTTTCTGCTCGCCCTGTTGCTGCTGGTCATTTTCGCGCTCATTGGGTACCGGATAGATCGCCATGAAACCGCTCCTCTACTGATCACCTACTCCCTGGCTTTTGCAACTTATATTGCGATCATCCGCAAAGGCGACAACCTCGACCGCCACGGGATCCTCTACTGGCTGACAGCATCTGTTCTCTTCCGCTTTGTTCTGTTGTTCGCAATTCCAGTCCTCTCCGATGACATCTACCGCTTTATCTGGGACGGGCGTGTCGTGGCTGCCGGCGCGAATCCCTTCGCCCAGATCCCATCGTACTACATGGAACCCGGCAACGCGCTCCCGGGACTCAACGAGCACTTGTTTGAAAAACTAAATTCACAGCATCGATTCAGCAGCTACCCTCCGGTTTGCCAATTCGTGTACTGGGTGTCGGTAAAACTCTCACCTGACTCCATCGCCGGAACCGTGATCGCAATGAAGAGCATCCTGTTGCTGTTTGAGGTGGCAACGTTGTGGGTAATCGCGCAGTTGCTGATGAGGCTATCGTTACCGCCCTCATCCGTGTTGATATATGCGCTTAACCCGCTTGTTATCGTGGAGATAAGCGGCAATGCCCACTTCGAAGGCATCATGACTTTTTTTCTGCTCGCGGCAATCAACCTGCTGATTTCGCAAAAAAAGAAAATGTTTTCTGCGGCCTCTTACGCACTTTCCGTTTGCACTAAGCTTATTCCACTGCTTTTACTCCCACTGCTCATCCATCCGCTTGGAAAGCGAAAGGCGGTTGGCTATTGGGCTGTCGTGGCGCTCGTCTCGGTGATCATGTATATGCCGTTGGTCAACACCGGCGTCCGTGAAGGATACACTACAAGCCTTGGATACTACTTCCAGCACTTTGAATTCAACGCGAGCGTCTATTACCTGATCCGAACCGTGGGCTACTGGTTCGCGGGATTCAATATCATTCAATTCGCAGGCCCGCTCCTTGCGTTGGTTGCGGGCGTGCTCATACTCAAAATGGCTTTCCGTCCCTGGCACCTCCAGTATACAGATCGCATCGACAGTAACTTTTTCAAGGGGATGACCTGGTGCCTGCTGATCTATCTTCTGTCAGTCACGACTTTGCATCCCTGGTACATAATCACGCTGCTGGCGGTTTCAATTTTTGCGGGATATCGCTATGTTGTTGCCTGGACTGGTGTGATCTTCCTGACCTACTCAGGATATCACGAGGGGGGATACACCGAAAATTACCTGTTGGTTGCACTGGAATACACAGTGGTCATACTCTTTTTACTCTCTGAAACACGATGGCGTCGGCAAATTCGCTTCTTATGATCTTTTACCGGAATCCGGTGCTCGGCACCGTCAAGACACGACTAGCAGCGACGATAGGTAACGTACGGGCACTGCGAATATTCACGGCACTCGCCACGCACACCCGCGATGTGACACATACACTGGACGTTACCAAAGTGGTGTTCTATTCCGACGAGATCGATCAGGGCGATCTGTGGCCAGAAGATACGTACCAAAAGAAAATCCAACACGGCGCGGACCTCGGACAGCGAATGGAGAACGCCTTTCAATGGGGATTTGAGACCGGCTACCACAGAATATGTATAGTGGGCACAGACTGCCTCGAACTGTCCGGAACGATCATAACGTCAGCCTTCGACTCACTGGTACACGCGGACACCGTTGTCGGGCCGGCACAAGACGGCGGCTACTACCTGCTTGGGATGCGATCCCTACACCGCAAGCTGTTTCACGACAAACAATGGAGTACCCCGACGGTGTGTGACGATACGTTGGACAACCTGGACTCCATGGGGCTGAGCTATATCAAACTTCCCGTCTTACGGGACGTTGACACTGAGGGGGATTTACCGGAACCCTGGCGATAATGACAAAAAGGCATCGGTAAACGGATTTTATTGCATCTTAATACTTGCGCGATGGACCAACTCTCCACACATTTGCACCATGACGTCCCTGTACCTCAAAGCCGTCCACATCATCTTCATTGTCACGTGGTTCGCCGGATTATTCTACATGCCCCGGTTGCTGGTGTACCTGATCGAAAGTCATCAAAAGGACGAACCGGAGCGGTCTATCCTTCTCAAACAACTCACCATGATGGCAACCCGGCTTTGGTATGGGATAACATGGCCGTCGGCTGTGATCACCTTCGGAATGGGGACAGCCCTGATCGTCAATCAGCCGGAATGGTTACAGCACGGTTTCATGCACATCAAACTAACCCTGGTCTTTTTACTCTATCTGTACCACTTTTCCCTCCAGTATTTGTTTAATCAAATCAGGACTGGTAATATCCGGTATTCGTCGCAGCAGCTGCGATTCTGGAACGAAGTTGCAACGTTGCTTCTCATCAGCATTGTGTTTATCATCGTCCTGAAAAGCAGCATGAGCATGGTTTGGGGTATCGCTGGCCTGTTGCTGATCACCCTGCTCATCGTAGCCGGCATCAGATTGTACAAGAAATACCGCAAGAACAAATGAATACCCGGAACATCAAATCCTCCATCATGACACGCATCGCGGAACAATCATACATCCTTGGAATTGCAATGTGTGTGTTGCTCGCGTCGTGTATCGAACAGAAAGAGCGAAAACTTCCCATTCTCGGAGAAAAAGATATCACGCCGACTGACACCATCTATCACACGATTGGAAACTTCCGATTCGTCGACCAGGACAGTTCAGTTGTCACAAATGAGACCGTCAAAGGCAAGATATACGTCGCGGATTTTTTCTTTACCTCGTGTCGAACGATCTGCCCGATCATGAAGACGCAAATGAAAAGGGTTTATGACGAGACGAAAGAGGATACAGACGTTATGATCCTGTCGCACACCATCGATCCCGAATACGACACAGTGGGTCTCCTTCACGATTACGCAGAACGTCTCGGCGCGGAAAGCCGGAAGTGGCGCTTTCTCACCGGCGAGAAAGACTCAATTTACTATCTCGCTCAAACGAGTTACTTCGTCACAGCTATGGAAGATCAATCCGATGCAGATGGATTCATTCACAGTGGCGCATTCCTACTGATTGATCGGAACGGACGTATTCGGGGAAAATACGACGGAACCGACGAGGATGAAGTAAACCAGCTCATCAGCGACATCAACATTCTAAAAAGGGAGTAATCGTGAGAGTAAGCGATCGGCGCGGCCGACTCAACGTCCTTCTTTTCGCACCAACTCTGGTGGTCATGATTCTCTGTGTGCAGTCTTGCGGAGACGGATCCTCCCCAAAATTCAGACAGTACCAGGTCCAGGGTGAACAACTGTATGCAAAGAATTGCGCGAACTGTCACCAGTCGGATGGCTCCGGACTTGGGCGCGTGTACCCTCCGCTGAACACATCAGACTACATGGAAAACAATTTTGCGGAAGTCATTTGCCTGATGCGACACGGCATCAGCGGCGAACTGATCGTCAATGGTCTGCAATTCAACCAGCCGATGCGGGGCATCCCGACTTTATCGGACCTTGAGATCGCACAGATCGCTACCTATATCTACAATAGCTGGAGCCATGAGCGAGGTCTGATCGAAGTCAGAGATGTGTCAGCGATACTCACGGAGTGTGACGAGTATGACCACTAGATCATTCGATATTCACCGCGTAAACATGTGCGGTACCATCGAGGTCTGAGCAGAAAATGATCCACTTCCCATCAGGCGAGAAATGCGGATTCGGCTCCAGCGGGCGATAACCATGATGCTTCATATTCACAAGCTTCTCGGACATAAGCGAGTCAGCTGATGGAGTAAACAGATATATCCATCGCCCGTCTTTGGCACGCGCGACCTGCGTGGAGTCGCCGCCATCGCCGGCAAAACGCGATTGATCAGGCGAAATATTGAAGTGAATGGACCACTCGTCGCGCTTCAGTCTGTACTGCTTTGTTTCCATTGTATTGATATCGACGCCAGCCAGAAAAAAGGTCTCGCCGCGCGGCATCTGCAGATCAAACCAGATGGTATTTCCATCGCGACTAAAGAACTCGTGGCCCGCGATCTCCATTGGCATGGTACGCTTGTGCATCAAGCGGTTCTCACCCGACTTGACATTGATCGTCCAGATCCGGTCCACGAGATGCCAGGGACCTTCGTGATCATACATCAGCATATCCGGGTCCGTCGGCGAGAACTGCACATGATTCAGCCACGCCCGCTCGCTGTATAGTTCTTTCAACTCACCTGTTTCTACATTGAGCGTGAAGAGGGTATGCGGAATCTTCGCTTCGTAGATACGCCTGAAGTAACTGCTCTTATCCGGATGCTGACGATAGATCGAGTCCTTCACAGGCGACGCCTGCGTACCCGCCAACAGACTTTCATCAGCATTGACCGTCGTGATCCGTCCCTTGAAATCCTGCGGGAAAACATAGATCAGTTTTCGCTCCCGCGT
>CAYTMU010000040.1:0-35768 GCA_964438975.1 uncultured Roseivirgaceae bacterium | reverse complement strand
ACAAACATACTCGCCATCAGGAGCCACTGACAAATACGAAGCCACCGGAAATCCGGCAATCAGGAAAAAAGATCCGTGACCATTCGTGAAATTCGTGGCAAAAGAAAATCAATGGGATCACGTCAAC
The DNA here is from genome assembly GCA_964438975.1 of uncultured Roseivirgaceae bacterium. Classification (GTDB taxonomy): domain Bacteria; phylum Bacteroidota; class Bacteroidia; order Cytophagales; family Cyclobacteriaceae; genus Chryseosolibacter. The sequence goes on along the minus strand of CAYTMU010000040.1, from coordinate 35,641 downwards.
CCGCAATCACAAACCCACAATTCACATCCGCGTCACGAAAAAGATGTCTCACTCCCAAACCTGCCGCGCCAACCTTGTTCACCTACGACAGAGTCTGGTAGACTACCCAGGCAGATACGTAAGCGAGTGCGGTCATGTAGACCAATTGCAGCGCGGGCCACTTCCATCCACCTGTTTCGCGGTAGACGACCGCGAGTGTGCTCATGCACTGCATGGCAAACAGGTAGAAGATCAGAAGTGAGAACCCGACGGCGGGCGTGAATCGCGGTCCGCCGGTCTCGGGGTTGATCTCTTCCTTCATCCGGCTCTTGATTGTTGTGTCGTCGTCCAGATCAGTACTACCGATGCTGTAGATCGTTGCCATCGTTCCCACAAAGACCTCGCGCGCGGCAAAGGAGGTGATCAACGCGATGCCGATCTTCCAGTCGTATCCCAATGGCTTGATCGCAGGCTCGATCGCTTTTCCGAAGATGCCGGCGTAGGAGTTTTCGAGTTTGTAAGCTGCGATCCGATCCTCCAGCCCTTCTTCGGTGAGACGTAGACTCTCGGACTCCGCCAGTACGTGCTCGCGTGCATTCGTGATCTTGTCGCCGGGGCCGTAGCTGGCAAGCACCCACAGGATAATGGAGATCGCCAGAATGATTTTCCCAGCCTCAAACACGAACGCCTTGGTCTTTTCTACGATCGTATAACCAACGTTCGACCACCGCGGGATGCGGTATGTCGGAAGTTCCATGATGAGGAAACTGCGCTCACGTACGCGTATTATTTGCTTCATCACCCAGGCTGATCCAATGGCGGCGATGAAACCCAGAAGGTACAATGCCATCAGTGCGATTCCCTGGAGGTTGAAGAAACCGAACAGCTTTTGTTCCGGAACGATGAGTGCGATCAGGATAGCAAATACGGGAAGCCGCGCAGAACAACTCATCAGTGGTGTCACGAAAATGGTGATGATCCGCTCTTTCCAGTTGTCGATTGTGCGGGTAGCCATGACGGCGGGAATGGCACAGGCAACGCCGGACATCAGGGGCACGATACTTTTCCCATTGAGCCCAAATTTCCGCATGAGCTTGTCCATCAGAAAGACAACACGAGCCATGTAGCCACTTTCTTCCAGCAGTGCAATGAAGGCAAACAGGATCGCGATCTGGGGAACGAAGATCACGACTCCTCCGATGCCGGGTACAACTCCGTCGGCAAGGAGTGAGGTAAGTGGACCATCGGGCAGTACGCCATGCAAATACTGACTGAAATTTCCGAAAAGGGAATCGATCAGGTCCATCGGTACGGTTGCCCAGGCGAAGATCGCCTGGAAGATCAGGAACAGAAGGGCGAGGAAAATCACATAACCCCATACCTTGTGGGTCAGCACTTTGTCGATCCGCTTCGAGTAGTTCTTCCAGGAAAAATCAGTCTCCTTGAGGGTGATGTTGTTCAGCAAGTCCTGGATGAACTCGTAGCGCTGGATGGTCTCCGCTCCCTGAAACTTTCCCGGAACGAAACTGTAGCGCTGCCGGAGGTCTTCCACGAAGTCCTGATCCTTCTTCGGCAGAAAACCAAGTGATTTCGGTTGCTCCAGGTATTGATAGGCTTCGTAGTCATTGTCTACGCCCAGTGTCGTCCGAAGTTCTTTGACAGGTTCACGCGCGTCTTCCCACAGGCGGAACACGGACTCACTCGTTGGCGGGACTGACTGGCCAATCACTTTCTGCAGGTCGTCCAGGCCGGTGCCTTTGCGCGCATTAACCGCGACAACAGGTACTCCGAGCTGCTGGGCAAGTTTCCGGAGGTCGTAACTGATGCCGGCTTTGGCAACGAGGTCCATCATATTCAGAACCAGGATTGTCGGCAGACCGATGTCCATGATTTGCGTAAGCAGCAGTAACCCGCGCTTCAGGTTCGTCGCATCGGCGATAACAACTATCTTATCGGGTGTGGAGGGGGAATGGTGATCCAGGAGCAGCGAACTGACGATCTGCTCGTCAAGGCTTCTTGGATAAATGCTGTAGATCCCGGGAAGGTCAATGATCTCCACAACGGAGCCATCTGGCAACGTTGTGAAACCCGACCGCTTTTCCACCGTGACGCCGGGAAAATTTCCGATTTTTTGCTTTAGTCCAGTTAGTTGATTGAATAAAGAAGACTTTCCTGAGTTCGGATTGCCCACCAACGCAACTCTCTGTCGTTTGGGAACTGCCATTAATTCACTATTGAAATCGTCGCCGCCTCTTCCAGTCTGAGGGAAAGCTCATAACCTGAGACACTGATGCACACAGGATCGCCGAAGGGCGCCGTGAAGTTGAATTGAATCCTGACTCCGGGAAGACAGCCCATTTCCATCAGTTTCACCGACAAATACTCATCGGTAAAACCTGAAATTATCCCGATGTCACCGGGTTTCATCTCCGACACGTTCCTGGGGCCCTCCTGCATCTTATTTAGATTAATTTTAAACAAGGCAAAGATATATGTGGTTCCAGTCGAATGCAATGATTTGTATCACAATTGTGTTTTCATAGTACACACCATCAACCAGTAGATATGAAAGGCAAGAAGACTCCCAGGAAAAGCCGTGACACGGAGCAAATCCGACAAAAAGCGCGTGAAGAGCAGCCGAGGACACAGCCTGCCGAAGAGGAGAATCCGATGGATTTCGGTGGGCTGCCGCAACGCGATCTTAAGAAGAACCTGGGAGGCTGTGGATAGCGTTGTCAGATGCTCTCCGCTACGAAGATCCGTTTCACACGCTCTCGGGTACTCGCGAGAATCTCGTAGGGAATGGTATGAATACTCCTGGCAAGGTCTTCTATCGTGTGATTGCCGTCGAAGATGATCACTGAATCGCCCTCGCGCGCGGATATTCCGGTGATGTTGATCATGGTCATGTCCATACACACATTGCCGATCACAGGGGCGGCAATGCCATTGACCAACACCTTCCCAACGCCATTACTGAACGCGCGACTGAATCCGTCTGCGTAGCCGATCGCGATCGTAGCGATCGTCAGGTCTTTATCCGCGACTCCTTTCCTGCCATACCCGATGGTTTCTCCGGCAGCTATGTGTTTGATCTGCGATATGATTGTCTTCAGTGATGCAACGGGCTTCAGATCGTGTGTGCCTTCGGACGAAGGGGCCACCCCATAGAGGCCGATGCCGAGGCGCACCATGTCAAATTGAAGGTCCGGCAATCGAAGTATTCCCGAAGAATTCAACAGGTGATAGATTGGCCGATAGCCCAATCGTTGGGAAATGCGGTCGGCCATTTCACGGAACCGCGTGCCCTGCTCTTGCGAGAACGCGTCGTGTTCCGCTTCATCCGACCCGGCCAGGTGGCTGAAGATCGAGGCGACCTGGAGGTTGGGACGTTCAAGCAGCAGTGTGATCAATCCATCAATCAGTTCTTCCTCAAAGCCGAGCCTGCGCATGCCTGTGTCGATCTTCAAATGGATGCTGCAAGGACGTCCGCGGAGATAATCGCCGAGGGCATGCAAGGTGCGAAAGTTATATACTTCGGGCTCAAGATCATGTCGCAGTAGTGTGTCGAAAGTTTCCGCTGCCGGATTCATCACCATGATCGGTACGTTGATATTGTTCCTTCGCAACTCCACACCTTCGTCTGCGTAGGCGACGCCGAGGTAATCAACTTTGTGATACTGCAATACATTGGCGATCTCATTGCTTCCACTGCCGTAAGCAAACGCCTTCACCATCGCCATCACGCGTGTCGAAGGTTGAAGATGTGATTTGAAGTAATTGAGGTTGTGAACGAGTGCATCGAGGTCGATCTCCATCACGGTGCCGTGCACTTTCTGTTGAATGTGGTTGACGATCTTTTCAAAGGCGAACACACGCGCACCTTTCACCAGGATCACTTCATCGTGCAACTTGCTGAAGTCGAAGTCGCGCAGGAACGCTTCTGTCGAGGAAAAGAACTGCGCCTCTGGCGGGAAATCCTTCCTGAACGAAGTGAGAACGGGACCAATACCAACGAAGTGCTGAACCTTTGTAGAGGCGAGCAGTGTCGCGACGTTCTGGATGAGCACCGGATCTGGAAGCCCTGACTCGTGAATATCGGAAAGTATCACGCGCTTGTTCTTGCGCTGTTGCTGGTGTGCGAGGAAGTCGAGACTGACTTGCAAACCAGCAAGGTCGTTATTGTATGTGTCGTCAATGATCTGGCATTGGTTGATACCATCTTTTAACTCGAGCCGCATTGGAACGGCGCGTAACGTGCTGATCCGCTCGTCGATCTTGTCCACTGGAACGCCGAGGTGCAGCATCACGAGAATGCAGTGAAAACAGTTCTCCACGGACGCGGCATCGGTAAAGGGAAGGTTCAGACGGAACGTTTGACCCCCGTAGTCCACGCGGTATTCCTCCTGCTCGCGCCGGATCGTCAGGGAAGCTTCTCCGGTCATACTCCAGGTAAGTGTTCTCAGTCCGGTGTTCTCAATCGCCTGGTCAATATCCTTGTGATCCTTGCAGTAAATGACCACGTCAGCGTTGGTAAAGAGTTTCAACTTCTCGCGGATCTTTTCACCGGTATCGGCGAACCCTTCACTATGGGCAGAGCCGATGTTGGTGAAGACCCCGATCGTAGGGTCCAAGACACGTTGGAGATTTACCATTTCCCCGGTAGTGGAGATACCCGCTTCGAATATGCCCAAAGTGTGATGGGCCTGCATCTGCCACACCGAGAGCGGTACACCTAACTGCGAGTTATAGCTGGCGGGATTCTTGGCGATTTTGAAGTTGGGAGAAAGCAACTGGTACAACCACTCTTTGACGATCGTCTTGCCGTTGCTGCCGGTTATGCCGATCACGGGTACCCTCAGCGTGGCGCGATGAAAGGTGCTAATATCCTGAAGCGCGCGTATGGCTGAAGGGACGAGAAGGAAGTTTGCTTTCCCTTCGAGGCTTTTTATCGGTCGCTCCACTACGAACTGCTTGATTCCCAGTTGCAGCAGGTAGTCGATGAACTGATGGCCGTCATGGTGCCGTCCACTTATGGCAAAGAACACTGCCCCTTCGTTAATGACAGCTTTTCTACTGTCGGTTAGCAGGATACTGACCGGTTGATCTGTGGTCATCGAGAGGATTTTTCCGCCGCTTATCTTTTCGAGTTGAGAGAACACCATATCAGAACAGCCTGGATCCGTTAGGCACCGGTTTATCAGGTATGCATAATACTACATCATTCCCGGCATCCGGGAAACCCGTAACAAGAACCTCGGAGCGAAAATTCGCAATTTTCTTCGCGGGAAAGTTCACAACACAGACAACTTGCTTACCCACCAGCTCTTTGGGCGCATAGTGGCGCGTTATTTGCGCGCTTGAGGTACGAATACCCAGCTCGCCAAGGTCAACCCACAGCTTTACAGCTGGTTTGATTGCCTCGGGAAATGGTTCGGCGCGAACAACCGTACCCGCACGAAAGTCGATCTTCTCAAAATCAGTCCAGGAAATCATGGGATTTGGCATTTTGGAAATAGTTAAAAAGCCGTCAAATCATACGTGGAAAAACGTTTGTATAGCCGCTGTCGCTATGGTTTTTCCCTTTTTTGTTTGTATTTTTAGAAATGAATGGTGGTGAAATCCAGTCGGTACATGTGTAGATTCATTCAGCGTTTTATTTTTCTTAGTGCATTGATCGTACTGTGTGCCGCTCTAAATGCGTCGGCACAGGATGCGGGGATGTCTGAGAAAGACGTGACGACAGTGGAGAAGGTGCCGCTGATCACGGGTGAGGACATGCGGTATGTCCCTAAGGCCACTGGTATTTATGCCCCCGCCGATTCTATCTCGCTGCAATTGAACGACTTTCCAATGCAGCGTGCAGCGCAGAAACCTGGAGAGAAACCGGCACCCAAAAAGGATGATTCCATCCTGACGTTCAATTTTCTCTACTATATCATTCAGAAGTACAAGCTGCAGGACATCATCGACTGACCGCAGTTTGCATCACGCAGAGTTTGCTTTCGCCAGAAACTTCTCGAGGTCTTTGAGATTTAATTTCCCCTCGTAATACGACTTTCCGAAGATCACTGCGAAGAGTCCCATTTCATCCAGGCGCTTGATATCATCCACTCCCCGGACGCCCCCACTGGCCAGCACACAAAGCTCAGGGAACGCCGCGACGATCTCGGCATAGAAGTCAAAGGCAGGTCCTTCCATGACGCCATCACGCGACACGTCGGTCGATTTCACGTACTTGAGACCACGCGTATGGAAGTAGTCAAGATGCTCGAACAGTTTCATATTCGCCTTGCGCTGCCAACCCCGGAAGAGAAGCTCTTTGGTATCTTTGTTGATGACATCGGCACCAAGGGTCATCTTTTCGCGGCCGTAGGAGATGATCCACGAAGCAAACAATTCGGGGTCTGTCACCGCGACGCTGGCGGCAGTGATGTAAGCAGCGCCGTACTCGTACGCCTTGCTTATGTCGCCGTCAGTTGATATCCCGCCAGTAAAGTCGACTTTAAGCCCGGTGTGGCCCGCAATTGTCTCCAACACATGCCAATTGACCGGACTCCCTGACTCCGCTCCGTCGAGGTCGACCAGGTGCACTACCTCGATACCGTGGTCTTCGAAGCGCTTGGCAAGGTCAAGCGGATTCTCGTCATACGATTTCTCGCTCGACTTATCGCCTTTTCTCATTTTGACAACACTGCCCTCTCGTATTGCTATCGAAGGAATTACCTGAATCATCGGCGGCGGTGGTTTGGAGGACGAAATTTACGATGCATGACTCAAACCACCAGCGCCATCGTCCACTCAATCACGGTCTGACCGAAAATTTTTTCGGACCTTTCCTGTTCGAATAATGATTATTTTTGGTCTGAGCTTTTTGACGAACAGTACTTACTACACTGTCTGTCGATCTATTAAACCCGCGTTCTTCATCGCATGTACAACCTACCACGAAACATCATGAGATCTGCCTGTCAGGCTACCGGTTGGTGGATATTTTCTCTGGGAATCCTGTTTGCGGCGGATGTCGCCGGCCAGGCGAATGTGCGGAAAATGTCGACGGTCATCAACCATCCATCGATAAACGTCTATGCGCCGTATATCAGCGCCGATGCGAACGCATTGGTCTATGTGTCAGACAACGCCCAGGACTTAGCGCTCACTCCGTTCTTTACCTTTCGCGAGACGGGCGACTGGCGTGAACCGCAAGTCCTGCCTCGCAATGTCAACACGCGGTTGAATTTTCTTCGGGGTTATGGTTTGAGTGCTGATGGCAGCACGCTCTTTTTCAGTACGATGAAGTCACCGGGTGTCGGTGGATTTGATATCTGGATCAGCGAGTGGAAGGGTGCCTGGTCGAATCCGGTGAACCCCGGGGCGCCTGTGAATTCGCGGCAACACGAAGCGTGCGCGTCGCTTTCGGCTGACGGCAAGACACTTTACTTCATGCGGTGCGAGAAGATGGATCAGAATTCGGCTGATCTGTGTCGGATCTATCGCACAGTCAAGAAACCTACGGGGCAGTGGGGTGAACCGGAGGAACTTCCTAGTCATATCAATACAGGAAACTCTCAATCTCCACGGATCATGGCCGACGGGGAGACACTGATCTTTTCGTCTGATCAAATGGGAGGTAAAGGAGGTATGGATCTGTTCCTTTCGCGGTTAGTGAATGGGAACTGGTCGCATCCGGTACCGCTGGACTTTGTCAATACTTCGGGGAATGACCAGTACGTCAGCGTTTCGGCGCTGGGTCGATACCTCATCCGGGATTCGCCCGGTCAGCGAAAAAGCGAAATTATCGAATACCTGATTCCGCAGGAACTTCGCCCGCGAGGAATGATGAAGATCGACGGAAAGGTAGCGGGGCCCGATGGCAAGCCAGTTCCGGCGTATCTGTCCCTGGTCGACATCGCGACCGGGCAACGCGTTTACAACGGTAGGCCTGATGCCGATGGATCCTTCCTGATCTATGCGCGGGAAGGAACTCGCTACGAACTGGCCGTAGACCCTGAATTTGGGAATAAGACATTCTTCTCGGAGACATTCGATCTCACCGTCGAGCCTATTCCACAGGTGCGGAGGGTGCGGGCCGTCTTGAACTCGCCGATGCCCGGCGACGAAATCGAACTCGGCGGGATCGCGTTCCTCGACTACTCCGGAGAGATCGACGTAACGCAATCGGAACGCGAACTTCAGCGGCTGGTGCGGCTGATCACAAGCAACCCGCAGCTTAAGTTCGAAATCGGCGTTACGATGGAGGGGTACCGTACCGATTCCCTGCAACTTGATGCCGATCTCACGGAGATCAGGATTGACACGGTTTTATCGAAGTTTGTTGACATTGATTCACTCGGACAGCTCTTTGAACGAGATACGACGACATTGAAGGTGACCTATCACAACGACAGGACCCCACGCCAAGTACAAGCCGTGCTCGACTATCTCCTTGCGAAAGGAGTCAAGCCGGAAAATATTGCCGGGTTCTCGGAGGCAGTGGTCAATGAAAGAAAAAGGATCATTACCCGCGCGCGGGTAGTCAATAAGTGAATGGAACGGAGACGACTGTTTTATCCCACATGAGAACCATCTCGGCATCGCGATCCCCCGTGCCATTGAAATAGATGGTGAATTCTTCAAATTCCTGGTCTTGCTGAACAGCTTGTACCTTTACCTGCAATACGTCGAGGTCAGCATTGCGATTGGGCTGGCCCTTTGAGTCCAGTCCCCAATGGCCGTGTTCGGAATTGAAGATGATTGTCCAGATCGATTCGCCGGGGATCGTCCAGAGAGAATACTTCCCGGCCTTAAGTGTGTTTCCATCGAACCTGAGATCCAAGCTGGTTTCGAACGTGGTCGCTTCGTTCGCGCCGGTGCGCCAAACCTTGTCGTAAGGAACCAGTCCGCCGAATATTTCTCTGCCTTTCTTTGATGGGCGGTTATAGAAAACTTTGATGGTCAGATCATCGGGACGGAAGATGACCTCGTCCTCCGGGCTGAAAGATTTTGTGGCTTTGAGTTGTACGAAGCCGATAAACGCGACGATCGCTGCGATTACAGCAATTCCGATCAGGCTGAAAATGAAAAACTTCCTCATGGATGATGAAACTAAAAAATAAGCAACTGCAGATCAAACAACTGAGGATAAAACATTTTTTCCTCTTTAGGTGAAAAGTAAGGCATTAGGGCCTATTTTTGGGGCTTTAAACATTATTACGTATGGACTGGTGGCCGTTTTATGTAGTTATCGCTCTCTTTATCCTCGCCATTGTTTCGCCTTGGATATTTCCGAACAAATCCGTCAGCGATAACAAGCACGACAACAAATTCTGACCCGGTACCTTCTCCGCCTTGCGCGGAGAGTATGTCGATCAGCGCTCCGTAAATGGAATAAGACGTGAGCGCGCGCTCAATTTTGTTTATATTGAGAATAATCGGCTTACACCATGGTACGTCTTTGCCTATCATGTTTTTTGATCCTGGCGGGCCTGCCGTTGTTCGGCCAGGTCCTGGGATTCTCGCTTGCTGACGACAAGAAGAGAGTTACGATCCCGGTAGAGATCTACAACAATCTTGTCGTTGCGCCGGTAGTGCTCAATGGTACCCTGCCGCTGAAATTCATCATTGATACCGGCGTCCGAACGGCTATTCTCACGCAGAAGACCTTTACCGACATTCTCAATCTTTCCTATTCCCGAAAATATACCATTTCCGGACCTGGTGGGGAGCAGATCATCGATGCCTACATCACTAACAACGTTTCACTCGAGTTACCCGGCGTGATGGGTCGCGGTCACGCATTGCTGGTACTCGGCGAAGATTATCTCGAGCTCAGGAATTATCTCGGAACCGATGTGCACGGAATTCTCGGCTACGAATTGTTCAGCCGTTTTATTATCCAGATCGACTACCAGAAAAAACAGCTGACACTCATTCAGCCAAAACACTTTAAGAAACGCAGAAAGTTTCAGGCTATTCCTATCAAGATTGAAGACACAAAACCTTATGCCACTACCTCGGTAGTTCTTTCTGACGGGACGCAGCTTACGGCAAAACTTCTCGTCGACAGCGGAGCGAGTCACGGACTGATGCTCGAACCGACCTCGGACCGGAGAATTGTTGTGCCCGACAGCACGGTGAGCAGTATCATTGGTCGAGGGCTCGGCGGCGAAATCACGGGTAAAGTAGGACGAATTGAATCGCTGCGATTGGGTACGTATAATATTCCCGATGTGATCACCAGTTTCCCGGATCCAAACAGCTATTTCGACAGTCTGAAACTCGGCGCGACCAAGCGCAACGGTGCAATTGGTGGTGAGGTACTTAGCAGGTTCACGGTGATCTTTAACTTCCCAAAGGAGGAAATGTACATCAAGAAAAATTCAGCATTCAGGAAGAAATTTCATTACAACCTCAGTGGGTTGATCGTGAAAGCCAAAGGCTCGCGATTGAATGTTTTCGAGGTGACAGAAGTGCGTGAGCGCTCAGCAGCAGCTCAGGCAGGGTTGGTAATGGGAGATTTGCTTGTCAGCATCAACGGCGTGAATACGAAGGCCCTGGACCTCAATACGATCAATGGATTCTTTAATAGTAAACCGGGGAAGCGAATCAATCTTGTTGTTGACCGGAACGGGAGACAACTCAAAATTTCCTTTAATCTGGAAGACCAGATTTAGTTACGATCGGAGCCGGCTCAATTGTTTCTTGCGAGTCTGATAGGCTTCTTCCAGCAACAGCTGTGTTCGTTTGAACTTCAGTGAGTTCCGCAACATGCTGTAGAAAGATTCTGCCGTGAAGTTCTGTTTCAACATATAATCCAGAATGCCTGCGGGTGAAGATTCCCGGTAGTTCGAATTTTTCAGTACCGTAATCGGTATCTCCCTTGTTTTTTTGGTCCGGCTGAGAGTATTTATCGCTTCCGTCAATTCTGCCTTACCAATATTGTCATCAATGAGGATATAATTGGGCCGGAAACGCAGCAATCGTTGCAGAAGGCTTTGCAGGTCGAACGCGAACTCAGTTACAACGCGCCGACCGTGGATTTGATTGAGTTTCTCCAGCGTACGCGTCAAATCAATGGGATTGTTTCCCAACAGGAGTATGTTTAGCGGCTCCGCGCTGTTGGCAATTCGCAATTTGGTTTCCATAGTCACGTCAAATACTTAAACACACATACTCACAAAAAGGTTACTGCAAATTCGGACCCAATCCGCAAGATCCGCTGTTTCAGCTGGAAACGAAATATTTTCAGTTTCATTTTGATACCGGGCTTCCTTTTCGGGGAATGTTGGGCGTGGAACACAATTGACAAAAAACCATACCCGCTTTTACCCGAAACTTCATCGGACATTTGACGTTGCAGCCGGAGAGTTTATTACTATCTTAAAACCGAATCAAAAAATAACAGCAACGTATGAATCGTGATCAATTCCTGAAAAGGTTAGGCCTTGCAGCGCTGGCAGCCCCCGTTCTATTTACCGAGTTCTCGTGCAACTCACGACCCTCGGGCGAGAGCCACGCAGGGGAAGCGGAATCGTCAGCCCCCGAGTTGTTCTTCAAAATTTCACTTGCAGAGTGGTCTCTGAACAAACAGCTTTTCTCCGGGGAGTTGACCAACCTGGAGTTCCCGGCGAAGGCGAAAAATGATTATGGCATCGACGGTGTCGAGTACGTCAATCAATTCTTTGCAGACAAGGCGACGGATCACGCCTACTTGCGGGAACTGAAGCAGCGTTGCGATGATCTCGGCGTGACCAGTGTCTTGATTATGATTGACCTCGAAGGCTTTCTTGGAGACACTCGTGCGGCCGAACGGACCAAAGCAATTGACAATCACAAGAAGTGGGTGGAGGCCGCGCAGATCCTCGGATGCCATGCGATTCGCGTCAACGCATATGGCGAGGGTTCGCGTGAGGAGGTAGCGAAAGCTGCAACGGACGGGCTTGTACAACTCTCTCAATTCGCGAAGGATTACAATGTCAATGTGATTGTGGAAAACCACGGGAGCTACTCGTCCGACGGCAAGTGGTTAAGTCAGGTCATCGCAAACACGAAAATGGACAATTGCGGGACGCTCCCTGATTTTGGAAACTTCTGCATCGTGCAGGATGACGAGGGGTGCAAGGAGTGGTACGACCGGTATATCGGCACACAGGAGATGATGCCCTACGCTAAGGGCGTGAGCGCCAAGGCAATGGATTTCGATGCGTCGGGCAATTGCATAGAGACGGACTACGACCGCATGCTGCGGATCGTCAAGGATGCGGGTTACCGGGGATACATTGGTATTGAATACGAGGGCCCCCGTCTCTCCGAAGATGAGGGCATCCGCGCGACGAAGGCCCTGCTGGAAAGGGTAGGATCCACGCTGAGCTGATCGCTACTGGCTGAAGAAGTTTCTCCGGGTGCTGGTGAAAAATGGCACGTTTTTCGTAAATCGTGTCGAATAAACCCGAAAAGCATGAAATGTCACCTGATTTTGTTCGCGGTGCTGGTCGTTGTGCTTGCATCCTGCTCGAATGGCCCCCTCGGTAAGAAGGTAAAGGAGCCCTTCCGGGGAAATGCGTACGAGTCGAACAACCGGTTCTTCCGTGCGACAGGGAAGGGTGAAAGTTCGCAGGACAACATCGCCAGGGGAAAGGCGGACATCGAAGCGAAGGCCATGCTGGCAAGTCAGGTGAATGTCACGATGAAACAGGTCGCGGATCAGTACCTCTCCCAGACGGAGAACGCAAACGCAGCTGATGTGGGGGATAAATTTCAAAGCCTCGTGCGCGAGGTTATGAACACAAATATTTCGGACCTCCGCAAGATGGGTGAGCGGAAGTATTTTAACGAGAAGGAAAACAAATACACCGTATTCATCGCTTATGAGATCAAGAAGAATGCGATGCTGCGCTTCATGAAGAAACAGGCCAAGGTCGATAAGACCGTAAATGAAAGACAGCGTGCGCTGATCGAGAAAATCATTGACGAAGAACTCGAAAAAGCCGATGCTGCGGACGTAGATTGATATATCTTGCGGGGCGAAAATGGTACGTGTCTACACCATAAATCAGGGGAGAATCGAGCAATTCAAGAATCCTGTCTTGCAGGAGATTCCTCGTTATGAGAACATCCTGTGGATAGATCTCCAGTCCCCAACGCCTCAGGAACGCGAATTTATCGAGCGCAGCTTTTCGATTGAATTCTTTACTTCTCAGGAAGTGCAAGAGATCGAGAGCAGCTCCCGTTTTTTTGAAACGGAAGAGACGATTGAGATCAACCTGGGCTTTGTTTCGACAGAGCCTGAGTTTGTCGTCCAGAACGTAACGTTCATTCTGAAGAGTCCTATACTGTTCACCTATCGGCAGGGTGATGTCAAGACCTTTGCCGAGACTGTGCGGCGATTGAAGACGATGAGCACGGAGAAGAAGGACCACGGTCTGGATGTCTTTCTTACCATACTCGAGACAAGGATCGATGGTGATGCCGACTTGATCGAGAGTATCAATCGCCGTGTGAACCATGTGAGTAAATCGCTTATCGCGCAGAAGTCCCTCAAAGGTGATCTGCTTGTGGGCATTGCGCAACTGCAGGAGAACGTGATGATGCTGCATCAGGCCATCACGGAGAAGCAGCGCGTGGTAAGTTCGCTCATACGTATTCCTGAGTTCAACAGGCTGGGAAACGAACGACTGACAATCATTATCCGCGACATAGCGTCGCTGTTGCAGCACTCGCAATTCAGTTCGCAACGCCTCGAATATTTGCAGAATACATTCCTGGGTCTTGTCAACATCGAGCAAAATCAGGTCATCAAGATATTTACCGTTGTGACGGTTGTCTTCATGCCACCTACGCTCATCGCAAGTATCTACGGCATGAACTTCGTCCACATGCCTGAGGTCGAATGGTTGGTGGGGTACCCGTTCGCGCTGGGACTGATGATCGTGTCGTCGATGACATTCCTTTGGTACTTCCGACGGAAAAAATGGTTGTAAAATTATCCGCGAGATATGAAGCGGACTACATTGGATATACGGGCGGGAAGATTGTTCCCATTTCATTTTCTGGCCGTTGGCGGAGTATTCCTGGTGACCGGCATCGCTGTTGCGGCTAGTCATCCGATGGTAGCTGTTGCGCTGATACCGCTTTCAATTCTGGTATTCACTGCGCACGAAGGCACCGACATAAACGCCGAAGCGGGTACGCTGCGTGAATATTATTCTTTCTTTTTTCTGAAGACTGGCAAGTTCCGGAGACACGGAGGGCTGGACAGTATTGCCATTCATCGCGCGAAAGTTTCCCGGAGGATGTTTTCCCCGCGCACAACGCAGTCATCGACGTTTACTCATGTCGAGTACAATGCGTACCTCAAGCTTGCAGGAGGTGAAAAGATCTTTCTCTTTGGCGGAAGGAACAAGTTGAAGGTTCTCGATCGGTCGCAGCAAGTCGCAAAGACTTTAAGAATCACTGTACGAGACCACGCCCTCCCTGCGTAATGCTTTGGTTTTCCTTTGATCGGTAGTAAATTCGCGGGCAAAGCAAGTTTTGATAGAGCTCTTCGATTTTACTTTCACGACCAATCAGTTCTTCTTGTTCCTGCTGGTCTCTGTGCTCGTCGGTATGTCGAAGACCGGTATTCATGGTGCTGGTATGATGGCAGTGCCGTTGCTCGCACTGGTCTTCGGCGGTCAGCTGTCGAGTGGCATACTCCTTCCTATTCTCTGTATGGCGGATGTGATGGGCGTGTGGTACTATCATCGTCACGCGTCATGGTATCATTTGAGAAAACTGTTTCCATGGGCTGCTTTGGGAACCGTGCTCGGCACCGTGGTAGGCGGGATCATCGACGACTACACTTTCCGATTAGTGATGGGCATCATCATCCTCGTGAGCGTCCTTATCATGATCTGGCTCGAACGCGAGCAACGCCACAAAGTACCCGACTACAAATGGTTTGCTTCGCTTACAGGCGTCGCGGGAGGTTTTACTTCGATGATTGGCAACCTTGCCACCTCAGTAGTCGCTATTTATCTGCTGTCGATGCGGTTGCCCAAGAATGCATTCATCGGAACCACTGCCTGGTTCTTTCTCGTCCTGAATTGGTTCAAGGTACCGTTTCATGTTTTAGGGTGGAAGACTATAACCTGGAATACGCTGTTGCTCGACTTGTCTGCTCTTCCTTTTATTGCCTTGGGGGCGTTTTTCGGCGTGGCGATCGTAAAGCGGATACAAGACCGCGCTTACCGGTGGTTCATCATTGGGATGACGGTAGTAGCCTCGATCTTCATGTTGTTGTAGCCCATTACTGATACTTGATGAGTTTACCAGTCGCAGTTGCCGTCCCGTCGGTTATTCGGTAGATGTATATGCCCGATGAGAGCCCGCCTACATCCAGCCGGGTAACATCCGAGCCGTTGGAATGAAGCGCGCGTTGGCCAAGAGCGTTGTACAGTGTGATCCGATAGTGATTGTTCGATGACCATTTTACATAGAGGGAGCTGCCGAAAGGATTCGGGTATACCGAGATCGAGCCATCGTTCTTGTCTTCGTTATCGATGTCGGGAGGGTCGGGATACTCCGACAGGTCTGTATCGCCATTGGTGACGAGAAAACTGACATCTTTGGCAAACGAGTGCTCCACTGTTGCCACACCTCTGATGGTCAGTATGTATGGTGCTTCCCGAATCATCTCCGAACTTCGTTCCAGTGAAATCGTTCCCACCTTGACTTCGCCTGAAGACGCCGGCGAATCGGAAGAGACAAAGGAAAAGCCGGATGGCGGAATATCCGTATATGCGTGTAACCCAAGCGTGGGATCACCGGTGGCCGAGAATGTTGCTTCCAGGTTCTGCGTTGTGCCTGCTTCCAGAACGACACGGTGGTTGGCGTCAAGAGGTGGGGTATAGTCCAACGCAAGTTCTTCCGGTTCATCGAGGACGAGAATCGTGAATTCCAGCGTGGTAAAGCTCATCATTTTGTCGCCGTCGAATTGGAAGACCCGGACGTTGAAAAGATATTCACCTACTGTGGGAACGCCCTTGTAGAGCTTGTCCCACGTGACGAGGCCACTGTACCGGTTCACATGATAGTTTTCGGGAAGCGTGTACACATCCGCCAGCGATGATGGACTGCGGGGAATGCCCGTATCGAAAACCAGCGTGTAGCCCTGCCGGTCGACCGCGGTGATCCCGTAGGAATATTCGCCGCCGAGAGCTGTGAGGAGGATTGGAGTCGTCAGGAATTCGGGTGTCGCGAAGGCGGGTGAACCGTCGTCAACTACAATCCTGGTTTCGATGTAGAATGCTATCTGGACCGAACCTGGTAGATTGATAACACCCATGTTGCGGTTGGGTTCACGGAAGCTGATCGTGTAGACTCCGGGAGCCTGGTACGAGTATTCTGTGGAGTATATAACCTGGCCGGAAAATTCATCGACCGGAGTGGGGATGATTGATGGAATGCTTAGGCTCGTGCCGTCGCCAGGATCAAGCGACGAATTTGGTCCGCCGACAGAAACATTGCTTGCTGCTGAGGTGAAGATATGTAGCGTAATCCGGTAAGTGTATCCGTTTGGCGAAAGACGCTCCACGCGAATGTAGCCGCCCTTGAGATGCGTGGCCTCACACAAGATCGGAACCAGGAAAGGGATTATCAGCAGCAGCCTGGTTATCATCACATGATGGCAGGTTTGGTTTTTATGATTGTCCCTGTAACCCTCCCGTGTGAACAGCCAGAATTGTCCGACCCTTCGGGAAGTACCCCCTGGTGACCATGTCGATCACCCCGCACATCATCTTCCCAGTATAAACGAAGTCGAGGTCGATATTCATATACTCGGAGAAGGAATTAATTACATCAGCTACAGTCTTATCGCGTTTGCCGTAGCCTCCATATGAGTACTGTGTCAGCAGTTCCCAGTGAACCGTGTGTGAAGAATTCAAATAAGCATTGATCTGATCCTTGAGGAAGCCACCGTCCTTCAGGACGGAAAGTCCGATCACTTTCTTCGACGGTGAAACGCCGCGGATGACACCAGCCATTGTACCACCGGTGCCGACGGCCAGGCAGATATAGTCAGCGGGAATGTCATCGAGTACTTTGCCGAACTCCTCACAGCCCTTCACCGCAAGCTCGTTAGTTCCCCCTTCCGGAATTCTGTAGAAGCGGCCCCACATCCTTTCAAGGGTTTGAATGAACACCGGCGAGTCTTTGGTGCGATAAGTCTGGCGGTCTACATACTGCAGCAGCATGCCTTGGTTGACCGCGAACAGCAGAGTAGGGTTCAATGGCAGTGTTTCCTCCCCGCGGATGATACCGATACAACGCAAGCCAGCAGCCTTTGCCGCCGCCGCTGTTGCGTAGATGTGGTTTGAGAACGCACCACCGAACGTCAGGACGGTGTTGTGATTGGTATTGATAGCCTCCTCGATATTGTATTTCAGTTTCCACCATTTGTTTCCCGACACTAGCTGATGGTTTAAGTCCTCGCGTTTCATGATCACACGCACCCCGCTGCCGCGCAACAGTGGGTGATTGCTGATATCGAGAGTCGGAGTAGGTGGGTATTCGAGCATTGCGAGTTGAGAGGAATTTTGATACGAATTTCAGGAAATTTTGCTCACCACGGGTTTTCACCCGTGGCTATTAATATTGAACCCCTTCGGGGTTCTTAATGATTCCGATACACTTGCAGGAAATTCCATTGGTGGAAATCCGTGTCATTGGTGGCAAACCAATTCATCACCGGCTTGACCGACACCTGTTTACAAAGACCCCAGTGGGGTCTAACATTAATAGCCACGGGTAGGCCGACGGAGGAGGGCGTACCCGTGGTAAAAGAAGGCGACCCCTACAACGACCCTGAAGGGGTCGAATATTAAACACGCCGTATTCTTCGGAAAACCGGTGGCAGAAGAATTTGAAATCGGCAATTTCCACCTTTTCCGGTACTTCACCGGTTGGCAAGGTGGCTATGCTGCGTTCACGCATTCAAATGGAGAAAAGGAGAGGCTAGTTAATTACATTAGGAATCAAGAGGAGCACCATAGAAAAGTGTCTTTTAAGGAGGAACTCATGGCACTATTGAACGAGCATGGAATTGAATTCGATGAAAGATATCTCCTATAAATGCAGGATGATGGATCTTACGTGAGTCGTGAAGTTCATATTCTATCTTATTCGCCTTCAGCCGTGACGCTATTTCGCTAAATTGCAGGATCTAAAACCGCAACGCATGAAAGCATACATCAACGAGAATAAAGACCGATTTATCTCCGAACTGATCGAATGGTTGAAGATCCCTTCCATCAGCGCGGACAGCAAACACAAGACTGATGTTCGAAAGGCTGCTGAGTTTCTGAAACAGAAGTTCGTCGAGGCTGGGGCCGATGCAGTGGAGATATGCGAGACAAAGGGACATCCGATCGTCTACGCAGAGAAGATGAAGGACCCGGAACTCCCCACGGTATTGGTATATGGACACTACGATGTGCAACCGGCTGATCCTATCGAGCTTTGGAATTCTCCTCCCTTTGAACCGGTGATTACCGATGGCAAACTCTACGCCCGCGGTTCAAGCGATGACAAAGGTCAGGTCTACATGCACGTGAAGGCCTTTGAAACAATGATGCGTAACAGTATGTTGTCGTGCAATGTGAAGTTCATGGTGGAGGGTGAAGAAGAAGTCGGATCTGACAACCTCGGGGAGTTCGTCAAGGCTAACCGTGAGAAATTAAAAGCGGATATCATTCTCATTTCTGACACGGCGATGATCTCTCTCGAGCATCCGTCGATCACCACGGGACTGCGTGGATTGAGCTATATGGAAGTTGAGGTCACCGGACCAAACCGCGATCTACATTCCGGTGTATATGGAGGCGCTGTAGCGAACCCAATCAATGTGCTTAGCAAGATGATCGCATCCTTACATGATGACAATGGTCGTGTCACCATTCCCGGGTTTTATGACAAGGTCGCAACGCTGAGCGATGCTCAACGAAAAGCAATCAACGAGGCGCCCTTCGACCTTTCAGCCTATAAGAAGGATCTCGACATCGACGAGGTATACGGCGAGAAGGGGTTCACTACACTGGAACGAACCGGTATACGTCCCACTCTCGACGTCAATGGCATCTGGGGAGGATACACTGGCGAAGGGGCAAAAACGGTACTTCCGTCAAAGGCACATGCGAAGATCTCTATGCGATTGGTTCCGGATCAGGTCAGTGCTGAGATCACGGCGTTGTTCACTGAACACTTCAAGGCCATCGCGCCGAAATATGTAAAGGTAAAAGTGACGGCGCATCACGGCGGAGAGCCGGCGGTCACACCCACGGATTCGACTGCGTTCCAGGCGGCAAGCAAAGCGTTCGTCGAGGTATGGGGTAAGACGCCAATCCCGACGCGCGACGGCGGCAGTATTCCTATTGTTGCACTTTTCAAAAAGGAGCTGGGACTTGACACTGTCCTCATGGGATTTGGTCTCGACAGCGATGCGATCCATTCTCCCAATGAGCACTACGGTCTTGAGAATTTTATGCGAGGTATAGAAACGATCGTGGCATTCCATCAACACTACGGACGCGAAGGGGCTCGGAAATAGAGGACTAAAACAATTTCAGCGTCCCTCCCTTCCGGAATTTCGTCAGGTCGATCGGTGGCATCGTGCGACCGGCGAAGTGCTTTCTCCTGGAAACTCTGAAGAGCTGTTGAATCGTTTGAGCGAACTGCCCTTCGCCAACCATTCGTCTTCCAAATTGCGAATCGTTGACATTTCCGCCGTGGAGATCGCATATCTGGTTCCATACCTTGTCAAACCGATCGGCGAAGTTCTTTCGGAGCCAGTCTTCGAATATCACGCCTATCGAACCATTTAAACGAACCACTGTCATTCCAGCGCCGAGCGCACCGTGGTCAGCTGCTGCTTTCAGTATATCCGGTATCTCATGGTGGTTCAAACCGGGGATCACTGGCGCATTCATCACACCCACGGGCACTCCTGCTTTTGCCAGAGCCTCGATTGTTTTTAGTCGCTTGACACCACTGGCTGTACGCGGTTCCATTACCCGCCGTAAGTTTTCGTTGAGCGTAGTGATTGAGATATACACGTGGACAAGATTGTCTTTTGCGAGATCGCTGAGCAGATCGACGTCTCTCAGAATCAATCCATTCTTAGTGATCATTCCCAATGGGTGTCGGTAGCGAGCGAAAATCTTCAGTATGTTGCGGGTGATTTCGAATGTCTTCTCAAGTGGTTGATAACAGTCGGTATTGCCAGATACGGATATCGGTAACGCCTCCCAACGAGGATTGAGGATGAACTTTTCAAGCAATACCGGAGCATTTTCCTTCACGATGATCTTGCTTTCAAAATCAAGGCCCGCGTTGAATCCCCAGTACTCGTGTGTGTTGCGCGCGTAGCAATAAATGCAACCATGTTCGCAGCCCTGGTAAGGGTTCATGGAATACATCATCCCGAGATCCGGACTTGTGATTTTGTTGACAATCTTGGATGCCGTTTCGCGGTACACTTGTGTGACGGGTGATTCGTAGAGTGGCTCATCCAACCCTTCGATATGTTCGGTCACATATTCTCCCTTGCGAAACCTGTTTGCAGGCTTGATCTGCGCCCCTCGACCTTTCAAGTATTCGTCCATCGTGTGTCTGTCCCCAACAAATATCCTAAAATAATTAGTTATACAACTAATTATTTTAGGATATTTGTTGCAGCTGCTTCGCCCCTGGAGGTGATGATTTTTTTGCTGCGAAGGTGGTGGTTTTTTTTTAGCCACGAATGGCACGGATTTTCACCAATAAAATTTCCTGCGGGTGCTTCAGAATTATTCCGGACCCTGGAAGCTCGAATAATAATAGCCACGGGTGCAAACCCGTGGTGAAAGCGTGGGACTACCAGGACCCGGGAGGGGGTCCAATATTAACAATGCGGAACTTTAAAACCCATCATCCTCTTCTTCCTTCTCTTGCGGTGGTTGCTGCTGGGGCGGGACTTGATCCAACGGTGGTTGTGTCTGCGCGGGGGGGATGCCGGGCTCTACTGATGGCTCTTGCGCGGGCTGCTCGACGGGTGGCCGGTTGTCATGAGGTAACCCTGGTATCGTGCTCGGGGCGGTCTCAATCGGCGGCGCTTCGTACAGACTGTAAGGGACGCTGATGCCCAGATACTGTCTCCTGAATCGGTTGATGAAACTCAGCGTCTCTTCTTCGCTGCCGGGAACAAACGCTACTTCGCCGATCTTCGCTTTGCCGGCGGTGGAACGCTTGGCGATTACGCTGTTGAACGCGTCGTTCGACGAATGGATCAATAGCCTGCTGTCTTCAATCCCAAAGTAGTACCACGACTCCGGAGAGGCTTTGAAGAATACGTGGAACACGGACGCGCCGTCAAGTGTGCGGCGGATCTCCATAAAACCTTCAAATCGGCCGTTGATATCGTTGCGCCCACTGTTGGATATCCCGATGCGCCCACCTTCGCTGTAAAACGCCTTGTGCTCGTGTGACCACCGCAGCTTGACATCTGAAAAGACGAGGGGCTTCATCAGCTCGGATAACGTACCTAGTGATACGTATCCTTGCAGACTCTGCGTTTCATATTGCTTCACTACGCGCTCGCCGACGATGTTGGCGATCTTGTACAGAAGTTCTGTCTGGTCGCCCAGACCTTCTTCGGCGCCTTCATTCTTGATTACGTTTTGAAGATCCCGTGCCATCAGGTCGAACGCGGTCTGCGGGACATCGGTATTCATGATCACGAATGAATTCATTCTGACATCGTCGGTCGCGAAGTCGGCATTTCCGATGGCGGTTGAGGTGATACTGAAGTTCTTGGTTCCTTCGAAAAGGTTGACGTGTCCTTCGAACCGCACCTTTCGCGTGTCGTCGTTGTAGGCGAACACCTTACCTGATAGTGTGTTGCCTGCAGCTTTCTCCGGGTCTTCGATCTTGTACTCTTTGCTGTCGGCATCGTAGAAGAGCTTCCCCTGGGGCGTGAAGATGTCGTCATCATCTTCCGATTTTTTCTCATTGGCAAAACTTATGTACAAGCTGTTGTCACTTGCCGACAGATGCAAGCCTGCATCTACGCGCCTGCCTTGCTCGTCGGTAGTATTCTCAAAGTTGAGTACAATGTCGGTCTCGTCGCCACTCTGACGGTAAGTGATCCACGTGTTGTAATCTTTGATATTCTTGATGTCGAGTTTCAGATACCCGTCAAGTTCCAGTGCGGGCCGCGTTGCGTACATGGTCATGTCGCCTTTGTAGAACATACCCGCACCGAGGACGAGGTGTTCATTCTCCGTAACGGCACCGCGTGCTACTGTTTGAAGGGAGGCCGTCGACTGCCTCCTTCCTGATCGACGCTGTGTCTGATCGGCGATGGGCTCGAGGTGGAAGTCGGTCATCTTGATGGCGAAAGTATCCTGCAGGAGGTTTACGTACTGGTACGTCGCATATCCCGAGAATTCTTTTCGCGAAACGATGTCGACTACGCCTTGAGTAAGACGATGGTACCCGTTGAGTGTGTCGAGAACGATCGTGGTGTTGTGAAGTGTTCCAATCCGTGCGTTTTCGTGAATCAGCACTTCGTAGTTTTCCGGGGTAATAAGTGCATCGGCTACGATGATATACGGAATACCACTGACCTTCAGCTCTTGCTTGCGCAGGTCGTACACGGCTTTCTCAGCATTGAAGTGAAGCGAGTCAAGGTCTTCTCGTGTTGTGTAAAAGTATGAGTTTTCGATCGGTACGCCCGGTGCCTTACTCATCGTGATCGTCTCCGAGGTCAAGTCCCAACGTGCGCTTGGTATGGATGTCTTGAACTGTGCGTAAGGGAATTCGATCGCGGCTGTTCCTTCTACTTCGGGACTGATGTCGGCGTAGTTTTCTTCGAGATTGAATTTCAACCGCACATCGGTACCGGCTAACAGGTTTTTATTCGGATCGCCTGACTTCACTTTGAAACGTGCGCGTCGTGCGCCGAAGTCGTGGCCGTTAAAGGTCATGTCGCGGGAGATCAGTTCTGTTCCGCGGGTCTCGAGCTTTCCCGCGCCGGCTACGCCCTTTGTCGAAATCGTAATGACTCCTTGCATCTGTGCAGTTGAATCATAGAGGTTGAATGGCGCCTTCAGGTTCTTTAGCATCATCCTGTCTTCCTTGGGAAGCCACTTCATTTGGTAATCAGGAAGCGATGCCTGCGGGAAGAGGACTGGTCCGAATTGTTGCTCGCGTATTATGGCTCGGTGTCCGCGACCGACAACAGAGTCGGGATAGAACACAAAATCACGCGAGGGGAGACTCGCGGCGAGGAAGTCGATATTGCCGATTGCGCGCAATCCGCGATTATTCATCGAAATCACACCGTTCAGCTTTCCATCTCCGCCGTAGAGTTGATAGCCCGGTGGTGGAATTGTGTGTTCGAAGCCCAGCGACTTGTCGGGCATGGTGTGCAGCTTTTCCTTGATACTTGGAAGCATGCCACTTGAAATGAACGTGCCATCGAAGTTGATCGACAGCGGATCGGCGTGGTTAAGACTGTCGAGCTCGAAAGGGGGAACGACAAAGAACATCGACCGGTCATAAACGCCGCCGAGAACCTCGTCACGGTCGAAGTAGATAACTCCGCCGCTGGTGGCGTCGAGCCGCGGATAACCGGGGATATCTTTCTTGCCGGACTTGTTGTTGGCCCGACTGATGAAAAGAGTTCCTGAGGAGCTGGCGCTATCGCCCAGGCCGGCTGCCGCTGATGCCGTGGAGTCGGCACCGACCATGGAGTTGTTGACCTTCCGCCGGACTTCCTGTCCTCGCGCGTTCTTTTCCGTGACATAGAAGTTGATCGAGTCGATGTGTGCAAGGCTGATGAAGAAGCTATCGTATTTCAGCGTAAAGCCTTTACCGGAGATCTCGAAGTTTCCGGCGGAGACCGTGCCGTTGAACTGGATGTCGCGGTTTTGCAGGATCGTAATAACACTGCTGTCGGGAACGATGTTAACATTCAGCGAATCGCTGACGTTGAACTCCTCCACACCGCGCACGGTCATGGAGCGCTTCGAGAAATTGATCGTTGCGTTTGGATGGTCAGCTATGACCGAGTGTATTTTCAGGTTGTCGAAGTCTTCTTCACCCTGGTGTGCACGGAAGAGGTCGATCGCGCGTTGGTTGACCTGGATCAAATCTGTGCGGTCGTTGTAGGTTACCAGTCCTTTTTGACGGAGGAACTGGATTGCCTGTTTGATCTCAGTCGGATTTCTGCGTGTGAATTGTGCGATGTCGCCGGAATAGAATTCACGCACGTTGTTTCGAAGCGCATAGTTCGCAACCAGACCGAGCGGATGGAAGTCGAAACCCACACCTTTCAGCAGCCGGAAGTCTTCCGGATCGTAATAGTCGACGGATTCGATGATGACAGGTACTGTGTTGCGTGCCCCGCTGATCTGGACATTCAGGCTGTCCTCCCAAAGATCCCATCGCAGAATATCCGCGGCGAAGTCGATGTTGAAGAACGTGGAAGAGTACGGGGCGTTGCGCATATCTCCCTTGTCCTTTTGCAGAAGCAGATGTTGGGTGCTGTCGCCGGCGTACGTGTAGCGCATCCGCACCATCTGATGTACAATGGAATCGTATCCCTGATGGATGTTTATTTTTGTCTTCTCGGATGTAATAACCCCTGGGGCGAATACGAGCTCAGAAGATCTCGCTGTGAACTTCCTTTCGCCTCGGCTGTACACTTCAATTACGGACTGATCTCCGGACGCCGACGAACTAGTCACAGAACGGCCAATCAATGAAAATCCGCCGCGATACCGGACGTTCGCATCGGCCAGTCCGGTGATATTGAAGTTACTTTCATACGACTTGAATCGCGGATAGGTCGAGTGCACTGAATCTTTTCGTGCTGGCGATCTGAACTCAAAAGTACCGGGGATGAAACCCGGCGTCTTTCCTTTGTAGTTCAACTTGACAAGCGCAGCCGACAATTCCGGTCGCCTTGTGTTGAACGAATACGTCGTCATGTTACAGGTTACGGAATCAGGTCCGAGTCCCGCAGAACTCCAATCGAATGTTCCTCCCTCGCCTGCGAAAAGGTTTTTGAGAATCGAGTAGGTTCCACTACTTTCGACGAGGAATGCGGAGTCATAGGCGGTCACGAAGTTCAGCGTCACCCGGTCGAACTTGATCACAGGACCCTGGAGTTCGGCGGGCGGGGGTGGTGTGAGCCAGAGAGGTGCGTATTCGATCGGCGCGAAATCGTCCGGAGGATCATCGTACTCTGTCACGGGGTCGGTATCCCACGAAAGAAGTTCACTTTCGGTAGTGGTGTCTTCTACCGGGAGGGGCTCGTCCCAACTCAGCGTTTCAGCTGGTACAGTTTCCAGGTAATCGAAATAGTAACTATCATCGCGGGTATATAGGCGGAATGCCTTGTCGTACTGCAATGCATGTCGCAGAAAGAATCCCCGCGAGGCAACAAAGAATTGAAGGACTTGTGCCGGCGCAGCATCCTCGATAACTCTACCGCTGACTTTGAGGTAACTTTCCATCACTGCGCGCTCAGCGTTCTCAATGGACACTGCATTAACGAGCGATCCAAAATAGTTGATGATATGATTGCGCAGCGGCAATTTCCGTTTCCGCATCAGGAAGGTATGGCGTCGGACGATCAGCTGTTGATCCACCGGCAGCTGATTCCAGGCTGACATAAATGCGGCTGCAACTGCAGCTGCATCGGCGTTGCGCGAAGTCTCAAGTACAACTCTGACGCTGTCTTCGAAACTGACGGGCGTGGACACGCGGTCGCCTTGGGCCTGTACATCAGCCCGGGACAGGAGGAAAAATACGCCGATAAGGATCGCGACCTGTTTCACCCGATAAAACCTTGAAATTTCGTAATTATTGACGAAATAAACTATGTGTCTCTTGAAACGTGAAAAAGTAAACGTTATGCGGCCAAACTTCGGTTTATTTCGACCTGACAAGATAGAGGATCAATGAAATGAATTATCAGTATTTTTCCCATATTCAATTCAAAGGTATTAATCGTGTGGGAAGCTCATGAGTAACAAGGGAACTTTGTTTTTGATTCCAACGGCCATTGCTGACAATACCAACGCGGCTGTCCTGACGCCGCAAGTCAGCCAGTGGCTGTCTTCGATCCGGCACTTTCTGGCGGAGGACATACGGACAGCGCGTCGTTATCTGAGTTCCCTGAAGGTATATGACACTATCGGGTCGCTATCCTTTTCAGTTCTCAACAAAGATACCGATGAGCGTGAGCTTGAAGACTTGTTTGCTCCGATCCGGGAGGGACATCATCTCGGGGTACTCTCAGAATCGGGATGTCCTGGTATCGCAGACCCGGGCGCACTGGCTGCACACTATGCGCACAGGAATGACGTTCGCGTTGTGCCGCTTGTCGGGCCGTCGTCGATTGTCCTGGCGCTGATGGCATCCGGGCTGAATGGCCAGCAATTTGCATTCAACGGATATCTCCCTGTCGACAAGGGTGATGCATCGAAAGCGATCCGTGAATACGAGCGGGTGTCTGCGTCGAGAAAGCAAACCCAGATCTTCATCGAAACACCGTATCGCAATAATAGCGTGCTCGCCAGTCTTCTCCGGACGTTGCGGCCGGATACGGACCTGTGTATCGCAATGGATGTCACGGGGGACGGTGAATACATCCTGACACAACCGGTAGCGAGCTGGAAGGCTCGACCTCCGGAGCTTGCCAGGAAGCCAGCGGTCTTTTTATTCCTTGCCGGATAGCGTTCCGTTTTTTCGTTACCGCAATTCGTCTAAATTTGCGCACTTACGTTTTAACGCACATTTATGCCTTACTTGTTTACTTCAGAATCTGTTTCCGAAGGCCATCCCGACAAGATCGCCGATCAGATCTCCGATGCGCTCATCGATTATTTCCTGGCATACGATGCCGAATCAAAGGTAGCCTGCGAAACATTGGTCACTACGGGACAAGTAGTCCTCGCGGGTGAAGTGAAATCGAAGGCATATCTCGACGTGCAGGACATCGCGCGCGAAGTGATTCGAAGGATCGGTTATACGAAGAGCGAGTACATGTTTGAGGCAAACTCCTGTGGTATTCTGTCAGCCATTCATGAGCAATCGCCCGACATCAACCAGGGCGTTGAACGGAGGAGAAAAGAAGAGCAAGGCGCCGGAGACCAGGGTATGATGTTCGGCTATGCTACCAGCGAGACGGATAATTTTATGCCTCTGCCACTAGAAATCGCTCACACTCTTTTGCGTGAACTTGCCGCGATTCGCAGAGAAGGCAAGGTGATGAAATACCTTAGACCCGACGCCAAGTCGCAAGTAACTATTGAGTACAGCGACGACAATCGTCCCGTACGCATCGATACGATCGTGCTCTCGACTCAGCACGACGATTTTGCCAAGGATGCGAAGATGCTGAAGCAAATACGCGAAGATGTCATTCGGATCGTAGTCCCCCGCGTGAAGAAGAAACTCCCCAAACGAGTGCAAAAGCTTTTCAGCGACGACATCAAATACCACGTGAACCCTACCGGCAAATTTGTGATCGGAGGTCCGCACGGTGACACCGGTCTGACCGGAAGGAAGATCATTGTTGACACTTATGGCGGCAAAGGGGCGCACGGTGGTGGCGCATTCTCCGGTAAGGATCCTTCGAAGGTCGACCGCTCAGCTGCTTATGCCACTCGCCATATTGCAAAAAACCTGGTGGCGGCCGGCGTATGCGACGAAGTGATTGTCCAGGTGGCCTACGCTATCGGCGTGGCGAAGCCTGTGGGCCTCTATGTCAACACATGCGGAACGGCGAAGGTGAAGCTGAGCGATGGGGAAATCGCACGGAAAGTAGAGAAGTTGTTCGACTTGCGTCCGTACTTCATCGAGCAACGCTTCAACCTGCGAGCACCTATATATTCCGAGACGGCAGCCTACGGCCACATGGGACGCGAACCGCGAACTGTGGAGAAGGTCTTCAACAAAGGGAAATCAAACGAGCGGAAAGTAAAGGTCGAACTTTTCCCGTGGGAAAAGCTCGACTACGTCGACAAAGTGAGGAAGACGTTTGGCTTGAAATAACGGGAGAGTATCGGCTACTCCACTTCCGGTACATAGCTACGTTTGTTATTTCTGGGTTTTGCTTTCGCTTTGAATTTCTTCAACTGCATGCTCAGTGCATCTATGGCGACGTCTGTAGCTGCTTCAAAGGACCGTGACTTCTCTTCGACAAACAGCTGACCTCCGGGAAGGTTTAGTTTTATCTCTACCGTCTTGTTGTCGATCCCCTCATTGTTGAGACGAAGAAAGACGTTGCCATCCATCAGCCGGTGATAGAACGTATCCAGCTTGTTCAATTTTTTCTGAATGTAGCTTATCAGTTTCTGATCAGCATGAAAGTGGATGGAGTGAACTTGAAGCTTCATAGCGATAGATTTTAGGGTGATACAAAACCTGTATTACTGTCGTTGTCTATGGCGATCAGGCCTTCGGATGAGCCTGATCAAAAACCTTCTTGAGTTTCTCTGTTGTATTGTGCGTATAAACCTGTGTCGCGGCGATGCTTGTGTGACCTAGCAGGTCTTTCACTGCGTTTAGCTCCGCACCTTTGTTGAGCAAGTGAGTCGCGTATGTATGCCGTAAGACGTGCGGACTGCGCTTCTCGGTCCGGGGTAGTGTATCGAGGTGTCGCCGCACGATCTTGTAGATCATCATCGGGTAACAGGCTTCGCCATTTGCGCGCACGAACAAAGCGTCGTGGGCCTTCCTTTCGACTTCGCGGTTTCGCATCGACAGATAATCGCGGATCAGTGCGACCAGGCTGGCGGGAAACGGTATCACGCGCTCCTTGTTGCGTTTGCCCAGTACCTTTAGCGTCCTGTTTTCAAGATCGACGTACGTCTCGCGGAGCCCGACGAGTTCTGAAAGCCGAATTCCGGTAGCGTAGAACATTTCGAGAATAAGTCTGTCGCGATGACCGTCAAATGTCGTCAAATCAAACGCATCGCCTTCCAGCAACTTCCCCATGTGTTCTTCTGCGATATAGCTAGGCAGGCGTTTCCTGGTTTTTAGCACGGCGATCTTCGCCATCGGATCTTCCGTGATAGCACCCTGTTTCAACAGGTATTTATAGAAGCTGCGCAGACAGGCGATTTTCCTGTTGATCGTGCGGGGACCAATACCGTCTTCTACAAGGCTGACGATCCAGGAGCGCACAAAGTGGTAGGAAGCAGTAGCGGGGTCGGTGTGAGAATACGTTTCGCGGAGGAATTGATCCAGTTGCTGCAGGTCGGTCTCGTAGGCGAGGACGGTATTCCGGCTTAGTCGTCTTTCGTACTGAAGGTGCTTCAGGAAGGATTCAATCATGCTCTCAGCGGGCCACCAAACTTCAGTACAATGTAAAAAAATAATCCCCTAAAGGAAACCTTCAGGGGATATAAAGTCTTGTATGAAACTAATAGCCGCTGGCTTAGCTGTTCTCTTTCTCTCTTTGCTTTTCTCTGTAAGCAGCTTTGATGATCTCGGTTCTCCGTCTCACGGAAGGCTTTTCAAATGAAGTGCGCGCACGCAGTTCCTTCAGGACACCCGTCTTCTCAAACTTCTTCTTAAAGCGCTTCAGAGCCTTGTCAATGGATTCGTTCTCTTTTACGTTAACTATGATCATAATTCTCAATTAGGGATGCAAATATAACCAGACCCTTTGAAAGAAGCAACCCCTACTTCAGTATTGCCCGGGAAATGACGAGTTTCTGAATTTCCGAGGTGCCTTCCCCGATCGTACACAATTTGGCGTCGCGATAGTACTTTTCGGCCGGGAAGTCTTTTGTATACCCATAGCCACCAAAGATCTGCACACACTCATTGGCCGCTTCGACGGCGATCTCGGAGGTAAAAAGCTTCGCCATAGCAGACTCTTTAGTGACTTCCTGACCTTTATTTTTCATAGCGCCTGCGCGATAGGTCAGCAGTTTGGCTGCTTCAATCTTGGTCGCCATATCTGCCAGTTTGAAGGCAATGCCCTGGAAAGCGGCAATGGGCTGGTTGAATTGGTGGCGTTCCTTTGCGTACGTCAAGGCGGCTTCAAACGCACCCATGGCGATCCCCAGACCTAACGAGGCGATGCTGATCCTGCCGCCGTCAAGGACTTGCATAGCCTGAACAAACCCCTGGCCTTCCTGGCCGAGGACCTGCGACTCATGTATGCGGCAATCGTCAAAAATGAGTTCCGCGGTTTCCGAGGCGCGCATTCCGAGTTTGTTTTCCTTCTTGCCGGAACTGAATCCCGGTGTCCCCTTCTCAATGATAAAGGCCGTCATGCCACGGGAGTCTCCGCGTTCGCCCGTACGAACGATAACAACAGCTACATGTCCGGACTTGCCGTGGGTAATGAAATTCTTCGTCCCGTTGATAACATAATGGTCGCCAACGCGCTTCGCGACAGTGCGCATATTACCAGCGTCAGAACCAGTGTTAGGTTCCGTCAACCCCCAGGCGCCGATCCACTGACCACTTGCGAGTTTTGGCAGATAGCGCATCTTTTGGTCCTCATTGCCAAACATCAGGATATGATTCGTGCAAAGTGAGTTGTGAGCTGCCATTGACAACCCGATAGACCCATCTATGCGGGCCAGTTCGGCGATCGCCGTAATGTATTCAAGATAGCTGAACCCTGCCCCGCCGTATTCCTGGGGAACGAGAACTCCCATCAATCCAAGGTCGCCAAGTTCGTGGAAGACTTCGATCGGAAACTCCTGGCTTTCGTCCCACTCCATCATATGCGGGCGGATCCTGCGCTTGCCGAAGTCGCGCACCATCTCTGCAATCATTTTCTGGCTTTCTGTCTCCTCAAAGTTTACCTCGGGTAAATTTTCTATCATTCCATTCATAAATTCGCTTTCTTGCCAATTAAAGATACTTAATAAGACTGTGCCCGAGAAACAGCCAACTAGTATTGAAATATTGCTGGTATAGTTTTTTTGTTGTGGAGGAAAATAAACACCTTACGCGCCGCATTACTGCGGATACCTTTTACCTGAAAGTTATATAAAGAGTACTCATGAAAATAGCTGTCGTTGGAACCGGTTACGTTGGTCTGGTAACCGGGACTTGTTTCGCGGAAACGGGAAATACCGTTACGTGTATTGATATAGACCAGGAGAAAGTAAATAAGCTCAAGAGCGGAAGGATCACGATTTACGAACCCGGGCTCGAACAATTGTTCGAACGGAACATCAAGCAGGGTCGCTTGTTGTTTACGACCGACCTGGCGGAGGGCATCAAAGGTGCCGACGTGATTTTTCTCGCGTTACCCACACCTCCGGGTGAAGATGGGTCAGCAGACCTCAAGTACATTCTCAAAGTAGCCGATGACCTCGGACCACTTCTTGAGGACTACACAGTGGTCGTCGATAAGAGCACCGTCCCTGTCGGCACGGCCGACAAAGTACAGGAGCGAATTGCGAAGAATGCGAAGGTAGAGTTCGACGTTGTATCGAATCCGGAGTTTCTACGCGAAGGTGTCGCTGTCGAGGACTTCATGAAGCCGGAACGCGTTGTGATCGGTACTCGGTCGCCGCGCGCGCGCAAGGTTATGGAAACGCTGTATTCTCCGTTCGTCCGTCAGGGCAATCCGTTGGTGTTCATGGACGAGCGCTCTGCGGAGCTTACGAAGTATGCAGCTAACTCTTTCCTGGCGACAAAGATCAGCTTCATGAATGAAGTTGCCAACCTGTGCGAGTTGCTCGGCGCTGATGTCGATGCTGTCCGCAAGGGGATCGGCACCGATAGTCGCATTGGCAAGAGGTTTTTGTTCCCCGGTATCGGATATGGAGGAAGCTGCTTCCCGAAAGACGTTCAGGCCCTCGCCAAGTCAGCGGAAGATACGAGTTACGATTTCAAGATCCTGAGGGCTGTGATGGATGTAAACACCACCCAGAAGGTGAAACTATTCGATCGGATCAAGGAATATTTTAAGGGCGACCTCAAAGGAAAACGTGTAGCGGTATGGGGACTTGCCTTCAAGCCTCACACCGATGATATCCGCGAAGCGCCAGCCCTTCACAACATCGAGTTGTTACTTGGTGAAGGAGCGATTGTCCGCGCGCACGATCCCGAGGCTATGGATAACGTCCGGAGAATTTTCGGGGACAAAATCCAGTACTTCGAGAATCCGTATGACGCCGCCGAGGGTGCCGATGCAATTCTCATCGCAACGGAATGGCCGGAGTTCCGGACACCTGATTTCGACAAGCTGTCGCGGATGGTGAAATCGAAGGTGGTCTTTGATGGCCGCAACGTGTATGAGCTCGACGTGATGAAAGAGCATGGTTATGTGTATTACAGTATCGGAAGGGAGGTCGTCAATGGCTAGGAAGGAAAGAGTGCTGATTACCGGCGGAGCCGGATTTCTGGGATCTCACTTGTGCGACCGCTTTCTCCGGGAAGGGTTCCATGTCATCGCCATGGACAACCTGATCACCGGAGATCTGAGAAATATCGAACACCTGTTCAAGAGTGGTGACTTTGAATTTTACAATCACGACGTTTCGTCGTTTGTCCACGTACCGGGCGATCTGAAGTATATTCTTCACTTCGCCTCACCGGCGAGTCCCATCGACTATCTCAAGATCCCGATCCAGACACTGAAGGTCGGATCACTGGGAACGCACAACCTGCTGGGCCTTGCCCGCGCAAAGAAGGCGCGGATCCTGGTAGCGTCGACATCGGAAGTCTACGGTGACCCGCTGGTACATCCGCAGACGGAAGAATACTACGGCAACGTAAACCCTATTGGCCCACGCGGCGTCTATGATGAGGCAAAGCGATTCCAGGAAGCGATTACGATGGCATACCACACTTATCACAACGTCGACACACGGATCGTCCGGATCTTCAACACGTATGGCCCACGCATGCGGCTGAACGACGGGAGGGTGCTTCCGGCATTCATCGGTCAGGCATTGCGCGGTGAGGATCTCACCGTGTTTGGCGACGGATCGCAAACACGCTCGTTCTGTTTCGTCGATGACGAGGTAGAAGGGATCTTCCGGCTCCTGATGTCAGACTATCACTTACCTGTCAATATCGGCAACCCTGACGAGATCACCATCCGCGAGTTTGCCGAAGAGATTGTGAAGCTCACCGGCACTAACCAGAAGATCACGTATCAACCGCTGCCGAAAGACGACCCGAAGCAACGGCAGCCGAACATCGACAAGGCAAGACAATTGCTGGGATGGGAGCCGAAGGTGTCGCGTGCCGAGGGGCTGGGAATCACTTACGAGTATTTCAAATCCTTACCGCGTGAAGTCTTATACCAGCGCGAGCACAAGAACTTTGAACAATACATCCGCTGAGGCGGATTTCCGGCGTATTTTAAGGTTGTGTCATGAAAGCGAGAAACATCATTGTTACCGGAGGTGCCGGCTTTATTGGTTCTCATGTGGTCCGGTGGTTCGTCAGAAAGTATCCCGGCTACCAGATCATCAATGTCGACAAGCTCACTTACGCCGGAAACCTTGAAAACCTCAAGGATGTCGAAAAGGAGTCGAACTATCACTTTGAAAAAGGGGATATCCTGGACGTGCAATTTGTCTTCGATCTCTTTCAGCGATACCATGTTGACGGTGTCATCCACCTCGCCGCGGAGTCACATGTAGACCGGTCGCTGCACAATCCTACTGAGTTCGCCAACACTAATATCATCGGAACGCTCAACATGCTCCGCGCTGCGCATGCGGCGTGGCATCCCGACCCCAGCGG
Organism: uncultured Roseivirgaceae bacterium; assembly: GCA_964438975.1. GTDB lineage: Bacteria > Bacteroidota > Bacteroidia > Cytophagales > Cyclobacteriaceae > Chryseosolibacter. Next base: position 1,903 of record CAYTMU010000040.1, on the reverse strand, counting down.
CCGCCTTTTTTATCACATATCAACAGACGAGGTGTACGGCGAGGCTGCGACCGGTGAGTATTTCACCGAGGAAACAAAGATCGATCCCCGCTCCCCTTATTCCGCGTCGAAGGCAAGTTCCGACCACTTCGTCAGCGCTTTCTATCACAGCTTCGGACTGCCGACAGTCATCAGCAGATGCTCCAATAACTACGGCCCGTATCACTTCCCCGAAAAGTTGATTCCGCTGATGATAAATAATATCATTCATCGACAACCGCTTCCGGTTTACGGGAAGGGAGAGAATATACGGGACTGGTTGTACGTGGAGGATCACGCAGGTGCGATCGACTCGATATTTCACAAAGGCAAGGCGGGGGAGGTGTACAATATCGGAGGCAATAACGAGTGGACGAACATCGACCTCGTGATGTTGCTATGCAGACTGATGGACAAGAAGCTGGGCCGGGACGACGGTGATTCCGAGAAGCTGATCACTTATGTGAAAGATCGCCCAGGTCACGATCTGCGATATGCTATCGACGCGTCGAAACTCGCGAGCGAGACTGGTTGGCGCCCCGAGACTTCCTTCGAGATCGGTCTGGAGAAAACGATAGATTGGTATCTGACAAATCAGGAGTGGCTGAAGAACGTCACTTCAGGAGAGTATCTGCAATACTACACGCAGATGTACGAAGGAAGATGATCTTCCGGGTCCGTTAAGTTGAATAGATCGATTCACAGATGAAAGGAATAATCCTCGCCGGTGGTTCCGGCACTCGTCTTTATCCTTTGACGCTCGCGGTCAGCAAGCAGTTGATGCCGTTGTATGACAAGCCGATGATCTACTACCCGCTGTCGGTGCTGATGATGGCCGGCATCCGCGAGATACTGATCATCTCCACGCCGCGGGACCTGCCGATGTTCGAGCGCCTTCTGGGCGACGGGAAAAAGCTAGGGTGCTCGTTTCAATACGCTGAGCAGGCAAGTCCGGCAGGGCTTGCGCAGGCATTCATTATCGGACAGGAGTTCATCGGGGATGACAAGGTTGCGCTGATCCTCGGTGACAACATATTCTACGGGACTGGTCTGAAGGCTTTGCTCGAAAGTCATATCGATCCGAACGGGGGAGTGGTATTTGCGTACCACGTCACGGACCCCGAGCGCTACGGCGTCGTGGAATTCGACCGTAATCAGAATGCCATTTCGATAGAAGAAAAGCCGACAAAGCCCAAATCCAATTACGCCGTCCCCGGACTTTACTTCTACGACAACGAAGTCGTTTCGATTGCCAGGGGGATCAAGCCGAGCGTACGAGGAGAGCTCGAGATCACCGACGTCAACAACGAGTATTTGAGACGAGGGAAGCTCAAGGTCGCCCCGATGGGCAGGGGGACTGCCTGGTTAGATACAGGTACGTTTGATTCGCTTATTCAGGCAGCGAACTTTGTCCAGGTAATAGAACAACGCCAGGGATTGAAGATCGGCTGTATTGAAGAAGTCGCATTCCGCAGAGGATTCATCACAAAAGAGCAACTGCTTGAACTCGCCGAACCACTGGAAAAAAGTGGTTATGGATTGTACTTGCGGAACCTGCCGGGGTATATGAGTAGTGGGTGGTGAGGCGTGGGGCGTGAGTGCGTGACGACAAGATCATCCGGGAGAACCTCGATGCTACGCTACCTGTGATCATCCGGGAGATCCTCGGACTTGAGATCGTCGACAGTGCTCGATGTGGGTGTGTCGGATGAGCAATCCCGATCTGCGCGTTCAGCCAGGCGAATTGATTATGATTACCTAAACAGCCACCGCGTGGCAAACAGTATTCCAATTCGTGTTACTTGGTGAAATTCGCGGCAAAAAATGATGAGATCTTTCGCCACGGATTTCGCGAATGATCACGAATGAAGGGCTGTGCCTTCGC
>CAYTMU010000039.1:0-37492 GCA_964438975.1 uncultured Roseivirgaceae bacterium | reverse complement strand
GTCGATGGGTAAGCCCTGCCAGTTCCGCAGCGTGTTTGATAGCCAATAGCTGGTCATAGATCGCAAGAATAGGTCGTGCGTCGGTGTGTATATCTGCCTTCTTTGCATACTCAGGAGTCTCCATCTGATACCAGAAGCGTCCCATTGTTACGTACTTCCCATGGAAGGAGTTGGCGATCAGGTTGTCCGACCCATAAAAAATCCGTTTGTGATCTTCTTCCTTAAACAAGGTATAGTGAGCCATGACATCCGACACCGCTGAGTTGTCATACCAGATATTCGGCATCGCACGCAAGCGATGGACGGACTTTCGGATCGCCCAATACGTAAAACTGCGGGCACAGTGTGCGAGGATCCACTTTATGCGCGGATATCGTCGCGTCGTGTACTCTTCCAGGTCTTTCAGATTAGCTTCATCAGCACAGCCGTGATGCCGGGACAGATGCATGGTCACCCACAATCCTAATTCATTGGCCAATTCCATCTGCGGATGCGTCAGAAACTCGTGTATGCGACATTGGTTCCGGTCGCCGGTCACGGAATACAATCGATACGGCTTCAATCCCTGGAATCCGTACTCAGCGACGTCGCGCCGTATCTCCTCCACGGTACACTGCGGTGTCACAAGCCGGTGCATTCTCGAGTTCGTGCGCCCTTTCAGTTCGGCGGCCATAAAGGAATTGTGCGCCTTCACATCAATACCCGGAAGCGGCGACCCCAGTACGAGGTAGTCAATCTCACGACCGGGAAACATACGCTTGTTCCACGCTTCTGTGATCCGCATATCGGAATACACAAACATATTCCTGTTCGGGTGGTCCGCAGGAAGGTGATCGTCAGTCCAGAAATGTATATGCGCGTCGAATATCTTTCTGGGTACAAAATTCTCAAGGTCCTCCTCCCAGACAATCCTGTCAGATTCGTTCATGAATACGACCGATTCATCCAGCGGCAATTCCGTCTCGGTATCGGCTTTCTGGTTGTGCATACTCGTTGTATTAAGACTTATCTATCATTTTTAACACCAGACGCTTCTCGCTTTCCAATTTCTATAAGAGCAAAGGCAGCCGCCGCGCGTACATCGGCATCACCTGACCGGCTTCCGGTCTCATGTTCGTTGTTCAGAAGGCGCCGGAGAAATACGGTATCTCCGCCATTGCCATTCCGCGCAAGTGAATACGAAAGCTCGGCAAGAATTCCAGGTTCCTTTGATGACTCGTAATCCGAAAGCGCCGTGCGCACTTTTGTGTAAAGGGCAGATTCGGCACGTTGCGCCGGACAAGTCATGAGGGCGCCAGTCAACATGTATAGCCTGGTCGTCGAGCCTCTGGTTTCGGATAAGGCCGCAATTGCCAAAGACCTCCATTGTTCAAGGGACAAATGCGCCGTGCGCCCCAGGACATAAGCCGCCAGTTCCTTGTCGGATCGCTGCGCATCAGCATTTACACAGGTACTCAGAAACGCTGAACCGCCACTGCTGATCGAATCCGCGGATGTAAACATGACACTCCATAGCGTATACGAGCGCAGTCTGCTATCTGATCCATTCAATACCCGGGCGACCGCGGAAGAATCGTAATTCAATGGAGATACACGCAACTTGGCCAGGGTTTCGGCTGCGTGGACCCGGTCAGCACCCTGTTCATCCAGAAAAGCCTGCAAGATCTTGCTGACCCAGAACATTCTTTCATCTTCACTGGCAGATGCCTGCGCCAATACCCGCCAGATACCGATCCGGTAAGGTGCCTGCGTTCCGCGGTCGTTCTCTTCCTTAAGGAACTCTTCTTTCACGCCATCCGGGTAGCTGGCCCACAGCAAATACTCCGCCGCGTGCACCTTTACCCATTCCGCTTCAGAGTTAAGGGTCGTCTTCAATATGTCAACGCATCGCTCCAATGAATTCTCATCAGTGGACTTGCCAGTGCAGGCTCCAGTAAATATCGCCATCGCAAAAAAAACTATCCCAAATTGTTTACTAATAAACCACATTCGCTTCCGAGCTTATCAGGCCAATCTCGCAAAACCCGGAGTAACGTCCGGTGATGGACCTTCCGGGCCAAAGTTTCCAGCCTTTATTTCTTCTTCAAGTTCCTTCAATACTGCATCCATGGAAGTTAACAATGTGTCGATGTGTGCGTCCCGATGAGCGTACATAAGATAGATCGACGATGATATCAGGATACCGCGGGTATGCATCTTTTGAATAAAACGCTTTCTCAGGGCGCCGGATATGCCTTCAACCTGGAAAGCCAACGTAGGGGTTACGGGCATACCACCGACGCTCATCTTGCAGGCCGGATATCGCGAAGCGACATCTTCCAGCGCTTTCTTGAATTTCACTCCGCGCTGCCACACAACGTCAAAGACATTCAAGCGTTTCATTTTGGTAAGTACAGCAAGCGCTGCTGCCGTACCGACTCCGTCCGTCCAGTAGCTTGAGGAAATGAAGCTGGCGTCAGCTTCCCGCATAACGTCCTCCCGCCCGATCACAACACCGAATGGAAATCCATTGCTCATCGCCTTCGCATAAACGACGATGTCCGGTTCGATACCCATGCGCGTAAGGGCACCCGGGAAGCCGTAACGCAATCCGCTTGACACTTCATCCACAACGAAGACACCTCCCCGCTCCCGGCAACGCGATGCAATCTTCTCGATGAAACCATCTCTTGGCTCCTGCGAACGCATCGGTTCCATGACTACCGCAGCGAGATTGTCTCCCAAACTATCCAACGCCCTCTCGAACGACTCCAGATCATTATATCGAAATGGCAACGATGTTCCTCTCAGTTCACGAGGTACTCCCTTGGGCACCAGGCCCGGTAGCAAATGACCATCGAGCGCATCATCAGCCGCGAGATTCGCGGCGAGATACCAGTCATGCCATCCATGATAACCGCAAAAAGCAACGCCGCTCCTACCGGTCTTCGCGCGCGCAATCCGTACGCTCATCATCATCGCATCGCCTCCCCCACGAGCGTACCGGACTTTCCCAGCCCACGGGTGCATATCCAACAGCAGCCTGGCCAATTCGACCTCCTGAGGATTGACAAGTGATGAATAGGTTCCCAGCAAAAGTCGCCTCTGCACGGCCGCGTTGACATCGGCGTCCGCATAGCCCAGCAACACAGCGCCAATCCCACCCGCGAAATCCAGATACCGCCGACCTTCCATATCCCATACTTCGCATCCCGCACTCCTCGAAAAATACGCGGGCCACTGGTCGCTGTCGAACATCTCCGCCCGTTTCGACAGGAGTCCCGTTCCTCCGGAAATAACTTGCCGTGCTTCCCGCCATAGCTCGGCCCCTGAGATTCCCGCTGGCACCGCCTCGGCAGGCAGGTGAGGCTTCAATATCCTCAACGCGTTATTCAAAAAAATATCGTTGATATCGTCGCGATTGAGACCTGCGTCCTCGCAAGCTTCGCGCAGTGTCAATAGCGACTCGATCCCAACCAACGTCATCTCGGTGTTCGTAGGCGACGTATCACCCGAAGCTACTTGCTCAGGATGAAGCCAATAAAAAAGTGAGCCCGTTGTGACACAGCGGCCGCGCATTTCACTGACCGGAAAATCAGACCCCCATACGATCCGCTTCGGACCAAGTATCTTCAACGCGGAGAAAAAGGCTTCAGACTCAGTCACCGCTGACGTATCGACAACAACGTTGTCGAGATCGGCGAGCTGATACAACCCATGGCGGGCATTGCGATAGTTGAAACTTCTCGCTACATGTGCAAGGATCAGACGCATGTTAGGGTACGCACGACAGAGTCGTCTAAGTTCATCCTGGTTCGACCGATCGTCTATCGCTCCATCGCGTACAATGTGCAGCATCAGCAGACCTCGTGTCTCATGCAATATCTCCCACATCCACTCGGGCGCGTACTCTGTGACACGCGCATTCATGGTATCAGGTGACGCGGCGTACGAATGATATACCTTTAGTCCGCAAAATTCTCCGCTCCGAAGTTTTTCCGCCGTCCTGCGGGAATCGTCTTCCGGTGAAACCACCAGTAAAGATCGGCTCAACGCGGTAGCATGGTCCTTGGTCTGCGCTGAAACCCAGGTGTTCATCGCATCCCTGTCGCTGTCTGGATGTGGCAGCCCGAAGGCAAGGCTGTGAATGCGCTTGACATCCATATACCGCTTTAACGCTGCCGTATGTTCCTCGCTTCCAAGCAAATCGTGTCCTTGAAGAAACGGCCACGTCCCCGGGGGGAAATGATCTGCATGATAGAAGTGAGCATGAATGTCATACACTTCATCCGGGACAAATCCCCTCAACGATTCCAGTAGGTGGTGATCTGATTTCGTCAGCGAGCGCGCATACTTCATACTTCTTTTTCGTTTCCTTTCGACTGAAAATTATGCATGGCGTACAACAGCAACTACTTATTTCGATTCAAATGTCTTTGCCTGTTTGTCTCGATTTCTTCCAGCTGTTCCGCAGTGAGTCTCTTCTCCCATCCCGGAGGCATGTCGGTATGCTCCACGACGGCAGGTGCCTGGTCGATGAACGTCTTGATACCATTCTTCTTTTTCTTGATGACAAACTGATCATAAAGCTGTCCGGTCGCGGTGTATGCCTGGAAGCTCAGTTCGTGATCACCCATTGTTATGTGTTGAAACATCTGCGTATTGGATGCGACGCGGTCGTACCAGTCGCGGAATGCCAGCGCGTACATTCCCGGTCCCGCAACCGAAATCACATAAACCGGCCCGCGCACAGCCTTCCTTTTCTTACTACCAAGATCGATCCCCCCTCTGGAGTACCCATGATCATGACCGGTCAGGACGAGATCAACGGCGTACTTATCGTACAACGGTGTCACCATGTCATAGAAGCTCGACTTTTTGCGATGTGCCGAAATCGGATAGACAGGATGATGATGCGCGACGACAGTCCACTTCTGCGGATTGTTGCTCAGTAACGATTCCAGCCATTGAATGTATACCCCACCCCTACGAGTGAGCAGATCATAGTTGTTGAGCATGATGAATCGCGTGTTCTGATAGTCAAAATAATAGCTACCCCGTTCAGCAATCTCCTTTGGGACGTTATCGGGATACGCAAATGCATGATTCCAAAATGTGGAAAGGTTGTGGCGTTTGCCGTCTACGTCCTTTGGATACTCGTGTCCATCCGGAATCGGCGCCACCACGCGGGACGCCAGCATCCAGTCACCTGCTTGAAAAAATTCGTCAAACTCAGCCTCCGTCGCGTTTGTCACGAGGTCACCGGTAAACATCATCAATGACGACTCCGGTGCTTGCACAATCGCCTGGCGTATCACACGTGAAAAAAGAGAAACGATGTTGTATTGAACGTCACCGAAGTAGAGGAATGAAAATGGCGCAGCGGATGAGTTCGCTGTTTTGAACTGGAACCACTCACTCCAGCAGTCGTCACTTCCCACGCGATAAACATAGTGGGTGTCGGGCTTCAATTCCGAGAAGGTGACCCTGTGGTACATCTTTTCGGACCCGTAATCATTGTGCAACTCACTCACAGCCTCTACCGTCCTGGATTGTAACTCAAGGTTCGGAGACGGGTTTGCTAATGTGATCTGCGCGCGACCCGTTGTGCTACCTTTCTCCGATCGCCAATTGACAGTTTGCGCCGTCGCAGGTGTTTCGGTAACACCCAGAGAGATCCATTCCGGAGCGAGATGTTTACAAGGATGGCCCTGACCAAAAGATTCTCCGCAAACAAGAATAACAGCGATAAAAATAAAGCAAGCTCTGCGTCCCATCATCCTTATTTATCATTTAACTGTTCATCTTTCCAATTCAATTTGCTATGCGAAAAGTATAGAGGGTCGTATTCTGCAGGTAAAATCTTATGTAGACTGGCTTCCCTCGTAAGGCTGACAGATCGGCAGAGCCTTTCCAGGTCATCACGTGATTGAAACTTTCATCTATCGTGATGCCGTCACAATCCTCCATGGTAAATCCCGGCAATGGTACAGCGACAACGTGGTCCGACGAACCCTGTAATATCTCTGCTTTTATCAGTCTTCCCCAGTTCGGAGGAGGGTTCTCTACTTGTGAGCGGAAATTGAGCTCGAGTTTGTCTCCCTCGAGTATAAACTGACGGGTTAGCAAATATCCCCCTTCAGGTCCTGCCTGCATGCCGACAAACCGGTCCCTGTCCATAAAAGCGATACCCGAAGCGGAGAAACTCTCAATACGCTTCTCTCCTTGCGACGTATTTCCTCCTGAGTAGTATATGTGAATACGATTCCCATTTCTCATTAATGAAACACCCCCGATTGATCCGGCATCCCATTGACCGGGCTTTCCATTATCCACAAAGTTCAAACGCTGTGGAAGGCGTTCCCAACGGAAGCCATCGCGACTCCACATGAGGTGGTTATGCCGAGGACCCTCCATGGTGAGATTATCCATCATGTGCAGAAATCCGAAATAGACATCGCCGTACTTAATAACTGTTGCCCAGTCAATATCCATCCCGTTTCCAAGAATTCCGAGGCCTTCGTCGTCTAACTCATCGAGGATGCTGATCCCTCTCGGTTGCGACCAGTTTTTCATATCATTGCTTACGGTAACCGAAAGGCGGCGTTTGATATTCATTCCCGGCGTGTGGTTTATGGGTTGGAAGCCGTAGACGCCCAGCCCCTCCTTCACAAGCGCGTTCGTCGGCGTGCGCCGATAGATGAGCCAGCGGCTTCGGGCCGCATCTGAAACCAGCGAGTACGATCCGTCGCTGGCTCCGCGAAACAAAATAGGATCATCCGCCAATGTCCACTTCTTTCCATCGGGAGAATGGAACAGCACGATACAGCGTACCTTCTCGCCCTCCGGTGTCATCTTCGCCAACGCCATGTACCGCTTGTTCTCATCTGTTTCCGTGGTGTCGAGCTTGACATCTTGCAGTAGACAGGTGCCTCTCTCCCGGTGCATCACATAATTGGTCTTGCGTCCGTCGATCTCAAAAAAATCCAGTTGAGGCTTCCGCCATGTTATCCCGTCATCGCTCTCCGCATACAATGTGGAGTAGTTGTAGCCGGTCTCAATTCCAGGTTCATACCGGTAGATCAAATACCAGCCTTTGTAAAGCTTATCCTTTGGATCGTAAATGATCTTGCGGAGATAGGCACCATCCCATGACGTCGTGCTCGTTTCCCACGGCATGTCTTCACCTATTGTCAAGGGATTGCCCTCATATTTTTCCACAGGCCCCACTACCCTGTGCAGGCCAAAGCGATCTTCAACGGCGTAGTCATCAAAAAGAAACTGAGGCTTGTCTCCAATCTTCAAAGGAGCTCCCGAAAAATATGCTTCCCTCCATGGTTCAGCGAACCCCAAAGACGATGATCCTTCAGACGTCGCAACGTCCTTCTTCGGAGAAGACTTTCGCTTTTGCGCCTCCACCATAGTCGATGCTCCCAACAGTACAAAGAGGAAACAAATTATCCCGCGATTATTCATCATATCATTTTTCCTTATGGTTCTTAAGCGCCCGTTCAATCGGATTCCCGATCGACCCGCTGGGAGGCAGAATGCGTAGCAACGCCGAAAGCGTGGGAGCGATGTCGGAAATCTCCGTTCGTTCCAGCGACACGCCCGAGTTCACACCCCAGCCAAACAAGACGAAAGGAACGTGCGTGTCGTAATTATAAGGTGATCCATGCGAGGTACCGAAATCAGCCTTGGTAATCCAGCCGGGTTGTAAGGCGATCAGTATGTCACCGCTTCGCTTCATATGGATCTGGTTCATGTAGAGCCTTCGGTGGTAGTCGTTCATCGTGGCGTTGCTGAGGTTCTCGATCATCACCACGTCGGCAACACCATCGATGGGAAGAAGTTCTTCACGAATGACTTCATTCATCTTTTCGAGGGTCACACCTTTACGTTTCATCAGATCTTTATCCAGATAGAGTTGAACACCAAAAGAACGCACGTAGTCTCCCTCGCCAAACTCATCGGCGATTTTCCGTCGGATCTTCGCATATACCGAATCCATAGCCAGGCGATTCCCGGGAATACGATGATCCCGGGAAAACTCCGGCACGTCCATCACTCCGTGATCAGCGGTCAAAAAGACGGTGTAAGATCTCTTTCCGCACCATGAATCCAAAAATGCAAACAACTCTGCAAAATCGCGATCCAGCCTAAGAAATACGTCTTGTTGCTCTATTGAATTTGGGCCGAACCGGTGGCCAACCATATCAGGCGCGGAGAAGCTCAATGCGAGAAAATCAGTCACCGTGTTTTTGCCCAGACGCTCTCCCTGAATGGCAGCGATGGCTATGTCCTTCGTCAGCGTATTTGCCCAAGGGGTTGTGCCGATCAGTCCTGGCCCTGGCGATGTACCGAAGTCGTAAGGGAACTCTGGAGTATCCTTCCCTCCGATCGGAGCTTCATAGGTTTGATTGTCTGACGTGCTCTCCGTGTACTGCTCGATCGGAAGTAGTGTCTTCCACCCTTGCTGCAGATATTTCTGCGGAAGTTTCCGGGCATTGAAGCTCGTGATCCACTGCGGCAGGTCTTGCATGTAGTATGTGCTTGTGATCCAGTCGCCCGAGTATCCATCGTACCAATAGGCTGCATTAGCACTATTCCCACCTGGCAGAATCGACGCCCGGTCCTTCAATGCAATGCTTATTACCTTTGACTCAAAATTCGTCGCAATCCTCAGTTGGTCGGTCATCGTTGACACCAGCAAATTCCGCGGAGAGGCCTTGCCCAGGCTTTTCGTAGTGCCTACACCTTCAACCGTGTTATCTTGTACGCAGTTGATTTTTTGATCGGAATCGCGATCGAACCAGTCGTTACCAATGATACCATGAATAGCCGGAATAGACCCGGAATAGACCGACGCATGTCCTGCGCCCGTCGAAGTGTTTCCGTAAGGGTAGTGATGGTTCCGGCAGTTAAATCCTTCGCGCAGCATTCGTTTAAAACCGCCGTCTTCGTACTTACCGTAATAACGGTACAGATAGTCATAACGCATCTGATCGACGACAATTCCGACAACCAACTTGGGTTGGCTGAGCGTCGCGCTGCGACTGGCGCGTTGCGCATGGGTTTCAGTCGCGATGACCGCGCCCCCAAGTATAACTAAGAGGAAATTGAACAGTAACTTTCTTATCATAGCAAATTCATCCAACAACTGTGGCGGAGTATCACCTGGCAAAAATGTATCACCACATCAACGTTAGATCCACCATCACAAAAATTCAACGTCTGAAATAAAACTGTCAGAGCGCCTCTTCAAAGCACTCTGACAGCTCCTGCACTAGTATCCCTCGTTCTGCACAAGATTAGGATTCGCATCAATTTCCGTCAACGGAAACGGAAAAACACTATGTTTCGGCAATTGAACATCCACACCATCAATGTTCGGTGCTGAAGGACGGTTCTCAACCCTTTCCAGCAGACCCCATCGCTTCAAGTCAAACCACCGGATGCCTTCTGCAAACAACTCCCGCGCCCGCTCGTCGACGATAGCCTCGAAGAACTCGCTTTTTGTCAAACCCGAAAGTTCGCTGGCATTGGCGCGCTTCCGCACCTCATTGATTCCAAAGTATGCCTCGCCGTTCGGGCCATTATTAGCTTCGTTGACCGCTTCCGCATAGCTCAGCAATACGTCAGCATAGCGGATCAGCGGCATGTTGGTGCTGTGATTGTTATATGAAGTAGGACCGTTGACGGGATCGAGATATTTCTCATGATGATGGTACGGTGTATTGGCAATAGCTCCTGTAGTGCGGACAACGTAATCTCCGTTAAGGATGATGTCGAGTCGCTCATCGTCCTCCTCAAATGAGTCGTAGAGAGTAGACGTTATAGCGCTCAGTGCATAACCACGGCTAGCGCCGGATGGAGCGGGGTTCGGGACAAACTCTGAATACATCACACTGGGAAAGGAGGTGTTTGCCTGAACTTGCTGGGAGAAAATATCCTCCTTGTTGTTCTTATTAGCGGGAATGAAGGCATCGGCGTAATAGTCCCACAGCCCATACCCTTCGTTGTCGATGACTTCTTTGAGTTTCGAGGCCGCAAGCTGGAAATCATTCGCCTGCTTTGCCTCGGAAGTTGCGCGCGTTAGGTAAACGATTCCCAGAAGCGACTTCGCCGCACCACGGCTGGCTCTCCCGGGTTCCGCGATGGCATCCTGCCAGTTAGGCAAAAGTGTTTCCGCTTCAAGAAGATCTTTAATGATCTGCTCGTAGACAGCAGAGACGGGAGCCTTGGAAGGTACAAGTTCGAATTCGTTAAAGGTTGTAATCAAAGGCACTTCCCCGAATGTTGAGGTATGTTTGAAATAGTACCATGCTCTCAAGAAAAGTGCTTCTCCCTTTTTATAGTTCAGAAAAGCCGCCTCATCCGGTATGCCCAACGTCCCAACCGGAGGAAGGTTATCGAGAACCATGTTCGCACGATTAATGGCTGTAACATAGGCATTGTAAGCTGAACTAATATTCGGATTCGTTGATCCAAAGGTGTAAGCCATCATCTCCCACCGGTCACCGGTGACGTAAATCGGCGCCCACGATTCGTCGGTCGTGATCGTATACATCAGATGTACTGCCCTGGTTGTATAGAAGCTGTGACCGGCATTATAAATTCCATTGACACCCTGCTCAACACCGTTGCGCGACTTCATCAGGTTCTGCGGGTCGGTAAAGGTCTTCGGATCTTCTTCGAGAAAATCGCTGCAACCCAGTGTAAACATCAGCATGAACAAGCTGATTTTCATTATGTTTTTCATCGGTTCGAAGTTTAATGCTTAAAATCCAACATTTACGCCCAGCAAGTACGTGCTGTACATCGGGTAACTTCCAAAGTCGACGTTGAAAATACCCGTGTTGTTTCCGTAGGTATTGACGTCGGGATTGTACCCTGTATACTTCGTCAGCATAAACAGGTTGGTAGCCGACGCATATACTCTTAGTCTGCTGATATTCAGGCCTGACAAGATCGATGGCGTAAGTGAGTAACCAACCGTTACCTCGCGAAGGCGCACATAGGATCCATCTTCCATCAGGTAGTCTGTAAGTGCATTGGAAGGTTGATTATAATCAAGTCTGGGCACATTGTTCGAGGGATTCTCCGGCGTCCAATAGTCTTTGAAATCTCTGTGCTTATTGGCGAAATGTTGAATGGTCATCATCGAGTGATATCTGTTCACGTTGAAGATGTCATTACCGTAGACAAAATCAAAGAAAAGAGACGCATCAAAACCCTTGTACCGGAACGTGTTGTTCCAGCCTCCAAACACTTTTGGCAATGCGTAACCGATGATCATCCGGTCATCTGCCGTGACATCGCCGTCGTCGTTCTGGTCGATATATCTCAAATCACCAGGCTTAACCTCCACACCAAATTGCATCGGCACAGGGGCGGCTCCACTGAGATCGGATATCTGCCATATTCCCGCGTTCGGGAAACCATAGAAGGCACCGAGTGGCTCCCCAACTTTCACAATCTGTGCATTGCTAAAGCCCTCCAACCCTACGTTCAGGATAATCTCGCTGGCACTGCCAATGTCAGTAACCTCCTGGTTCTGGAATGAGAAATTCAGATCGGTATCCCACTGCAGCTTTCCTGTCGACACTGCTCCATGGATGTGAAACTCAACACCGGAGTTTCGCAGGCTGCCGGTGTTCTTGACAACGGACCCAACGCCGCTTGTTCTGGGAAGCGGAACACTCAGGAACAACTTACTGGTGTTCTTCACATAATAATCTGCGGTCAAGCCAAGTCGACCTCCGAAAAATGTTGCATCAAGACCGATGTCCAGCTGAGCCGTCTCTTCCCACTGCAGGTCGGGCACGGCAATAGACGACGGTCTGTAACCCACCACCTGCACGCCGTCGATGATGTAAGAAGGACCCGAAGATAGCCGAGCTCTCGAGGCGTAAGGACTCAACGCCTCACTTCCGGAGATACCGTATGATCCACGCAATTTCAGGTCAGAGAACACATTCATGTCCTGAATAAAATCTTCCTCAGAAAGCTTCCAGGCAACTGCACCCGAGGGGAAGAAACCCCAGCGGTTGTTTGTACCAAAAACAGACGATCCATCGTACCTGCCATTGAACGAAAACAGGTATTTGTTGTGAAGACTATAATTTACGCGACCAATATAAGACAGCTGTTGCTTCTCCGACATTCCCGATCCAACTCCGACGATCGTGCTCGCTGCTCCGACGTTGTGGTATTCAAAGACATCCAGCGCGAAGTCGCGCACGGTTGAATTCATGCTCTCGTTGTACGATTTGTTTACAATGAATCCAGCCAACACCTCCAGGTTTTGGTCTTCTGAAATCTCCTTGCGGTAATTCAGCACCATGTCTGTATTCCAGCGGTAGGAATCGCTGCTTGAAAGCTTCGCTTCATTTCGGTATCCAAGTGAATTTTCGAATATCCGCGACGGTTTGTAGTATGTACCCTTCCCGGTACCGAGCGTAAAATTGAAGCTAGGATTGAAAGTCAAACCATCGATCAATTTGATCTCCGCGAAGGTTGTACCCGAGATCGCCGTAGACTTGCTTCGGTCGATGAGGTACTGCGAATAATGAAGTGGATTCTGCATGACACCATACGTGTTGAGATCAATCGTGTTGTATTGAATCTCGGGAAGTAACATACCGCTGCTGTTGTAAGGCGAAAGAACAGGTGCGAGAAGAGTAGCTCCCGAGGCCGGACTATCATCGTTCAGTTGACCCTCACCGTTCATCCGGCCGCGGTTGTCGCGCGCAAGTCCCATACGAACCCCCACCTTCACCCGCTCGCTCATCTGAGCGTCGAGATTCATTCGCAAATTGAAACGAGTGTAATCCGTATTAACAACGACACCTTGTTGTTCAATATAATTCGCTGACGCGAAATAGCGCACCTTATCTGTACCACCGGATGCAGACAAATTATAGTTCTGAATAGGAGCTGTCTGATAGATCAAATCCTGCCAGTCTGTGTCAGCTGGCAGATTATTGATATCATATACCTGCTGCTGTCCTATCAAATTTCTTCTTTCGATATCAATCTCTGCATATTCCCGCGCATTAAGGAGGTCAAGTCTGCGGTTGACATGCTGCATACCGACGTATGAATTAAAGTTGAGGGTATTCTTGTTCGGTTCACCCCGCTTGGTCGTAATCAGTACAACACCATTGGCACCGTTCGCACCGAAAATAGCCGTCGCGGAAGCATCCTTCAACACTTCGAGCGACTGAATATCCTGTGGATTCAATGTATTGATGTTGCCCCCGATAATCCCATCGATAACATAGAGTGGATCGGTGTTTCCCTGGATAGAACTGATACCGCGTATGCGGACGCTGAGTTCACCGCCAGGCTGCTGTTGGCTTTGGCGGATCTGCACACCTGCCGCACGTCCCTGCAGTGCCTGATTTACGTTCGTGATCGGAATTCTCGCGAGATCCTCCGACTTCACACTGGCGATAGCTCCCGTCAGATTGCTTCTTTCCTGTACTCCATATCCAACTACCACAACTTCCTGCAACGCTATGTCTGCGACTTGCAGATTGACTTCAACCACCGACCGACCGCCAATCGCAACTTCCTGAGGATCATATCCTATAAATGAAAAGACAAGCCGATGTCCGGTCTGCTCCGGAATATCCAGCGAATATTTTCCATTTCCGTCAGTAATGGTTCCGCGATTACTACCCATCAATTGAACGCTTACGCCGGGCAAAGGGTCATCTGTGGTAGCATCTTTTACGGTTCCCGAAATAGTCCGCATGTTTTCCTGAAACGCAGGCGCAGCAACACCTGCATACGCGAGAGGTAAAAGACCCAGCACCAGCAATGTGTGGGCAAGTGCTATACTCGCAGCTCTCCCCCACGTCTTAAGTCGGTAAAATTCTTCCATTGGCATAGTTTTAACACGGGTTTATAATTCTCAAAAACTCATAAACACTTTCCTGTTTCAAAAGCGTTTACCTTCAGTCAAATTTAGATTTCCGTTCTCCTGCGTTCTGCTACTTTTTTATTCATTTGTAGTATTATCTTTCAGTCCGCGGGATTTGGCAAGACGGTGAGCCATCTTCACACTTGCAATGTATTACTGCAACGACACTCTAGCCAGGATCATCTTTGTGACTATCGAGCCTCTTCGAAGGTCCAAATGTCATTTACTCCTTTCCCCCTCGACTGGCGCGAGCCTCCGAGAAGCCAAACCTTGTTTCTGAAAACGATCATCCCTGTTGGAAGTACGTATCGTACAGGCCACCCTGCTTGATCAGTCTCCTTTTTCCAATCCTTCCCATTTGTCGTTGTCCACAGATCCGTTAACAACGGACCGGGAATTTTATTTTTCACCAGAGCGGGTGCTTCCCCACCCATTAACCACAGTTTTCCATTGTAGACAATAAACAAAGCCCCTGTACGGGAAGACCACGGCGCAGCATTGAGCAAGCAGTCCCAAGTCTCTCCCGTTTCAGAAGACCAGACATCATTCAGCGGATCCAAATCTTTTCCAGCTGCCAGAAAAATTCTTCCTTCATACGAGGCTGCAGCAAAGTTCTTCCGGGCCGAGAACCACGACCGAAGGATCACTTCAGAACGCCAATGAACGCCATCTTCAGAAGAGATTACATCCTGGTAGTAGGTTGACCCGTCAGTTGCACCACCAATGAGATACATGCGGTCACGATGGGTCATCCATGACCACACGTGCCGGCCAACCCAGGGTGCCTCAGCCACTTCAAGTGTCCATACTTTTCCATCCGAACTCGACCAGATATCATTCAGGTTTATGTCGGGATTCACGGAAGCCAAGCCGCCGATCACCCATATCTTCCCTTTAAATGCAAACACTGCATGGTTCCAACGTGGCCGCCACGGTGCGTTAGCAAGTTCCTGTCGCCAGTGAAGACCGTCGTCGGATGACCAAATATCATTGAGTTGTGCACCACTTTCAGGTGTGTCAGTTCCGCCTAATACCCATAGCCGATCCTGAAATACCACGACACCCAAGCCATACCTTTCAGGCCATGGAGCCGACTTCAGGACTTCGCTAAAAATCAATTTTTCATTTCCTTCAATCGAGTTGATACTTCTGCCGAATCCTGGGTTGTGCATGACCCCAAAGCCGAGTATTGCGGAAGCCTTTAACATGCTCCGCCTTCCGAATTTTTTCATGGTCGATCGCTGTTTATACTGCGCAGTACCTAACCCCGGCCTTCCGAAGACCTTTCAATAGCGCTAAAAATCGCCTCGCGAATGCGTTGTTCCGCATCTAATTCAAGATGACTCGTCCGGCACCGCCACGTCTCATATCCCCCTCTTACGATTTCGTGTTCTGGCGGCACATAGCCCACGTAGTCATTCGCGAAACAAATCGTGAAATAATACTTTGCCGAACAATTATCCTTCAGCCACAATCCCGTTTCCGCGAAGAATTCCCCGCCTAATCCCCCGATGATACCATCGCCGATGCGAATAGCCTGCACGGGGGTCTTCTTGCTGTCGGGGTATTCGTTGAGCAACACCTGCTCGCGGGCGTAGATCTTCCTCAGTGCCTCATCATCGATTTTGTCGATCCTTTCATAATCCGATTTGGTGATGATCGATTCCGCGGCTTGAAGTTCGGCGACGGAAGGCTTGCGTACCCGAACCGGAATTTCCTCGTAACGTACACTCAGCGCCGGCGTGCTCTGCCATTCGATGTTGGCCAAGGCACGGACGACCTTCTCGGCGAGGTCATTCCCGATCACTTCGCTTTTGGCGTGGACCTCACTTGGGTACCTGTCTGGATTCAGAATATCCCAAATGTTAGCTTCTCCGCTGGTGCCGTTGCTCATCATACCGACGAAATCGTCACCGGCGCCGATCTTGATCCTGACCTGCTTTGAAAACACCCCGAAATAATCAGCGGTAATAGTACCATTCTGCCAGTCGCCAACGTAATGCATCGAATAGTTCGCCAACACACTGATCCACTCACCATCCACTCCCTTTACAGCAAGAAACCCTACTTCGGTATCCATAGTCGAAACGCGCCGGTCAATGTAGTCCTCATCACCGAAAGGATTCGTCTTGACGTCATCTGTCCCACCCGTTACAGGATTATGCGCAACATATCCTTCCTTCATATAAAACCTTCTGCACACGACATGCTCAGGTGCCTGTACGGAACCAAAAGCTGTCTGCGCAGGACGGAGTCTTTCCATCGCACCGGCCACAGCGTCGACGATCAATCCAGGTAGTATCTTCCGGTACGCCAGGTCAGCATGGCCGAGCAGTAAGCCCTCGACAGATCCTGCGGCGTGTGTATGGGTGCTGGCAATCAGCAAATTTACAGGACTGATTTCCGTGCGCTCATGGATCTCAGACTTGACAGCATCAATAAACTCCTTCGCCATGGCGCAAATGTCCACAACGACTATCCCTACCGTGGCATCCCCTTGTTTCATCACCAATGCCTTCGCATACAAGCGATCATGGATCTGGAGCGCATAGTGCGTTACAAAGTCGCCGTTGATCAGTGTGCCCAACGGAGGTGTAATGTCGATTTGAAATGCGCCGGCGTAGAGCATGGTAAGTTATTAACTATCCTCTTGTCAAGACTCGTCTATGAGTCCAAAGCGTTTCGCAAAAAACGCAACCAGTTGCCATGAAATATGTTCTGAATATCTTCTTCCTGATAACCCCTTCTGGAAAGTATCGCTCGATACTTCTGTAGGTCAGCAATGGAATTCAAGTCCCATGGCGACTGCTCTGTACCGAAAATTCCGTCGAGATCGCTCCCGATAGCAACGTGTCTGCTGTTTCCCGCTAGCTGACAGATGTGATCCCAGTGATCAACGAGGTGCTCCAACCGGATATCCAGTTGCCAGGGATCCGAGACAGTATCGATGAAGCGGATATCCATTGCCCAGCAATCGAGCATGCCTCCGATCACGGCACCTCGCTCAATCAGCCGTTGGATCTGATCGTCATTGAGCTGGCGTTGATTGGGTACGATCTTGCGTACGTTGTGATGACTGGCCCAAACCGGTCCACGGTACAAATTCAACGCCTGATCAAATCCCTGATCTGTCAAATGTGTGACATCCAGGATCAACCTCAGCGCGTCCATTTCCTTCAGGAGTTCGAGCCCGTTGTTCGTCAGGGGTCCTTCTGTCTTTGTGCCAGGCGCATATCTGCCAGGCCCGAAATGAGAAAGTCCTACTGCTCGTAATCCGTAGTCGTAAGCTTTGTGCAGATATGAAATGTCGACAAGAGAGTCAGCTCCTTCAAGACTCAGGATATAGCCCACCGGTTTTGTATCGTCGGGAACAGCACCATCATTCCAAAGGGTCAGATGACTTTCGAGTCCGTCGATATCCCTGATCTGCACCATCTCTCCCATCGCTTCCATTTCACGGTACCACGCGAGCTGCGCCTGCGTCATCGCCCATGCCTGTTGCGGGGAGTGCCATCCCGGAAGTGTGCTGCCAGGTGGTGTTACACGCGAAAGTTGCGTCGCAACGACAAGGCCTATTTTCCCCTTTCGAAGTTCTGGTAAACACACGGTTCCTCTGCCCCGGTCAGGTTTGTCGGTCATGTTCATCTCACGCTGGCGGATCTCGTCCAAAGGTCTGGTAAGATCCCTGTTCCAATCCAGGGCATTCATAGCCAGATCAAGATGCGCATCGACTATAAAGGCCGGATTCATATGTTTGATATTGCGTTCTTCTTCCCCATGACTTTTTCCTCCAGCTCCCCGAACGGATACCGAGCGATAATGTCTCTGATCTCGAAGCTAAACTTCCTGAACTCTTTCGTGCGCCGTTCGGCCTCACCGGTTTCATACCGGTAAAACCCGTTCTCAGTGCTGATCCCCTCACCACCTGCTTCCACGATCCTGGTAAAGAATGGTGCGACGCGCGTATCCTTGGACAGCTCAGGATTCAGATCTTTCATCACCGTACCGTACACATACGCACCCATCAGATCCATATACCGGCAGTGGCCGGCGAAGGGCAAATAATATCCTGGGTCATTCCGGCACGCGCGATCGACATCCTCGACGGAGACATAATCATTTTCGAGAAGAAAGAAAGCTTCGCGCACCATGGCACTCAACATACGCGACCGGATGCCGCAATCGTTATACAGCACGTACGGATCCTTCTGCCAGCGAGTGCACGCCGTCGACACGAAACTGTTCAACAGATCCCGGCAATTTTTATCGTTGACAATAATCTCAAGAAAGAAAGTCGTGTGGGCTGGCTCCGTCCAATTTGCGCCGAAGATCCGTTCAGGTGCCACAGCCGTTGTGTGTATTTCGCTTAGGGGAATACTCTCCGTATTGACCGCAATAAGCGAACCTGGTGAAAGAACATTTTCGAGTTGTCGGACCGCAGTGTGCTTTAGCTGAATATCTTCAGGTGTCAGCACAATCGCCAGTCTGAAATCCTGTGGGCCATTGAGCGTGCTGCATATCTCGAAATCCGCGCGATCTCGGATATCCGTGGCCTCACCCATCAGGTCGCTCAAATGGTCATTGAGGCGCAGGATCGCTTCCCTTTCATTGCTTGTGCATAGCGTAACCGGGTGTTGCGCTTCCAGAAGGTTTACAACGATGGAGAATACAGTTCTTTCTTCCCCGATAACAAGCGTAGGTATTTCTTGAAAGCTCATCCGTAATCTACTAAATGGTCTCCAGCACTTCTTCGGCCGTCTGGATGGCCAGCTCAATATCCTGCTCTTCATGAGCGGCACTCAAATACCAGAGGCCCCGTCCAATCACGCGTATACCCCGGTCGTGCATTTCAGCGATAAACCTGCCTTGCTTGACCTTATCGAAACGCAAAGTGTGCCGATAATCCTTCGCTGGACCATCATCTGAAAAGCCTGTAAAAACCATTGGACCAAAGCCCTGCACAACCATGTTACTTCCGATCCTGGCTGCAGCGCTTCTAAGGCCCTCCATCAGACGCTCACCATATCGGTAAATTCGCGTATATGGGGGCTCCTGCTCAAGCACTTCTAAGGTGGCCAGCGCGGCAGCAACGGTAGGGTTACCCGAATTCATAGTTCCGGCATGGATAACTTTCCCCTCAGCTATGCCTTCCATCCACGTCTTTTTTCCGACAATTGCGCTGATTGGATAACCACTGGCAATGGCTTTGGCGAAAACAGAAAGGTCGGGCGTCACTCCGAAATACTCCTGCGCCCCACCTGGGGCCACTCGGAAGCCACAGATCACCTCGTCAAAGATCAGCGCGATGCCATATCGATCACAGATGCCTCGTAACCCCTGAAGAAATCCGGGCTCCGGAGCGATACACCCGTTGTTGCACATGATGGGCTCCGTAATGATAGCCGCAATCTCCGAAGACCGTCTCTCCACGACCTTCTCAACCAGTGACAGATCGTTCCACGGTAAAACTATGAAATCGTCCTTCGCGTGCTCAGACAATCCCTGACTCCATGGAAAGACATTCGGTTCCTCGCGGGAACCAAGAGCATCGGCGGAAGGCGTAGAGATGCCAAAACATACGTTGTCCATCCAGCCATGGTAATGTCCTTCAAAGCGAAGGAACTTCGCCCTTCCTGTCTTATAACGCGCGACCCGGAAAGCAGTCTGGACTGCTTCCGAGCCATCTAGACAGAACCGCATGATCTCCGCGGAGGGAATCATCTTCTGAAGCTTTTCGGCAAGTTCTACCTCACGGACATGCTGGCCTGCAAAAAGTTGGCCTTGCTCCGAATATTCCTGGACAGCCCGGAGAACTTTCGGATGGGAATGTCCCAGAAGCAAAGGGCCTTGACTAAGTGTGAAGTCGAGGTACTCGTTACCGTCGACATCCCAGACTCTGCTCCCCTTACCATGTGTATAGAATATCGCGTGCGGGTGGTTATATTTCCTGAATTCGGAAGAAACGCCGCCTGCTAACACATTCCTCGCCCGCTCCAAAAAGTCCGCGGACTTCACATACTTAAATTTTTCCATCAATTCATCGTTCAGTTGCCAATCTTTCCATCATTCTTCCGATGGTTGCGGTCATACGGATACAGTGCAGCCAATTTATAGATCTCTTCGTTGAAAGACGCAAAAGCATCCTCCCATGTCTTTGATTCACTTGCCGTGTAAGAATAGAGGCCCTGATTATCTCTCGTACCATGCAGTCTATTTTTCATCAACTCCTGCATCATCGGCGGAACGACATCGGAATTGCACAAGGTCGGAAAGATAGTCTCAAATATCCGGTGAAAGTCTTTCAATCCCATAAAATCCATTCTCCGGAAAATACCCATTAGTGTCATCCAGGAACCGGCGTCGTACCGGAACGCTTTATCTACATCTTCGATTGTCGCATCGCCTCGTTCCACCATTGAAAACATCTCGCGATAGACCGCATACATTAACCTGTTCGTAACAAATCCGCGAATATCTCGTCGCAATAAAGTCGGCTCTTTGCCCCATTGGTGCGCAAGTTTGAATACCCATGACGCATAGCGCGTGGACGTGCTGCGACCACAGGTGATTTCAAGGAAACGAGTCATATACGCGGGTTCTGCCCAGTGGATACCCAGGAATCGCTCCGGGTGAAGTATGTTCTTCTGAAGTCGACTTATTGGGATCGCCGAGGTATTAGTAGCGATGATCGTATCGAACGTCACGACATCGGTTACTTTCTTGTAAACCGACTCCTTCACGGCCACTTCTTCAATAACGCATTCCAGCACGATACAGCAATTCGAAAGATCCGCATAGTTCTCCGAAATCGTCAATTGGCTCATGTACCTGCCGATCGGCTCAGAGAGTAGCTGCGCGGTATCACAGTGTGCAAGCTGTTCTTCTACGCGTGTCCGCGCGTGCAGCATATCGTCAGGCAATGGAGCAATGGCATTTACGCGGTGACCGGAAATAAGCAATGCGGTAATAACGCTGCTTCCCATCAGCCCAAGTCCCACTACCCCGATGCGAACCTCACTTGTCGTAATGTGATTCTCCATGCAACGGCGATTCCTAGTCAGGGAGTTTTACAATACAGTCAATTTCCACCTTGATTCCTTCGGCCAGTACCGACTGCACGGTTGTTCGCGCCGGCTTCACTCCGGGAAAATATCGGGAATAGACCTGATTGTAGCGATCAAATTCACGAATGTCAGATAAGTGAACAGTACACTTAACCATATCAGACATCGTTGCACCTGCCGCTCCGATAATTGCCTCTATGTTTTGAAGGGTGCGATGGGTTTCTTCTTCCACAGATCCTAGCACAAACTTTGATGTTGTGAAGTCAACTGACGCCTGACCGCTTACAAAAAGAAACCCGCCAGAGATAACACCATCGGAATAAGCACCTGTAACAAAATCCGGATCCCTGTCCGGGTGAATGACCTTTTCTTTACCCATGCGATCAACTTTCAATGGATTACCAAATCGTTAAGGAACCATTGCGATTCCGTTAAACAAAAATAAGTTGACCAATTCCGACTTCCTGTTACTTTTATTCACATTTGTGATACTATTTTTCATGTCATGTATGATTGTTTTTTTTCAATGGCTATCTTTAGATTGTCGTCAAAAAAGCCCTGTTGGCATGTATCGGTCACTTAAAACCTTTACATCCATTTTGTTGGTTCTGTCGGCTAACGTGTGTTCTTATGAAATCAATTGAATTGCGACTGCCCAGGGATTTTGATAAATCTTTTATCGTGTTTAAAGAAGTCGGCCAGTTCTTTCCGGTTCCGTGGCACTACCACCCCGAGTTTGAACTGGTGCTGGTACTCAAGAGCACAGGTCGAAGAATGGTAGGGGATCACATAGGATATTTTCAGGAAGGCGACTTGGTATGCATGGGCCCACAACTGCCACACGTGTGGGTTAATGACTCTCAGTACATCAACGGTCAAGCAGATCATCAAGCAGAAGCAATTGTTATTCACTTCAAAGATGATTTCCTCGGTGAAGCATTTCTGAATATCCCGGAAATGGACGCCTTCAAAAATTTTCTTCGATTATCCAGGAGAGGATTGGTACTGAACGGAAAAACGAAAGAGCAAATAAATGCGCTAATGATCGGCATGGTGACCATGAACGGCATCCAGCGACTGTCGTCACTACTTTCGATATTCGACATCTTGTCTAACACCCGGGAGTATGAAGTACTGGCAAGCGAAGGCTACACGCACATGACTGATAATCCACACGACCGGCTCGGCAAGATCACTGAGTATGTTATGCAAAATTTTCATCGGGATATATCTCTCCCGGAAGTTGCACAAACCGCTAACATGGCAGTTACTACATTCTGTAACTTCTTTAAAGAACAGTACCGGACTACCTTCGTTGAGTATCTGAATACTGTAAGGATCGGGCACGCATGCAAACTCCTGTCCGAGAGCAATCAGCACATTGTCGAAATAGCCTACGAGTGCGGGTTTAACAACCTCGCAAACTTCAACCGGCAATTCAAGAAATACAAAACGATGACACCGACGCAGTATCGCAGAGCAGTCAATATCTCCGATATGGTCCTGATCCGGCCCGATATTCGGGAGTTATATCAACCCACTACCTGAAAAAGAAAACGCGGCTGGACAGGAGACGCCTCCCGTCCCCGTCTTGACCGAACCCAGCCATCGGACAGCAATATCCAGAATTTCCCGTCCTACTGTAGGTTAGCAACCGATTTTGGCCAAATTTGAATGTTTTTGCATAAATCGCGGCTAATTCGAAAATTGCAGGGATATAATGGCCTTTATCGCAGATTTTGATGGACTCCCTGTTGGCTTGGTGCTGAAAAAAATCAGGTACTCCCTGCTCGTACTCGCCCCAATTCTTCTTTCAAGCTGTTTAGGGACCAGGCACCTCGACGAAGGACAACGGCATCTGTACCGGCAGACAATAAAAGCGCCGAGAAATATCAACGAGGAGTACCTTCGTGAACTCCATGCGCAGCGCACCAACAGGAGATTTCTGTATTTGCCGTTCTATCACCTTGTGGCCATGTACTACGCCGGTGAAAAGCGTTACGATACGGCGGAGTTTGTCAGCAAACGCAAAAAGGTGGAGGCAAAATTCAACGCCCGCATCGCCCGGACGTCCTCCCAACGCCGCATCAACAACCTTCAGTTCCGAAAGCAGAAAAAGGTCGACAAGTACAATTCACGCATCGAAAAAGGCAATCTGTTCATGCAGTGGGGTGAGCCCATCGTCGTGTATGACAGCGCTCTCGTCAATCTAACGATCAACCGTTTTAAAGGATATCTGTTTTCAGAAGGCTATTTCGAGAACAATGTCATGGCGAACGTTTCCGGCTCCGGCCGGTTTGTCCGGGTCACCTATGAGGTCGCCGTCGGGTCTCCATACACCATTGACAGCATATCTTACAGGATATCGGATTCGGTGGTGTATCACCTGGTAAAGGCTACGGAGAGAAGCAGTCTGGTCAAGCGCGGCCAGCGATACCAGGAAGCCAACTTCACCGCCGAGCGTGAACGCATCGATCTGCTTTTGAAAGACAATGGCTTCTATGATTTCAGCAGGCAATACGTCGACTTCGATGTCGATACAGCGTTGCTCGAAAACCGCCGGATCGCGGTGCTCATGACCATCCGCGACCCCGCCAAGCGCGGATTCCATAAGCAATTCACGATCGATTCGGTACGCTTCACGACCGATGCCGGCGTAACGTTGCCCGGAGTCGATCGGCAAAAACGCACTTACCGCGATGTTACTTATCGCTTCCACGAAGACAAATACAATCTCAAGATCCTCAGTCAACGTGTATTCATTGCCCCGGGAAATCTTTATTCGCGAACAAATACCTTTGAGACGCAACGCCAGCTCGCAAATCTCGACGCATACAAGTTCGTCAACGTGAACTACGATTCTTCGGGGGGACAGTTCACGGCAAACATCTTTACGAGTCCGCTCAATCGTTACGAATGGTCCAACGAGATCGGGGTCAACGTAACGGAGGGCTTTCCCGGCCCGTTCTACAATCTGAACTTCAAGAAACGGAATCTCTTCGGAGGCCTCGAGAACTTCGAGTTGAACGGACGGATCGGTATCGAAGGTGTCGCATCCGCGACGCAGGACCTCAATGTCTACAAGAGTACTGAAGCAGGGATCAATGCTTCTATCACCTTCCCCCAGTTCTTGTGGCCATTCCGGAATGCAACGCAGATCAAACTCGGAAAATACAACCCAAAGACAAGACTGACCGTCGGCTACACGTATACAGACCGCCCCGAATACAATCGGACAGGTACGACACTTTCGAATACATATACCTGGCAGAACAAACGCATTACGCAGTATTCACTCGCACTGGCGAACATCAGCCTGATCAATTCGCACATCAAATCGGATTCATTCCGAATCCTTCTCGACCGCCTGAACACGCAGGGTAACTACAACCTCGCGCGCTCGTTCGAGCCTTCCTTTGTCAGCAGCATGATCTTCAGCATTACATGGAATCGAAATTACGGGACGTTCGACCGGAATGCTGTTTTCATTCGCGCACAGGTCGAGCCAGGAGGTACGATCTTCAATTTCATCGATCCCGAGATCATCACGCGACAGGGATTGCAGTATTTCAAATATCTCCGGTTGAACTTCGACTTCCGCCAGATACGACGACTCAGCACCTGGGCGACGTTTGCTTACCGGCTCAACGCAGGCATTGCGTACTCCTATGGATCGGATCGCGCGCTGCCGTATGAGAAGTACTTTTTCGTCGGCGGTAGCAACAGTGTACGCGCCTGGAGACCGCGACGACTCGGACTCGGCACCATCCCTCCTGCGTTGAATACCAACCCTTCCGTCGGGGGCGACCCGGTCGCAGATGGTCTTTTCAACTATCGACTCGAACAACCCGGTGAGATTCTCTTTGAGGGAAGCATGGAGCTGCGCAGTAAACTGTTCGGGTTCGTCGGTGGCGCTGTCTTCGTCGATGCGGGTAACGTCTGGCTCTTCAGCCAACGGACCATGCAGGATCCGGGGTCCGGAGAAATACAAGCGGTACAAGGAAATTCGAAATTCCGTATCGACTCGTTCTACAAAGAACTCGGGGTCGGAACGGGATTCGGTCTCCGATTCGATTTCACCTTCCTCGTTCTGCGTTTCGATGTAGGCATGAAGGTATACGACCCCGGACGAAAACCGGGTGAACGCTTTGTCCTCGACGATGTGAAATTCTTCCGGCCCTTCGCCACCCACGTGGGAGCAGACAATTACAGGAACTTCAAGGAGCCGGTGATCTATAATATCGGGATTGGGTACCCGTTCTAGTCCACGGTCAACGGGTGGTCGACGGCCCACGGCTGGACACATTAAAATCAAACGATGCTATGGTTACAAGAGATTTGATACAACAATTTTTCACGGAGCTACAATCACGCATCTGCGAGGAGCTGGAACAGGCGGATGGAAAGGGCAAATTCATCCGCGACACCTGGCAGCGCCCGGGTGGAGGTGGCGGAACGTCACGTGTACTTACCAATGGCAACGTCATCGAAAAAGGTGGTGTGAACTTCTCTGCTGTCTGGGGAAAGACACCCGAATCAACGCTGGCGATGCTCAACCTTGCGCCGGGAAACGCCGGCATACCCGACTTCTTCGCGACGGGTGTTTCCATCGTCATTCATCCGCATAGCCCGATGGTGCCAATCATCCACATGAATGTGCGCTACTTCGAGATCACCCCTGAACCCGGAGCTCCTGCCGAGATCTGGTGGTTCGGAGGTGGCATCGATCTCACCCCGCACTATGTCGACGTTGAAGATGCCAAACATTTTCACCGCACGCTCAGGGAGGTGTGCGACCGTCATCATCCCTCCTACTACAAGGAATTCAAACGCTGGGCGGACGACTACTTTTTTCTTCGTCACCGCAACGAAACGCGTGGTGTCGGTGGAATATTCTTCGACTACCTGAAGGGTGTCGACGGATTTACGAAGGAGTCGCGCTTTGATTTCGTGCGGAGTGTCGGAAATGTGTTTGCTCCGATCTACACGCATTTTATGCGGAAGAACCACGCGGTTCCCTTCGATGAGAAGGAGAAACAGTGGCAGCATCTGCGCCGCGGACGGTATGTCGAATTCAACCTGGTGTGGGACCGCGGTACCAAATTCGGCCTGGAAACCGATGGACGCACCGAATCCATCCTGATGAGCCTTCCTCCACAGGCAGCCTGGGAATACAATCACCAACCGCAGCCGGGATCCGAGGAGGCAAAAACGTCGGCAATGTTGAAGAAAGGCATCGACTGGATATAATGGCGAACCTTAATCATGCCATACCAACGTGACGACAGATCTTGCAGGCAAACTGTAGTCGAACTGGCCTGCCTCCCACAATACGCTAAACGAGCGAGCCTCCGAGGCGGTGTTCGACACCACGATCACCTTCGAACCATCAGTGTTGACAAAAGCCACATGGTCCAGTCCGGTTGATGCATCAAACGCCGTCGACGCGATCCTGTACGCACCGGGACGTACGAATTTGGAGAAATGTCCGATGGAATAGTACTCAACATTGCGCGTAACCGAGCCGTTTCCCGATTGGATCGTCACCACGCCACGACAGTCCTGGCACCCATTGTTCTTCGGTCCGTGATTCTCGTCCAGTGCAAGGTTCCACAGCAAGACATTCTTCGACCAGTTCTTTGTAGTTCCGATGAAGATGTTCGACATATTCCATTGGAGATTGTCGGAGAAGTTGGTCGCCCATTCTCCGCCGGAGATCTCGGTAAAATACAGTCCTCTGTCAGGATGTGTGTTATGTACGACTGACATTGCGGAGACATTCCCCGCGTACGCATGAAAAGCGGACCCGGATACATACTCCTTTGCAACGGGATCATTGAGAACTGCGATCGCGTACTGAGGATTGTCCCAGTTGTGATCGTACGCGATAATGTCAGTGCTAAGCCCGGCATCCGCGAAAGCAGGGCCTAGAAAATCGCGGATGAATTCGAGTTGCTCCCCTGCCTGCATCTCCATACAGGGGTAATTGGCTGTGAAGTGCAGGGGTTCGTTTTGCGGAGTGACGGCGGCGACGGAAATTCCTTCCTGTGCATAGGCTTTGATGTATTCCACAAAATAACGGGCGTAAACATCATAGGCCTCCGGCTTCAGTTTGCCACCTTTCAGACTGTTATTTGTTTTCATCCACGCAGGTGCACTCCACGGCGACCCCATGATCGATATTCCGGGTGCAAATGAAAGTATCTGCTTGAAAACGGGGATAACATCCTCCTTGTCGCTGTCTATGGAGAAGTGGTCAAGATCGTAATCAGTTTGACCCATGGGGATATCGTTGTAGGTAAAATCCGACAGCGAGAAGTCAGACGCACCAATTGTCATCCGCAGATAGGAAATGCCGATCCCTTTGTCCGCGTCAAACAATTCCTCCAACAATGCGCGCCGCTGCGCAGCACTCATCTTGCGGTTGATGAGGTAGGCGGATGAGCCTGTAAGCGCTGCACCGAATCCTTCGATCTGCTGCAGCTTTTGCTCGGGCTGTAGTGTAACAGATGGCAGCACCGTCGTCGCCCGTTCGGTGACAGATACCTGCACCTCATGCGACAGAAGCTTGGTTTGATTACCAGTAGTCAACCATGCGTCGGCCTTCCCGATCTCTTCCGCTTTCGTCGGCGGCCCGGGATCGGGAAACTCATCGCCTGATCCGCACGACACAAAAAACAGGATACAGAAAGAAAGTCGGTAAGCTACGGCGCGAATAGGTCGAGGATCGCAGGATACTCGAGACGATATTTTCAGTGTGGTGTATTTCATTTCCATACAAACGTCGCTACTGTGCCTCCATCCAGCGAAACATCTGCGAAACGGTGCCCTTCCTGGATGGCAAACGACCGGGTCCTGGTGCGGTCATTCACAACGATAAGCACCCGTTGACCTTCAGGGGTGATGAACACGACATTGTCAAGGCCTCCGGGAATGCCGGACGCCACCCGCACGGATCCAGGCGGCACGAACTTCGACGCATGTGCGATGATATAATAAGACACGTTACGCGTCACGGAGTCGCCGATCGTCAACGCACCCATGCACTCCGTGCAACCGCCCTCATCGGTGTGCGGACCGAAGTCGGGATCGGAAGCCAGGTTCCATTCCAGTACGTTCCGGCTCCAGTTTCGCGAAGCGCCGATGATGAGGTTCTTGACATGCCATTGCAGGTCTTCCGCAAAGTCACCCTTGCCGGAAGTCCATTGTTCGGTAAAATACAGGTTTCGGTCAGGATGCGCGGTATGAACTTTCGACATCGCTTCGATCTCACCGAGATAAAGGTGAAACGCTGATCCGTCCACATACTTCTTGGCTTCGGGATCGTCGAGTACCGCGATAGGGTATTCAGGGTGATCGCAATTGTGATCGAAGATGACGATCTTGGTGTCAATACCGGCAGCCTCAAAAGCAGGACCGAGATGATCTCGCACAAATACCTTTTGCTCTTCCGCAGTCATCAGCATACTCGGAGTATTGTGTGGATTCTCGGGTTCATTCTGAATTGTCACTGCGTCGATACGGATGCCTTCACTCGCCATTTCTTCGATGTAGCGCACAAAGTATTTCGCATACGCTCCGTAAAATTCAGGTTTGAGGCTCCCTCCCTTTGGTTTCCCGTTTGTCTTCATCCACGATGGCGCCGACCACGGACTTCCCATGACAGGCATGTCTGGCGCAATAGCGAGAATCTCTTTGAGCAAGGGGATCAGATTCTCGCGGTCCTCCTGGATTGTAAAGTTTTTCAACTCCGGATCGGTCTCCCCCGACGGAAGATCACAGTACGAAAAGACATGGTCGTCGAGATCGGATGCCCCGATACTGATGCGCAGATAACTCACACCAATACCGCCGTCACGGGTGGAAAACAACTCGTTCAACAAAGCGCGGCGATCCTCTTCGCTCAATCGCTCGCGGATCACATCGGCGCTTCCGCCCGTCAGCGAGTAACCGAATCCATCGATACTCTGGTATCGTATTGCTGTGTCAAGCACTATAACATCCGACTGTCGCGAGTCCGTCGCAAAGGAAAGAGCGGGCTGCTTCGCGAGCAGTGCGCTTCTGTCACCACGGGTTATCCACCACGACAATGATCCTTCGGCTGGGCCGGACGATCGCTCACGCGTATCTGTTCCACAGCCTGTGAAGGCAACAAGCACCCAAAGGATCGCGAGTGGCCAGAGAATACAATACTTTCGTTTACTTCTCATATCATAAAATAAACCGGGATGACCGCGCGAGATCATCCCGGTATTTGCTTTAATAGATCACTGTTTTACAAAGCTATACTCCGCAGTTTCGTAGTCGGGAGAAATGATGATCGTCGCCTTGTACGTTCCATTCTGGATAATTCCGGCGAAGTTATCTCCTCCGTTGTCCATCGTTCCTGTCAGCGAGGTGGCATCCGTTCCAAACTGTACATCCCAGGGAGATATGAATTTTGAGTGAAAGCCTGCGCTGAGCGTTGCGGTAACTTCAAATTGATATGGGTGGACATATGTCATCACCAACTCCTGGCGGTCGTCCCACCCTCCTCCGAGTTCGTCCCAGTGGAAGAGCTTGATGTTGTAGTACCTCCACAGCAATTTACCCGATGAGAAATCAACCGTGACGCGGTACGCCTGATCCCGGGCAACACCGATCGCTGTTCCGGCAACGTCATCACCCGAACCGTCACTCGCGGTGTTCAGAGAATATGTTTTGCTTGCTTCCAGTGCGATATATCCGTCAGTTGCGAAAACATCGCCTTCCTGCGTCAATTCTGCAACCACGCTTCCTTCAGACAGAAGATAAACAGCATCGGGTGTTTCCATATCCGAAATATCGAAGTTACCGTTCACGGCATCGCTGTTCAGATTGCTGGTCTCGCCAATCACCGCACTGACAGGTCCCTGGTCCTGAATTTCCACCAAGTTATAGGTATACGGATCACCGCTCAGGTCGAGTGTTACACGGTGCAGGCCAATTGTTCCGGGAATATCTTCATAGGGGATACCGACTTCGTTGCCCTCCGATTCCATCACCAGGTTCCCCCCCTTGTTGTTGCCAGTCGCCGATCCCTGAACACGTTTGAGCAGGTACCCCCAGTCGCCATTGGCGCGGAATATAAAACCCGCTTCCGAGAGGAATGGTATCTCCCCTTCCCATACACCGCCACCTATGTAGGCAAGCGGAACGTCACCGCCCCAGCCTCCTTCCACTGCATCTCCTACGAGACTCCAGCGATCTATCCCGAGCAGTTCATACGTATTGTCGTTGAAGTCGACCGTGATGCGGTACTGTCCGGTCTCGGGAGCAGTGATAACCTCACCACAGGGCTCCAACGTTCCCTCTGCGCCGCCATAACGCCGCGACACAGTACTTGCCCTATCGCGGAACGAATACGTTTCCCCGGCAGTTAACGTCGTGTAGACGTCGAATACACCGGACGGCTCTCCTGCGTTGTTGGGAATTGAACGCATAGGGGTTGCGTTAGACGCATTCGCTCCTGCTTCCGTTCCACTTCCGTAGATGAATAGCGTCGTCGGAGTATACTCGGTCTCAAATCGGGTAAAAGAAACTTTTCGCGCTGCCGT
This sequence comes from uncultured Roseivirgaceae bacterium, assembly GCA_964438975.1. Lineage (GTDB taxonomy): Bacteria > Bacteroidota > Bacteroidia > Cytophagales > Cyclobacteriaceae > Chryseosolibacter. The sequence goes on along the minus strand of CAYTMU010000039.1, from coordinate 6,944 downwards.
GCTCTCCTTCTCAATGGCCCTGGCCGTAACCACCCATTCCAGGTCAACTGTAGTGCCCGCGGGATAACATGCAGCCCAAAGTGCATAGTCGATCTCCTGCGCGGATACGGAAACCGATCGGGCTCGTCCTGCATTGGATGGTGTCAGGCGGAGGATCGGGTCAGTGTAATCGGTGCTTCCTTCCGGTACGAGCGCGAGACTGTAAGCAACTCCGAAGCGATTCGTAGTCGTCGCAGGCGACCACTCGAATGTGATAACTTCGTCTGGCGCGGTTTCGTCAAGCGTCAGAACGGCAGCAGCAGCCGGTAGCGTGGGAGCCGGCGCGCCGATCTCCCAGTTCCCAATGGGATCCATATTTTCTTTTTCCTCGCAGCTCGCCGCAACCACGAGGAGTCCGAGCATAAACATCCAGATCTTCTTCATGTTCATCGCATTTCGTGTGATCAATTATATCCTTCGTTTTGACCTAGCTGCAGGTTGCGGTTGCGCTCCGATTGAGGTATCGGCAACAGCAGTTTCGCTGGAGTCATATTGTAGTTCTTTCTCGTGTTGGTCCGGAGGTCGATCTCATTGAGGTTCGTCATTACCTCAACAGCCCGTCCGTAGCGGCGAAGGTCATTCCAACGCTGTCCCTCCTGGACGAGTTCGAGTCGACGTTCCTTCTCGATAGCCAGGCGCATTTCTTCCTGACCTGCCGCCGGTGTAGGGCCGAGTTGTACGCGCGCGCGAATGCGATCAATCTCGTCACGTGCATCTTCCGTGCGACCTAATTCATTGAGGGCTTCCGCCTTCAGCAAAACGATGTCGCCCAGGCGCAGGAGATACTGCCGGTTGGTACTTGCCCACCCTGCAGCGCTCTTCCACTTGTACGCGAATGGTATACTCCCACCCACTTGAACTGACCAAAATTCATCCGACCACGGAGCTGTCTCAAACAGGATGGAAGCGTTCTTGCGCACGACATCGCCTTCTTCATCAAAGGCCCGCACAAGGTCTTGCGACGGAACAACGAATTTCCGCCATGTATCACCGCTAAGACTCGGCGGCAACAGCAACTGCGGGCCCCAGTTAGCTTCCGTTCCGCCGACGAACTGCACTTCCATGATAGACTCGGCATTGTTATAGTGATTTCCATCCCACAAGTGCCCGAAGTCGCTGAGCAGGATATAGCCCGCCGGGCTTTCAATAACAGCATCGGCGTAGTCAAGGACCTTGTTATAGTCGCGGTCGGGTTTTTGAGCCCAAACCTTGGCGAGCAGTGCATTGGCTGCACCCTTCGTCGCACGTGCCTTGTTGACACTGGCGTCACCGCCATACTGGTCGGGGAGATTTGTCACTGCGAACTCAAGATCCGAGATGATCTGCGCATAGACATCGCTCACTGACGAACGAGGTACATGGGTTTCCGCAGGGTCAGTTGACGATACCGGTTTGGTAATAAGCGGAACGCCACCCCATAAAGTCACTAGTTGAAAGTAGTGATATGCACGGAGAAACGAGGCTTCTCCCAGGATCTGATTGCGCCGGTCGCCGACGTCGATCTTGGGATCGTTGATAAGCGGAACTCTGTCCAGGACGACATTCGCCTTGGCAACAGCATTGTACAATTGAGTCCAATTGGCAAACAGCCTTCCGTTCGTCGGCGTGATCGTGAGATCCTCAGCCGCATAGACCTCCGGGTTGTCCCCACCTGCGTAGTGGTTGTCGGATATCACATCGCTGAAGATGATGTTATCCCAGATGTAATATTCCTGAGAAAAGGAGTCGTAAGCTCCGATGAGCGCCGCCTCCGCATCGTTGGCTGTTCGGTAGGCATTCTCCATTGTCGTCACTGACAGTGGGTTGAGCGCCAGGTAATCATCGCACGACGGTAACATAACCGCGATACCGAAGGCGAGTAAATATATTTTAGTTTTCATGGCTTCAATCATTTATGAGACCGTTATAGAGTGAGGTTGATGCCGAAGATCAAATTGCGCGTCTGAGGATACGTCCCGAAGTCGACGCCGAGGGCGATGTTCCGCAGTGTGTTGTTATCGTTGAGGCCGAATGCGCTGACCTCTGGGTCAAATCCCTCGTAAGATGTGATCGTGAAGATATTCTCTCCGGTAACGTAGACACGTGCCTGGCTGATCCCCGCTTTCGCGAGCAGATTCGCCGGAAGCGTATAGCCAAGAGTTATTGCTTTGAAACGCAGATACGAACCATCTTCGACGAACCGCGTCGAGATCAGTGAGTTCGAATTGTTGTTCGGCAATGCCTTCGGAATGTTAGTGACGTCACCCGGTTCGCGCCAGCGGTTGAGCACTACGTGCGACTGGTTCTTATAGTCGGTCATCCCCTCCGTTTCTATGCGCGTAGCATTGAAGATATCGTTACCCTGGGATCCTTGCAGGAAGATGCTGAGTGAAAAATTCCGGTAGCCAAATGTATTCGTCATCCCGTACAGGAAATCGGGATTTGGGTTGCCGATAAAGGTCCGGTCTTCCGGTGCAGGCGTAAATGTGCTCTCGCCGTTGCGGTCGACATAGTAAAGCATTCCAGTAGCCGGGTCGACTCCTCCTGCGATGTATCCGTAGAAAAGTCCAAGAGGCTTGCCTTCAATAGTGAGGTTCGGCTCTCCCCGGCCCGCGACAGCACCACCAAAATATTGTTGCCCGACTATGTTGATCACTTTATTTCGGTTGAACGAAAGGTTGAGGTCTGTATCCCATGTCAACTCGTTTACGAGATTGTGGGAGGTCAGTTGAAACTCAAGTCCCCGGTTCTCGATGTCGCCGACATTCTGCACGCCGACGTCATATCCGGTAGAACGCGGTAGGGGAACATATTGCAAAAGGTTAGAGGTCTTCTTTAGATACGCATCCGCCGAGAACTCGATCCGTGAACTCATCAGAGTAATGTCCAATCCGACGTTCGTCTGTTCCGTTGTTTCCCATTTGAGGTCATTGTTCTGGATCGATTCCGGATACGTGCCGGGAAGTATCGCTCCCCCGATCGGATAGTTTGCTCCGGATGCGACACGGCCAAGGTACGCGTAGGGACCGAGATCGTTTCCGACTAACCCGTAACCTACCCGCAACTTAACATCGTCCGTGAACCCGACACCGTCGAAGAATGGCTCATCGGAAATCCGCCAGCCTACCGATACCGACGGGAAATTTCCCCAACGCGTATTTTCTCCGAACGCCGAAGATCCATCGCGCCGGAAGTTCGCCGTCAGCAGATACTTTCCGCGATAATCATAGGTCACGCGACTGATAAACGAGGCGTTGCTCTTCTCCGACTTATCGTTGTTGGCACTCACGATCACCGATCCTGCATCCGTCGTCGTAACGGACTTACCGGAGAAGCCGGTCTTCTCAATGCGGTTGTTTTCCCAGCGGGTCTTCTGTGCAACCGCTCCTACCAGGACGGAGATGCGGTGGTCGTCGATCGTTTTCTCATACGTGAATGTGTTATCGATGATGTAGTAATTGCTGAGGTCGGTGGAATTGATACCCCGGCCTTCTGTCGCCCGTCCATAGCTCGTTGTAAAAGGATCGAGGAAGTAGTCGTACATTCCCATCTGGTAATCAACTCCAAGGTTTGACCGGAACGTCAGATCAGGGATGACCTCAACTTCCGCATAAATATTGCCGAGTAGTCGCTGGTTCTTGTAGCCTCTGACAGATGCATCTGTACTGGATAGCGGGTTCTCCCAATCCTGGAACGGGTTGCTGGTGTAACTTCCATCCGGGCGGAAGATTCCAATGTTCGGCGGGGTCGACAGCATGCCGAGAATGACACCGCCGCTGTTGACGGTGGTGTTGTCGCTGACGTCGACGTCATGATAACGCGTATAGCCGAGATTGGTACCAATAGTAAGCCAGTCATTCAACCGCTGTTCAAAGTTGACCTTGAAATTATAGCGATCCATTTCCGCACTGCGCACCGCCCCGATCTGTTGAGTCCATCCGCCCGAGACATAGTAGGTAGTTTTATCATGCTGTCCCGAGATCGAGAGTTGATAATTCTGGGACCGTCCGTTCTGGAATACTTCATTCTGCCAGTCAGTGTTAGCCGTGTGCAAACTCCAGTCAGTCGTCTGTCCCATCTCCGTCATCAGGTCGCGAAATTGCTCACTGTTCAGGACCTTCAACGTTCGCCACACGCTGGAGAACCCCGCGTACGCACTGAACTCCAGTTTGGGTGTCGCACTCGATCCCTTCTTGGTAGTGATCAGCACTACGCCATTGGCACCCTGCGTTCCATAGATAGCAGCCGAAGAAGCATCTTTCAGTACCGTGATGCTCTCGATGTCAGCGGGGTTGAGTGTGCGGGTATCAGACGACGGAATGCCGTCAACGACGTAGAGTGGTTCACTGCTTCCGGCGATCGAACTGGTACCCCTCACACGCAAACTGAAACCAGCGGATGGCTTCCCTGAAGGCGTGATCACCTGGACACCAGCCGTCTTGCCCTGGATGAGGTGTCCGAACTGGCTGTTCGGGCGAGACTCGAAGACCTCCTCACCAATGACCGCAACCGCTCCGGTGATATCTTGCTTCTGTTGCGTACCGTAGCCGATCACGACCACCTGTTCCAGCGTCCTGACGTCCTCTTCCATTATCGCGTCAACCACCGACCGGCCGTTCACTGCAATGGTCTGCTGCTTGTACCCGATAAACGAAAACACAAGCGTACCATCAGGGGGTACACTGATACTGTAGCGCCCACCCACATCCGTTATCGTCCCGATCGTGGAGCCCTCCACGACGACGTTCACCCCCGGGAGAGTCTCGCCATTCGCAACTGTCACGCTGCCCGACACGGTATGCTGCGCATGGGCATACCCAGCGCCCAGCAATCCCGCCAACAAAATTCGTAACATCATTTTCATACATTGTTGATTAGTTCCGTTCTCAAATTTGCCAATGATCCTTCAGAAACACAATATAACTTATTGATTAAAAGACACTTATATAAATTCTGATACGCTTTGATCACATAGATTTAGCCGTGTTGCGTGCTGATAGTCAGCGCATCCCGTTTTGGGCGGAACAATCGATTGATACGCATCAAAAAATACGTTTCAAGGACCCGAAAACGGTGACAGACGGCAAAAGTGGGGGTGGGTAACCTCAGGAAGTCACCTCATGCATGAGCAGAATGGAGTCCCATCCTTCGTGACGCAGCGCTCCATTCTTGTGCTTCTCCTTCATCGCCCGGCGGATCTTTGAGCTGTAGGCCCAACAGGTGCTCTGCCGGATATTGAGAATCGATGAAAGCTTGTGTGAGGAGATATTTCCTTTTGAGTTATAAACAAGAAATATCATGTAGAAAGTTTTCGTGATAGGAAGTCTTGTGTTCTGCAGAATGGTATAGGCGGTGGCCGACTCCTCATAACCACAGCGCGTACAGCGGCGGGCAAAAGGCGAACGTCCTCCACTGAAACTGGTATGACCACATCTGACACAGGCGTAGCCGTGCTTCCACTTGATATCAGCCAGGAACCTAAGGCAGCTGGTATCGTCGGGGTACATTTGACTGAATTCCTCAAAGTCGACATCCTTCGACAGAATACGCGCCTCCGTGACCACTTCGACATCATGCTTCAGCTGGATATTATCCCGCGCCAGCAGCGCATTCATCGCAGCGATCTCATCGGCCTGCCGCGAAAGCTGATGATTCACGCCGGCTAACTGGAGGTTCTGCTGCTCGATAAACCGTGATTTCTCTACGAGTTCTGAAGTTTTGATCTTTACCTGGTCCTCAAGTTGTTCATTAAGACTGTCCTTGAGGACCTGGTTGATATGCAACTGTTCGATAATCTTCTTCTGGGCGCGCTCCTTTTCTATTCGCATCACGCGGATCTTGTCGCCGTTGGCAAAAGACAGGAACATCATCTCCATGATAAAACCAAATCCCAGGCTGTAGTGAGTCAGTCCACCGAGTGGCAACCAGTTGAAATCCAGGTATTGAATAAGCTTGATAACAATGCCAAGGAACAGAAACGAATAACCGACGACCATGAAGCGCGCCGGGCGATATCCGCTCGCCAGACAGTAGATGGCAGCAAAGAACGCGGCGCCGAAGGGCACGATCTCGATAAAACGAAACCGGAACCACTCTGGTGCAACGGTCAGGCTAACAACCAGGAACGCTGTGCGGAAAACAAACGCCCCCGCGAGCAGGACAAATAGCCTGGGATGCGATCGCCTGAGATTGAGAAGAGACGTTGCGAAGAAAAGCGCAAACGTCGACGCGAGATAGAGCATCACTCCCGCTGCGTACTGATTCCAGTCGACAGCCGTTGGCCACAGATACTGGTATGCAATTCCGTCAGCGCTCATTTCATAGAGTCCGATGCTGATGAGATACAAAATGTAGTAGATGTACAACTGCTCGCGAACCGCCGCGAACATCAGCAAGTTGTAGAAACAGAACACGAGGATCATCCCATAGAAGATCCCAAAGAAAAAATACTCGTCAAGAGCGTAGTTCATGAAATAATCCGTGGACCGCAAGACCACGAGCACGTTTGCCTGCTGACGAGACTTTATCCGGAAGTAGTACGTATGCACCCCTTCCCTCCCATCCGGAAGCTTGACAAAAAAATTCTTGTGATTGATAGGCCGCGCGCGAAAAGGCAACTCATCGCCAAAAGACTGACGGACAAAATCACCGCTATCGTCAGATATGAAAAAATCGAGGTGATCGATCGTCTGATCAAAGAATTCGATCTGCCATTGATGTTCGCTCTTCAGATCATGCATCACACGGATCCGATACCAATACGCGGAGCCGCGATTGTAGTTCTCGGGACTGAACGTACGGCTCGGTTGAAAGCGCGAAGCAAAAGCCGGAGAGTTCACGTCGTAGATGGTCAATGTGCTCGTCGCGTCTTCAAGAAACTCTATTTCCTGGAATGAAAAAAGGTATTGCTGTACCGCATCGCGAAG
>CAYTMU010000038.1:20396-37557 GCA_964438975.1 uncultured Roseivirgaceae bacterium | reverse complement strand
CCGTGGCAAATGCGTGCTCTTGTTTCACAAGCCGCATTTATTCAAGACCGCAAGTGTCAGCTATTCTGGCATCGAGTTCGAAAGCTACTATGGCAACGCCATAGAAACTGAGGTTGGAGGCGTAGCGGTGCATGTGGCTATGTGTAAACTAAGATAAAAGTGAAAATAGTAACCATCGTTGGGGCGCGGCCTCAATTCATCAAAGCCGCCACGGTTTCGCGTGTTTTTAAGGCGAAGGGTATTCATGAGATCATCGTGCACACCGGGCAGCATTTCGATGCGAATATGTCGGATATTTTCTTCACTGAAATGGAGATACCGGTCCCGGATTATCACCTCAATGTCAACGGTCTTTCGCATGGGGCGATGACGGGCCAGATGCTGGAGAAGATCGAGGCGGTGTTGGTGAAGGAGAAGCCGTCATGGGTGCTCGTATACGGTGATACCAATTCGACATTGGCAGGTGCCCTTGCGGCGGCGAAGATGCATATTCCTGTCGCGCACGTGGAGGCGGGATTGCGCAGCTTCAATATGCGAATGCCGGAGGAGATCAATCGCATCCTGACAGACCGGATCAGTGCCACGTTGTATTGTCCGACTCAGACGGCGGTTGCTAACTTGCATGCGGAGGGGTATGAAGCGCTGTCGTGCGAGATCGTTTTGAGCGGGGATGTGATGCTGGATGCGGCGATGTTCTACAGGTCGAAGGCTGAGACGTATGCTACGCTGGAAAAATATTCGCTGACGACGGATCAATATGTACTGGCGACGATCCACCGTGCGGAGAACACGGATCGCCCGGATAATCTCCGCGGTATTGTGCGTGCGCTGAATGAGTTGACACGCCGATCACGTGTCGTCGTTCCGCTTCACCCCAGAACGCGGAAGATACTCCAGGAACAAAACATTCACACAGACTTTACGATCATTGATCCGGTTGGCTATTTTGATATGATCAACCTGACTCGAAATTCCAGTTGTGTATTGACGGACAGTGGTGGATTGCAGAAGGAGGCATACTTTTTCGGAAAGCATTGTGTCACGATGCGTGAGGAAACGGAATGGGTGGAGTTGGTGGAGGGTGGCCACAATATACTTGCCGGAGCAGATAAGCAACGGATCCTCGATGCGGTGGAATACTTCGCGGGGAGGTCTTTCCGGAATGAGGATAGCCTGTATGGTAACGCGAATGCTGCGGAAGTGATCGTCGAACATCTCGTGAGTGCGCGTCGATGAAGCGATCCTTCGACATGTTTGTTTCTGCACTGGGACTGCTCGCTCTCTCCCCGCTGTTCCTGGTGTTGGTACTGATCATCAAACTGGAATCGCGCGGACCGGCGTTCTACGTTCAGCAGCGGGTCGGCCGACACGGTGTTCTTTTCAGCCTCGTGAAGTTCCGCACCATGCACGTCGACGCTGACAAGTTTACGGCGATCACGGTCGGAAATCGCGACCCGCGGATCACACGTGTTGGTTTCTACCTCAGAAAATACAAGATCGATGAGTTTCCGCAGTTGATCAATGTGGTTCGCGGGGATATGAGCCTCGTCGGACCACGACCCGAACTAAAAAAATTTGTCGACCTCTATACGTCCGAACAGCAACAGGTTCTCTCCGTTCGTCCCGGTATCACTGACCTTGCGTCATTGCAATTCCGCAATGAGAACGCCCTGCTCGAAGGCAAGGAAGATCCGATCAAGTTCTATATCGAAGAGATCATGCCCGTGAAACTCGCGATCAGCCTCAAGTATGTCGAGTCCAGGTCGTTTGCACTTGACCTGGTGATTATTTTGAGAACGGTAGGAGCCATTTTCGGGAAGGGAACCTGACGTCCCATCTGCCCAGGCTGTGGACCGTGGACCCGAAGACAATGTACCCCCTCCTAAAACGCATTTTCGACATTCTCCTGTCGTGCCTTCTCCTGGCAGCTTTCTCCTGGTTGTTTCTCGCTATCATCTTCGCATACCTGATCAGTACCCGGCACCCCGTGTTCTTCATTCAACCGCGGATCGGAATGGCAGGCAAGGTTTTTCGCCTGATCAAGTTCCGGACGCTGAAGACAGGCGATCAGTTGCCTGCAGATGATCGGCGTTTCCCGCTAGGGGACTTCCTCCGACGCACGTCTCTCGATGAATTACCTCAGCTCTGGAATGTAGTTCGCGGCGATATGTCGCTGGTAGGACCTCGCCCGCTGTTGGTGGAGTACGGTCCGCTGTTCAACGACGAACAGCGTCAGCGTCATCTCGTCCGGCCTGGGATCACGGGCTGGGCACAGGTCAACGGCAGAAATCAGGTATCGTGGACTGAAAAGTTCCAGCTGGATTTGTATTACATTCGTCATATCTCTTTCTGGCTGGATATGAAAATACTGTTGATGACGCTGTATGTTCTTTTCGCGTTCCGGAAAGATACTTCACTTACAGAAAAGAGATTTGACGGCAATGCGTAAGCTTATCATTTATGGCGCGGGTGGATTTGGTCGCGAGACGGCCCTGATGGTTGACCAGATCAACGCTGCGGGAGGGGATTGGGACCTAATGGGATTCCTGGATGACCAGTTGATAAAAGGCTCCATCGTCGACGGCCGTACTGTCCTCGGTGGGGTGGGGGAGCTTGCAAAAATGAGCGACGGGATATCCGTTGCGATCGCTGTCGCGAATCCACAGACGCGACGCGAGATCAGAGCGCGCATAGGTGATACAAGAGTTTCATTCCCCGTATTGACGCATCCATCCGCTATGTTAGGCGACCAGCAGCGCAACCGTTTTGAGGAAGGCGCTATCATTGCAGCGGGCAATATCATGACAACCAATATAGTTGTCGGTCCTTTCGCGATTATCAATATCGGCTGCACGATCGGTCACGATGTTGTGATCGGCGCCTTTGCGTCGTTGATGCCATCGTGTTCCATCTCAGGATCCGTACATCTCGATGAATGCACAGATCTAGGCACCGGCGCCTGCATCCTTCCGGGATTGCGGGTCGGACGCGACAGTCGTGTCGGAGCCGGCGCTGTGGTGACGCGCGATGTGCCGTCTGCCGTGACCGTTGCAGGAGTTCCGGCAAGGCCTCTTCAACATGGCTAAGCGAACAATATACCTGTCGCCTCCGCACCTCACAGACGAGGCATTGCCCTATATCGAGGAAGCGCTGTCGTCGAACTGGATTGCACCCGTCGGTCCCGATGTGGATGCGTTCGAGCGTGAACTCGCCGCCGTCGTCGACACGCCTAATCTGATCACTACGAATTCCGGTACTTCAGCAATTCATCTCGGACTCCTCGCGTTAGGCGTGCGACCAGGAGATGAAGTCATTTGCTCGACGCTCACCTTTTGCGCCTCGGCAAATCCGATCGTCTACTGCGGTGCGTTGCCGGTATTTGTGGATTCGGAAAGAACAACCTGGAACATCGACCCCGATCTTTTGCAGGAAGCTATCGAAGATCGGATCAAAAAGACCGGACGCGCACCGAGGGCCATTGTAGCAGTACACCTTTACGGCATGCCCGCGCAGATGATACCGATCATGACGATCGCCCGGCGTTTCGGCATCCCCGTTCTCGAAGATTCCGCAGAAGCATTGGGATCGCTCTACGACGGACGACAAGTCGGCACACTCGCAGATGTTGGCGTCCTGTCATTCAACGGCAACAAGATCATAACCGCCTCATCCGGCGGAGCCCTGTTTTCATCGCAGTCCGCATTGATCGTGAACGCTCGTCACCTCCGGCAAGAAGCCAAAGAGCCCGTGCCCTGGTACGAGCACCGGACCATCGGTTACAACTACCGGTTGAGCAACATCCTCGCCGCGATCGGCAGATCACAGTTGAAAGTTCTTACCCAGCGTGTAAAGAAACGCCGGGAGATCTTTGATCTCTACAAGCACACACTCGCCGCCATACCAGGGATTGGGTTTCAGACCGAGTTACCCGACATGCAGTCCAACCGATGGCTCACCGCCGTCCTGTTTCGCGATACCCCCGACCAGGCAGAGCGCATACGCCTCGCATTAGCGGCAGATGATATCGAAAGCCGACCTGTCTGGAAGCCCATGCATCTACAGCCCGTCTTCAAGGACACACCGTATTATGGTAATGGTGTAAGTGACGACCTTTTTCAGCACGGCCTTTGCCTCCCGTCTGGGAGTAGCCTTAGTGAGAGTGAGTTGGGGAGGGTTGTACGGATCGTTGGGAAAGAGCTGTCGTAGTTACCCCGCGGACCCTTTCAGTGTCCTGAATACTTCCGATGCACCCGCAGGAATTCGATTGTAGAAAATTCGTGATATTGGTGGCAAAGCCAATTCATCGCCATTTCGACCAATGCCTGTTTACAAGACTCCGGCGGGTTCTAACATGAATAGTCACGGGTAAGCCCGGCGCAACCCGTGGTAAACTTAAACCCCCAAACCTTGAACCTTAAACTACTATCCGAATTCAAACCCGCTCTCTACTTCCTCGGAAAGTTTCTGGTTCTGTATTTCGTCGGGAACCTGGTGTATGGTTTCGTGATTGAATCATATGGAAGTCGGCCGGACGGTGTCACGGGGATGGTGACGCGGCAGACGTCGGCGTTTCTGAATTTGGCGGGATATGACACGAGTACGGGTATGCATGCTACGCGGCCGAATGTTTTGCTGTATGAAGGAGACAAGGCTGTTCTCAGCGTGTTCGAGGGGTGCAATGGCATCAACGTGATGATCGTGTTCGTCGCTTTCCTGTTTGCGTTCGGGGGTGATCGGAAGCGATTGCTATTGTTCCTGGCTGCGGGAATTCTCATTCTTCACCTGGCAAATATTCTACGGGTTTCGCTTCTGTTCTTGCTGGCAAGATCGGACTCGGATCAATTCTACTATTATCACAAGTACTTTTTCACCGCGACGCTGTATCTTTTTGTGTTCGCGTTGTGGTACGTGTGGGTTACGCGTTTTTATGACAAGAGGTCTGCTAAGTCTGCCGGATAGGGGCTGGGGTAGAGCGCTTCTGCTGGGGTGCGGAGTAACCATACTGCTAGCTGTCTACCTGTTTCAGCGATTCAACCCGTGGACGGGTTTTGAAGGTATGCATCCAAACGTTATATTTGGTATTAACCGCACTGTCAGGCTGATTCTCAATGACTTGGCCTGTCTTCTCATCATTTTGGCCATTTTTCGGGAGATGAAATACCTAAAGGTGGCGTTTTGGGTATTTCTCGTTGAATTGCTGATCATTTTGCCTGTGTATCTGATACTCAAGTTGTCGTTGGAGGGTGACTCCGAGATATCGTCTCCGCTTTTGTCGCAGATCCACCGGCTTATTGTCAACCCGACCCTCATGATTTTGCTGATGATCGGTTTCTTTTATCAGCGAAAACGGTATTCATAGTGCCATTGGTCGGCCATATCCGCAGTTCGTCGTGCGGTCGGGGGGCTGATGGCGTTTGGTTTTGACAGTTTATTTGTGGAAATTTTGCTTACTTTTGAAGATTAATTTGATGTTGCGCATGAAGGGACTATACGGTTGTATCCTGCTGATTTCGTTGTTTACCTACTCAAGCTCCGCGCAGGTAGTGACCAGTGCACAAAGCGGCCCGTGGAATGATCCTCAGACATGGAGCCCTCAGACGGTTCCTACGAACGCAAATTCCAGTTCCATTCTGATCAACTCCGGTCATATTGTTAACTATAATGTAAGTGGAACTGTCGATCAGGTAACTGTATCCGGGACCCTCACTGTAGACGGGGGTATTACGCTTACCCTGGCGAACGGTGCGGGAAACGAGATTACTGTGAATCCGGGCGGAGAGTTAACGAACAACGGGATTATTGCTTTTGGAGGCATTCCGAACAGGGTTGTCCTGGTGAACGGTGTGGTGAATAACAATGGCACTTTCAACGGCGTCTCTGCTGCCAAGCTTACTTTCGGACCGAACTCTTCGTACAATCATCAGTTTGAAAACGGCGGTGTAATACCCGCGGCAACCTGGAATATTACTTCTACAGTAAATATCGTTGGATACACTTCGGGCAATGACACCCCGCCAGAGGGTCTCAACCAGCAGTTCGGTAATTTGGTATGGAATGCCCCGGGACAGGATGTAACCATAGTCCTGAATAGCATTGAAGAGAATCAGCCTTTGAATATTAGCATCAATGGAGATTTCCGTGTTGAGAGTACCGGGGGCGATGCGCTCTATTACTCTGCCGGAGGTCCGGGAGGTACAGCAAACATAGGCGGAGACCTCGCGGTTGCCGGTGGAGTTCTTGGCTGGACAACGGGAGATTCCGGCCCGAGTACGATCAATATCGGAGGCAATCTCGAGATCACATCTGGAGGGTATTTTCAGATCGGCGACGATGTTAATGTTACCGTTAACATCGCGGGAGGTTTTGTATTGTCGGATGATGGAATGGTTGACTTTGCAGCGTCAGGTGCAGTCACCAACCTGAATATTCAGGGGAATTACACGCATACCAGCGGCGAGATGTATGTGAACGGTGGGACCGGGAATGTCAATTTCATTGGTGCTTCAACGAAGGTATTTGAGTCGGTAATTGAACCGCAGGGCCCTGTCAACTATTCAGTAGCCTCGCTTTCAACATTAGACATGATCGGCGAAAGCTTTGTCGGCGGGTCTGGAAACTTCACACTCAATGGTACGATGCGCCTAGGGTCTTTACATCCTGGCGGGGCGCTTCAGTCGGGAGGCTTAGCAGGGAATTTGAGGATCACAGGAACACGTAACCACGCGACTGGCGCAACCATTGTGTACGCCGGCGAGGGGCCTCAGTTCATCGGCAGCGGATTTCCTTCCGGAAGTGATGTCAACCTGACGATCGACAACGAAAGCGGGGTCACCTTAAGCACCAGCCTTGATATCGTAGCGTTGCGACAACTCAATCTTGTGAGTGGGAACATCGTTATCGGAACACAAACCCTGACTATTAACGGTACCGTTGCGGGCACGGGCGGGATCATTGGCGGACCAACCTCCAAGATGGTGATCGGCGGTACAGGCAACTTTGGGACTCTGACATTCAACGGCACTAGTGAACTTGAAGACTTTACCTTTAATCGCACCGGAAATGGCATCGTCACCTTGGGCGGAGATCTCAGGATCCTGGACACCTTCACGCACTCCGATGGAACCCTGGTGATCGGCGCGAATACCCTCCATATCAGCGGAAATTACGGTGCCACCAACGGTATCCTATCGGTCACGCAGCAATCGACGATCCTGATCGATGGAGAAGGTACGCTCCCTGGCGACGTAAGCTTTACTGGCTCGGACCTCGGAACACTGACACTCAACCGTGCAAACGCGACCTTGCCGATGACATCTTCCGTTGCAATACACAACCTGGAATTGTTTGGAGGCACGCTGGATAATAGTAACGGACTCTCAATTGCGGCAAGCGGTACCATTTACCGTAGCGCGGGTGGTTCCATGACGACAAGTCCGAATAATACTACGGTTCCCTATAATGTCGTATACCAGAACGGCACAATGACGACTGGTCCCGAGTTGCCGTCGAATACGACAGCGCTGCAAAATCTTTCGAAGTCGGGCGGGAATACGCTGACACTTGGCTCGGACATCACTGTCAATGGGACGCTGTCGCTGGCGAATGGTAGCTTTGCTGCGGGTTCCAATAGTATAGATCTGAAAGGAAACTTCGTCAGTGGCTCAGGGTCGACGTTAACTGGTGCAACCGTGATATTCTCGGGCACCACAATTATTTCCGGCGGCGCATCGCCGACATTCGGGAATGTTGTCCTCTCCGGAACCGTTACACCGAATGTCAACTACCGCATCAACGGCAATCTCGATAACACAGGAGTTCTAAACGCGGGTACAGGCAATGCAACATTTGGTGGATCGCCTACCGTCATCTCCGGGGGCTCGAACTCATTCAACACGCTCATTATCGCCGGAGGGGGAAGCTTGACCGCTCCACCGGGTTCAATCAGTGTTGCGGGGAATTTCCAGAACAGCGGTACGTTCACGCATAATGGGGGTACAGTGGAGTTCAACGGTACGTCATCGATTACGGGTACCTCTCCGACGTTTAATAACATCACCGTGACCGGTGCACTGAACAGTCCTGCGAATCTTATCCTGGCCGGTAACCTGAATATTAACGGCACGTTCACCCCGGGTAGCAACAACATTACCTTTACCGGGGGTGCACCACAACGACTCGACCGGACTGCAGGGTCTGGTGCAGCGGTCGTGGATCTTTACAACGTCACGATCAGCAAGAGCTCAAACACATTCTCGGTTGCTTCTACGATCCCAAATACAACGTTCCGGATTGCGAACCGGTTTGAAATCACTCAAAATGGTAGCTCCGGAACTGATGTCGATTTCGACGGTCCTTCCAATACCGGGACGCTGGTGCTGGCATCGACGGCCTCCCGCACTGCTTATATACCACCGGTGCCATTCGGTACCTCCGTGGTGGGGAACCTTACCGTCGAACGCTATATTCCGAATGCGGAGGGCATACGGTCATATCGCTACTTCGCACCATCCGTGGCGGGTTCCAACGTAGCTGACTGGCAGGAGGAGATCGCAATCACAGGACAGTTTTCGAACCCGACATCGATCGGTAACCCGAGCAGTCCTTCGATGTATCAATATGCCGAGAACATTGGCGGGCCTTGGGGCGATCGTTACCAGGCGTATCCTAACAACGTTGCGCTTCCGGCGAACAGTTTCCCGCTGGAAAGCGGTCGTGGCTACGCGGTTTATATGTACAACGCCGGAACTACTACGATCAACACGCGCGGAACATTGCGCACGGGTGATGTTGCGGTGGGGCTAACGGCTACCGGGGCTGAAGAAAATGCGACGGGGTATAATCTCCTCGGCAATCCGTATCCTGCTCCGATCGACTGGGATCTCGTTTCTCTGCCTTCCGGCGTGAGTGCTACTATTTCGATTAAGGACAATGTCGACAATGGGGGCGCGGGCGCCGGGAACTTTGTCTATTACGTTCAAGGTGGGCCCGACGTAGGCAATTTTGACGGTGTAATTGCATCGGGCCAGGCGTTCTGGACCTATACGACGGAAAATACGACGCTCACTTTCTCCGAGGCGCACAAAGTATCGGATATCAACCCTGTGCTCCTTCGGGAAAAGGCACTTGCGAATGTCCTGAGGATCAATCTCCGCGGCAATGGCCGCCAGGATGAGACGGTGATCTGGCTGCAGGATGAGGCTACGGATGAGGTCGATCTCAGGTTCGATGCCACGAAAAAGACGAATGACTTCCTGAATCTCTATTCACTTGTCGAGGGATCTGCTGCGAAATTTGCAATCAACGGACTGAACGATTTCGGGTGCTCAAAGGCCTTCAAGTTGGGGATCAGCCAGATCAACCGGGATAGTGCCAATATCGTTTCGCCGGGAATGTACACGCTGAATTTCACGCAGTTTGAAAGCTTCGGAACGGTGTATGATTTCTCGCTGGTCGACAAGTTCAGCAACGAGGTGGTCGACGTCCGCAGCAAGCCGGAATACACCTTTGAGATCAATGCTGATCCCAAGAGCTTTGGTGAAGGACGATTCGAACTCCTCGTATCGCAACCCAGCTTTGCCCGGGATAATGTGTTGCACTATAATGATGTGTGCGAGGATGCACAGGCGGGTATCACTATTGAAGGGACACATCCGAATGTTTCTTATTTCGTCAGAGATGACAACGGACAGACCATTTCTGACGTCGTCATGGGCAACGGAAATGCGCTGGTGCTGAATGTCGAGGGCTCCAAGCTGTCGTCGGGACTAAACCGGTTGATGGTGTATGCGGCCAGCGGATCGTGCGAAGCATTGCCGCTCGAGCAAACCGTCGATCTTCGGGTGACGACGGTCTACAATGAATTTACGGCGGAGGATGCGCAGTCTTGTGGTACGGGCAACGTGGTATTGAGTGCGTCAGGTGTACCTTCGGAGGTTGCCTTCTACTGGTACGAAACCGAGACTTCGGTCGAGCCGGTGAGTGTGGGGGCTGTGTTTGAAACGCCGGTGCTGGAAAGATCCAAGACCTACTTTGTTGCCGCGCGCAATGCACTGGGCTGCGAAGGCAGTCGCAAGGAGGTGACGGCCAACGTCTCCCATATCGAACAGGCTGAGATCTCGTTGCTGGATGGCAATGTACTGTCAGCGAATTACGCAGACAACGTGCAGTGGTATCTCGATGACCAACTGATTCCGGGAGCGGTGGAGCAACAGTTTATCGCCGAGCAAGGGGGCACCTATAAGGTCGTGGCGGCGGTTGGAGGCTGTGAGATGTCAGCGTACTATAATTTCGCGGTCACCGGGCTGGAGGAGCGCTTTGAGGCTAGCATCGATGTCTATCCGAATCCCGCTACCGACCGCGTGATAGTTGAGCTGCGAAATACAGACCCTGCGACGGCCGTGCTCATAAATTCGGTCGGAAAGCCGGTTGGCACGGCTGATTTTGTTGCCGGCGATGGAATTCAAAAAGCGCAGTTTGATATAACGAATGCTTCCGCTGGCTTATATTTGCTGAAAATCCGGCAAGGTGTCAAAAGTATTTACTACAAGATCATTAAAGAATGATTGATATGGGCAAATTGTTGTGCAAATTCCTTCTGGTCGCGGTGCTGATCATCGGCACTGGTCCGTCCATTTTTGCCCAGCCCGATGATCCAACAATTCCCGACGATGTACCCATTACCGGGATCGAGATTCTCGTGGCAGTAGGCGGGGCGTTGGGCATCAAGCGGATTATTGACTTGCGGCGAAACAAAAAATAAGCGTCATCTCAACGTATATCAAACTTTTCTGGAGGTCGATCAAGAACCTCCGTATCCTGCCTCGCTGGGTGATCGTCATGATCGACCTGACGTTCATCGGGGTATCGGTCTTTCTGGCGTATCTGCTGCGTTTCAACTTCTCGGTCAATGACCTGATCGCGAACAGGGCTGACCTCGGTATATTACTATACCTGGTCCTGGCTTCTTTATGTATCGCCATGACCGGTAGTTATAAGGGCATCATCCGGTACACCGGTACGCAGGACGGGGTTCGAATCTTCTTCATGTTATTGCTGAACCTGTTGGCTGTCCATGCCATCAACGGTATTTATTATTTTCGCTATAATCACTATCTCGTACCGACGTCGGTCATCTACATCAGTTTCCTGGCATCCTTCCTGTTCTTATTCAACTACCGCTTACTGGTGAAGTACGTCTTCTCGTTTTACAAGCGGGCGGTGCTGCGCAACTCCAACGTGCTGATCCACGGTGCGGGTCAGACAGGTATTACGACCAAGCATGTGATCGATTCGTCACCCAACGCTCGGGTTATTGGCTTCTTGGATAGCGACCGTCACAAGGTCGGGAAAGTTCTCAATGGCTCGAAGATCTACAATGATGGTCCGGATGAGATCGAGCGACTGCTGCATGCTTTCAATATAGACGAGGTCATTATCACCGTGAAGAACCTCTCGGTGGAAAAGAAGAACGAGATCGTCGACGTGTGTATCCGCAATCAGGTAAAGGTCCGGGTGGTACCACCCGCAGATCAGTGGGTACGGGGTGAACTTAGCATCAATCAGATCAAGGAGATCAATATCGAGGACCTGCTCGAGCGGGAGATCATTACCCTGCGCGACGAGCACTTGCACAAGCATCTTGCCGGGAAGCGCATCTGCGTAACAGGTGCGGCCGGATCGATCGGCAGCGAGATCGTCCGTCAGCTTGTTCAGTACAAGCCCCAGGTGATCGTTCTGATCGACCAGGCCGAGTCTGCGTTGTTCGAGGTTGACCGGTTGTTAAGGCAAAGCTCTTCCGTCGTGAAGATCCTTTCCTTTGTGGCGGACATCAACAATGAAAAGAGACTTGAGTCCATTTTCAGGGAATACCGACCCAGTATCGTGTTTCACGCAGCGGCGTACAAGCATGTCCCGATGATGGAGACAAATCCGGCGGAGGCGATCCGGTGCAATATTCTCGGAACGAAGACGCTGGCCGACTTATCGGTGCGGTTCGGTGTCGATGAGTTCGTGATGATCTCTACCGACAAAGCGGTCAATCCGACGAACGTCATGGGCTGCTCGAAGCGATTGGCGGAGATTTACGTCCAGTCGTTGAACAATCACATTGAAGCGATCGGGAAGAAACACACTGCGTTTGTGACAACCCGTTTCGGAAATGTTCTGGGATCCAATGGATCGGTGATCCCGCTCTTTAAGAAACAGATTGCGAAGGGAGGGCCGGTGACCGTGACACACCCCGAGATCACCCGCTACTTCATGACGATCCCGGAAGCATGCCGGTTGGTGCTGGAGGCCGGGGTGATGGGTCGCGGTGGGGAGATATTCCTGTTTGATATGGGTGAATCAGTTCGGATACTCGACCTCGCCAGGAAGATGATCCTGCTATCAGGCCTGCAGCCGGGAAAGGACATTGAAATCGTCTATACTGGTCTTCGGGAAGGGGAGAAGCTCTTTGAAGAACTCCTCAATCAACAAGAGAACACGGTCAAGACACACCACGAGAAGATACTTATCGCCAAAGTCAAGGAATACGCCTATCCCGAGATCAACTCTTATATCGAGTTGTTCCACGATCTCGTTGACGAATCCAATGAGTTGAAAATGGTAGCGCTGATGAAGGAACTCGTACCCGAATTCAAGAGCAACTACTCTCGCTTTGAAATACTGGATTCTGCGTTACAGAAGAATTGAATGACCTCCGAACCCAGCCCGCCGGGGCTTTAGCGAAGGCGGGGTGAGAACGCTTAGCATAACCGTCAACTACCGTGGACCCACACAGTGGACCGTCGACCAAACAGTGGACAGTGGACTGACGACCGTGGACCGTCACCTACCTCCGGTACGGAGTCCGGAGTCGTCGGTACGAATTCGGTGATTTGAAGTTCGTCGGCAGATAGTACTCCACCCTCACATTGAGCAGCATGTAGCCATCTTTTGTGCTGGAGTCGCCACGTTGCGTGCCGATCTCGTAAGGAGTAAGACCCAGTTCAGGCCTTCTGTCCGACAAGGCCCTCCGTGTCGCATCCCAGCCAGTTTTGTCCGGGTGGACCGTGCTCACGTCGTCCAGGTAGTCGGTGAATGTCTTGCGATAGCCAGCTTCGAGTGCGAGGTTCAGGAATGGCCCCATTTTGAAGCGCACGCCAGCTCCGAATGGAATGGCGATGTTGAGTTTGCTGTATTTCACCCCTTCGGTTTGCAGGGGCTGCAACGCATATCGTCCTCCGTTGTAGGAAGCTGTGGGATTAGAGTATAAGAAGGCCAGTCCCCCGAAAACATACGGGTTAATTCCAGGTCGCTGGTAATAGCGATACGGGTTTGGCTTCAGGTACAAAGCACCTGTGAAGGCAAGTTCGAAGTTATTGGCATTGAAGGAAAGATTGCGGCGTACACGGCTGGGATCATCCGCTTCCGCATCCGATCCGGACAGTTGGAACCACGTCACATCCCCCCGGACAGCCACCTGCGGATGAACAAAAAACGATAGTCCCGCCGTGAGATTCGGCTTTGCATCCAGGAAATCGCCGTCATTCTTCAATTCGCCGAAGTATGTAGAAGTACCCGTACCCACCGACAAGATGAGAGAGCGATTCCTTCGGAGAGCGTAAAAACTCTGAGCCTCAGCAACAACAATCGTTGCGAGCAGCAACAAGCAGGTCAACGGATAGAGTTTTCTCATCTTTTCGGAGCCAATTTTGGTTCTAATATAGAGGATTGGGAGGATTTGTGCAAAGGAGGGGGCTAGGGCTTTGCCCGCCTTCGTTAAAGCTTCGGCGGGGGCTAAGGGCTAGGGGGCTATAGGGCTAGGGGGGAACTGTTTACCAGATCGATTGTGTAAATGAATTGATCGTTGGTTATTTTCGGGAGGTTTCTTTTAGACTATGAACAGGCTGTTATTTTCCAAATATGATCCTGAGAAAGATTTTACATCTCTCGAGGCTTGGCGGAAGGCGCGGGAGCTAAAATTATTTCTGTATAGGCAAGTGATTCCACGTCTCCCTTCTGACGAGCGCTTTAATCTTAACATTCAGATTAGAAAAGTTGGTGTTTCAGGAACTGCGAATATTGCTGAGGGATATGGTCGATATCACGATAAGGACGCAGTGCGATTCTATCGAATTTCTATGGGGTCCATTTTTGAAACGAAAGACCACCTAACCTCGTGCCTCGATCTGAAATACATCCCCGAAAGTGTTTTCAATGAAGGAATTTATCTAGCCGAGAAAGCAAAAATCGCACTCAACGGTTACATCAGGTACATTCAGCAAAGAGACAGAACCAGAAAATAGCACCCCTAGCACCCCTAGCCCCCTAGCCCCGCCTTCGCTAAAGCTTCGGCGGGCAAAGCCTTCATCCAACTACAACCCCAGCAAGTAACCACCCCTTAGCCCTCTAGCCCCCCAACACCTCCCGCACTCTCTCGGCAGCATCTTTCAACAGAATGGCTGACCGCACTTTCAATCCCGAGTTCTCGATGATTTTCGCGCCTTCTTCTGCATTTGTGCCTTGCAGGCGGACGATGATGGGGATGTTGATATTGCCGATCTTCTTGTAGGCTTCGACCACGCCGTTGGCGACTCTGTCGCAGCGCACGATACCTCCGAAGATATTGATGAGGATGGCTTTTACGTTCGGATCTTTGAGAATGATCCGGAATCCGGCTTCCACGGTTTCAGCATTAGCCCCACCGCCGACGTCGAGGAAGTTGGCAGGGTCGCCACCAGAGAGTTTGATAATATCCATCGTCGCCATGGCGAGGCCTGCGCCGTTGACCATACATCCGACGTTGCCATCGAGTTTGACATAATTCAATCCCGCTTTCCCGGCTTCCACTTCCAGCGGATCTTCTTCCGTGATGTCGCGTAGTTCGGCGAGGTCTTTGTGACGGAACAGAGCGTTGTCGTCGATGTTCACTTTCGCGTCGACGGCAAGGATTCTGTTGTCAGATGTTTTCAGCAGGGGATTGATCTCGAACATGCTGGCGTCGAGTCCCAGGTATGCGTTGTACAGGCTGTTGATGAACTTCACGCCTTCTTTGAAGGCATTTCCTTCCCAGCCCATCGCGAAGGCGACCTTGCGCGCCTGAAAAGGCTGTAGTCCTATCGTGGGGTCGATCCATTCTTTGACGATCTTCTCCGGGTGTGTTTCCGCAACTTCCTCGATGTTCATCCCACCTTCCGTGGAGGCCATGATCACCGCGCATCCCTTAGCGCGGTCGAGGAGAATGCTCATATAATATTCCTTCGGCTCGGCTGCTCCCGGGTAATACACGTCCTCGGCAATAAGCACTTTGTTGACCTTTTTTCCCTCCGGACCAGTCTGTTGGGTGACCAGTGTACCGCCGAGGATAGCCTTCACTTTCTCAGGGACTTCCGCAGCGCTTTTCGCGAGTACGACACCTTTTGAGCCGGTCTCCCGGACAGTGCCCTTACCACGACCGCCGGCGTGGATCTGTGATTTTATCACAAACCATTTCGTTCCCGTTTCCGCTGCGAGTTCTTTTGCCGCCTGCACGGCGAAGTCGGGCGTGTCGGCTACGATGCCGCGTTGAACGGTGACGCCATATCGCTGTAACAGCTCTTTACCCTGGTATTCGTGGATGTTCATGTGTGGTTAGTTTGTTCAAAAAGTGGGAGCAATGTAGGGTGTTTTGGGGGGAATTCAAACAGTCCACGGTCCACGGTTGGTCCACTGTCGACGGTCCACCGTCCACGGTATTGGGAACGATTGGCGGAAGAAAGTATTACGTCACTAGTCTTTACCCCCGCCTTCGCTAAAGCTTCGGCGGGCAAAGCCCTTCATCCAACTACAAACCCAGCAAGTAACTACCCTTAGCCCCCTAACCCCTTAGAACCCATCAAGCGTCAAGTCCCCCAAACCGTGGACGGTGGACCGTGGACAGTGGACTAACAAGGTCCCACGTCTTCTTCCATACGGGGATGCCTTTCAACAAGTTCTCGGCTCGGATCGTGGCTATTGTTTCGCCGGGGTAGCGGATGCGATCGCTGTCTTTCGCTGGTGTGGAGGACAGGTAGTGGTCGATGATTGTCCTGATAGCAGTGCCAATAGCCGAATAGTTGTGAAGCTGACGGAGGTCGATGGCTATGTATACCTGTGAGACATTTGATTCTGTTCCGCGAGCTGTGACGACGGCTGTGCTAGATCCACCGGAGAGGATTGTCGCGAGGATATCCAATAACAGCGACAACCCTGATCCTTTCCAGTACCCGATCGGTAGCGGGCGCTGTGATTCACGGATGGCAGCGGGATCAGTAGTCAGGTTTCCATTCGTGTCATAACCTCCTGGATACGGGAGTTGTTCGCCCTTCAGCGACTGGATCTCGAGCGCACCGAACGAGTACTGCGATAGCGCCATGTCCAGGACGATAGCCTCCTCTTGTCCTTCGTTTCCGACCGGCGACGGCGCACCGATGATCAGTGGATTGTTTCCAAGCTTCGGATCGACGCCTCCCCACGGAGGCATGTTGGCCATGGTGTTGGTCCATGCGATGTAGGCGAATCCCGACCGTGCCGGCTTCCAGGCATACGTGCCGCCGCGCATCCAGTGGTTGGTATTGGCCAATGCAACGCATCCCATTCCATATTTGCGTGCTAGCTCGACAGCTCGATCGGATGCGATGAAGGCATTCACCGGGCCCGGTCCCGATTGTCCGTCCCATTGTTCAATAGCCTTGGCGCTGTGTTTCTTTACGGCCTGGTTACCCGCGCGTACGTGTCCGGCTTTTACGTAATCGATAAACCACGGAAAGCGGTTGACACCATGTGAGTGCACGCCCTCCAGACTATTCACGGCGAACACGTCGGCGCAGATCGCTGCCTGATCAGCTGGGAAGTTGTGCTGGAGCAAGATTTTTTCAAGCGTCGATCTCAGGTCACCGAACGGAATACGGAGTATTTCAGATGCCATGATGTTTAGAATCCACGGTCTACAATTTGTCCACGGTATTGGGAACGATTGGCGAAAGAAAGTATTACCTCACGAGTCTTTAGCCCCCGCCTTCGCTAAAGCTACGGCGGGCAAAGCCCTTCATTCAACTACAAACTCAGCAAGTAGCTACCCTAACCCTCTAGCCCCTCTAGCCCCTCTAGCCCCCGCCTTCGCTAAAGCTACGGCGGGCAAAGCCCCTTCATCCAACGACAA
>CAYTMU010000038.1:7435-20296 GCA_964438975.1 uncultured Roseivirgaceae bacterium | reverse complement strand
TCGCTAAAGCTACGGCGGGCAAAGCCCCTTCATCCAACGACAACCCCAGCAAGTAGCTACCCTAAACCCTCTAGCCCCTCTAGCCCCTTAGCCCCCGCCTTCGCTAAAGCTACGGCGGGCAAAGCCCCTTCATCCAACGACAACCCCAGCAAGTAACTACCCTAACCCTCTAGCCCCTCTAGCCCCTTAGCCCCGCCTTCGCTACAGCTATGGCGGGCAAAGCCCTTCATTCAACTACAAACTCAGTAAGTAGCTACCCCTTAGCCATAGTCAGCCGTGGACCGGCTCCTCTGCCTCAACAAGCCCATCTTCATTGATCGCCGTCAGGCGAACCTGTAGCAATTCGTTGATCAGAACCGGATCATACTTCGCGATGACGCGAATGTAATTCTCTGTGAATCCGTGCATCATTCCGTTTTCAATATCGTTTTCGAAAAGGACTGTGCATTCCCTGCCGAGGTTATCTTCATAGAATTTACGTCGCTTTTTGTCCGACAGGATGTGGAGCATCTTCGAACGGTCTGCCCGTACGCTTCCGGGCACGACATCGGGCATCGCTGCGGCGGGGGTGTTCTCGCGTTCCGAATACGTGAATACGTGAAGGTAGCTAACATCGAGTTCATTGATGAACTGATAGGTTTCGAGGAAGTCTTCGCGTGTCTCGCCTGGAAACCCGACAATCACATCGACGCCAATACAGCACTGAGGCATCCGCGACTTTATCCGCGCGACGCGTTCGGTGTACAGCTCGCGCTGATAGCGACGTCGCATCAGTCGCAGGATCCGGTTGGAGCCGGACTGGAGGGGGATATGAAAATGCGGAACGAACTTTCGGGATGTCGCGACAAAATCGATGATGTCGTCGGTGAGCAAGTTGGGTTCGATGGAGGAAATCCGAATCCGGTCGATGCCATCGACTTCATCCAATGCGTGGACGAGATCGATAAATCGTTCCCGGCGCATGCCTTCGTGCAAGCCGAAGTCTCCGGTGTTCACTCCGGTCAGGACAATTTCCCGCACGTCTGTTGCAGCGATCTCCCGGGCGGTCTTGACGATATTCTCAATTGTATCACTGCGACTGCTTCCGCGGGCCAGGGGGATCGTACAGAATGTACAGGAGTAATCGCATCCATCCTGCACCTTGAGAAATGTCCGGGTGCGGTCGTGAAGGGAATATGAAGTATTGAAAGTGTTGGCCGCTTCAATGTCTGATGCATAGACCTCCGGTTGTGGCTTGCGCACGAAACCGTCGAGCAGCTCGACCAACCGGAATTTTTCTGCAGCACCCAGCACCGCGTCGACACCCGGGATACCCGAGATCTCCTGCGGCTTGAGTTGGGCATAGCATCCGATGATGGCGACATACGCCTCGGGCGAGATTGTCCTTGCCTCGCGAACGATCTTACGGCATTTCTTGTCAGCGTTCTCCGTGACGGAGCACGTATTGATGATGAATATGTCCGGCGTCTCCGTGAACTCGACCTTGCGATAGCCTTTTTCCTCGAACATCCGCGATATCGTAGATGTCTCCGAGAAATTCAGTTTACAACCGAGTGTATAGAAGGCTACTTTCTTCATGGTGCAAAGGTAGTTATTCTGGTCGACAGTCCACGGTCGACGGTCCACTGTTGGTCCACGGTCGACGGTCCACTGTCCACGGTTAGTCTCCCAACAGGTTGTTTGATGCGGCCATGGCGTTACACAACTGGTACAACATTCGTGCGCCGACGTTGGCGTCCCAGTCAGTTGTGCCGGGCGCGACTTCATTGAGATCGAAGGAAATGATCTTGCGTCCGCCGCCGACGAGTTTGCGGATGAGGTAAGTCGCCATTTCGAAGTCGAGGCCACCAGGTACCGGCGTGCCGGTAGAGGGACAGAAACGTGGGTCGAGTCCGTCGATATCGAAGCTGATATAGACGTTTTCAGGCAGGTCGTCCAGTATCTTGTCGCACAGCGCGCTCCAGGTTGATCCCTCGAACAGCTGCGCCTTCAGGTCGTCGTCGAACCAGGTGACAACGCGACCCTGGGACCGGTCTGCTACTTCCAGTTCAGTATCCGAAAAGTCGCGGATGCCCACTTGTACGAGACGCGCGACGCTGGGTAGCTTCAACGCATTGTACATGATGGATGCGTGGGAGTAGGTGAATCCCTGGTATGCTTTCCGCAAATCCATGTGTGCGTCGATCTGAAGGATGCCGAATCGCTCATATCGCTCGCTCAGCAATCGCAGCAAGCCGAGGGGAGTACTGTGGTCACCGCCCACTAACGCGACGTGTTTCCCTTCCTTCATCCACTGCTGGGCGGTCGACTTCACATAGATATTCAGGCTCTCACACGCCTCGTTTACCTTCTTCAGCGCGGAGTCATCTTGTTTTCCCGAACCCTCGCGGCGCGCCACCCACTCGCGCAGTTTGGTACCCTCTTCGTGCAGGGCGTACGGAAACGGTAACATACATACACCCGCCTTCCACGCCCCCGGGAAGTCCCGGGTTGCCAGGTCCACCTGCGAGGATGCCTCCAGGATCGCCTGCGGACCCTCTGCGGTGCCCGAGTGATAGGACACCGTCACTTCCCACGGCACCGGTATCAATACGATCTGTGAGGTTTCCGGTGTGAACGGTAGCCCGAAAAGATGGCCGTCAAGTCCGGCATCATTCGGGTCATAGTTGGATATCAGTTCTTCTCTCGTCATCGGCCGAAATTTAGGCTATACGGAGGAATAGGAAAAGTTTGCTGGGGAAAGTGGTATTTTGCGGGGGCTAGGGGGCTAAAGGGCTAAGGGGGGTAAGGTAGTTACTAGCTGGGTTTGTAGTTGGATGCAAAGGGCTTTGCCCGCCGTAGCTTTAGCGAAGGCTAAAGGTCGTTACTTGTTGGGGTTGTAGTTGGATGCAAAGGGCTTCGCCCGCCGTAGCTTTAGCGAAGGCGGGGGCTATGAACTATGAAGAATCTCTATATCATGCGTCATGCGCAAGCTGTTTCTCGTGAGGGAAGGGGAGAGGACCGCTTGCGGGAACTCAGTCAGAGGGGAGTGCGGGATGCGCTTTTTATTGGAAATTGGTTGCGGGAGCGAGCGATTCCGCTGGATCTGATCGTCCATAGCAGCGCGTCGCGCACGACCCAAACAGCTGAGTTGGTCGCCGAAGCGTTGAAGAAAGGCGACTCGATGCCACTTTTGGCGGAGGATGTGCTGTACGAAGCGTCAGTACGACTACTATTGCAGTATATCCGGGAAATCGAAGATGGTTACCGCGATGTTCTCGTAGTTGCACATAATCCCGCGGTTTCCTACCTCGCAGAATACCTAACCAAAGCCGATACCGGAGGCTTTCCCGCCGGAGCCCTTGCAATTATCCGGTTTGATCACAACTCATGGAAGAATGTCGATGAAGGCACGGGTACCCTGGAAGAATTTGTAGCTCCCTAATCGACCGGACCGTGGACCGTTGACTGTCGACCGTTGACTGTCGACCGTGGACTGTCGACCGTGGACTGTAGCCCCCTTAGCCCCCGCCTCCGCTAGCGCTCCGGCGGGCAAGCTTTGATTCTACCGAAAATTCCAGATATTTGAGTCTTTTGAACTTATACAAGCATGTCGAAAAACCTGGTAATTGTTGAGTCACCCGCCAAGGCGAAGACTATTGAGGGGTATTTGGGGAAAGATTTCACGGTGGCTTCCAGCATGGGCCATGTCCGGGATCTGCCCAAAGGAGGCGGAGCGATTGATATAGAAAATGACTTCGAACCCACTTATGAGGTCAGTCCCGAGAAGAAAGAAGTTATCTCAAAGTTGAAAAAACTCGCCAAGGACGCCCAGATGGTGTATCTGGCGAGCGATGAAGACCGGGAGGGAGAGGCTATCAGCTGGCATTTGAAAGAGGTGCTGGACCTGAAGGATGCCCGAATACGGCGGATTGTGTTCACGGAGATCACGAAGAAGGCGATCCTGAACGCATTGGAAAATCCCCGCGGGATCGATGAAGACCTGGTCAATGCACAGCAGGCCCGTCGGGTCCTGGATCGGCTTGTAGGTTACGAATTGTCACCCATTCTATGGAAAAAGATCGCGACAGGACTATCCGCTGGCCGGGTTCAGTCCGTTGCCGTAAGAATGGTGGTTGAACGCGAACGCGAAATCACCGATTTTAAGGTCAAATCGTCATTTAAGATCACAGCGCTGTTCGATCTGGGCAATGGCAAGACGCTGGTGGCGGAGTTGCCAGAGCGCTTTGACACGGAGGAGCAAGCCAATGAATTCCTCGAATCCTGTCGCGGTGCGGAATTTAGGATCGCGGATCTGCAGACGCGTCCGGCGAAACGCTCACCATCGCCGCCCTTCACCACCTCAACGCTCCAGCAGGAAGCCGCCCGGAAACTCGGGTTCTCCGTTATCCAGACGATGATGGTTGCCCAGAAGTTATACGAGGCAGGTAAGATCAGCTATATGCGTACGGACTCCGTGAATCTTTCCGATGAAGCCCGGGACGGAGCGGCGAAAAAGATATACTCCGCATTTGGAAAGGAGTACCACCATGCCCGCGTGTTCAAGACGAAGTCGTCAGGTGCTCAGGAGGCACACGAAGCGATCCGTCCCACGGATTTCTCGGTGTTGGATCCCCGTATGGACCGCAACGCTGCGCGCTTGTACGATCTTATATGGAAGCGCGCGATCGCATCTCAGATGGCTGACGCTGAACTGGAAAAGACAACGGCTACGATCAGCATATCGACAAGTCCGAAGAATCTTGTGGCAACCGGTGAAGTGATCAAGTTCGAAGGGTTCCTGAAGGTATACATGGAATCCGGCGACGATGAGGACGAAGAAGAGAACAGCAAGGTACTTCCTCCACTGAGCATCGGACAAGACCTGAAGCTCGACGAAATGATAGCGCGCCAGATATTTTCGCGTCATCCCCCGCGGTACACGGAAGCCAGCCTCGTCAAGAAGCTCGAGGAAATGGGCATTGGCCGGCCGTCGACGTATGCACCGACGATCTCCACGGTACAAAAGCGCGGGTACGTCGTGAAAGAAGCGCGTGAAGGTACCGAGCGGAAGTACAGTGTGTTCACACTGAAGAATAACAAGATCGATAAACGCGAAGACACCGAGATTACCGGTGCGGAGAAGAATAAACTATTTCCGACCAATACGGCGATGGTTGTAACCGACTTCCTCGTCGAGCACTTCCCCGATATCACCGATTATTCGTTCACATCCGACATTGAGCAGGAGTTCGATGAGATCGCTGCCGGTAATCTGGACTGGCGAAAGATGATCGCGGATTTTTATACGCCCTTCCACAAGAAAGTAGCAACGACTGAGAAGGTCGAACGCTCGTCGGTCGGGCGTGCGCGCGAACTCGGCAGGGATCCCAAGACAGGTAAGAACGTGTATGCAAAACTCGGTAAGTTCGGCGCGTATGTTCAGATCGGGGAAAACCCGGATGACAGCGGTGGAGAGAAGCCGAAGTTTGCAAGTCTGCGACCCGGTCAGTTCATCGAGAACGTCACACTCGAGGACGCGATGGAGTTGTTCAAGATGCCGCGGGATATGGGAACCTTCGAAGATAAGCCGGTCGTAATCGGTATCGGACGTTTCGGACCCTACGTTTTACACGACAAGAAATACGTTTCGATCCCGAAAGATCTCGACCCGTATACCATTCCGTCGGAGAAGGCAGTGGAACTGATCGAGAATAAACGCATTGCCGACGCCAATAAACTGATCAAGGCCTTCCCCGAGAACCCTGACATTCAAATACTGAATGGGCGGTTTGGTCCTTATATCAAAGCTGGGAAGAAGAATGTCAAGATACCGAAAGACCGTGAGCCAGCTTCGCTGACGTTGGAAGAGTGCCTGGAACTGGCGGAAAACGCACCCGAGCGTCGCGGACGATGGGGCCGTGCAGCAGCGACCCGGACAACGCAGGCCAAAGGATCATCTGTGGCAATGAAGGCGGAGTCCGGACCGGCAGTGAAGAAAGCTGCTGCAGTGAAGAAGCGCGCTGTTAAGAAAACAGCTGCGAAAAAGACAACCGCGAAAAAGGTAGCAGCAAAGAAAAAGACAGCTGCGAAAAAATCGTCTGCGAAGAAGACAGCAACGAAGAAAACTGCTGCGAAGAAGAGAAGGTAACGCATAACGTTGTCGTATGAAGAAGCTCGTCGTGCTTTCCGGTGCGGGCATCAGCGCTGAGAGCGGCATCCCGACCTTTCGTGACTCGAACGGCTTGTGGGAAGGATACGATGTTATGCAAGTGGCGACACCGAAAGGGTGGAGCGACAATCCAGCGCTGGTACTCGACTTTTACAATCAGCGACGGCGGCGGGCGCTGGAAGTGAGGCCCAATCGCGGTCATGAGATACTGGCGGAACTCGAGCAATACTACGATGTGACGATCGTCACACAGAACGTCGACAACCTGCACGAGCGCGCGGGGTCGTCGCACGTCATTCATCTTCACGGAAGTTTATTTGAGTCACGCAGTACAGCAGACGAATCGCTGGTGTATCTGATTGACGGGTGGGAACTGAACATCGGTCAACGCTGCGAAAAAGGATCACAACTCAGACCCAACATCGTCTGGTTTGGAGAAGCCGTTCCCTTGATGGAGTTAGCCGCGAAGTACGCTCTACAAGCAGACATTTTTATCGTTGTCGGCACATCGATGGTGGTATATCCGGCAGCGGGATTGATCGACTACGTTCCGCACGAAAGCACCAAGTACGTCGTCGACCCGAGTATGCCTGATATCAAGCAGATGCCATATACGCGGATGATACAGGACAAAGCGAGTACGGGGTTGGAGGTTGTGAGGAACGAGTTGATCGCAAACTATTGACACCCCGATCACCGCCCCTCCGCGAGTTCTGCCAACAACGCTCTCATCTCATCTGTGTCATAATTTGCTAACCCCGACTTCTTGTACTTAACCTTCCCATCCTTTCCGACAATGAACGTCGCTGGGATGCTGGGTACTCGGAGAAGTTTGGGAAGGGCGCCTACTGGCTGATAAACAGGAAATGTGAGTTCCTTGCTGTGGATGTACTTCGATACCTTCGCCTGTTTATCGGACTCGTCGAGCGACAACATCACAAATGCGATATGATCGCGATCAACTGAGTTGTAGAGGTTTTGAATCGAAGGCATTTCAACGCGACAGGGTCCGCACCATGTAGCCCACAAGTTGATGAAGATCACCTTACCTTTGAGGGTGTTCATGTCGACCTTGTTGCCTTGTAGATCTCTCAAGACGAAGTCGTAGTCGAACGATTGCTCCCGGACTTCATCGGTTTCAAACCGGATATCCAGGACGCCTGCCTTGAGCAACACATGCTGCGTGGCGCTTGAAATTTGGCGGTCGATTCCGGTTACCTTTAGCAGGAAAAAGACACCTATAAAAATAATCCATGGCCTGAGTGTGCGAAACACATTTGTCAGCTTCGGATTGCGGAAGATGTGATTCATGGCGAGGAGGCATTAAGGTTGTCGAATTTTAAGTATTTTCGGGATATGAATACCTATACGAAGACAAAAATCGGTTTGATCCAGTTCCTGCTCGTCTTCCTGATTTCAACTGCGTACGGTCAAAAGGTCAAATACAAGGATATTTATGCGCTGCTGAGCACAAAGCAGTATGAGCAGGCGGAACCTTTTCTGAAACGATATCTGGCTGACAACGCCGATGAGCCCAGTGCCAATCTCTTCATGGGCATGATCTTCCAGGAGAAGGCTTCGAACAACGACTTGCTGAAGCAGACTTCGCTGGTGCTCTCCAGTATCGATTCGGCAGTGTTGTTTTACGACAAGGCTTATCAGACGATCACGGATAGGGAACTTCGCAGAAATAAAGACTACTATCAGACATACAACCGCCGCGACTTGCGCACAGGTGAGTTTGGTGTCAAGCTGACGGATATTCAGTTCGATATCGAGAAGCGTGTCCAGGCGCTCAAGGAGCGGAGTCAGGGACTCAGAATTACAAAGGAATTGCACGACCTGGCGGACCAATCCTATCGCCGGGCACAGGCGCAGTATGCGGGTCTGCAAATACCGTTCTCATCGCTGAAGCAACTCTACCTGCGCGCAGATGAACGAACGATCGGGACGTTGACGAACATTTCGCTGAGCTTCGACTCATGTGTGAAGGCATTCGATCAGTATAAACTCTCCATCGCCGCGCTCGAGAAGTCGGGATACAACCAGAAGCTCGCGATTACGGACATCAAAGATTTCAAAGAGGACGGTGGGAGCGAGGCTGATTTCTTCGCGAACGAGGTGAAATTGTGGAACTTCAAGAGGTTCGCCGATGATGCGCTGGCGATCGCGCGCGATGAGATCATCCCCATGCGGTCAAGCCTCGTTTCGTATGACCAGGAGGTAAACAAACTACACGAAAAACTCAAGGCTGACTCGGTTTCGGTGCGCAGTGACCTGACCAAGATCATCGACAAATTGCTGTACAACCAACTCAAGAAGTTTGATGGCGAGCCGCTGCCAATGTTGATCTTCGCGCTGAAGACGACGAATCTTGAGTACAATTCAATGCTGATTGAACACAAACCGGTACGCGATTCAACAGATCTCCATTATCGAATCAGTCTTCTGGAGCAGGAGTTGGCATTGCTTAAGCAGCTCGACAGCACGGCTGCACTCATACCGGAGAATGAGCTCGACGAAAAGATCCTTGACTATGCGCATTTTGTCGGCAACGCCTATGGCGATGGGTCGGCGGTCAAGACGTTCATTCGCGGCCAGCGCGAGTTCAGCACACGCGAGTTGAAACACCGGATGGCGCGACTCAGCCAGTACCGACGGGGACTTCACTATATCGTCGATGGATCGGATTCGATACCGCTGTCGCCGGAGTTCGGCGATGGGTACTACGCGCCGCTCATAACGACACCTGAGAAGTTTACGGCGGGCCTTTCATTGAAGGATACGACGCGGATCAGTGCTTACTTCTATACTATTGAACGTTCGCGACAAGCGACGGTCAAGGCTCACTTCGCGGTCGACAAGGCAGCATTCAAAGCGCAGGCCGTTTCAAACGCACGCGCGATTGCTCAATCCGATCCGTTGGGACAGGTCTTCTACGTGCTTATCTATTCAGAAAATCCAGTGAAGGACAAGATCCCTGCGACGCTAGCCAAGATATACAGCTCGGATGGGCTGGCGTGGAAAACGGATTACTCCCTGGCATTCCAACCGGAAGAACTGACGCTGACGGGTAATGGTGAAGTTGTCATCAGCGACGGCGCCCAGCAGATGATGGTGGATAAGAGTGGTAAGGTGGTGGTGAGGTAGTCCACAGTCCACGGTCGACAGTCCACGGTCCACGGTAGTGGTCGACAGTCCACGGATCAATGAAAGAATAGGTAGCCGGCGAAGATGCCCCCCGCGATGCCTGCGGCGTCGGCGATCAATCCTCCGGTGACTGCGTATCGTGTCTTGCGAATTTGCACGGATCCGAAATACAAGGCTGTGAGATAGAGTGTTGTTTCAGCGCATCCGCGGAAGATAGCAGCTACATTTCCTACAAACGAATCGACGCCATGTGTCTTGGCTACTTCGATCATCATGGAACGTGCTCCCTGGCCACTCAGTGGTTTTAACAATCCCACCGGAAGAGCCGGAACGAAATCTGCGTTGATCCCCAGGGCGATCAAACCCCAGGCGACTCCCTCCTCGATGAAGGTCAGCGTGCCGGATGTGCGGAACAACCCGATCGCGACAAGCAGGCCGACGAGGTAGGGGATGATCCGGATGGAAATGGTAAATCCCTCTTTCGCACCGTCGACAAACGCTTCAAAGATGGGTACCTTGTTCTTCAGTCCCAGGGTGATAAAGGCGACGATGATCGTGAGGATAATGATGGCGGTTGAGATCGACGACTGTACTTGCACCTGCTCCGGTGTCAACCCGGAAAAGTACCAGATGATCAGTATAACAAATCCCGTCATTCCGAGGATGAATCCCATCAACACCGGATCGAACAGATTGATCCGCTGGCGTAAGCTTACATACAAAAGACCGATAAACGTGGAGAAGAAGGTGGCAATGAGCGTCGGTATGAAAATACTGGTCGGGTTTACGGAGCCGAGCATTGCACGATCAGCCATGATCGAGATCGGAATGATGGTGAGTCCGGAAGCATTCAATACCAGGAACATGATCTGCGCATCGGAGGCGGTGTCTTTATCGGGGTTGATCTCCTGAAGCTCATTCATCGCCTTTAGTCCCAGTGGCGTCGCTGCATTGTCGAGCCCGAGTATGTTCGCGCTGAAGTTCATGATGATCGACCCGCTAGCGGGGTGGTTACGCGGGATAGACGGGAAAAGACGGGAGAAGAACGGACCGACCAGTCGTGAGAGGATGGCTACCATTCCGCCGCGCTCACCGATCTTCATGAGGCCGAGCCACAGTGACATCACCCCGGCCAGTCCAATGGATATCTCAAGGCCTGTCCTGGCATTGTCGAAGGTCGATTGCAGAAGGAGTGGAAATACCTCGAGGTCATGGAAGAACACAAATTTGATCAGTGCGACGACGAAAGCCACTAGTACCAATCCGACCCAGATGTAATTAAGTATCATTCGATGCGGTTATGTCGGGCGAAAGATAATCAACCTGGAGCACTGCACACACAACCCCCGTCCGAAGCGTCAGGTGTTGATCAGGTTTAGCACGTGACAAGCTACAATTCCGGCTGTCTCCGTGCGCAACCTCGCCGGTCCGAGACTCACCTTTCGGAAGCCATTCGCCAGCGCTTTGTCTAGTTCTTCCGGGGCGAAGTCTCCTTCCGGACCGATCAGCACGACATATGCCCCATCTGCCGGGACAGCGTCGCGGAGATGAACCGGATTGGTGGGGTCGACATAGGCGATGTAACGGTGTTTTTCCTCGCAGTCAACCATTTCGCGGAATGGGATCAAACCGTCTGATATCGATGGCAGCACCGCTTTCAGCGACTGCTTCATGGCTGCTATTGCAATTTTCTTCAGACGTTCCGGTTTGAAATGCGAACGACCCGTGTGATGGCATTCCATCAAGGTTATATGGTCAATGCCGAGTTCAGTGGCCTTCTCAACGAACCATTCGATTCGATCGGCGTTACGGGTAGGGGATATGGCGATGTGGATGCGAAAGTTTCGAGCTGGCGGGGCGTACTGACGTCTGATTTCAACGTGGCATTGAGCCGCATCGGCCTGGGTGATCACGGCATCGTAAAAAGATCCACGTCCGTCAGTAATGGTGATGGCATCTCCCACTTTCTTGCGCAGCACTTTGACACAATGCCGCGATTCGTCAGCGTCGAGATGCGTACGTCCTTCGGCGATGTCGGGTTGATAATAGAGCTCCATTGCCGACCGTCACGGGGTCACCGTTTGTCGATCGCCACGTAGGGTCTGAGCTTTTCGCCAACGTATATCTGCCTTGGGCGACCGATCGGTTCTTTGTTTTCCTGCATTTCCTTCCATTGCGCGATCCATCCAGGAAGGCGCCCGATGGCGAACATGACGGTGAACATATCGACAGGGATGCCAAGTGCGCGGTAGATGATACCGGAATAAAAGTCGACGTTGGGGTACAGCCGGCGTTCGACGAAGTAGGGATCCTTGAGCGCGGCCTCTTCCAGTTTCAGCGCGATCTCCAGTACGGGGTCGTTGATGCCGAGTTTCTTCAGTACGTCGTCCGCTGCCTTTTTGATGATCTTTGCCCGCGGGTCGAAATTTTTGTAGACGCGGTGTCCGAAACCCATGAGTCGGAAGCCGCTGCTCTTGTCTTTGGCTTTGGCGATCCACTTGTCGGTATCGCCTCCATCCTGGCGAATATTCTCGAGCATCAGGATGACCTCCTGGTTCGCGCCGCCGTGCAACGGACCCCAGAGTGCGTTGATACCAGCGGAAATAGAGGAGTAGATACTTGCTTTTGACGAGCCGACGATACGAACCGTAGACGTCGAGCAGTTCTGCTCGTGGTCGGCGTGAAGGATGAAGAGCTTATCCAGCGCCTCGGCCACCACGGGATCGACATCGTATTCTTCCGCCGGAAGGCTGAACATCATCTTCAGGAAACGTGCAGAATATGCGAGGCGATTGTCTGGATAGTTCACCGGATGTCCGACGGCATGCTTGTGAGCCCAGGCCGCGAAAGTGGGCATCTTTGCGAGTGCGCGAATGATGCTGAGGTATATGAGTTCATTCGGACGGTTGGGATCGAGTGACTCGGGGTAGAAGGCTGTCTGCGAGCAGAACAGTGAGGCCACTACGCCCATGGGATGTGCACTGGAAGGGAAGCCGTCGAGTATTTTCTTGGTGTCTTCATGCACCAGTGTGTGGGTGCGGATATCGTGCTTGAAAGTGTCGAGTTCCTGCTGGGTAGGCAGCTTGCCGAAGATCAGCAAGTAAGCCACTTCGATGAATGACGATTTTTCGGCGAGGTCTTCGATAGCATACCCCCGGTACCGGAGAATCCCCTTGTCGCCGTCCAGGAAGGTGATACCGCTTTTCGTCGACCCCGTGTTCTTGAATCCGAGGTCGAGGGTGATCACTTTCGCCTTGTCCAGGAGGTCACTGATATCTATAGCGACTTCGCCCTCCGACCCCTCAATCACGGGAAAGGTATAGGACTTACCGTCAATAATCAATTCAGCTGTTTTCGACATGTCAATATTGTTTACTGTAAGAAAAGCAGGAGTCTGGTATCATAACGGCACAAAACTCTCGCTGCCAAAACTAAGCGCTGCACCGCAATTGCCAAAGCCCCGCGATAAATTATATGTCCTGTCCCCTTCGACCGAACCGTCGACCGTCGACCGAACGGTGGACCGTCGACCGTGGACTGAACTGTGGACCGTCGACCGT
>CAYTMU010000038.1:1281-7335 GCA_964438975.1 uncultured Roseivirgaceae bacterium | reverse complement strand
GTGGACCGTCGACCGTGGACTGAACTGTGGACCGTCGACCGTCGACCGTGGACTAATTATTCCCAAGTATCAGGGGCATACCATCTGATCCCCCGATGACCACAACCTTGGTGTTGGGTGATTTCGACAGTTCGAGGGTGGCTTCAATACCGCGCATTTTGAGCAGATTCGTCGTCAAGCTGTTGTTGATGATGTTATTTGCGCGCGATTCCCCTTCTGCTGCAATGCGCTTCCGCTCGGCTTCACTCCGCTCCTTGTCGAGTCGGAACTGGTAGGCGAGGGCTTCCTGTTGTTGCTGAAGTTTGTTCTCGATAGCTACCCGGATCTGATCGGGCAAAGTGATCGAACGGATGAGCAATGCCACCATAGCGACATTGTTGTCATGAAGGATTGCTTCCGCTTCGGTCTTGATCAGGTCTTCCACTTCCGCCCGCTTGGTGGAATAGATCTCCTCGGCAGTGAATCGGCCCATGACCTGCCGGACGGTCGACCGGACTTCAGGAATGACCAGGACATCGACATAATCCATATTGAATTTCTCGTAGATGTAGCCGATCTTATCAGGAATGGGTTTGAAACGCACGGTGATATCGACGTGTATTGACAGTCCGTTCTTGTCGAGTACATCCATGTTCTCACCTT
Source organism: uncultured Roseivirgaceae bacterium (assembly GCA_964438975.1). Classification (GTDB taxonomy): domain Bacteria; phylum Bacteroidota; class Bacteroidia; order Cytophagales; family Cyclobacteriaceae; genus Chryseosolibacter. The sequence goes on along the minus strand of CAYTMU010000038.1, from coordinate 6,693 downwards.
CGGAGGTCTCCTGCACATTGTATGTGAACACGTCATTCCAGGGAGCTTTGATATGAACGCCCGGCAGAATTATGTGATCCTTGGCAAGACCGGTTCCGAACTTATAGAATATTACAGCGCGCTGCGTTGCGTTGACAGTATAAAATATACTTGAGGAGAGACCCATCAGGACAAAAAGGGCGATTACTCCCAAAATGATCAAAGGCAATAGTTTGCGGTTATTCATGTTATTTCCGGATTTTTTGGATTAAGGTAGCAGAATTGCTGCGGACATAAGGCCGGTTTCAAAGCTAGGTATTTTTTTTGGTTTCTCGCCGCTGCGCCGAACTGAGATCGCTGCTTTTCGGATGACCGGTCATACTTCTGTTTGGCGTTCATCGTTGGATGTTGACAATCTGTGGCCGATCATTAGCCGCGTATTTTTTTCTCATGATTTGTCGCGGTAGTGTTATCAGGTTTGTTGAAATTGCTAAATGGTTCGCGGATGACGGTCGACAGTTCACAGTTGTGCGAACTTCACGGTCTCGCCGCTTGTTCTTCCGGTCAACGCCATGCTTAAAGAAGGGCGTCTGGTCGGTCGGTTTCTCGGAAGTTACGATATTAGAGACGGAAAATGAACATTGTAAAAGAACATAAGCGCCCAATGCACACTATGGTGAAATTCGACTTTATCCGGAAGAGAAGTTTTGCCATCGATCTGGGTAATACGAATACACTCGTGCGCGACACGGACAAGCTTCTGGTCGATCAACCGTCTTATATCGTTCTCGATTCCGATCGCACTGAGGTACGTGCTGTCGGTTCACAGGCGTATGATATGTTCGAGAAAGCGCATAAGGCGTACCGTCCGGTGAAGCCCCTTCGGGGAGGTGTCATTGCCGATTATGATTCTGCGGCGAAGATGCTGCACGCTTTGATGCGCTTGGCATACAGCGACAAGTCGTTGTTTAACGGCTACGGGGATGTCATTGCCGGTGTACCCTTCTCGACGACCCATGTTGAACGCCGGGCATTGCTCAACGCACTCGAAAGTCTTCATGCCCGGAACACATGGCTGATCTTTGAACCGATTGCGGCGGCCCTGGGGATGGGGTTGAATATTCAGGAGCCGGAGGGGCAGCTTGTCATTGATATCGGAGGCGGGATCACTGAAATTGTCGTCATCTCGCTTTCGGGTATTGCCGGGTTTCAATCAGTGAAGGTCGCGGGAGACTCGATGGATGAAACCATCCGGCATTACTTCAGGAAAGAGTACAACGTAGAGATTGGGATAAAGACCGCCGAACAGGTGAAAATTCAAGTAGGTGCGGTAGTTCAAGATCTCGAAAATCCGCCGGCACCGATGGCGGTGAAAGGGAAGGAACTCCTCAGAGGCTTGCCTGTTACCCGTACAGTTGATTACCGCGAGATCGCCAACGTACTGGAGAAGTCGATCAGTGCGATTGAGCTCGGAATCATTCAAACCTTGGAGACATGTCCTCCCGAGCTTGCATCTGACATCTATACACAAGGTCTCAATGTAACAGGAGGAAACGCCTTGCTTCGCGGGCTCCAGGAGAGGCTTCAGCGCAAATTCAGATTACCGGTACACATCGATGACAATCCGTTGCTTTCGGTATCGAAGGGGATTGCCACAGTGCTGCGGGATCCCAGAAAATACCGGGGCGTGCTGATCCAGTAGATCACTGACACAGACATTAAGAATAAAAAAGGCAATGCACTGCATCGCCTTTTTTTGTTCGTTAGTTCGAACTGAAGGGGCTGCCGGATGAGCCCGGTGTACCACCTTCACTTTCGTCATCTGCGGAACTGGAGAAGGATGATTCGCTGGTTCCAAAGAGCGATGACTGTGTGGTGCTGGGTTGCGAAACCGCCGGGGTTACAGAAGGAGTGGGGCTGGCTGGCTTCCGGGGCGCTGCCTTGCGCCGCGCGGGTCTCTTCGCAGCTGCCTTCTTCGGCGCAGCTTTCTTCGCTGTTTTTTTGACGGACTTCTTCGCCGCTTTTTTTGCCGATTTCTTCGCAGCCTTCTTCGCTACTTTTTTCTTCGCTACTTTCTTCACCTTCTTCGCTGCTTTCTTGGGGGCCTTTTTGGCAGCTTTCTTAGCTCCCTTTTTTGCCGCCTTTTTCGCGGACTTCTTACCGGCTTTCTTAGCTGATTTCTTCGCGGCTTTTTTTGCTTTTTTTGCCATAGCTAACTTTTGTTTTAGGTTTAATCCGTTTGGATGTACGACCGGGAATTAATTCTCTCTCCCTAAATTTAAGTAACTGTTAGCTTTGTTGTGCATGCCGCGTGAAAATATTTTAGGCGTACAACGCTTCCTTCTGTCCGGCCACTGCCTCGCTTTCGATATACTCGTCGTATGTCATCAAGCGATCGATGAATCCGTTCGGAGTGATCTCAATGATCCGATTGGCAACGGTCTGCGTGAACTCATGGTCGTGCGATGTGAACAATACGGTGCCCGGAAAGTCCTTCAATGCGTTGTTGAATGCGGTAATTGACTCCAGATCGAGGTGGTTGGTCGGCTCGTCGAGTATCAAAAGATTTGCTCCCGCCAGCATCATGCGCGAGATCATGCAGCGGACTTTCTCGCCACCGGAGAGCACATTGCACTTCTTGAAGACCTCTTCTCCCGAGAAGAGCATTTTGCCCAGAAACCCGCGGATGTAGACCTCGTCCTTGTTCTCATCCTCCGCGAATTGCCTCAACCAGTCGATCAGATTGTCGTCCGACTGAAAGAATTTTTCGTTGTTCGATGGCAGGTAGGCCCACGTGATGGTCTGCCCGAAGTTGAACGAACCTGTGGTGGGCGCCAGTTCACCTGCCAGGATCTTGAAGAGCGAGGTAAGCGCGAGGCTATCCTTGCTGAGAAACGCGATCTTGTCACCTTTATTGACGTAGATGTCGAGCCCTTTGAAGTATGTCACGCCATTTTCCGAATACGACAGATTTTCGACTTGGAGGATCTGGTCTCCTGCCGTGCGTTTCTGCTGGAAAATGATGGCAGGGTATCGCCGCGTCGACGGCTGAATCTCGTCGACGTTGATCTTTTCGAGGAGCTTGCGACGGCTCGTTGCCTGCCGTGATTTCGAAGCGTTTGCGCTAAAGCGTGCGATGAACTCGAGGAGTTCCTTCTTCTTGTCTTCTGCCTTCTTGTTTGCTGCGGAACGCTGCGACAGGGCAAGCTGACTCGACTGATACCAGAATGAGTAGTTTCCGGTGAACAGCCTGATCGCTTTGAAGTCGATGTCTACAACGTGTGTACAAACTGTGTCGAGGAAGTGCCTGTCGTGCGACACAACGATCACAGTATTCTTGAACTCAAGTAAGAAATCCTCTAACCAAGCGATTGTGTGTATATCGAGGTCGTTGGTCGGCTCATCGAGGATCAGGATATCGGGGTTGCCATAGATGGCTTGCGCGAGCAGGACACGGACCTTCTGGTTACCGCTGAGGTCCTTCATAAGCTTGAAGTGGTCTTCCTCGGGGATGCCGAGTCCACTCAACAAGGAAGCCGCATCGGACTCCGCATTCCATCCATTCATCTCCGCGAACTCAGCTTCCAGTTCGGAGGCCTTGATACCATCCGCTTCTGAGAAATCGGGTTTTGCATAGAGCGCGTCCTTCTCCTTCATGATGCTCCAGAGCTTGCTGTGTCCCATCATGACGGTATCGAGCACGCTGACCTCATCGAACTGGTAGTGGTTCTGGCGGAGCACTGCCATGCGCTTGCCGGGTTCGAGGTTGACAGATCCGGCGGTAGGGTCGATGTCGCCCGCCAGTATTTTTAGAAATGTTGATTTACCTGCACCGTTCGCCCCGATCACGCCGTAGCAGTTGCCCCCGGTGAACTTCATGTTCACCTGGTCGAACAATACGCGTTTGCCGAATTGCAGGGATAGATTGTTAACTGCGATCATAGTCTGAAATAAGCCGCAAAGGTACGGCTTTTCCGGCGGATTAGGGTCTGCCGGTAGGGATTCACGAGTTGTTCACGGTTAAAAATCAACTTTTTTGTCACATTTCTTACACGCTACATGAAAAGTGTTCGTGCGATCGCTGCCGTAAACGCCGCTACTCATATCTTGCTCCAATGAGTTTCCGGGATCTTGTATTGGGGAGTAACGTGTTTATCCCGTCGCGGATGGATTACCGAAATGCCATCCTGCGCAGTCAGCTCGCCATCATCACATTTACAGTAGCCCTTGGCTATATCTTCGTCGATATCTACCACGGCGTCGAGGGGAACGAACCCTATTATCTCGCGGTGGCGGGACTTGCGCTGGTGACCGCTGTGTTGAACAGGCTTCAGCAGTATCGCTTCGCGACGGTGCTCTTCCTGTTGGCGATCAACGTTTTCATCTTCTATTTCTCGATCATCGACCCGTTTGGGAGCGGTGTATTTATGCTGTTTGCCACGTGCAGCCTGATGGCATTCGCGCTGCTCGGCTTTCGGGACCGGGTTCTGGCACTCGGGTTCATCGGACTGTCGGTTACATTGTTCCTGATCTCGTACTGGGTCGACTTCGGGTTTCCGGAGCGTGTCTATCCGCAGGAGTATCTCCGCTCAAGCTATACCATCAACTTTCTAGTAACGTTGGTTTCCAGCATTGCCATCATGTATTTCTTGATGGACCTTCACTATCACACCCAGAAGTCGGTGCTCGACAAGAATGATGAACTGCAAAAAGCCAACGCCGAGCTCGATCGTTTCGTCTACAGCGCATCGCACGACCTTCGCGCTCCACTCAGTTCGCTACTTGGACTCATCGAAGTGGCCAAGCTGGATCACGCGGGTGCTGATCGCTACCTCGACATGATGAAGGGAAAGATCCAGGACCTGGAGGATTTCATCAAAGAGATCATCTCGTATTCCCGCAATGCCCGAATGGATATCCGCCGTCAGGCAATCAACTTGCGTGACACTATCGACGAAGTAACAGAAGCCTTGACATTCTCGGTTGGCAATCCCGATGTACATATCGAGAATCTCGTTCGGCAAGATCTGGTCCTCCACACCGACTCCATGAGATTAAAGATCGTGTTGTCGAACCTGATTGACAATGCGCTGAAATACCGGGACGAAAGCAAGAGTCGTCCGTTTATCCGCATCGAAGCCGCTGACCGCGACGGTGTGAAGGTCATCACTGTAAAGGACAACGGACTTGGTATTGACCAGATCTATCTGGAGAAGATATTCCAGATGTTTTTCCGTGCCTCGGAACAGTCGAAAGGCTCGGGACTCGGCCTTTATATAGTGAAGGAAACACTTTGCAAAATCGACGGATCTATTCAAGTCGAATCCAGCCTCGGCACAGGCACGACGTTCCAGGTGCAGATACGGGAATGAAGGGGTAAGGGCTTTGCCCGCCGTAGCTTTAGCGAAGGCGGGGGCTAGTGGGCTAGGGGGG
>CAYTMU010000038.1:0-1181 GCA_964438975.1 uncultured Roseivirgaceae bacterium | reverse complement strand
AGCTTTAGCGAAGGCGGGGGAATAAATTATTCCTATCTTCAGGGCTATGATCCATCTGATATTCCTTTCGCTTTTTGTATCCGTTCTGGGGGATGGCATCCAGCAGCAGCCGGGGTTTCGGGAACAGTTGATTGACGAGAACGTGGCGATCGGCTACGGGCTTGCCATCGGCGACGTCGACGGTGATGGCAAACAGGATATTCTGCTCGCAGACAAGAAGCAGATCGTGTGGTATCGCAATGGCGACTGGCGTCGATTTGTAGTCGCCGAGGACCTGACGGAATTCGACAACGTCTGCATCGCCGCCCGGGATCTTGACGGCGACGGCAAAGTTGAAATTGCCGTCGGCGCCCAGTGGAACCCGTCCGAGACGTCGGATACCGTGAGATCCGGCGCCGTGTTCTACCTGGTAAGACCAACCGATCCGACACAAAAGTGGCGGCCAGTCCGCTTGCACCACGAACCCGTTACACACCGCATGCGATGGGTGAAAGCCGGCGATTCGTTTCACCTTGTTGTGCTGCCTTTGCACGGACGCGGGAACAAGGATGGCGAGGGGAGAGGCGTAAGAGTTTTCGCCTATGAATTCCCACGCGATCCCGCGAACGACTCCTGGAAGTTGACGCTTATGGATGAGAGTATGCACCTTACGCATAACCTTGACGTTGTAGCACGCGGTGGTCAGGAATTTGTTTACATCGGTGGTAAGGAAGGAGTCAAGCGATTCCACTTCAACGGAAACCGGTGGTCGCGTGGTAAATGGGTGATCCAGAGCAGGAGTTTTGGCGAAGTACGCGCGCAAGAAGCAAGTCCGGTGATTGCGGGGATCGAGCCTATGCACGGAAATGAACTGACAGTCTATACTAGCCGGCATGAAGGCGCCATGCTTCGCACTGTTCTGACGAAGGATATGAATCAGGGACATGCGCTGGCCGTAGCCGATCTTTTGGGACTAGGCCAGAATCAGATAGTTGCCGGATGGAGGAATCCCGACAGCAATGGGAAGGTCGGGATCAAGCTATTTGTTCAAGGCGATTCCGGCTGGGACGAATCCTGGGTTGACGAAAACGGTATGGCCTGTGAAGACCTTGTCGTCGCCGACCTGAATGGAGATGGTAAGCTGGATATCATCGCTGCGGGAAGAGCAACGAGGAATTTGAAGGTGTATTGGGGCTAGGGGG
>CAYTMU010000037.1:0-38954 GCA_964438975.1 uncultured Roseivirgaceae bacterium | reverse complement strand
TTACCCCCTTACCCCCTTACCCCCTTACCCCTAGCCCCATCACCCCTCCCCCCGGGCACGGAAATTTACTGCCGTATTGATCAACCGTCATTTTAACAATTGATCGAACCAGTAATTCCGTCCGCATGAATCAGATGAAAACACTCCAAACCCGTCTCCGGGCTCTTGACGAAGAAATTCGCGTCGCTGTCATTGGTATTGGTTCCATTGGGAAAGGTCTCGTGTACCAGGTTAACGCAACACCGGGGATGCAACCGGTTGCCATTGCCGATATCCAGCTTGAAAAGGCAATCGACTGCGCGAATTGGCTCGGACTCGACCACCGTGTTGTTCACACACTCGATGATCTCAACCACGCTATCCAGCAGGGAAAGGTCGCTGTAACTGACAAGGGTGAGTTGCTCGCGGGAAGTGGTCTCGTAGACGTGCTCGTGGAATCCTCCAACGCAGTTTTGCAGGGAGCACTGCACGCCCGCGATGCGATACGAAACCACCATCATGTCGTGATGATGAATTTTGAAGCGGAAATGATGTATGGTCCGCTTTTGCTAAAGGAAGCGCAACGCAACGGCGTGGTCTATACATGCGCGGATGGAGATCAACCGACGGTTATTAAGAAGATGATCGACGAGATCGAACTATGGGGTCTCGACATCGTAATGGCCGGCAACATCAAGAATTTTCTGGATCGCTATACCGACCCAGTCAAAATCGCTCCCGAAGCTGATAAGCGCACACTCGATCATAAGATGTGCTCGTCTTACACGGACGGTACCAAACTGTGTGTTGAAATGGCGGTACTGGCTAATGCCATCAATGGCAGAACCGCGACACCCGGGATGTTCGGCCACCGCATGACACATGTGAACGACATCTTCAACCACATCAATTTTGACGAGGTATGGGACCGTCAACATCCCCTTGTCGATTACGTGCTCGGAAGCGAACCTAAAGGCGGTGTCTTTGTCGTTGCACACACAGCCGACAAATTCCAGCAATACACATTCAACTGGTTCCCACCCGACGTGGGGCCAGGACCCTATTACGTTTTCTCGCGCCCGTACCACCTCGGTCACATCGAGGCGATGCAATGTATTGCAGAAGCATACCTCGACGGCACCGCCAGGCTTCAGCCGATTTACGGCATGAGAACAAATGTTCACACATTTGCGAAGCGGGACCTACGCGCAGGCGACAGACTTGACGGAATGGGAGGCTTCAACAGCTACGGCCTTATTGAGAATCTCGACGAGCCCGGGCTGCGTCCGGGGCTCCCGATCCTGTTGAACGACAATCTGCGGATCAAGCGCGACATCCCCCGCGATGAACGCATTTCGCTTGAAGATGTGGAATTCGATATGACAGAGGAGTTCAAAATGTACTTTGAAGCTATCGACCGGAGTGCGGAGCAAGAACACGTCGAGATAACACCACCGAAAAAAACAAACCTGGAGCTCGCATGAACAAAACAATACCCGAACCGTTGGTAACGGTGGTCATTGCCACCTATAACAGAGCGGAGACACTAAAATTCGCGATTGAAAGTGTGTTGTGGCAAACCTATGAGAATTTCGAACTGTGGATAATCGGAGATTGCTGCACTGACCACACCGAACAGGTCGTGCGATCGTTCAACAGTGATCCGCGCGTGCGGTGGTATAACCTGCCGCAAAACTCAGGCTATCAGAGCAAGCCCAACAATGAAGGCATCCGTCGTGGCCAGGGAGAATACATCGCGTACCTGAATCACGATGATATCTGGTTGCCGAACCACCTGGCAGACACGGTGGCGCACCTTGAACGGACGAATGCCGATATCGTATTCTCCATCATCCAGTGGGTGTACTCGTTCACGCATTCACGCGCCGACATACCATTGTTACCCTCCCTTCCGATTCCTCCCGAGGCTACGGCGGTCGTACACAAGAAAAACATAGTTGACAAGATTGGATACTGGAAAAACATCAACGAAACCTACTCCTATCCTCGCGTGGACTTCTTTCGACAGGCGCAATTTGCCGGACTTACGTTCGACGTGGTCCCCTCGCTGACAGGGTTGAAGTTCCTGTGGGCGGAAAAGAACTACCACGACGTTGGGCCCCACCCCGTTTACATGGAGCGATTGCGGAATGAAGAGAATTATGCAATGCGCGAACTAACTGCTATGCTGATCCGGCAGGAACACCTGTTGTACTCATGGCCAACGCCAAAACGCTTGATGTTCCTGTTGTCAATTCCTTTCCGCTCGCTAATGCTCAAGTGGAAGATCGATCCTGCTTCACTGCGCTTCTGGCATAAGAAGGGAACACAGATAAGGATCTGGAGAAAGAAACACAAACTTGAGACAAAGCAAAAAGAAAATGTTGCGAGCCGGCAGGCCGCTACCATTGAGCATAAATCCAATCCGGTGCAGGAATATCAATGAACCTCTTCGAACGTATTCCCTTCGTGAATGTCGCCGGTCTCAAATCCTCGTTTGAACCAATACATTCGCTGATCTGAAGTGCCGTGGGTGAATGCATCTGGCACGACATAACCCTGTGATTGCTTCTGTAGACGATCATCTCCGATCGCGTTAGCCGCACGCAGAGCTTCCTCGATGTCGCCGGGTTCCAGTATTTGCTTCATCCTCTCAGCGTGGTGCGCCCAGAGACCGGCGTAGAAATCCGCTTGCAGTTCAAGTGCAACGCTTAACCGGTTGCCCTCTTTTTCACTGAGTTGCTGACGCGCCTCATGTACCTTCCCGGAAGTGCCCAGCAAATTCTGGACGTGGTGACCGACCTCGTGCGCGACGACATATGCCATCGCAAAATCTCCTGCCGCACCGAATGTTTGTGACAGCTGATCTGCGAAACTAAGGTCGATGTACACCGATTTGTCAAGTGGACAGTAGAACGGACCGGTCGCGGCACTTGCAAATCCACATCCTGATTGGTCTGATTGACTGAACAGCACCAGCATCGGCTCCTGATAATCGGCATTGAACTCCTCCGCAAAGATGTCGCTCCAGACGTCTTCCGTGTCTTTCAGCACCACGCCGACAAACTCCGCCTGTTCGTCCTCTGCGGCCGAGGGTGCACCCGCCGGCGGGGCACTCAGATTGATCATTTCAAGCGGATTGCCTCCCAGCAGAACGGCGAGGAGAAGTACAACAACGCCGCCCACACCACCGAGAGCCAGTTTCCCACCAGCCCTCCTCCGATCAGAGATATTCCCACTGACTTGTCTGCCGCGCCAACGCATAAGGTTTACTGAAAAGCTGTCATGCCGTTAATAGAAGTAAGATAACACCCTTTCTGCATTCTTCCTACTGTATGCCATCTCGCTCGCGCCGATACTGAAACACCTCTCGTTCAATTTGATCGAGCAAGTCGCGAAGAAAAGCTTCCGGGTTACTTCGTTCGATCGTAATGCCGATACTCTGCGAATCCACGTTGTCGATCACGATGTCATTATGTGTGCGCAAGATCCGCATGACCTCTGCCCGCTCTCCCTCCTCGCAATAGATCCGATAGTTTTCCATAATATCCCAGGTTAATGTTGAGTCGAGTTCTTTGTACGTTCGGTTCGTTAAAAACGCATACCAATTACAGCCGATTCGGCTGTGGGGAACCCCTTCCCCCGCAGTCCCGCCTGCTTCGCTCCGCTAGCGGGCACAAACTTTGTCGCAGAGCCCTTACAACTTCGAGGCTATGAAAACGCTTTTGACACTCCTGACACTGTTATTGATCCTGGTCGTGATGATCGGTGCCAGCTTACAACCGGAAAAAGAAAGAAATACCGTGCGAATGCAGCGCGACTGCGGATACACCATCATTGAGTTCGGAAAAGGTCTCAACTGTCACGGCGACACAGTCGTTCTCGTGAAAGTGCCTGGCGGCCAGAAGTTGGCCACTAACACTAATTAATCGAGACTTTTCGGCCGCGGTAATATCGCCTCGAACAACAATGCAAGCAGAATGACCGTCACGCAACCGATGATATTGAAGAGCAGATAGGCGATATCCGTGAACATATAAAAATACACAACCACACCCTCCGCGATGATCGCAGCCCAGAATACTGCCGTCCCACCCACGCGTCTGACATAGAAGGCCGCAAGAAAAATACCCAGGATCGTCCCGTAGAAAAGCGAACCAATAATGTTGACAAACTGGATGAGGTTCTCTGCAAAATTTGCCAGCATCGCAAAGACCATAGCAAGCAGAGCCCACATCACGGTAAAAAACCGCGACATACCCAGGTAGTGTGCATCGGACGCATCGGGTTTAAAAGAACGCTTGTAAATATCTACCGAGGTCGTTGACGCCAGCGCATTCAGTTCCCCTGCCATCGACGACATCGCCGCACTGAACATCACCGCCAGGAGCAGTCCAATCACCCCATTTGGGAGGTTTGATAACACGAAGTTGAGGAACATGTAGTCGGTGTCGCGCGTCTTGGCATTGGGGATTGCTTTCGCGATAGTCGCCTTCACATTGTCGCGCAACGCCAGTTCCTCCTTTTGATAGCTTTTCACCATTGCGCTCGCCGCGCCGATAGCAGGCTCATCATCGGATTGAATAGCAGTAACCAGTTGGTCGACGGCCACGCGTTTCTGCGCATAGACGGCGCTGTACCGGTCTTCATAATAGCGAAGCGAGTCGGCATGCTCCGTCTGCATGGCGCGTTCCTGCAAGACGCGGTTGTGAAACACAGGAGGTTGGACGAACAGGTAGAACACATACACCAGCACACCGATGAAGAGTATGACAAACTGCATCGGGATCTTGAGAAGACCATTGAACATCAGGCTGAGTCGGCTTTGCGTCACCGATGCCCCGCCGAGATACCGACCGACCTGCGACTGATCGGTGCCAAAGTAAGAGAGGAAGAGGAAGGTCCCTGCGATCAGGCCCGACCAGATATTATATCGATCCTGGATGTCGAACTCAAGATTGACGAGATTGAGCTTGTCCATCTCCCCTGCTATCCGCACCGTATCTGTAAAGCTCACTTCCTCCGGAATGAGGTAGAACGCGAGCACGCCGGCAAGTAGCATACCACCCATGATGACTGCCATCTGCTGGCGTTGCGTGAGGCTGACTGCTTTTGTTCCGCCGGACACTACATAGATGATCACCAGTGTCCCGATGAATATCGTCGTCACCACAACGGGAAGACTCAAGATCGTCGAGAGTACGAGTGCCGGGGCAAACAACGTGATCCCTGCGGAAAGTCCCCTGCCAACGAGGAATAACAACGCCGTGAGTGTCCTTGTTTTGCGGTCAAAGCGGGATTCCAGATACTCATATGCAGTGTAAACCTTAAGCCTGTAATAAATCGGCACCATGGTGACCGAAATGATGACCATGGCAATGGGAAGCCCGAAGTAAAACTGCAGAAAACGCATACCGTCTTCCATAGCTTGTCCCGGTGTCGACAAGAACGTGATCGCGCTCGCCTGTGTCGCCATTATGGAGATACCCATCATCCACCACTTCAGGCTGTTGTCTCCCTTCAGATAACCTTCTACCGTAGCGGTCTTTCGCGTCCTCCACGTGCCGTAAGTGACGATGAACAGAATGGTCAGAAGAAGTACGATCCAGTCAATCGCGTTCATGCAAAGGCGGCGGTTAGTAAGTAATAGAGGATGATCTGTATCAACAATGCACCCAGAATGAGTGTATACCACCCGGACCAGGAGTTGAACAGCGGAGGTTTTTCAGATTCGTTCATCGACTGAATTTGATCGTGATCACTTGCTTTTTTCTCTTCCACGAGAGGTTCGTGCCTTCGACGCCTTCCCTAAAGATACGAGATTTGCGAACAGTTTATACGCCCCGGTAACGCCTTCGGGGAGTTGCCGGAAGAACGAGAGCCCGGTATAGACAAAATAACCATCGCCGTACGATGCAACGAGCAGGCTACCGCTCTTTGCCGGTTCGTCCGGGTCGTTCATCGATAACACCGCGTCGAACCGGTCATCCCAGCGAGACGGAAAGTAGAGTCCGCGTTCCTGCACCCACCCGTCGAAATCCTTGGCGGTAAGTTTGTTGGGCGTCGTCATCACAGCATGTGCAGGCTTTAGTATCCGCACCTCCGCAGTCTCATCTGCAACACGATCGCGTCCGACCTCCAGGGGAAACGGTGAAAAATCCTTCCATTGCAAGCCCCCGTTCGTATTGTACTGCACGACCACCGTGCCACCGTTCCGGGCGTATTCCAGGACGGCGGGCATGAAATATCTCGCGCGTTCATTTGTGTTGAGCGCACGCACACCCAGGACAACCGCGTCCATCCTTTGAAGGTTCTGAGGCGTGATATCGTCATTGTTCATCTCCACAACTTCGAAACCCATGTTGCGCAACGCGGCGGGGACATCATCACCGGCACCGCGGATATAGCCAACTCGCTCACCGGCGATCCGGAGATCGATACGGACGGCTTTCGCTTTGGCATGCGGAACGAGTGTCTGGATGGGGAAATGATCGTAAGCGATCAATTGCAATGACCGGTCGTGATCATTGCCGTTGACGTTTACGATGGCTCGAATAACGCCAGAATGTTCACGCTCCGACGGATAAACGAGTACCGTGACCGTTGCCTCTGCCCCGCGCGTGTTCAACTCAAATGCCGATGACACAGGATCGGCGCGCCAGCCATCCGGCAAAGCCAGGCGAACCGTGCCCCGCAGCAACCCATCGCTCGCAGAGCGAATCAGCAACCTGATCGGACGCGGATCCCGGGTTCCGAATACCATTACATCTTCCGACAGATTGACCATCACGGGCGGAACAATCTCAAAAGGTCTCCACAACTCTCCCCGAACCGGATCGACCCACTTGTATATCAACGGCCTTATCAAGCGAAGGCGACTGTTTCCTATTGCCAGGTCGAATACGAATGCGACTGCAGGGTCGTTCTGTGCCTGACCGATCATCTCGGTGTCAGCGACGGTATACAAACCCGTGGTATGCGGTTGCCTCAACCAGTATGGATCAGAGAACCCCGCATCCGCGGGAACACGCATCTTCACCGCGATCGACTTGAGTTGATTGTTACGGAGGTCATCTGAAAACACCGAATCCCACTGCAAAGTCGTGGCAGCAATACCAGCCACCCGCACGGCATAGTCCGATCTGTTGATCAATTCAACCATTGCCGTTACCGGTTCTCCCGGAGCGACCTGATAATGTGATGCAGTGACTTCCGCATAAAGTCCGAGGCAATCGACTATCAACTGTTCCACTTCCGCCAGTTTCCGGGTCGTCCAGACGTTGCGTTGAAGCTTCTCAATAGTATCGCGGATCTCGAGCAACCGAGGAACCGATGCGGTGGGATTACGGGCATCAAATTCAGCGATAACTTTCTCGACTAGTGGTTGCACGACCAAACCTCCGGGAACACGTCGCCACGAGGTATCGATACCATCGAAAATATCGGTCTTCGCGGAGTCACCTTTCATATGTTCGAGATACTCCGGCCTATAGCCGCGCAGACCACGGCGACCCCAGCCCTGGCTTTTGTGCTGGCTGCTACTAAGCGCAGAAATTTCCGGATACGACTTACCCAGAAGCGGGTTGTATCCTCCAACATCAACCGCTATCACGCCTTCGGTGTTCTCATCAATGGATTGTGTCCACCAGCGTCCGGTGTTCGTGTAGAGGCGCCTGACTTGCCAGGTGCCGAATTGTGCTACTTGTTCGGGAAATACGTCGCGGTTCGCGGCAAGTTCAAACACTTCCTCTGCAACGATCGCGGAAGCTGTGTGATGTCCATGACCTGCACGCGTGTCCGGGGGAAACCGGCGAATGATCACATCCGGCTGAAACTGCCGCACCACCTTCGTGGCATCTGATAAAACCGAATCCCGGCCCCAGATCGAAAATGCTTCATCTGCGGACTTTGAGTACCCGAAGTCGATCGCACGGGTGAAGAATTGTTCACCACCATCAATACTGCGAGCAGCGAGCAGCTCGTGTGTTCGGATCAAGCCAAGTCGGTCGCGTATTTCGGGGCCGATGAGGTTCTGACCTCCATCACCGCGTGTGAGAGAAAGGTATCCGGTCGTCGCGAGCCGCTCGTTAGAGAGGTGGGCGATTATGTTCGTGTTCTCGTCATCCGGGTGGGCTGCCAGGTAGAGCACCGATCCCAGGACGTTCAGTTTCTCGAGCTTCAACCGTATCTCCGCTGCGTCCGGTTGATGTGTCGGTTGCCCGAATACGGCAAGAGGAGAGAGTAATAGCAGGAGTAAAAGCGGTCTCATTCCGTAAGTTTTAACACAAGTTTAACCCTTATAGACGGTTTTTAAACGACCGTTTACAGATTTTTGGGAATGCTATGGTGGGGCGTAACGTCTTAAAACCGACCGCGCTTCTCCCCGTTCACAAAAAAAGAACCATCCTGATCTACAAGGATGACGATCCGGTCGATCGGCGTCCGTTCTGCGTCTACAAAGGTGAGTGTATACTCGTACGGGCGAACGCGGTCGATCATATCCGCTGTGAACCCGAGATCCAACTCCAGTATCGACCCCGGAGCGATGCGCTTGAACAAGGGACGCGGATTCAGATTGTCGGTAATCGCCACGCGACCTTTGTTCGCGGGGGCCTGCTTGACCGCAATATGGAGTTTCAGATAAGGCAAAACGCCGGAACCGCGGTCCGTACGCCGGCTCAGATCGACTGTATTCCTATCCGATAGCGGACGCGGGCGAAAATGATAATCAAGCGTCACTTCAAACTCGTCACCGGGTTTGAAGGGAACGACGTCCTGAAAAAGGACAAATCCTACGATGGCAATCCACGTCAGCATATCATTACCTCCGAACTTACAAAAAAGAGACGACGCATCCGAACGCTGATAATATAAACGGTGATGCGCTGGTTACTTGGCGTCTCTGTGTGGTATCTTATGTGGGCGTAAATCACTGGAGAAGAGCATTAACGTTTGCGCTAACGCGTGCTAAAAGATTATCCGAAAACCGGATTCGATAATGAAACCAGAACATTGCAACCGCGTTATATAAGCGGCATTCATCGTGCGCTGAATTCGTGGCAACAATGCCCGATCAGGAAGAATGAAAGGGATAAGATCATGGGCTGGATAACAGTTTATATTACAGGGAAAGCAGATTTTCGTGAAGATGTCTTAAAGAAACTGGAGTCTTCCGGTATCAATTTTATGCCGGGTTACACAGGGGGTTCATCGGAGCTGGATACACACGAGCTATACTGGCTCGATGAAGCGATTGACGTCCGCACTTTTAAGGAGGCCATTGGCAGCAAGCTCATCTGGAAACACAGACTTCGCTTCTTCATAAGTCTGGAAGCATTCATCGAATCACAGAACGAGCGGAAAGGTCCCGAAGCACCTGCGGAGGACACGCAATTGCTGGGCTTACCCGGTAAATTCTGAATCAGTCGCGGTCATCGCGAAATTTCTTTGATTTCGTCTTCTTTTTCTTTTTGAAAATTCGCTGGAAAATATTCAAATCTGATTTGAATGTCTTGCAATCCATTTCATCAAGCAATTCCTGAGAAAGAGCCGGGAATCTTGCAGTAGATAAGTCCCGGAGTGTTTTGTCGCTGTTTACTTGCTGAAGAAAGTAGGCGGTGATCGGAAGAGCGGTTGCGGCACCCTGTCCCAGGCTCGTACTTTTAAAATGGAGACGGGGGTCGTCTGCACCGACCCAGGTTCCGATAACCAGCTTCGGAGTAATCGCCATGAACCATCCATCGACATTCAGTTGTGTCGTACCCGTCTTTCCGGCAACCTCATTGTGTACGGCGAACCGCGTGCGAAGCGAGGAGCCAGTACCTTCACTCACAACCGATCGCAGCATGTGAACCATCATCTGCGCGCTTTCTCGCGAAATCGCTCTGGCAGGTGATTGACCATCATTGTCCATTTTATCCAGGACGTTTCCGTGGCGATCGGAAACGCTTATCAGATACCGGGGCTTTACTCGCATGCCGCCGTTTCCAAGTGTCGCGTACGCGATGACCATTTCCGTCATCGATATAGACGGAGTGCCAAGGGCAAGCGAAGGGACTGCAGGAAGCTCGCTCGAGATCCCCATTTTCCGGGCCGTATTGATCGCGTTGCGAATGCCTGTTTTTTCCAACAACTTAACCGACACCGTGTTAACGGACCCTGACAACCCACCCTCCATGGAGTACTTGCGTTCGTACGTTTCATTATCGGTATTCGCCGGAGTCCACGAGTCGACATTCGTGTACTCGGTCTTTCCGGCCGATATATAGGTGCATGGCCCGATACCTTCTTCCAGTGCAGCTGCGTACAGGATCGGTTTCAACGTGGACCCTACTTGCCGCTTGGTCTCCGGACGGACATGATCATACTGAAAGAATTGGTGATCAATACCGCCAACCCATGCGCGAATCTCGCCGGTACCAGGTTCCATGGCCAGCACACCAGCTTGCAAGAACTGCATATGATGCCGCACGGAATCGAAAAGACTCATCTCAACTTCCTGAACGCCGTCCCATGTATATATCCTGGTTCGCACAGGCTTTTTAAGTGCATCCAGAATTTCATTCTCCGGAAGCCCCGCATCTGCGAGTTGCCTGTATTGCGGCAATTGCCGCAGTCTGCTCAGGGCTACCTGGTCCACTTGCTTACTATCCAGCTGCTTGGCAAATACGTCCTGAAGTTTCTTCATTTGCTTTCGCATGGCGGATTCGGCATACTTCTGCAGACGCGAGTCGATTGACGTGTATATTTTCAATCCATCAGTATAAAGATTGTAGGGATTTCCATCGTCAGTCCTGTGAGTGCTACACCACGCTAGCAATTCATTCTTCAGATATGCGCGGAAGTACGGAGCGAGGCCGGAATTGTGGTTGACATTGTTGTACCGGAGGCCCAGGGGCTTGTCTTGCAATATCCGCTGCTCCTCGGCCGAGATGAACTGGTACTTTTCCATCTGTGCGATCACGAGATTTCGCCGCAACAGTGCCCGTTCGGGAAAAAGTCGGGGGTTATAGCTGTGCGTTGCCTTGAGCATACCCACCAACATCGCCGATTGATCGGCAGTGAGATCCTTCACTGCCGTGGAAAAGAATCGCTCGGCTGCTGTTTTCACGCCGTAGGTGTTGTCAGCAAAAGGGATCGTATTAAGATATAGCACCAGTAGCTCGTCCTTCGAATACACCTCCTCCAGCCTGCTGGCAATGATCATCTCGCGCACCTTGTTGACAGGAAGTGAGAACATCGCATATGACCGGCGCGGGTACAGGTTCTTGGCGAGTTGCTGAGTTAGTGTACTTCCTCCTCCCGAGGATTCCTTCTGCATTAGCAACGTCTTGACCAGCACACGTGCCAAACTCCTGAAGTCGATGCCGTCGTGATCGTAGAAGCGAACGTCCTCGGTTGCAATCAGTGCATCGCGAAGATTTCGCGGGATATCGCTGCCCTCCACAGGTGTTCGGTCCTGAAGGTAGTAGCGGCCCAGCAGGACGCTGTCAGCGCTGTAAACCTCGCTCGCGACAGGATGGCGAATATCTTTTAAATGTTCAACTGTCGGCAAACGCCCGAACAATCCAACTGAAACCAGAAAAACAAAACCAACAACCGCTGCAAGCATAGCGACAACTGATATCGCGAACAGCTTCAGTAGACCATGTCGTTTGTAATATCTTTGTATCCGATGTTTTAAACTTCCGAAAACAGAGCCATTTCGTTTTGCCATACTTCAGTCGCTAAAATAGCGTTCCTTGCCTGGCAACCCCGCTGCAGAGCCTAATAATGCTTTAAGTTAACGGGAAATTCTGCAAAATGTGGATACCTGCCACTATCACCCATGGCGACCAGGTCCGCAATTGATCGCATCATTTTCCTTCGACGACCCAGTTGCGTGACCCGGTCTCCAGAGCACCTGTTTTCTACGGCATGGCGCGACCACTCCAGTAGTTATCAACGTCGCCGTAGTATCGGTGATTATTCGTATCCGGCCAGTGACCCTTGTCGAATCCGGGCGACTGCCGCAGATACTCCTTGTCACGATTCAACACGAATACGCGCCGCTCCGGTGCAACACGAAACTCCTCAAAGGGAATCGCAAACAGCTTTCCTCCGATCCCGAGAAACGATCCGTACTCGACCACCGCGTATTCAACGCGCCCCGTCCGGAGGTTGATCATGAGGTTGTCGATCTTGCCCAGACCTTCCCCCTGCGGGTTCTCAACTTCGTCTCCGATGATCGATGTCGCTGTCAACCGCTCCAGCGGCCGGTTCGCGTCAGGACCCTCGAGGTTCTGGCCGGTCCGGTTATCAACTTCATACGTCTTTCCAACAGTGTCCATATTCCCTCCTTCTTTTTTGGTCAATTATTCTCTTATCCGTAGCGAATGCAAAAAAAACATACCGCTAATACCGTCATCCCACCTGACAAAAAAATTCTACATTCGAACCTGGTAGCAACAATATTCCTGTGTCGAAATCGACCCCACCTACATGAAGCAGAAACCCAAGATCACGATAGGTCACGTATTTAGGACGATCATTTGGCCTCGGAGAAAGATCATCACGATCGGCCTGGTGCTGATCGTGATAAGTCGCCTGGCCAGCCTCGTACTGCCAGGTGCGTCGAAGTATCTCCTGGATGATGCGATTCCAAACAGCGACATGCAGCTTCTGACCTATCTTCTGATCGCAGTAGTCATCGCTATCATCGTTCAGGCTACCACTTCCTTTCTCTTGACAAAAATTCTCAGCGTAGAAGCACAGCACCTGATCGCAGTCCTGCGGGCGCAGGTGCAACAAAAGATCCTGCAACTTCCGGTGCGGTTCTTCGACAATACGAAAAGCGGGGCTTTGGTGTCGCGCATCATGACGGACGTGGAGGGCGTGCGCAACCTGGTAGGTACTGGCCTCGTTCAGTTGTTCGGCGGAATGCTGACCGCCGTCATTTCGCTGTTCATCCTGATCCGCATCAGTCCGCTGATGACACTCTATGTTCTGGTACCTGTAGGTATCTTCGGACTGATCTCGGCGAAAGCATTCTCTTACATACGCCCCATTTTTCGCGAGCGAGGGGTAATCAACGCCGAAGTAACGGGCAGACTAACGGAGACATTGAACGGTGTTCGCGTTATCAAAGGGTTCAATGCAGAACGCCAGGAAATCAAATCGTTCGAAGATGGTGTAGAAAGATTGTTCCAGAATGTAAAGAAAAGTCTCACTTCGACGAGCCTGGTAACGAGTTCAGCTACCTTCCTCCTCGGTCTCGCCAGCACCGGAATCATGGGAATCGGCGCCTATATGATCATTGAGAATGATCTGACCGTTGGCGATTTCATTTCGTTTACTCTGTTCCTTGGTTTTATGATCGCTCCAATCGTTCAGATGAGCAACATCGGAAGTCAATTGACCGAGGCTATGGCGGGATTAGACAGAACGGAAGAGATCATGAACATGGAAACCGAGCACGACGATCCAGACCGCTCGGTCCACATCGGAAATATCCAGGGTCACATCGTATTCGACGATGTTTCATTCGCCTATGAGCCCGACAAGAATGTATTGCACGGTATCAGCTTCGAGGCACCTGCCGGTACCGTTACAGCGCTGGTCGGCACGTCAGGATCCGGAAAGTCAACAATCGCGAGCCTGGTAGCGACCTACCTCACCCCCGGGAACGGCAGGATCACCGTTGACGGGACAGACTTGTCCAAAGTCAAGCTTGAAAGTTACCGGATGCAGCTGGGTGTGGTTTTACAAGATGACTTTCTGTTTGAAGGCACTATCCGGGACAATATTCTCTTCCCGAGACCAGATGCCTCTGCCAACGAATTGCAGCAAGCAGTGCAGGCGGCGTACGTCAACGAGTTTTCAGATCGCTTTGAACACGGCCTCGATACTGTCATCGGCGAACGCGGTGTCAAACTATCCGGCGGACAGCGGCAGCGCATCGCCATCGCCCGCGCATTGCTCGCGAATCCACGGATTCTGATCCTGGACGAAGCAACGTCCAACCTCGATACGGAAAGTGAATCCTATATCCAGCGCAGCCTGACAAACCTTATGGCCGGTCGCACGACGTTCGTGATCGCTCACCGGCTCAGCACAATACGCCAAGCCGACCAAATCCTGGTGATTGAGAACGGCGCGATCGCTGAACGTGGCAAACACGATGAACTGATCCAGCGACAGGGCCGGTACTTTGATCTGTATACGTATCAGGCGAGAATTTGATGGCAGTTACTGTCCCTTCTTCTTTGCAGCAGGAACGTTCCCCTCCTCCATCACTTCCTTTAGATCGCGTAGGTCATCCTTCACTATCTTTCCTGCTACCGGGCTGAAAAGCTTTGCCGCCACACCGCCTACATCACCGGCTGGGAGACGGTAGCTCACCTGCACCTTGACTTCAGTGCCATTGGGAGTTTCACGAAAGCGCACCTGTCCGGCATTATCGACGGTTGATCCGGGAAGCGAGCGCCAGGCGATGAGTTCGTTTTGTTGATCTTCCACGATCTCAGCCTCCCAGGAAACACTGCCCACACCCGCGGGACCCTTGGCTGTCCACCGGGAGTGCGTTTGATCGATTTGCTCAACGCTCTCCAGATGCGTCATGATCCTTGGCAAGTTCTCAAGTTTACGCCAGAAAGAATACACTTCATTGGCAGGCTTGTGGAGCATCATGCTCGTATTGATGTCAATCGGTGAACCCGCTCTCCTGAGGGTGTTGCGACCGACGACTTCCTTGACCGGGCAATAGCCGCTCAATCCTCGCATTAATAGAAAGCTTCCTGCCAGGAGCATACTCAATCCCGAGGGTGTTCTCATATCCCGGAAGCCCATCACGGTCAATGCGGCACCACCAAATGCGGAGACGATCCGTTCTGCCGCCCCGACGTTAATACTCGTGGTTCCTGTCACCGGCGGGATAGCGCTCACTTCGGCATCCAGATCAGTCGTGTTTTTCAGTTCATTCGTGTCCATTTCAAAATCAGTTTAGTGTCTGACGAACAAGACCCAAAAAATACATGCCTCCTATTTTGGGGTGGGCATGTTAACGTCCGTGTCCTTGAGCTTTACGGGTTGACTATTCTTTTTGATCTTCATATTGATGATCTCTATCCCCAGCGAAAATGCCATCGCAAAGTAGATATAGCCTTTCGGGACATGAACATGCAACCCTTCGACCACCAGCACCAGTCCGATCATCATCAGAAAGGATACCGCAAGTATCTTCATTGCCGGATGTTGATTGATGAAATTGCTTATTCTGGTGGCAAATATCAGCATAACAATGAGCGAGATCACGATCGCGATCACGATGATAACCACGTTCTCCACTAACCCTACCGCAGTCAGGATCGAGTCAAACGAAAATACGATATCAAGCAGGATGATCTGGATCACCGCTCCGCGCATGGTGATCGGTTTGCTTCTATTTAACGTTTCGTCATGACCCTCCAGCTTCGCGTGAATTTCGCTTGTGCTCTTGTAAATCAGAAAGAGACCGCCGACGACCAGGATAACGTCGCGAAAACTCAGGTCGAAGTCTCCGAACGACACAAATGGCTCTGTAAGCCCTATGATCCAGGCCACCGTGAAAAGTAACGCGATGCGCACAAAGAGAGCCAGCATGATACCCAGATTGCGCGCCCTCTTCTGATCCTTCTTGGGAAGCCGATCGGCCGTGATCGAGATGAACACGATGTTATCGATACCTAGTACGATCTCAAGAAACGTCAAAGTCAGCAGGCTGACCAACCCTTCCGCGGTCAAAAGCGCTTCCATCTAGTCTTCCTTTGATGATGCTGTGGCTCTGGCCTCGCGCGCTTCCCGCCGCTCTTGCTTGCGGAAATACCCTCTGAACAGAAAGTTATGCTGAAGGGCTTCCATGTTCTCGTCCAGTTTCTCAGAAGCAAGCGCGGCGTTCTCGATCGTCTCACGCAACTGGTCACCCGCAGCAGAATCCGCCAGCAGCACGCCTACTACGTTGTCGCGCGCCCGAACGCGCGATGTGATCTGATTGAGGCTTTCTGAAAGCTCACCGGCTTGTACACTTACACGCTCAACATTGGCAAGCGCATCCCGAAACGTATTCGTATATGTGGTATCTGAAATCAACATCGGCAAAAGCCCGGGGCCGCTGCGAAGATCGTGTACCAACAGCTGTAGATCCTGGGATGCCTTCGCGGTATTGTCGCCTGTCTTCCGCAACCCCAAGATCGTCGATCGTATTTCCTGCGCCACCGCACCGTCGTTCAGGAGTTCACCGACAATACCCTGCCCGCTGGTGATCCGCGAGGCGATGGTCCTGAGATCCTCTGTCAGACTCCGTGTATTCTCACCGACATCACGCGCGAGATTCAAGATGTCCTGTGTGTCGGTGGGAGACACAGTACTGAGTGTATCACTTTCAGCGACTACCGCCGTGGAGCGGCCAGCGCGAATAATCACGATCTTGCTGCCGACGATTCCATCCGAACCGATGGACACAATGGCATCAGACTGAATGAAACGGTTCTGGTTCTCCTTCAGCGCAAGGGTGACAACTACTTTTCCTTCGGACGCGATCCTCACGCCTGATACCGTTCCGATCTTTACTCCTGATAACCAAACATTATCACCAGGCTTGAGACCTTCGACATTGCGGAATACTGCATGGACTTCAAAAGTCCGGCTAAAGATGTTGTTCTCGCTGCCAATAAAGAATACCGCGGTGAGGAACAAAACAAGCCCTCCCAGAACAAAAGCACCGAGTCTCAGTTGTTGAGCTATTTCATTGCGTTCCATATTCGTGATTTGGGATTAGTAGTTAAAAAATGGTTCCAATTCCGGATCGGTTGTATTCCTGAGCCCTTCGAATGTACCCTCGACCCTGTTCTGGCCACCAATAAGCGCGACGATGCGGTCGGCCGTGTGCCGGGCACTGCTGATGTCATGTGTGATAATGATCGATGACGTCTTATACTTTCTCCGCACCTCGAGAATCAGGTCATTGATCTCCATGGCAGTGATCGGATCCAGGCCCGAAGTGGGCTCGTCGTACAACATGATGCTCGGTTTGAGAATGAGTGTACGGGCGATCCCGATACGTTTCCGCATACCACCCGACAATTCCGCAGGCATCTGGCTGACCGTATGGGCGAGGCCTACGTCTTCCAGCGCTTCCATTACAAGGTCAT
Source organism: uncultured Roseivirgaceae bacterium (assembly GCA_964438975.1). Classification (GTDB taxonomy): domain Bacteria; phylum Bacteroidota; class Bacteroidia; order Cytophagales; family Cyclobacteriaceae; genus Chryseosolibacter. The sequence continues at coordinate 21,810 of CAYTMU010000037.1, read as the reverse complement.
TCAATTCCGCCCGGTTGCTGAGTCCGAAATTCCTCTTCAACGGAAACTCAAGATTCTGCCGCACTGTCATCGAATCATACAGCGCACTTCCCTGGAAGGAAAAACCGATCCGCAGCCGCAAGTCATTGAGTTCTTTCTGATTCAGCGAAAAGACATCCTTACCCAATACCGTTATAGAACCCGAGTCTGGTTTCATAAGGCCGACCATGCATTTGATCAGTACGGACTTGCCTGTTCCCGATCGGCCCAGGATGACGAGGTTCTCCGACTTATGCAGGTCGAGATCGACACCCTTCAGTACCTCGCGTTCGCCGAATGACTTCCATACATCACGGACCGATACCATCACATCCGGGAGTTCTTTAACGTTCGTATTTTCAGCCAACTGAGTCATAGTCGGAAGAGGTTAATGAACTGGAGTGAGATAAGATCGATTATAAAGATCAGTATCATGGAAATCACCACGGCTGAATTGGCCGCCTTGCCCACACCCGTCGTACCCTTTCCGGAATGGTATCCTGCATAACATCCGACAAGACCGATAGCGAATCCAAAGAAGGCCGACTTGATCAGAGAAGAAAAGACATCCAGGTACGTCACGTTGACCGACACCTCATAGAAGTACAACTGAAAACTTGTCTTGTTAAAGAGGTTCACCGTCAGAAAAGAGCCTAGCAGAGCAATCACATCAGCATAAACGACCAGGATTGGCAGCATTATCGTCGCCGCTGTGATACGGCTCACGACGAGGTATGAGAACGGACGCGTTCCGGACACTTCCATCGCGTCAATCTGTTCGCTGACCTGCATACTGCCGAGTTCGGCACCGATGTTGGAACCCAGTTTACCCGCACAAATAAGTCCGGTGATCAACGGTCCCAGCGACCGGACCACTGCCTGTGATACGAGGGATGGGAGCCACGACTCCGCACCAAAGGAGGCGAGGGAAGGACGCGACTGCCGCGTAAAAACCACCCCTGCGATGAACGCAGTGAAGCCGATCAGGAACAACGACTTATTGCCCATCTGATAACATTGCCGGAGGATCTCCCTCCATTCATATGGCGGAAGAAAAAATTCGCGGATCACCCGGAAGAAAAAACGATAAATGTCTGCAATACGAAGTAGAAGTCTCCTGAAAGTCATCAAATAACCAGTTGTAGAGCGTAGCGTTTTCTATTAATATGCCTGCACGGGCGCTCCGGGATCTGGGCTTCGGGATCAGAATAAAAGATGCCTGTAGATATTTTTCCCCATGAAAATCGAACGGTGTATGTTTGTCAGACGCGTTTGAGGAACCGCGTGCACCGGCTTAGGGGCATGACATTTTCATCTTTCAGGAGCTAATCGTAGTAGGTATGCCATCGCGCTTGCGTAAAATTTTAAAGTGGATAGCCAAGGTCGTTGCGTGGATAGTCGGCGTTGTCGTCCTGCTCCTCATCGCGGTCGCCCTGCTCATCCGACTTCCAGCTATCCAGGATCGGATCACGCAAAAGGCCGTGTCGTTCCTGGAAGAAACCATCGGTACTAAAGTTACACTCGGCAATATCCTGATCGGATTCCCCAAGAGCATCGTGTTGCGCGACCTCTACATGGAAGACCAGCGTGGAGACACATTGATCTACGTCGGACGCCTGTCGGTCAATACCGACCTGTGGGCATTGACCAATAACCGGATCGAACTCAATAATGTGGCGCTGGAAAATACGGTAGCGAACGTTTACAGGACAGAGGGAGACAGCGCATTCAACTTCTCCTATATCCCCGAAGCCTTTGCAAACGATTCGACACCGGCCGACACGGTCGGACAGAAGGAGTGGACGATCACACTCGAAGCATTGCAGCTCGAGAATATACGCCTGCGCTTCGACGATAATCTTTCAGGCAACTTCGCTAACCTTGATCTGGGTGAGCTCGAAATCGATATGGACGAGTTCGATCTGTCGAACAACACCTTCGCCGTTGACCAGATCGCGCTGAAAAATACCCACATGGATATAGTGCATACCAAACTCCCTTCGGCCGATGAAGGACCGGGCGAAGAAAGCGACTCTACGGCGGCGTTAACCATCTCCGCGAGGAATATTCTGTTTGAAAACGTAGGCGTATCCTATGACCAGCGTGCCCAGGGTCAACAACTCAAGCTCATGCTGGGCGAATTGCAAGTGCTCGCCGATAAGGTTGATATGGAGAACAAAGAGATCGCATTGAACCGGGTTGCCCTCCGCAACAGCACTTTTGAAGTCAAAATGCCACCTGATACTGCAAATGCAAGAGAGAACTCCGACCAGGCATCACCAACGGGCGAGAGTGCAAACTGGCAGATCAGTCTCGGTCAGCTGGAACTAAGCAGAAACACAATTGAAATATCTGCCAATGACCAGCCTTCAACGCCCGGCGTTATCGATTTCAACAATCTTCTGGCGACTGACCTGACCGCAGACGTGCGGGATCTCCGGTACACCGGTCAGGAAGCTCACATCGATCTCAGAGATCTCTCCTTTCAGGAACGAAGCGGATTCGCGGTACGCACGTTGAAAGGAATGGTGGATATCACAGCGAAGGAAGCAGTACTTAACAACCTGATCCTTGAGACCGGAAATAGCGCCTTTAAGCTTAATGCAACGGCGTCTTACCCGTCACTCAGCAACCTCGGCGAAGACTGGCAACGCACGAACATCACGGCAGCCATCACAGACACGCACATCAACACGCGCGATATCTACTATCTCAATCCCGCATTCGCGGATAGCCTTCCCGTTGAACTCCCTCCCCGGACGAACGTCTATCTTGACAGCAAGATCGAAGGAATTATCAGCGACCTGGAACTCCAGCAATTTACTGTGCGATCCCTGGCCGATACACGCCTCGATGCTACCGGTCGCATCGCAGGCCTTCCCAATGCAGGAGACCTTCAGCTCGATCTCTCGCTGGACAAATTCCGCACGACACGCGCCGACCTCCGGGCAGTATTACCTGAATCGCTGATGCCTGATTCCGTTCGCTTACCGGAATGGATCGAACTCGCAGCAACCTACACCGGGAGTCTTGAGAAAGCCAGGTTCACAACCCACCTGACGTCGGACGTCGGTGAGATCGAAGGCAATGGAAACATTGACCTCGACTCTGCTTCCTCGTCGCGCGGCGTAAATGCAGACCTCGTTATCCATGATTTCCACGTTGGCGGAATTCTCGGTAAGCCGGATAGCGTGATCGGCTCGCTCGCCCTTGACGCCGGGATCAACATTCGCGGACTCGCTCCCGACGAAATGGAAGGGACACTGAAAGCCACTATCGGCCATTTCGATTTTCAAGGGTACAGGTACGAAAACTTGCGTATAGACGGGACGATCCGCGACCAGGTGGCCTCACTGCAGGCTCGGCTTGACGATGAGAACCTCGACTTTGACATAGATGCCAATTACGCTTTCAAGGATGAGATCCCACGGTACGACCTGACCGTTGACCTCAGGAACGCCGACTTCAACGCCCTCCACCTGAGTACCGAACCCATACGTGCGCGCGGCACGCTAGCCGTTGATCTCGCCACCGCCGACTTCAAGGTCGTCAACGGCAACGTCGACATTCGGAAGGTTGCTGTTTACAACGGCGAGGAGTTGTATGCAGTCGACTCCCTCCTCTTTGCTTCCATCGACCAGGAAGGAAGATCCGAGATCAATATCGAGTCAGATCTGTTAAGCGCGCAATTCGCGGGTTCCATCAACATCTTCGGATTACCGTCTGTGATGCGCGAGTTCGCTCACTCCTATTACGCGTTACACGATTCTCTGGACATCGAAGATGCCCCTCCCCAGAATTTCCGCTTCGCGATCCAGCTGAAGAATACCGACTTGCTGACGGAACTTCTCGTACCGGAGTTGACCACTTTCGAGCCTGGTCCGATCACCGGCGAATTCAACAGTGAGGCCAGAAGTCTCGACATCTCCATGGAAGTGGCAGCCGTCCAGTACGGCAGCATTGGTATCCAGTCGTTCTCTTTCACCACGGAGTCAGATCCACGAAGGTTGAATTACCGGCTGGCAATTGACAAGATCCTGTTCGATTCCATGAGAATCGACGGGCTCGAATTCGCCGGCGTAGTCGCAAACAACGAGATCGAGACGGAACTGATCATCCTCGACTCCGCGGACCAGGAGAAATACGTCATCGCAGGAACGCTGCTCAGCACCGAAGAAGGATTCGACCTCCGGCTACCTCCCGACCGGACGGTGCTGAATTATGAAACGTGGACCGTCCCCGCAGACAACTACCTGCGATTCGGCGGACCGCAGCTCATCGCCCGGAATCTGGAACTGGCACACGGCAATGAGCGCATCGCAGTCAACGCATCAGGCGAGACAGGCACTCCGATCACGATCAATTTCCGCAACCTGAACCTTGAGGATCTCATCAGTATGATCGCTGAGGAACGTCCCGCTTCTGGATTGCTTGAAGGAGATATCAATCTCCTCTCATCGGAAAGTGGAATGACCTTCACATCCGACCTTTCGGTCTCGGACTTCAAAATAAGAGATGTGGCATGGGGCGACATTGCGTTGCATGTCGAACAAGAGCAAGCAGACAGGTTTGATGTGAACGTTGCATTGCGCGGAAGTCCGAATGAAGTCACGATCGAGGGCTATTACTCGGCCGGGGAAGCACCGTCGATGGATATAACTGCAACCGTTGTCCATTTCGATCTTCCCTCCCTTCAGCCACTGCTTCAAACACAGGTTCGCGACCTGAAGGGACGTCTGCAAGGCGAAGTGCGAGCGACAGGATCACCTCAACAACCTCGGATAAACGGAGAATTGACGCTGAATGCCGTCAGCTTTTTCTCACATTTCCTGAACACCGCCTTTTCAATTGATGACGAAACGATCTCGTTGCGCAACACAGGTATCGAGTTCGACCGGTTCGAGGTCAAAGACCAGGCCGGCAACATCGCACGACTCGACGGGTCTATCCTCACACGCGACTACCTCGACTACCGGTTCCGGCTTGATCTGACCGCCGACAACTTCCGGATGCTGGATACTGAGGAAGGATCGAACGATCTCTTTTATGGACGTATTGATATCCAGGCGAAGGCCCGCATACGAGGGAACACCACAACGCCCGTAATAGATCTTGACGTCTCCCTGGCCGATGGAAGCAACATCACTTACATCGTGCCTCAATCAGAAGCTGCTGCGTTGGAGACCGAGGGGATAGTGAAGTTCGTCGATCGGTCATTCGACGGAGATCCTTTTATGCAGCAAGTCACCGCGGACATGGCAGACACGGTGAAAACGACCTTCCGCGGCATTGACCTCACAGCACGCATCGAACTCACCGACCAGGAACAGTTCTCCGTCATTATTGACCCGATTACCCGGGACCAACTTACGGTCAGTGGAAATTCCACCCTGACACTGCAAATCGACCCCTCCGGCGACATGAATCTCACCGGGCGGCTGGAGATCTCCAAAGGGACGTATAATCTCTCATTCTACAAATTCGTCAAACGCGAATTCCAGATCGAGAAAGGGAGTTCCATCACGTGGCTGGGAGACCCGCTGAATGCTCAGATGGACATCCGGGCGATCTTTAACGTAGAGACAGCTCCCATAGAGTTGTTGGCCAGTCAGAGCGTGACGACAGAGCAAAGCAATCAGTACAAACAACGGTTGCCCTTCATGGTATATCTGTTACTGAACGGCGAGCTGTTGCAACCAGAAATATCGTTCAGGCTAGACATGCCCATGGATCAGCGTAATGCCTTGGGTGGCCATGTCTATGCCAGGTTACAAGACATAAACACACGGGAGTCTGACCTGAACAAGCAAGTATTTGCCCTGCTCATCCTGAAGCGTTTTATTTCAGACAATCCGTTTGAGAATCGCGCAGGTGGCGGTTTTGAGTCTACCGCGCGCAGCAGCGTGAGCAAGATCTTGTCGGACCAACTCAACCGTCTTTCCGAAAACATCAAAGGGGTCGAGCTTAGTTTCGACGTCAAATCGTATGAGGACTATACATCCGGTCAGGCGGAGGGTCAGACTGAATTACAGCTCGGTGTTTCCAAGAGTCTGCTCAACGATCGGCTGGTCGTCAAGCTCTCCGGTAACATCGACATCGAAGGAGAAAATGCCAACCGGGATGCGACCGACTATATCGGCGATCTCGCGATCGAATACAAGATCACACAAGATGGTCGATTCCGCATCACTGGATTCAGAAACAGCAATTACGACATGATTGATGGCGAACTGATTGAAACAGGGACAGGACTCATCTATGTAAAAGATTACAATTCGCTGAGTGAACTGTTCAAGTCGAACACACAGAAGAACAAATGAAGCGACTGATACACCAAACCTTCCTGTACCTTTTCTGCGCGCTGATCCTCGCCGGGTTGAGTCAATGCACCGCCATAAAGCTCGTACCTGACAATCAGGTTCTGTATACCGGATCGGACATTGACATCGTCCCGGAAGGAAAGATCCGTGCAAAAAAAAAGATCAAGGAAATGCTGGATGCCAACATCCTGCCAAAACCCAACACTACAATCCTGGGAATGCGTCCGGGACTTTGGTTCTTCTACAAAGCGGGCAACCCGGGTAAGAAAGGCTTGCGCAATTTTATGAAGACTAAGCTCGGGCAGGCGCCAGTGTATATGCGCGACATTGATGATGCCAATATTTCGAAAGTACTTCAGGCACACCTCATCAATAACGGCTACTTCTTTTCGAAGGTAACTTCGGAAGTTGAGGTCAAAGGGAAGAAAGGGAAAGTCACATATACCGCACGTGTGCCTCCTGTGTATCGTATCCGTGAGATCTCATTTCCGAAAATGGACACGCTCTTCACCAACATCGACAGTGTTAATGACAACTCTTATCTCAAACCTGGCCAGCGGTACAATCTTGAACGCTTGAAAGCGGAGCAGGAGCGCATCGAGCAAGCACTGGAGAACCTCGGTTTTTTCTATTTTGACGACCGGCACCTGATATTCGAAGCTGATAGTACCGTCGGCGACCGCCAGGTTGATCTGCTACTGACAATCGAGCCCGGCGTTCCGGAAAAAGCCAAGCAAATCTACCGGATCGGCAATGTCAATATCTTCCCGGACTATTCGATCTCTCCTGACTCAACCGTGCGCGCGGATACTCTACAGGTGGATGGATTTAACTACATAGACCACAATAAGCAGTATCGTCCTGAGACAATTACGAAGGTTATCAATTTCCGTCCCGGCAACATATACCGCACGATCGACCGCGAGTATACTTTGCAACATCTGATGAGTCTGGGGTCATTCAAGTTCGTCGATATCCGATTCCGCGGATCACGGTCGGATTCCACCATTCTCAATACGTCGATCTATCTTACGCCCCACTTAAAGAAGTCAATTCGCGGAGAAGTCCAACTCGTATCCAAGTCGAATAATTTTGTCGGTCCGGGATTGAGTCTTCGGTTCACCAACCGAAATTTCCTCGGAGGTTCGGAACAGTTTACTATCACGGGTAATACATCATACGAAGTCCAGGTCAGTCGCAACATACCGAATCCGGTAAATGCATTGGAATTCGGCGTCGAATCCGAGCTGTCTGTTCCGCGTATTATCTCACCGTTGAACATCGACTATCCATCGCGGCGGTATCTTCCCACCACCCGCTTCGGGCTCGGATTTCGCCTGCAGGAACGAATTGGATTCTTCAGGCTGAACTCGTTCAACATGTCAGCGGGCTACTTGTGGCGGGAAAACACACTGAAGACACACGAGCTATACCCGGTGGATATCAGTTACGTTCACCTCGGAAACCCATCGGATGAATTCCTGAACCGGCTCGAAGAGAATCCCTTTCTGGCCGGATCGTTTGAGAATCAGTTCATCCTGGGATCGCGTTATACCTACACGCTCAATACACAGCTAAACGAGGACCGTGAAAGCGCTTTCAGCGAGCGCGAGTTCCGCCGCACGCACTTCTACTTCAGCGGGACTGCAGATATCGCAGGCAATTTGATGCATCTTATACAAGGCGGATCGCGCTCCGGATCGGAAGAAGGACCCAACACTATCTTCGGGAGCGCATACTCCCAGTTCGTCCGCGGCCAATTAGATGTCCGATTCTTTTACAATTTCGACAAACGCAACCGCCTTGCTACACGTGTTATCGTAGGGGGTGGCCATGCCTACGGTAATTCCGTAACAATGCCCTACATCAAACAATTTTCAGTAGGCGGTTCGAACAGTGTGCGCGCATTCCCCGCGCGTACGATCGGTCCCGGTACGTTCAACGTTCATGAAGAGCTTTCGCCGCAAGATCCTGACAGTGATGCCAACGCGGCACCAATCTTCATAGACCAGCGCGGCGACTTGAAGCTGGAGGGCAACCTGGAGTACCGCTTCGAAATCGTAGGATTCCTGAAGGGCGCTACATTCGTCGACGCGGGAAACATCTGGCTGATCCGAGAAGATCCGGCGCGACCCGGTGGTCAATTTCGCTCCGGAGAATTCCTGAACGAACTGGCAGTAGGCACCGGAATAGGATTACGCATGGACTTCAACTTCTTCGTCCTCCGATTTGACCTGGCATTTCCGCTGCGAAAACCGTGGCTACCCAGCGATGAGCGATGGGTCTTTGATCAAATCGACTTTGGAAGCTCTTCATGGAGAAGCGACAATCTGATCCTGAACATTGCCATAGGTTATCCGTTCTGATCCACACCGCCACTTTTCTGTGTATGAAATTCCTCCATTAATCGCCAAGTCTGACCTGCTATTGCGGGTATGGGATTGAATAGAAGTCATATACAAGAACTCTTACGGCGATGTGGCCGTTGAGCAGCTATACAGGAAACGACAATTAAACATCTCGCGCATGAAAACGAGCCTTATGTTCTTACTTGGAATTGGAATGGGAACCGTCCTGGGAATTCTGATCGCGCCGGAAGCAGGAAAAATCACCCGGCGCAAAATCCGTGATGAGGCTGACAGAATAATCGATAATACTCTTCAGAAGAGGAAACTGCAAACAGCCATCAACCGCCTCGAAGCGACGCCTGAACCTACCGAGGAGTCTATCATGACGGGATATCAGTACGCAACAAAATCAAGATAGCGTTATGGCAACTATGTTTTACCGGGCCGCAGGTGCTATCCTGGCGCCGTTTCGCTACGCCGAGCGCGAGGCAAGGATGTTAAAAGAGCACGTCAAGGAAGATATCCAGGCGTACATCTCGATTGCACTCAAGCTGCTCCTCGCGGGTATTGCTGCCATGATGTTTCTCCTGTTCGTCAGTATCGCTGTAGCGAACTGGATCAATGCCGCCATGAACAGCAGCATTGCAGGTTACGCGATCGTTGCTGGCTTCTATCTGTTCATCGCCGCTATTATGTATGCCCTGAAACAGGCTGACAATAAGAAACAAAAGGAAACTCTGCGCCAGCGCAGAGAAGAATGATTATTTTCTTCCGACTTTCCCGTCGGGTTTTCGGCTGAATTTTCGCTTGCGGGATTTCTTTCGTGTGCCGTTATGGTCACCGCCGTTCGACTTGCCCGATAGTGTAGGCCCCTCGCCCAACTCGGTCGGAATGGGTAGCTTCACAATTTCATTGCCGATAAGTTTCTCGACGCGCTGGAATTTCCAGTAATCCTTTTCGTTGACAAACGTGATCGCGGTGCCGGTGCGCTCAGCACGCGCAGTGCGACCAATACGATGGACGTAGTCCTCCGCATCGTGGGGTGTGTCATAATTGACGACCAATTCGATCCCCTCGACGTCTATTCCCCGCGAAATAATATCTGTACCGATCAGCATCTGCAGCCGGCGGCTCTTGAACTGGTTCATAATATCTTCCCGCTCCGACTGATCGAGATCGGAATGAAAGGCCTTCGCCGACATACCTGAGTGTGCGAGCTCGCGTCCCAGTTTCTTCACATTCTCCTTGCTATTCGAGAAGACAATGGCGCTCTTGTAATCAGTCTGTTTGAGCAGGCTCTTCAACAACGGCAGCTTCTGATGGTCATGAACGACATAAGCTTGCTGCAGGATGCCTGAGGCAGGTTTAGAGATCGCGATGTTTACTTCCGCAGGGTCTTTCAATATCGCTTTTGCCAGCATTCTGATCTTAGGCGGCATGGTAGCGGAAAACAGGAGCGTCTGGCGATCCGACGGCAGTTCTTTGATAATCCGCAGAATATCATCGAAAAATCCCATGTCGAGCATACGATCCGCTTCGTCCAGTACGAGGTGTTTCAAATGACTGAAGTCGACACGGCCGGTAGAAAGCAACTGCAGCAATCGTCCAGGCGTGGCGATGATAATATCCGCCCCTGCCTCCAGCGCTTTCCGCTGCTGTTCCCAGGTAGCGCCATCGCTACCGCCGTAAACCGGAATCGAACTGATCCCGAGGAAATACGCGAAGCCTTCAACCTGTTGGTCAATCTGCAGCGCGAGTTCACGCGTGGGTGCAATAACCAGTGTATTGAGATGGCTCGCCTGCTCCTGTGCGATCTTGTGCAGTAGAGGAAGGATGTACGCTGCTGTTTTCCCGGTTCCGGTCTGGGCGCAAGCAATAATGTCGTGGTTCTCCAGGATTACCGGAATGGTCTTTTCCTGTACGGGGGTGGGCTTTTCATAGCCCATTGAATCCAGGCCTTCCACCAGCCTCGGATCAAAGTTAAAATCGCTGAATGTCAAAAGTGTGTTTGATTACTTGAATCTATGCTATGGCCACAAGCAGCCCGGATACAAAAATGGTCAAAAAAGTATTATGATCCTTGTGCGGGACTACAGAACTATCATTACGACGAAATAGTTCACGCGATAGCCAAAATGCTCCGGTATCAACCGAAGTTGAAATACGTCTTCGCGTTGCCGTAGCATATGGCTTCAACCATACCGCCGACATGGTTCAAGTCATCGGGCAACTCGCCTTTCTCGATGTCCCTGCCCAGCAGATTACACAAAATCCGTCTGAAATACTCATGGCGAGGAAACGACAGGAAACTGCGGCTGTCAGTCACCATACCGACGAACCTCGAAAGCAAACCCATGTTTGACAGGGCATTCATCTGGCTCTCCATTCCGTCCTTCTGGTCCATAAACCACCAGCCGGAACCGTACTGCATCTTTCCGGGGAATGAACCATCATTGAAGTTTCCGGTCATTGTGGCGAACAATGCATTGTCGGACGGGTTCAGGTTGTAAATGATCGTCTTTGCAAGCTGGTTGGTATTGTCAAGGTGGTTAAAGAACTGTGACATTTTACGAGCCTGCGGGAAGTCACCAATTGAATCGAAACCTGTATCAGGTCCGAGTTCCCGCATCATACGGGCACTATTGTTGCGCAACGCGCCAACATGAAACTGCTGGGCCCAACCTTTCGCATGATACATTCGGCCCAGTGCTATCAGGACTGCGCTCTTGAACGTATGCTGATCTTGCAACGACAGTTCCTTTCCGCCGCGAAGGCTCGAGAAAAGGCCGGCCGCGCGTCCCTCCGCGTCAGTCTCGAAATAAATATGCTCCAGTCCGTGGTCAGACGCACGGCATCCCATGCTATCGAAGAAATCTACGCGTACCTGCAACGCATCCAGGAGATCTGCATAGGATCCGATCGACTTGCCTGATGCACCCTCGAGTTTCTCGATATAGGCGGTCCACGCCTTGACATTCTCGATAGCGTAAACCTTGTCTGGCCGGAATGTCGGGAACATGCGGACGTCGGTGTTTTGTTTTGCGAACTGTTGGTGATACTGCAGAGAATCGATCGGGTCGTCGGTTGTACAGACGACTTCCACGCGCATTTTCTTCAACAGGTTCTGCACGCTGAATTCCTTCTCCTGCAACATCGCAGTACAGCTTTCATAAATATCGCGTGCACTCGAAGAATCCAGGAGTCTGTCGACTCCGAAGTAATTCTTTAACTCAAGATGCGTCCAATGATACAGTGGATTGCGCATCGTGTACGGTACCGTTTCTGCCCATTTCAAAAACTTGTCTAACGGATCTTCTGATCCTGTGCAATACTTCTCGGCGATACCGTTGGTACGCATCGCCCGCCATTTATAGTGATCGCCCTCGAGCCATATCTCTGTCAGGTTCCCGAACTGCCTGTCTTCAGCGATGTCCTGTGGAGAAAGGTGGTTGTGGTAATCCAGAATGGGCATACCCGCGGCGTGTTGCTCGTAGAGATACCGGGAAAATTCATTTTCGAGCAGAAAATCTTCGCCGCAAAAAGCTCTTGAGGTCTTGATCATATTACTGTGCGTTATTATTCATAGTACTTTGAATTCCCAATTCGAGCCCTCGTAACTCTGCCAATCCCCGCAGTCGTCCAATAGCCGAGTATCCCGGGTTGGTTTTCTTTCGAAGGTCATCAAGCATCTGGTGTCCGTGGTCAGGACGGAAAGGGATCGGTGCGTCACGCTGTTGCTGAACCTTGACGAGTTCCAGCATGACTGCCGCCATGTCCACATCGCCGTCGAGGTGATTCGCCTCGAAGAAACTGCCATCTGCTTCGCGGAGTGTGCTGCGCAAGTGGACAAAATTGATACGATCACCTAGCCTCTTGACCATTCCCGGCAGATCATTGTCTGCGCGCACGCCAAATGAACCGGTACAGAAACAAAGGCCATTGCTTTTGCCTTTGTATGCTGCGAAGAGTTGAACGGCATCCGCTTCCGTGCTGAGTACTCGCGGAAGACCGAATATAGGAAACGGGGGATCGTCGGGATGGATTGTAAGCTTCACACCTGCCTCCTCCGCCACCGGTCCAATTGCCGAAACAAATGAATACAAATGCTTCCGCAGTTTACCATCGTCAATTGATTTGTATTCATCCAGCGCTGCCTGAAACTGCTCGACCGTATAACCCTCCTCTGCTCCGGGAAGCCCTGCCAGTACATTCCTCTTCAACTCCTCGACTGCACCTTCCTCCGCTGCGTTCATCCACGCCTCCGCTTTGCCGATGACTTCCTTGGGATGTTCTTTCTCCGACCCGGGTCGCTTCAGCACAAACAGATCAAAAGCTGCGAACGCCGTCGCGTCAAAGCGAAGTGCTTTCGACCCGTCCTCCACCACATATCCGAGATCAGTCCGCGTCCAGTCTAAGACCGGCATGAAGTTGTAACACACAGTGCTTATTCCACAGGCTGCCAGGTTGCGAATGCTTTGCCGGTAGCTTTCGACATATTTTTCAAATCCGGCGCTTTGTTTCTTAATGTCTTCGTGCACCGGGACACTCTCCACCACCGACCACCGCAATCCAGCGGCTTCAATAAGTGCTTTCCGATGGTTGATTTCTTCGACTGTCCACACTTCGCCATTGGGCAGGTGATGGAGGGCCGTTACAATGCCCGTTGCACCCGCCTGGCGGATATCCTGAAGGCTCACCGGGTCCGAAGGACCGAACCACCGCCATGTTTGCTCTAATTTTTTCAAGCTCATTTCAGATCTATGTCGCAATGGACAGTTGGCAAATAATCAAATTGTATTAACTCAGACGCCACAAAACACATTGAATCCTCCATCGACAGGGATATCTACCCCGGTGACGAACTGAGACGCATCTGAACACAACCAGATCAGCGTTCCGATCAATTCTTCCGGAAGGCCAAATCTTCCAAACGGAGTACTGTCGATCGCTGCTTGTCCGCGAGCGGTATAGGTACCGTCCTCATTGGTCAGCAATCTCCGGTTCTGTTCGGTAATAAAAAACCCTGGCGCGATTGCGTTGACCCGAATGCCGGGGCCGAACTTTCTTGCCATTTCAATGGCAAGCCATCCGGTGAGGTTGTCAACGGCTGCCTTGGCTGCTGAATATCCAACCACGCGTGTGATCGGTCGGAACGACGACATAGACGCAATGTTGATGATAACGCCCTTCTTGTTTTCCGCCATTACATCACAGAACACCTTCGTTGGAAGAACAGTACCAAGCAGGTTGAGATCCACCACTTTCTGAAACTCCTCGATCTTCAGGTCGAAAAAGTCCTGGTCGGGCATAATGGTAGCGCCAGGCATATTCCCTCCCGCCGCATTCACCAATATATCGATTGTTCTATATGCCTTGAGCACTTCTGCCTTCGCTGCGTTAAGCTGGTCTGCATTGAGTACATCGGCCTGAACGAACATGGCTTTGTGTCCGGCTTCTTCGATCATCTTCAGAACAGTATCGCCGTTTTCTTTCTTGCGTCCGAGAACTACGACATGCGCGCCGGCCTGCGCAAGACCAATTGCCATGGCACCTCCCAGGACGCCGGTGCCGCCAGTGACGACCACTACCTTGCCGGTAATGTCAAACAGATTGCGTGGATTCACGAGTGTTGTGTGTGGTTAAGTTATTCGATTATTTCAGTTCTCTGATCTTGATGCTGCGGAACGATACGTTGTCGTTATGATCTTGAAGGAGTATCCGTCCCTTCTCCGCCATCCCGAAATTCTCCGCCTCAGCAAACTTGCTACGTGCCACGAGAGCCTGATAGATGGGTGATCCTCGCTGGTACTCGACCACCTTGTTGCCATTAAGCCAATGCTCTACCCGGTTGTCTGGATAGACAACGAGCCTTCCCCAATTCCAGGCGCCAATAGGACGGGGATCACGGGTGACCTTGATAGAAGGAATAAGATCGTATAGCGATGCGAGTGTACGGTTCCCGACAACTCCTTGTTTGGCGTCCGGATGCCTGGCATCGTCGAGTATCTGATACTCGAGTCCCAGTGTGGCAGCTTTGTAATCCTCTCCTTCTGACACGAAATATTTAACACCGCTGTTTGATCCCTCGGTCATTCTGAACTCAAACTGGAGATCGAAGGCGCCGAACTTCTCAAGGCTGACGATATCGCCACCCTTTTGTGAAGGATTGTTCGCGGACGAAAGCACACTCAATACACCATCCTTGATCTCCCAGCCTTTGGACGGAAACTCCGTATCGCGGGCGCTGCGCCAGCCAGTTGTTGTCTTGCCGTCCCACAGGAGTTTGACGCCATTGTGCTTCTCTTGTTCGGAAAGCGTATTGGGGATCAGGTTCATTACAAAGATAGAATCCGGAGGAGACGGTTTCAGGTTCTCCGTTTGTATGCGAATGTTGCGCCAGCGAACCTGGTGGCCTTCATTTTCCTTGTTGCGAATCGAATGTACTTGCAACGCGATAAACCCACGGGTTGTCAAGTCATCGACCAGATGAGCGGTAGGTATCCCGTTGACCCAGATCCGGATAACATTGCCAATACACTCCAGGCGCGCACGGTTCCATTCTCTCGCCTTGTAGGCTTGCTTACCGGGAACGTTGTATTCAAGGGGATACAGCCATCCCCGGCGCGATTCATCGAATATCCCGCCAGTCCATGCCCGGCGAGACGGATCTATCTCGAACTGGTATCCGTGTACTCTCCCGTCGCGGTAGTCAGACTTACTTTCACTTCGGAACTGGATTCCTGAGTTCATGTCGGCATCAAGCCGGAAATCAAGCTCGAGAATGAAATCCCCGTAGACCTGATCTGTGACAAGGAACGAGTTCGGCTCGCCGAACACAGTAGTACCGACGATCTCCTTGTTAACGACCTCATACTTCGCTTTACCGTTGAGCTGGTGCCATCCCTTGAGATTCTTTCCGTTGAAGAGACTTACCCATTTTTCCTGTGCTACAGAGGTCGCTGCACAGGACACCAAAAGAAACAGTACAATAACTTTCTTTGAAATCATTACGAATGTGGTAGCGTTGCGGGATCGCCAGGCAGAGGCTGCGCCAGTTCCCGTAACAGGTTGAATAAGGGCATCAATATAGAAAGAAATGCCAAAAAAAAGACGGCGTTTTGCTGTCTGCGGTGTCTCATTGTATTTTAATGGCACGACGCAAGCCATTACTCTCCTGACATACCTCGATCAGCCGGATGACATCACGCGCCTGTTCCGCCGTAACAGCGAGAGGCGCCCCCTGCCGGAGGGCTGCGTGAATGTTGTCATAGTAGCTCAGGTAGTTGCCAGGCAGAGACTCATAAGAAGTCACCATGTCACGACCTTCAAGGCTCGTGTTGAGCCTCCCCCACCATTCTTTCGATTCGACACCCCATCGCGCTGAACCCGGTGCTCTTTTATCCTTGAGGTCCTGTTCCTGAGGATCCATGCCCGATTTGAGGAACGAGCCATTTGTGCCGTGGAGGATAAAGCGCGGTCCTTGTTCACGGACGAGATAACTGGACTTCAGAATACAAAAGAAGTCATCGTACTCCATGCGGATGTCAAAGAAATCATCCACTTGTCCCTGTGGGCGCTGAATGCCCAGGCGAGCATCTACCCAACGCGGCATTCCAAACAAGACAACTGCCTGGTCGATAAGATGCGATCCCAGGTTATAGAGGACACCGGTACCGCGCTCAGCCGCCTCTTTCCACGTATCGGCTTCGATATAGTTCCGGTAGCGATCGTAGTGTATCTCGCATTCGACGAGCTTCCCAAGCAGTCCTTCCTGCAATACTTTCTGGACTGTCAGGAAATCAGCATCCCATCGCCTGTTCTGAAAGACGCTCAGGATCCGCTGCCTCTCTTGGGCAAGCGCGATCAATCGGCTAGCTTCTTCCTCGGTGACGGTGAAGGGCTTCTCGACAATCACATGCTTGCCGGCTTTAAGTGCCGCGGCGGCATATTCATAATGAGATTCATTTGGCGTGTTGACAATGACGAGCTCAACCGCCGGGTCGGCAAGGATTTCTCCGTAATCCGTAACCACCCGATAGCCGTGCTTTACCGGCTTCATCGGGTTACGTTGCCACACGGAGGCAATCTCGAAGGACGGATGCACTTCTAACAGGGGGCCGTGGAAGACTTCACCCGACATCCCATAGGAAAGAAGGGCGGTCTTGATCGTATCGCTACCAGAACTCATCTCCGACGACTATTCTTCAGGGTTGAGTGTCTTGAGTTTGTTCTCAACTCTCTTTTCATTCGCGTCATCACCGAGGTAGTAATAGATAGTCCGAAGCCGGTCGAGAACATCAAGATCATTGGGCCTGAGTTTCTCAGCCTTTTCCCAATGCGGAAGGGCCTCCTTGTATTTCTCCACCAATACCTTGTCAAGTTCTGCTTGCTTCTTTTTATCCGCTGCGGAAATACCGAGATTTTTCATCTGATCAGCTACCTTGCCTGCATCGATCAGATATATCTGAGCGAGATAGTACTGGGCATCAAAATAGGAAGGATCAATCCTAAGGGCCTCCTCAAAGCTTCCCTTCGCCTGAGCCCAGTCTTCAAGCTTGCTGTTCACATATCCAAGGTAGAACTGATACGTCTTGTTGTCAGGTTCGCGGCTCACAGCTTGTTCCAGTCCCGACTTGGCTTCCTCAATCTTGTCCAATTCGATCAGCAAACCGATCTCGACTTTCGGAAACTCCACATTATCAGGGAATTGCTTTATTGCACGGCGAGTGACTTCGAGAGCTTTCTCCTTGTCATCCTTGGCTCCGCTGTATGTGTTAATGATTACGGAGAAGGCATCCGATGATGTACCGCCTTTCTCCAGGTATTTCTCAAGGTTGCTGATTGCTACGTCATACTCATCCATCGAGCTGGCAACAATACCCGCATAAAAATACGCGATCGTGTCATCCGGAATTACTTTCTGCGTCTTCTCGAAGTTCTTCAGCGCCTCATCGAGGGCATCTTCCTGATACAGCGCAGCGCCTCTGTTGAGGTAATGGTTTGCGAGTTGCGCCAGCTGTTGTGTCTTCGTCACCGGGATAATAGTGCCGGGCTCGGAGGTGAAATACTCAGTGTTGCCTTTGGCAAGTTGGTCAGCCTTTACAAAAGACTCCATCGCCGTGGTGAAGGCATCGTTTGCCAGCGAGCTGTAGGCCTCATTTGAGGTAGTATCCAACGCGGCGTAGATCAGCCCGCGATAGTACCACGTCTTTCCGTCGTTCATTGTCTTTTCGTAGGTAGTCGCCTCGTCGATCATATCCTTCGCCTCAGCCAACTGACCATCTTGCAGATACTTCAGCGCCCTGTTTAAGTTCGGTTTCTGCTTCTTCTGTGCGAAGGTCGTTACCGAAATGAGCATCAACATCAGAAAGAATATTCTTTTCATGTTCAATTTAGTTTAATAGTTGACTGGGTTAGTTTTCTTCTTCAATCTTTTGAATCTTCTCTACGGAAGATATACGGTCGTCTTCGTTAAGCTTGATCAATCGAACGCCTTGCGTGGCGCGTCCCATGACACGCAAATCGCTGACCGGAATACGTATCGTGATACCCGATCGGTTGATGATCATTAGTTCGTCATCATCCACTACCTCCTTTATCGCAACAAGTTTGCCAGTTTTCTCGGTGATATTGATGGTTTTGACGCCTTTTCCTCCTCTGTTTGTGATGCGGTAGTCAGCTATCTCGGAACGCTTGCCGTATCCATTCTCGGAGACGACCAATAAGTTAGCGTCTTCCCGCGAGATACACACCATACCGATCACTTTGTCAGATTCGGAATCCAGCGTAACACCGCGCACACCAGCAGCTGTCCGGCCCATAGGCCGCACCTGCCGCTCGTGGAAGTGCACTGCTTTACCCTCGCTTTTCGCGATAACGATATGGTTGTTGCCGTTCGTCAGCGACGCGTTGATCAGACGGTCACCTTCGTGAATAGTGATCGCGTTAATACCGCCGGCTCGCGGACGGGAGTATGCCTCCAGGGATGTCTTTTTGATAATTCCCTTCTCGGTACATAGGATAACGAAATTTTCGTTGATATAACTTTCGTCGAGAAGATTTGTCACCGTGATGATCGCCCGGATATTGTCGCCAGGTTCGATGTTGATCAGGTTCTGGATGGCACGTCCCTTCGATGTCTTGTTACCTTCCGGGATCTCATACGCTTTCTTCCAATAGACCTTGCCTTGATCAGTGAATATCAGCAGGTAATTATGCGCTTGCGCGATGAAGAGATGTTCGGTGAAGTCATCCTCCTTCGTGGATACACCTCTTGATCCAACCCCTCCTCTACCTTGCGTACGGTATTCAGAAAGTAACGTGCGTTTGATATAACCCTGGTTGGATATGGTGATGACCATGTCCTCATTCGGGATCATATCCTCCATCGTGAAATCCTCGTCACTCGGGACTACTTCCGTCCGTCGATCATCGCCGTAGCGGTCGCGCAGTTCAGCCAGTTCATCCTTGATGATCTGCATACGCTTCGGCTCACTATCGAGGATCTCATTCAATCGCTCAATCAGTTCTTTTACTTCTTTGTACTCCTGCTGGATCTTGTCGCGCTCGAGACCGGTCAATCGCTGTAACCTCATGTCAAGGATAGCTTTCGACTGTACCTCCGACAACCCGAAACGGCTCATCAACCCTTCACGTGCTGCATCCGGGTCACTCGACGCCCGGATCAGCGCGATAACTTCGTCCAGGTTATCGAGGGCAATCAGGTAACCTTCCAGGATATGCGCACGCTTCTCAGCTTCTGAAAGCTCAAACTTTGTCCGTCGCACCACAACCTCGTGACGGTGCTCGACGAAATACCGGATCAGGTCTTTCAGGTTAAGTGTTTGCGGGCGACCCTTCACCAACGCGACGTTGTTCATACCGAACGACGACTGAAGCGGGGTGTATTTGTAGAGGTTGTTGAGAACAATGTTAGGGACCGCATCTCGTTTAAGGTCGTAGACAACGCGGTAACCGTCGCGGTCGGACTCGTCGCGGATATCGGATATGCCTTCAATCTTTTTATCATTGATGAGGGCGGCGGTCTTTTCGATCATCATCGCTTTGTTCACCATGTACGGGACTTCGGTGACGATGATCTGGTCCTTGCCATTCGCGTTCGTGACGATCTCCGCTCGGCCACGCACGACAATACGTCCGCGGCCGGTGAGGTATCCCTCCTGCACGCCCGTGATCCCGTAGATGATACCCCCTGTTGGAAAGTCGGGGGCGACTATGTACTTCGTCAGATCAGCAATGGAGATCTCGTTGTTGTCGATATAGGCAACGATACCGTCAACTACTTCGCGCAGGTTGTGCGGTGCCATGTTCGTGGCCATACCTACCGCAATCCCGGACGATCCATTTACCAACAGGTTCGGTAGTTTTCCGGGAAGGACGGTAGGTTCCGTCAGCGAATCGTCGAAGTTCGGTTGAAAGTCTACTGTGTCTTTGTTGATGTCTGCCAGTAACTCCTCAGCGATCCGCCGCAATCTTGCCTCAGTATACCGCATCGCCGCGGGAAAATCGCCATCAATGGAGCCGAAGTTCCCCTGGCCGTCTACGAGCGTGTACCGGAGTGACCAGTCCTGGGCCATCCGAACCATCGTATCGTAAACGGACGAGTCTCCGTGTGGATGGTATTTACCCAATACCTCCCCGACGATCCTCGCCGACTTCTTATAGGGCTTGTTGTAATTCACCCCGAGCTCTTGCATGCCGTACAGCACGCGGCGATGCACAGGTTTGAGACCATCGCGCACATCGGGCAACGCGCGAGAAACAATTACCGACATCGAATAATCGATGTAGGCACCTCTCATCTCATCTTCAATGTTTATCGGAATTATGCTTTGCCTTGCAGGGGGCAAACCACCGGTGTCTTCTGCCATTTACTTGCGTTTTTTTTCGGCTTTTTTCAGCCGTGCAAGATAGGAAAAAGTTGCCAGTTTTAGCGGGAAACAGTGAAGTTAAAACACAGTTTGATGGACAATAAAGGGTAGTCTTCAGAGGGCCGGCTTCGCGGGTCAATACGGACTCAGTCGCCGCTTGTTCTTGCCTTTGTACCGGATGAGTTCCGGATAGTTTTCGCCGTAGTGTGGATTTTGTTTTTTCCAGATAGGATGGCGCCGGCTCCGGTACTCCCGGTTGCCGTGTGCGTGGTTGATCTGCGCATGACAGGTCTTGAGGAAACACCTCCGGAGTTCCGGTATCCGATAGGTAATCCCTACGTTGACGAAGAAGCCGTCAAGCCGGTGCTGCACTGTCTGGCTCGTCTCGGGAATCGACAGCTTGTAGGATTTGAACTCGTACGACGGACGGAGGTAAACTCGAAAATATTCGGAGAATTCACGCTCGGCCCGGACGCCGAGGTTGAAGTACGCACTCTTCTTCATGATATTCTTCGCAAAGTCCTTCCCAAGGCTGTAGCCGCCGATATTTGCATCGACGACCAAAGCATACTCGTAGTATCGGTACACCATCGCACCGAGCATCACGAAGTAGTGCTTTACGAACATGTTGGAGCGCTCCAGCTCGTACGACTGGATGTCCCCGGTGTAGCTCGTTGGAGTGAACGGACCAATACGGGTGTAATCCATCGAGAACCCACCACCGAGGCGATACCGGTCAAGCTCAACATGTACCGAAGCCTTCAGAGGAATGCTGAAAGTATTGCTCCGAAACCCGAGTTGCGTGGTATCCGAGTTTACCATGAACGGATTCGGCGTCAACGCGGCATCCGATGAGACAACATCCGTAGTCCAGTCGGAGTACCTCGCCGCGCTATTCGTGCTGTTGAATATAAGTGGCATGGAACCAGCCTGTTGTACGATACCAAAACCGTCCAGTTCGTGTCGGAACGGGGTCGTCGCATAACCTGTACCCACGCTGAAATACAACTTACTCAACAGCGCGCGCAACGCACTTTTCTGCCGCTTGATGTAAAAATGCTCAAGTGGAATCGTAGCATCTCCCTCCCGTTCATATTGAGCGAATACCGGTTGCAAACCCGAAAGAAAGGCTATTGCCAGGCATGTTATCGCGGGAAAGCGCTTCAGAACAGTGTATTTTGGCTTTGACAACTTTAAAATTACGCGTTTAGAGGGAAAAAAGGAAATGGTGAG
>CAYTMU010000036.1:0-42468 GCA_964438975.1 uncultured Roseivirgaceae bacterium | reverse complement strand
GTAGTGGGTAGTGAGTAGTGAGTAGTGAGTAGTGAGTAGTGAGTAGTGAGTAGTGAGGGCGATCGCGGGCGTGAAGGATCTGATAGGCGCGTTCTTCTGAATTTTTTGAGTAGCTACTTTCTGGAATCGCCGAAAAATCCTGCTAACGATCGCTAGCAAGCATAAAACACGTTCTACGGCAGCCGAAACACGGCAAGTCGCACTAAAGTAGCAAACTCACCACTCACGCTTTGAACTTTTTTTCCCATTTCTTCGTAAAAAGCTTATCGCTATTAAACAATTATCGTTTAATTTCGCACAAGTGTTAACCAAAAGTAACCTGAATGAATTTCCTCTAACGACCATTAAAGTTAAAAGAAATTGAAAAACACGTTCACCTTACTAAATGCGGCCATGGCTGCATACCATTCCCTCAGAACTGTTCAGTTCTTCTCTAGCGCCTGTTTGGTGACCAGGCGACCGCGACCTGCCAGGTACGTGCGCATTTAATCCGTACAACGATTCTGTTGGCAAACTGAGCCGTGTCCGGGACATTGTTCAGCATATCTGTTATTTCGTTCTTTCAACTACTACTCGTTTAAGACATTGGAAAAAGAAAATATTCTCATCAGAGTGGCAACACCTGATGACGTAGGGTACGCCGAGACAATCACCACTGAGATGGAGGAATCGGCGAAAGCGCGTGGGACGGGCATCGCCAAGCGCTCCCCTGAGTACATCCGCAAGAAGATGGAGGAGGGGAAGGCTGTTATTGCCGTCACCAAAGACGGTGAATGGGTCGGTTTCTGCTATATCGAGGCCTGGCAGCATGAGGAGTACGTCGCGAACTCGGGACTGATCGTTGCTCCGAAGTTCCGCAAGACCGGCGTTGCAACGGATATCAAACGCAGAGTATTTGACTTGTCGCGTGAGAAATATCCCGATGCCAAGATTTTTGGCCTGACAACCGGACTTGCCGTGATGAAGATCAACTCCGACCTCGGCTACGAACCGGTGACTTACTCCGAGTTGACGACGGATGAGGAGTTCTGGAAAGGATGCCGCAGTTGTGTCAACTACGATATCCTGATGGCGAAGGAGCGTAAGAACTGTTTGTGTACAGCGATGCTCTTCGATCCGGTGGAAGCTGCTGCCAAGCTGAACATGCCGTTGCCTCCACTACCCGCTACCAAAGCTCCGGAGCCCATTGAGGCCCCTAAGTCCGGCGAGCTCGTGATGAGCCGCGTACACGATAATCGCGGATTCAGAGATAATCTAAGGCTCTTCGAAAGGTGGATGCGCTACAAACAATACGTCCTGCTGAAATCCTTCCGCAGGAAAGACGGTGCTGCAGTTCCACAGAGTGTAATCGGGAAAAAGCGCTCGCTGCTCGGTATCTTCTTTTGGTAATCAAGGCAGTATGACTGTATCACGCGACGAGGCAGTGCCTCGTCGCCTGTGGTCTTTTGGTTTCTGCCCGAAGCTTTTACATTTGCACCCATGACAAAGAAAAAGGTTGTATTGGCGTTCAGCGGTGGCTTGGACACCTCTTACTGCGTGAAATATCTCAGTGAAGAAAAGAACTACGAGGTTCACACACTTACCGTTAACACCGGAGGGTTTGACGATGCCGAATTGCAGGGGATTGAAAAGCGCGCACGCGATCTGGGGGTGGCTTCGCATAAGACGGTGGATGAGACGCGCAATTACTACGATTCGGTAATCCGATACCTGATCTACGGCAATGTGCTGAAGAATAACACCTATCCGCTCAGTGTCAGCGCCGAGAGAATGTCACAAGCGCTGGCGACCGCTAACTACGCGCGGCACCTGCAGGCTGACGCGGTGGCGCACGGCAGCACAGGGGCTGGCAACGACCAGGTGCGCTTCGACATGATCCTCAATATCCTCGTGCCCGGCGTCGAAATCATCACGCCCATCCGCGAGATGAAACTGTCGCGCGAGGACGAGATCAGCTATCTTAGATCGAAGGGCGTCGACATGAACTTCGAGAAGGCGATGTACTCGATCAACAAGGGATTGTGGGGTACCTCGGTCGGAGGGAAGGAAACGCTGAAATCGCTCGGTATGCTGCCGGACGAAGCGTGGCCGACGCCGGTGACGAAAGACGGCAGCGAGACGATCAAGCTGACGTTCAACCGCGGCGAGCTTGTGAAGGTCAACGACCGCGCTTTCGATCATCCAACCGATGCGATACAACTGATTCACGCACTAGCGGCACCTTACGGGATCGGCCGTGATATTCACGTCGGCGATACGATCATTGGTATCAAAGGACGTGTCGGTTTCGAGGCTGCTGCGCCGCTTGTCATCATCAAAGCGCACCATACGCTGGAGAAACACGTTCTTACCAAGTGGCAGCTTTCCTGGAAAGATCAGATCGCACAGTTCTACGGCAACTGGCTGCACGAGGGTCAATATCTCGATCCGGTTATGCGCGATATTGAAGCCTTCCTGGCAAGTTCGCAAAAGCACGTGACGGGTGATGTTCACGTGCAGCTCTTCCCGTACCGCTTTTCGGTCCTGGGCATCGAATCGGATTTTGACCTGATGTCATCCCGTTTCGGAAAATACGGCGAGATGAATCTCGGATGGAGCGGCGACGATGTCAAAGGGTTCTCGAAAATATTCGGCAACCAGACGATGATCTACCATCAGGTGGAGGAAGGGAAGGTTTAGGGTTCAAGGTTCGAAGTTCAAAGTTTAAGGTTTAAGGTGATGATCAAGGCAGGTATTATCGGTGGTGCGGGTTTCACGGGGGGTGAGACGATCCGTTTGTTGTTGAATCATCCTCACGTGGGGATTGCGTTCGTTCACAGCAGGAGTAGTGCTGGTAAACCGTTGCATGTGGCGCATCCTGATCTGCTCGGTGAGACGGATATCGTGTTCTCGGATTCTTTTCTGCCGAAAGCGGATGTGATCTTCCTCTGTCTCGGGCATGGCGAAAGCAAGAAGTTTCTCGCGGAGGATCCGTTTGATAGCTCTGTGCGAATAATCGATCTCAGCCAGGACTTTCGTCTTGGTGAATCGACTGATACGCGGGCGTTCGTCTATGGCCTTCCGGAAATTTATCGCGACGAAATCCGGGGTGCTCGTAACATCGCGAACCCCGGCTGCTTTGCGACCACACTCACTCTCGGGCTGCTTCCGCTGGCGAAACACGGAATGCTCTCCGAAGTATACAGCACGGGTATCACGGGGTCGACAGGCGCCGGACAGAAGCTTCAGGATACGACGCATTTCACCTGGCGTGCAAACAATATCTCCGCCTACAAAACATTGAGCCATCAACACCTGCGTGAGATCAACTTGCATTTGCGCACTCATCAGCCATCATTTGATGCACCGATCAATTTTGTGCCCTGGCGCGGTGACTATACACGCGGAATATTTGTGAGTTCGGTGGTGAAAAGCGACAAATCGCTCGAGGAGATTCGCGGGATCTATCACGAATACTATCGCGATCATCCTTTCACCGTCGTGTCCGACCGCGCGGTTGACCTCAAACAGGTAGTGAACTCGAACAAGTGTCTGATCGGCCTCGAGAAGGAAGGCGACAAGCTTGTCGTTCATTCGGCGCTTGACAATTTGCTGAAGGGCGCCTCGGGACAAGCCGTTCAGAATATGAACCTGATGTTCGGATTGGACGAACGCGACGGATTGCGCTTGAAGAGCATCGTCTTTTGATCTTAAACGCATTGGAGTTATGAAATTATTCGATGTTTACCCTCTTTTTGATATCCATCCGGTCCGCGCCAGCGGATCCTGGCTTTGGGATGAGAAAGACGAAAAGTATCTCGATCTCTACGGCGGCCATGCGGTGATCTCGATAGGACACACGCATCCGCATTACGTCAGTCGTGTATCGGATCAGTTGGCGCGGATCGGCTTTTATTCAAACAGTGTTCAAAACAAACTGCAGCGGGAGTTCGGGGAGAAGCTCGGCGCGGTGTCAGGATATTCCGACTACCAACTCTTTCTTTGCAACTCCGGTGCCGAAGCAAATGAGAATGCACTCAAAGCAGCGTCGTTCCTGACCGGCCGGAAAAAAGTGATCGCTTTTCAGAAGGGATTTCACGGTCGGACGTCCGGAGCCGTTGCCATAACGGATAACCCCAAGATCGTCTCACCTTTCAACGCGGGCCATGACATTGTGTTCGTCCCGTTGAATGATGTACGGGCTTTTGACGATGCTATGAGCAGTGATGTTGCTGCCGTGATCATCGAGGGTATCCAGGGCGTGGGAGGGATACGCATCCCGGAAGATGGATTCCTGCGCCATATCGAAGAGGCGTGCGGAAAATATTCTGCTATGTTGATCCTCGACGAAGTGCAGTCGGGTTACGGGCGGACGGGTAAGTTCTTTGCCCACCAATTCGCCGGTGTAAAGCCACATTTGATCACTATCGCGAAAGGGATGGGCAACGGGTTCCCGATCGGCGGTGTATTGATCCATCCCGACATCAAAGCATGGAGCGGTATGCTGGGAACCACCTTCGGTGGCAATCACCTTGCGGCGGCGGCGGGGCTTGCTGTGCTTGAGGTGATCGAGAATGAGAATCTGATGGCGAACGCTACCGCTATTGGCGAGTATTGGTTTGGAAAGCTCGCGGGAATGCCGACTTTGAGCGGACTTCGAGGCAAAGGACTCATGATCGGATTCGATCTTCCCGGGGAATTCAAACATGTGCGGACGAATCTCCTGCTGAAACATCATATCTTTACCGGGGAAGCGAAACCCGACACCCTTCGCCTCCTTCCTTCGCTGGCGGTGAAGCGCGAGGAGGTTGACCTGTTTCTGACAGCCCTGAACGAAGAATTAGCATGAAGAATTTTATCTCCGTACACGATGTCCCGGATATCAACACACTGGTTCAAAAAGCGCTGACGTACAAGTCAGATCCCTACCGGGACCACACGTCAGGTCAGCAGAAACGCATCGGTTTGCTCTTTCTCAACCCGAGCATGCGGACACGGCTCAGTACGCAGATCGCAGCATCTAACCTCGGGATGGAGTCTATCGTCTTCAACGTCGGGCAGGAAGGCTGGGCGCTGGAGTTCGAAGATGAGGCCATTATGAGCGGCACGACGGTGGAACACGTCCGGGATGCGGCGCCGGTCCTGGGAAGCTACTTCGATATCCTGGGAATCCGGACCTTCCCGTCACTTAAGAATAAAGCCGACGACTATGCCGAGCAGTATATCCAGCAGTTCGTCAAGCATGCCGGTATTCCAGTGCTCAGTCTTGAGAGTGCAACGCTTCATCCCCTTCAGAGTCTGACGGATATCATTACGATTAGCGAGGTATTCAAGGAAAAAAAGAGAAGACCCAAGGTTGTTCTGACATGGGCACCACATGTAAAAGCATTGCCTCAATGTGTGGCAAACAGCTTCTCCCAATGGGTGAACGCATGGGGCCACGCCGATTTTGTCATCGCGCACCCGGAAGAGTACGACCTCCATCCCGCTTTCACAAAAGGCGCGGCTATCAGCCACGATCAGGAGTATGCGTTGAAGGATGCTGACTTCGTATATGTCAAGAACTGGAGTACATACAACGACTATGGCCGCGTGCAATGCACCGATAGCCAGTGGATGCTGACGAATGAAAAGCTGTTGCTCACGAATCACGCGAAGGTGATGCATTGCCTGCCGGTTCGTCGCAATGTCGAACTGAGCGGTGAAGTACTGGACGGGTTCAGCAGCATTGTCACGCAACAAGCATCTAACCGGGTGTGGGCCGCGCAAGCGGTATTGAGCGAACTACTGGCATCCCGCGAAGGATAATGGTATGGAAAAGCTCTTCATCATCAAGATCGGAGGAAATGTCGTGGATGACGCACGAGCGCTTGAGTCGTTTCTAAAGGGATTTGCGTCCATTCCCACAAAAAAAATATTGATACACGGCGGTGGAAAGATCGCAACCCGTATCGGGGACAAACTCGGCATTGGATCTCGCTACGTCAACGGACGCAGGGTGACAGATGCCGAAACACGCGATCTGGTCACGATGGTCTATGGCGGCCTTGTTAACAAGCAGATCATCGCAGCCCTGCAACGCATAGGCTGTAATGCAATTGGACTTACCGGTGCAGACGGCGATGTTCTCTCAGCGGTGAAACGCCCCGTGAAGGATATTGATTACGGGTACGTCGGCGACATACAGTCTGCAGATGTGAATACCCGATTGTTGCACTTGCTTTTGACTGACGGGCTTGTACCTGTGTTTGCTCCGCTTACTCATAGCGATGGAGAGATGCTCAACACCAACGCAGATACGATTGCGTCGGTGCTTGCAGTAGCGCTTAGCACGACGTTCGATGTTCGCCTGGTCTTTTGCTTTGAGAAAAAGGGTGTACTTAGAAACGTCGAGGATCCCGATTCCATCATTCGACGTTTGACCGGTGATCTCTACAAGGATCTGCTGGCGAAGGGTGCGTTGGCCGACGGCATTCTGCCGAAACTTGAAAATGCATACGCTGCGATTCGCGAAGGCGTGAAAGAAGTGTTGATCGGAGATGCGGCGGACATTGCACGCAACACGGGCGACCAGACAGAAGGAACATTGATCACAGCATAGACCGATCGGCAGATGAAACAACAACCAGACGAAATAGCGATCAATCTTCTCCAGCAACTCATCGCGACTCCGTCGTTCAGTCGCGAAGAGGATAAGACCGCCCTCATAATCGAAGGTTTCTTGCGACAGAACCATGTCGCTACTGAGCGAAGGGGAAATAATATCTGGGCGCGGAATAAACATTTCACCCCCGGGCTGCCAACAATTCTGTTGAATTCCCATCACGATACGGTGCGTCCGAACACCGCCTACACGCGAGACCCCTTTCAGGCGGAAATTGCCGAAGGTAAGTTGTATGGATTGGGCAGCAACGACGCAGGGGGAGCGCTGGTGTGCCTCATTGCGACGTTTCTGCATTTTTACGAACAGCAACGTCTCGGGGTTAACATTGTTTTGGCTGCTACAGCAGAAGAAGAGATCTCCGGTAGCGACGGCATCGAAAGCCTCTGGCCGCTGCTTCCGAGTATCGATTTTGCCATTGTCGGCGAGCCCACGCTCTGCCAGATGGCGGTGGCCGAGAAAGGTCTGATAGTACTTGACTGCACGGCCCGGGGCAAAGCCGGCCACGCAGCTCGTGACGAAGGCGTCAATGCGATCTATGAAGCGCTGCGCGACATAGAATGGCTGAAGAGTTACCGTTTTCCGAAGGTGTCGTCTACGTTGGGTGACGTGAAGATGACAACAACGATGATCCAGGCGGGGAAACAGCACAACGTTGTTCCCGCTGAGTGTAGTTATACCGTTGACGTCCGGGTGACGGACCAGTATACGCTGGAGGAAGTACTTGAAGTCATTCGGGAAAATGTCAAGGCTGAGGTGACGCCCCGTTCCCTGCGCATGCGGTCGTCGGGAATCGCCGAGAACCACCCGCTGGTAAAAGCAGCGAAAGCACTTGGTATCCCGCAGTACGGATCGCCGACGACATCGGACCAGGCGCTGATAGCAGTACCCTCAGTGAAGATCGGCCCTGGCGACTCAGCGCGCTCGCATAGCGCAGACGAATTTATTTATGTGGCGGAAATTGTCAAGGGTATCGATACGTATATTGCGTTGTTGAGCGAAGTGCAAAAAAGCCTGTAAACAATGATCCCATGAAGCTCTGGCAAAAAGATAAGTCATCACTCAAGGAGGTTGAACGGTTTACGGTTGGGAATGACCAGCAGATGGACCTTTTCCTGGCCCGCTACGATGTGTTGGGGTCGCTGGCGCATATTGCCATGCTGGAATCCATCGGCCTGCTGTCGACGGATGAATGGAAGACGTTGACAGACGGCCTTCGCAAGATCTACGATCAGGTAGACAGTGGTGAATTCCGAATGGAAGAAGGCGTTGAGGATATTCATTCGCAGGTGGAACTGGCTTTGACAAGAATGTTCGGTGAAGCCGGTAAGAAGATCCACAGCGGACGATCGAGAAACGACCAGGTACTGGTCGATATCAAACTTTTCCTGCGCGCGGAAATCGACTTCCTGGTGACAGATGTAAAGAGTCTTTTTGACCTGCTTGTCGCTCAAAGCCACCGGTACAAGGATCATCTCCTTCCCGGTTATACACATTTGCAACTTGCGATGCCGTCATCGTTCGGACTTTGGTTCGGCGCGTATGCGGAAAGTCTGGCCGATGATCTCATCACCGTGAAGGCGGCATACGAGATCGTGAACAAGAATCCATTGGGATCTGCCGCCGGCTACGGTTCATCCTTCCCACTGAACAGGAGGATGACGACTGACCTGTTAGGGTTCGACGACCTGAATTATAACGTGGTCTATGCACAAATGGGGCGCGGCAAAACGGAACGTATCGTATCATCGGCGCTGTCCAACCTCGCGGCTACGCTTGCCAAGTTGTCGATGGATGCATGCCTCTTTCTCAATCAGAATTTCGGATTCATTTCGTTTCCTGAAGAGCTAACGACGGGTTCGAGCATTATGCCGCACAAAAAAAATCCCGACGTCTTTGAATTGGTTCGCGCCCGCTGCAACCAGACGCTTTCCCTGCCCAATGATATCACTCTGATGACCGCGAATCTTCCGTCGGGCTATCACCGCGACATGCAATTATTGAAGGAATTGCTCTTTCCTGCTCTCGGGAATCTGCGCGATTGTCTGCGTATGGTGAAGCTGATGTTGGAAAATATTTCCATTCGTGAAAATATTCTGCAAGACGATAAGTACCGGTACCTGTTCAGCGTCGAAATGGTGAACAAACTCGTACTTTCGGGTGTACCGTTCCGCGACGCATATAAACAGGTCGGCGCAGACATCGCAAGCGGGAGTTACGATCCGGATACGGCGGTCAACCATGTGCATGAAGGCAGTATTGGCAACCTCTGCCTTGACGATATCACCCGCAGTATGCACAACACAATTGATTCATTTGGATTCCAACGCTATCGCGATGCGATCGCGAAACTCCTCGGCAAGCAAGACTGAGCTACTACACCGGTTGAGTTTTCATGTATTCTTCCCACAGTTCGTGTAATGCGTAGTCTTTCATTGCATCAACCGGGAGCAGGTAAGCGCTGCTGAACACAAGTTCTTCACGTGTGCTGACATCCCCACTTTCATCTCTCCAACGCAGGTTGCAGGCTATCTGATCCCCGTATTTCTTAACCGGCACAACTACACATTTTTCGATCGGAATTTCATAATGCCTTTGATATTGATGGTGCTTGTGCTCGCTGATCTTGTACGGTCTTCCCAAACCTATGTTTTCCATGGTCCCGTTGTGTTTGTTTTACTAGACAATTACCTGATTATCAAGCCTTGGTAATAATGAGGTATCTGGCCAAGGCGCGTGTGGGGGGCATTAAGAATAACCAAGGTAGGAAAAAGCCATCAATATGAGCAAACAACGTCCGAATAATTGATGTTTTTTTGTAGCATTGACGTTAATGGAACCACAAACGATCCTTTTTATCATAGTTGCGATCGCTGTCGTCAGTTACGTATTCGATCAGTGGCTTGATATTATCAACCTGAAGGCGCTTCGCACCGATATACCGGAAGACGTTGCGCAGTTCTACGACCGGAACAGGTACTTGACATCACTGGCCTACCATAAAACGCTGACGCGTTTCACGTTTTTGTCGGCCGGGTTGGGCTTCGTTGTCTCCATCGTGATATTGCTGGCAGGTGGCTTCGGATGGCTGGATGATCAACTTCGCGGAGTTATCGATCATCCGATCCTGCTATCGCTGGCATTTTTCGGCGTACTCGCGCTTGCATCCGATATGCTGTCACTGCCTTTCCAGTGGTACTCCACTTTTGTGATCGAGGAGCGCTTTGGCTTCAACACGACGACTGTCCGTACGTTTATCCTAGATAAGGTGAAGGGTTATCTCCTGGCTGCAATTATTGGCGGTCCGTTGCTGGCACTTCTCATCTACCTGATTACGACTATAGGACCTTCGTTCTGGGTGTGGTTCTCCGTCGTCGCTTGTGTGGTGGTACTCTTCATCAACATGTTGTACACGTCACTCATTTTACCGCTCTTCAATAAACTAACCCCGCTACCAGACGGTGAATTGAAGACAGCTATCCAGGTGTATGCCGCGAAGGTGAATTTTCCTCTCGACAATATCTTTGTGATCGATGGGTCTAAGCGATCCAGCAAGGCGAATGCTTTTTTTTCGGGTATTGGAAAGCGTAAGAAGATCGTTCTCTACGACACCCTTATCGAAAAACACAGCGTGCAGGAACTCGTCGCAGTACTGGCCCACGAGGTTGGGCACTTCAAGAAAAAGCACATTGTCATCGGTCTTGTATTGTCGATTGTGCAGATATTCTTTACCCTGTTCGTTTTGTCGTTGATAGTGTACAATGAGAATCTTTCTATTGCTCTGGGTGGAAGCCAGCATTCGATCCATCTCAATCTTGTAGCTTTCTCCATCTTATTCACGCCCATCTCCGGCGTGACGGGGTTGCTCATGACGATGTACAGCCGTCGGAATGAATTCGAAGCCGATGCTTACGCACGCGACACCTTCAGCGGGCCGGCATTGGCGGATGCGTTAAAGAAGTTGTCAGTAGACTCACTGAGCAACCTTTATCCGCATCCGTTGTATGTCTTCTTTCACTATTCGCATCCCCCCTTGTTACACAGGATCGGCCGGATCGCACCCGCTACGCTTGTTCCTTCCGAAGTGATAGCCCCAGGCTCCCCAGCAGGATGATCAGCACGACCCACGATGAAGCTGCGGTCACCTTGTTCCCGACGATATATGGTTTCGGCCGGAAGGTGAATTCAATCGTATGTGACCCTGCGGGGACAGTCAACGCCCGAAGAATATAGTTCGCACGTATGACATCAACTTTCTGGCCGTCGATCGTCGCTTCCCAACCCGGATAGTATATCTCCGAGAAGATCGCAAGACCATCTTTTGCTGATTGACTCTCATACCGCAGATACCTCGGTGTGTGCTCGGTCAG
This sequence comes from uncultured Roseivirgaceae bacterium, assembly GCA_964438975.1. GTDB lineage: Bacteria > Bacteroidota > Bacteroidia > Cytophagales > Cyclobacteriaceae > Chryseosolibacter. The sequence goes on along the minus strand of CAYTMU010000036.1, from coordinate 31,458 downwards.
TGTGATGGTTCCTGATGAATCGCCATCGAACATGTCGACCTGGAATTTCGTCTTATCAATGATCGCTACTTTCCGGGTGTCTGCGCTGCATGTTTCTTCAAGCTCTTCCAGTGGGCTGTTTACCGACTTCACATCCGACACAAACCACGCGTTGCCATGGGCGGATTCATTGCGGAGTACTGCGTCAGCCTGTTGTCCGACAACAGCATATTTGATATTGAGCATATTGAGAGCTCCCAGGCCAGTGAAGGAGAATTCGCCCTGCTGGGCCCGATCGACGAACTGTTGCGTTTGCACGACCACACACGAGTCGTAGAACTCCGCGTATCGTCGCAATTTCGCACCGTGGTATCCGCCGATGGAGTTATGATGGTACGAGGTGCGGGCTTCTGCAAACGGGCTATCGCCCGAACCGGTCAGATAGCTGAGGTTATAGACGCGGTAATGCGATTTATCTTTTAGTATCTCCTGGTCTGCCGGCGTCATGGCGAAGTAGCTGTTGTCGCGCTTGCGCTTGTAATTGTTCTCCGTGAAATACCGCTTGTTCGCCGTAGCAAGGTCGACGGTCATCAGAAAAGCCAGCGCAGCACAGAGCCCTAACATTGATACACGTTTGAATACCTGAAAGTAGACGGCACCAAAAGCCAGCGCGATAAATATGAATGAGCGAAAGGCATCACCGCGGAAGAGTTGCCGTCGATCGTCTGCCAGTGCATCAGTGAACCATCCTGGCAACTGCGCCTCTATGTCTCTGATGAAACTGAACATCCCTGCAAAGAGCCACAACACAAGAGCGAGGCCGCCGGTGAAGGCGAATGCGATCAAGAGTTTTTTTCGGGTATCTTTTGTCGACGGTGAGGAGAGCAAGTTCTCGAGACCGAGCAATCCCAGAAGCGGCATACTGAATAACACGATCACCAATGCAAAAGTCACAGATCGAAAGTTGTTGTATCCGGGAAAGTAATCGAACATAAAATAGTTGAACGCGGCAAAGTTGCTTCCCCATGAGAGGACGATACTGAGTATGCTGAGTGGGAGCAGCCACCAGACATCTTGTTTGCGGGCGAAGGCAATTCCGAGTGCGAAAAGGAATACCGTGATCGCACCGGCATAGTAAGGAGCGGCGATCCGTTGTTCACCCCAATAAGCTCCGGTGAATCTCGCGAGTTGATTAGCGGTCTCCTGGTCGCCCGATCGCATCAGGGCCTGGTAGACTTCGCTGTCGCGATCAGCTACGAGGAAGTTTGAACTAGCTCCTCCATAGAAGTTGGGTATCATCAGCGTCATTGGCTCGAGAATGCCATTGCTGTAATCGAAGGCGTAGGCCTTACTCATACCCCCTGCTCCGTCGATGCCTGGTGTGTCGGTAAGCAACTCCGACTTACCACGGGTGGAGTATGCACTATATTCTCTCAGCGCCCAGAATGGTCCGAAAAATGTGCCGACCGCGATAACCACCGCGACAACCAATACCCCGATCTTTCGCAAAAGACCGGGAAGTGTCCCGGCACGCACGGCTTCGACAAGTCTGACCAGCCCGTAAACAAGGACGATCAGCAACAGATAATAAGTGATCTGGACGTGATTCTCACGGAGATGCAACGCCATTCCAGCAGTTGTTACACCGAATCCCAGCATGCGGCGGTTAGTGAACGCCAGATGGATACCCGCCATGACAAGTGGCATAAATGCAATCGCCCCGATCCGCGAGTTGTGTCCGGCGGCGAGTCCGATGATCATGTAAGTCGACAAGCCGAATGCAATCGCGCCGGCGATTGCCAGATATGGTCGGATGCGGAAGGACAGCAACAGAATGTAATAACAAACGAAAGCGAGAAAAATATTGGCGATCGGGTGCGGAAGAAACACGCCCATAACCGTCTTTAGATACCCAAGGGCCTGATTGCCCCATTGTACACTGATCAGGTAAGCGGGCATTCCCCCAAACATTGAGTCGGACCAAAGGGCCTCGTCTCCGGTTTGTGCGCGGTAGTCCATAATACTCTTGGCAGATCCCAGGAACTGCAGAATATCGCCTTGTTGGAGAGCCTTGCTTTCAAAAAAGATCGGATTGAAGAAGAAGACCGTGATAACCAGGAAGACGACCACCGCGACAAAATGCGGGAGAACGTGCGCAGTGAAGTTTATTTTTCTCATTGATGGTTTATTGCGGATGCAAAATAAGGACTATCTGCAATATTCTTCGGGTTTGCCAAATGATAGTGGACCTGGCCTTGGGTCGTCGATACCGCATCCAGCCTGGGGCCAGTGCGGCCGGTGCCGTCATTCAGAATTGATTGTACCTCAGAAGTGTTCTTCTGACTCTTTCCGGCATTAAAAAAGTCGTTAACTTTGAGACCCGTTTTCGCGGGCTCATTAAATAGTAAAAAGGAAGATCTGACTATGTTCGATAATCTGAGTTTGAAGCTGGAGAAAGCCTTCCAGACCCTGAAGGGCCAGGGGAAGATCACCGAGATCAATGTCGCGTCGACAATCAAGGAGATCCGGAAAGCGTTGATTGACGCCGACGTCAACTACAAAGTTGCGAAGGAAGTCACCGATGAAATACGAGACAAGGCGATGGGCCAGGACGTCCTCACGGCAATCTCGCCCGGGCAGTTGCTGACGAAGATCACGAGCGACGAACTGACCGCCCTCATGGGAGGCCAGAGCGAGGACATCCAGCTCGAAGGAATTCCCGCGGTGGTGCTGATCTCCGGATTGCAGGGGTCTGGTAAGACAACCTTCTCCGGCAAGCTTGCACTGTACCTCAAGAAGCAGGGTAGAAATGTCTTGCTGACAGCCTGCGACATATACCGTCCTGCGGCGATCGATCAGTTAAAAGTGCTGGGAGAACAAGTGGGTGTGGAGGTATACGCCGAACCAGACAATAAAGATGCGGTCAGTATAGCTCGCGCAGCGATCGACCATGCAAAGAAAAGTGGTCACCGGGTGGTGATCGTCGATACGGCGGGCCGTCTTGCCGTAGACGAGGAGATGATGGATGAGATCGCGCGATTGAAGGAAACGCTGCGTCCTTCCGAGACCTTGTTCGTCGTGGACTCTATGACGGGTCAGGATGCGGTCAACACAGCGCGGACATTCAATGAGCGCCTCAATTTCGACGGTGTGGTATTGACGAAGCTCGATGGAGACACTCGCGGTGGAGCGGCGCTGTCGATCCGGCGTGTCGTCGAGAAACCGATCAAGTTCATCAGTACCGGTGAAAAGATGGAAGCGATCGATCGCTTTTATCCCGACCGGATGGCGAGCCGGATTCTCGGGATGGGGGACGTTATATCCCTCGTCGAGCGTGCGCAGCAGGCATATGACGAAGAGGAGGCGCAACGTCTTTCCAAGAAAATCCGGAAGAATCAATTCGACTTCAATGACTTTCTCCAGCAACTTCAGCAAGTGAAGAAAATGGGAAATATGAAAGACCTGCTTGGAATGATTCCTGGTGTGGGTAAAGCGCTGAAGGGTGTCGATATCGACGATAATTCATTCAAGCCAATTGAGGCAATTATCCGATCGATGACAATGGAAGAGCGCGAGAATCCGGAACTGATAAACGGCAGTCGCAAAGCACGTATCGCTAAAGGAAGCGGCCGTACAGTACAGGAAGTGAATAATTTGCTCAAGCAGTTTGGGGATATGCGCAAACTGATGAAGACGATGAATAAGATGGGGGGAGGCAAGAAAGCCCTTTCTGCCATTAACCCGTTCGGCAGATAGAGACCTTTTTTTGAGCGGTCGAATTACCGGTTGACCAGTTAAGTATTTCTGGTCCCGCTGCCGTTCTTGCGCAAAGTTTACAGGTAAAAGAAAAAGCCTTCGGACATGTTTCGGGGGCTTTTTTTTCGAGGCCCTTCGGTTTACTTACCCGGAAAATATATTTGAGATCGCTCTGCTTTGGCAGGGCTTTTTTATTCTATATTGATCAAAAATCGTTGCATGCAAATCATGGGAAGATATGACCGGGTTGACCTTCCGGACCTTGCCTTGTATGATATCCATGCAAAGATCGATACCGGCGCCTATACCTGTAGCCTGCACTGCCGCAGTGCGGAAGTGGTAGATGGAAAGCTGGAGTTTGTTTTGCTCGATGAAGAGCACCCCGAGTTCACCGGAATGAAGTTTGTGTTCGACCGTTTCGAACGGAAGGACATCAAGAATTCTTTCGGTGAGACGGAGAACCGGTTTATCATCGTAACCTCGGTGAAAGTGCTGGGAGAGGTGATCACAACCGAGTTCTCTCTTTGCAACCGTGGATCTCTGAAATTCCCCATTTTGATCGGGCGTAAAATTTTACGCAACCGGTTTTTAATTGACGTCACCAGGAAGAATGTCTCTTTCCGGCAGAAGCGGAAAGCCCGCGTGACCGTTCGCGCTAAGAAGCACTAGTCTACTCGTTTCCATGAATATCGCAATCCTCTCCCGAGACCCGGGGCTCTATTCTACAAGGCGCCTGAAACAGGCTGGTGAGCAACGCGGTCACCGCGTCGAGATCATCGACCACATGAAGTGTGTGTTGTTCATTGAAAAAAAGAATCCGATGGTTCTTTACAACGGAAGGCGACTTGACTACTTCGACGCGATCATTCCCCGCGTCGGTGCATCGGTGACGTTCTACGGGGCGGCGGTAATCCGCCAGTTTGAAATGATGAAAGTCTTTACCGCGGTGGAATCGCAGGCGCTTATCCGTTCGCGTGATAAACTGCGCAGCCTGCAGATACTTTCACGAGCCGGATTGGGACTGCCAAAGACTATTTTTATGGATTATTCGCGCGATACCGAAGGTATTGTGGAAGCCGTGGGTGGTACGCCTGTAGTTATCAAACTCCTGGAAGGTACGCAAGGGTTGGGTGTGGTGTTAGCGGAAACCAAAAAAGTCGCCAAGTCGATCGTTGAGGCCTTTCACGGTATCCATGCACGCATAATTGTTCAGGAGTTTATCAAGGAAGCTAACGGGTGCGACATACGTGCGTTTGTGGTTAACAATGAAGTCGTTGGCGCAATGCGTCGCCAGGCAAAAGAAGGGGAATTCCGCTCCAATCTCCATCGCGGAGGCACGGCCTCTGTCGTCAAACTGACCAAGCAGGAAAAGGCCGCGGCGATCACCGCGGCGAAGAAAATGGGGCTCGGTGTGGCAGGTGTCGATATGCTCCCTTCGAATCGCGGGCCACTTATCCTGGAGGTCAATTCATCGCCGGGACTGGAAGGTATCGAGGGTGCGACGCGTGTGGATATCGCCGGGAAGATCTATGAGTTCGTAGAGAAGTTCGCGGGTAAGCACAAGATCCAGCGGGACAAGGTCAATGCGTGAGAAATTCCCGCGCGACTGAGGATTCAAAGTCGAAATCCGTTAACTTTATTCCTGCATCTGCCGTCTAGCACCCTAACTACCACCGCAGTTTGAGAAAAATCACCGTAGCGAATCACGAGATCCAACCCGGAGAATTCAAGGAGATCAACATCAACATCGCGAGATTGCCCTCTCATACGCTGATTGACACACCGATATACGTCTCTCGTGGTCTCGAGGACGGTCCGGTGCTCGCGTTGATCGCCGGGATGCATGGCGACGAACTCAACGGAATGGAGATCGTGCGCCGGATACTCGACCGGGGCTTACACAAAGTCGCTCGTGGAACTGTCATTTGTATGCCGGTTATCAATGTGTATGGGTTCCTGAATTATTCGCGTGAAGTGCCCGATGGAAAAGACGTCAATCGTTCCTTTCCAGGCAGGAGGACGGGTTCCCTCGCAAGCCGGGTTGCATATTACCTGATGCATGACGTGATACCGAATATCGACTGCGGCGTGGATTTCCATACCGGGGGCGCTATGCGTTCGAACTATCCGCAGGTGCGCGCTGTACTTCGCGACGAACGAAACCTCGAATTGGCAAAGGCATTTTCGGCGCCTTTCACCATGGATATGCCTTTCAGGCCGAACTCACTGCGACGTGAGGCAGCCCGCAAGGGAAAACGGATAATTGTATACGAGGGAGGGGAATCGCTGCGATTCGATGCGCAGGCGATTGAAGAAGGGATGTCGGGAACATTGCGCCTTATGCAATACCTCGGAATGATCGACGACGCACCGGAGCCATCCGAACCGAATCGTGTTATATGGAGTACCACGTGGATACGAGCAAAGCACGCAGGATTGTTCCAGCCGAATATTCAGAATGGAAAGTTAGTACACCGCGGCGAATGGGTTGGCACCATCACAGATCCTTTTGGAGAATTCAAGGAGGAAGTGAAGTCTCCGCAGACAGGCTATGCTATTGGCCTGAATAACGGCCCGGTGATCAACGCGGGCGATGCGCTTGTCCACCTCGGGATGGATACCTTTTGCCGCCTGGAAGGCTGAGTCCCACGCCGTTCGAGAACGGCGCGGGTACCTCGTCACTTTCCTGACGAGCCTTCCGTCACTTTTTGAAGAGCGTTGCTCCGAACAAGATCGTGATGACGAAGAGCGCCAGGAAGATGAAGAACAACACCTTCGCGATCGATGCAGCACCGGCCGCGATGCCGCCAAAACCAAATATGGCTGCTATGATGGCGATAATGAAAAAGATAATTGACCAGCGTAACATAGTTTCAGGGTTAAATTTGATAACGCGGGATATATCCGGCTCCCGACCTACCGGCGACACAATCGTGCCTTCTGCTTAGTTATTCAAATCTTCGTACCAACAACGGATTGACGCCAACTGTAGATAGCATTCTACGCATCCGGGGCGTGATTGCGCTGCCGCTATCTGTCGGGGCACGAGATTTTTGATGCTTGCTGTATAACCCGGAAAAGATGAAATCTAAAAAAGAAAGCAAACCCGAGGACGCGACAAGCGACCGTGAACGGAACGACCGACTGAATCAGTCGCATGACGACTCGAAGAGAAACCTCCCAGGTGAGTATCCGTCAGGCGAGGATATTATGAATCGAAACAACACACAGCGCGTTGGAATGGATGTGGAAAAATTTTCGCGCAAGGTTGGAACGGAGAATATGAACATTGAGGAACCGGTCGTGACTAATCCACAGGAAATCATTGAAGAACCTCCGGCACTTAACCAGGAAGACATCGAGGACCAACGGGATCACGCCTCCGTCGAACACCCTGTACCTAAGGACATGAAGAACGAGGACCTGGACATTTCAAACACTAGCGAATCCGACGTCACTGAGGAGGACCTAGAGGCCCTGGGCCCGAAAGACCTTAGCATGGATATGGGCGAGGATGAACAAATTCTGAAAAATCGGGTTTGGCCGGTCGATATGGCGGGGAAAGATCTCGATATACCAGGATCCGACAGCGAACGAGGTGACAACCTTCCGCCCGAGGACGAGGAAAATGAATTCTACAGCCTGGGCGGCGATCGTCACGAGGACGACCTGGAAGGGAAATAGCCCACGACATAATTCGATAGTATTACTCGGTGCGCAGGGTTTCCGATGGGTTCGACAAGGCGGCTTTTACAGTGTGAGTGCCTACGGTGATCAGCGCGATAGCAAGGGCGACGGCACCTGCCAGTGCGTAGGTCAGCATTCCATTCGGAATACGGTAAGCGAACGAGTTCAGCCATTGATCGGTAAAGTACCATGCAACAGGCCAGGCGATCACGGTGGCGATTAGGATCAGCCATGCAATCTCTCCGGATAACAATCGCACAATATTCCCCACCGAAGCACCTAGCACCTTTCGAATGCCTATCTCTTTGGTTCGCTGAAGCGTATTGAATGTTGCCAATCCAAACAGACCTAGGCTCGCAATTGCGATCGCGAGGATAGAGAATACGATGAACAGCTGTGCTTGTTTTGCTTCTGATCTATAAAGTTGCTCATATCGTTCGCTGGCGAAGTTGTATTCAAAGGGCCGATGCGGCAAAAAGTCCTTCCACGTTTTTTCGAGATGCGTGATTCCCTCCTTGATATTACCACCCGCCAGCTTGACGGAGATGTTGCCCGCGACCCTGCCGCCTTGAAAAATTATCGGAACGATCGGTTCGTGCAGAGACTCAAAGTGGAAGTCCCGCACCACTCCGATAACCCTTCCTTTTACTCCACCGTATTGGAAGTCACGTGTGAGAATTGCTTCGGGCGTGAACCCGATCATCTTAACGGCTGACTCGTTCAAAATGAATGCGAGCGAGTCGTCAGTCTTGATATCCCTGGAGAAGTTTCTTCCTGCGATCAACTTGATCCCGTAGGTGTCGAAGAATTCCGGGTCGATACGAACGTTTTTTAAGACGACATCCGTGAGCCGTAGTGAGTCGCCGTCCTGTACACGAGCGCTTCCCTGGTGATCGAGGAGACGCGTCGTGGGTACGCGCGTGGAGCGCGTCGCGTTTCGGATAGACGCATGTCTCGTCAGTTCATTGTAGAAGGCATCGTAAGAAGGCGACAATTCACTGAAGTACTGCAATAACACGACCTGTTCTTTCGCGTAGCCGAGTTCCCGATCGTTCATGTAGCGAAGTTGCCGGAGTGTGATCAGTGTAGCTATGATCAAGACGATACTGGTAGAGAATTGTGCTATGACCAACACTTTTCGCAGACTTCCCCGAGAGCGAAGCGAGACGCCCTGCTGTCCTTTCAAGATCGTGGAGGGCCTGAACGACGAAATGATAAATGCCGGGTAGATACCCGCGACAACTCCGAGAAACAATGTGAAAGCGAGGATCTTGATTGCCAATCCGTCATTTACCAGATCCAGCACCAGGTGCTTTTCCGTGAATGCGTTAAGCCAGGGAAGCGAAATAGTGGCGAGAGCGGTGGCCAGGATCGCAGCTAGCACGGCGATGAGTATCGACTCACCGAGATATTGAACAATGAGTTGGATGCGGAATGCACCGACAACTTTCCGTAGTCCTACTTCCTTTGCTCGCCGCGACGCCCGCGCGGTTGACAGGTTAATAAAATTGAAACAGGCAATCAGTACGATGAAGAAACCGATGACTCCCATCGTATATACATTGTTGATATTGCCGTTTGCCTCGATTTCCGAATCGAGTTGTGAATGCAGGTGAATGTCAGTTATTCTTTGCAGGAAGAGGTTGGTCCACACGGAGGGTTTGTAAGCAGCTGCATCTGGTCCGCCCATGTGACTATCGAGGAATGCCGGGAACCGGCTCTCCATACGCTCGATGTCGTAGGGTTCTCGTAACAATGCATAGGTCGTGAACGCATTGTTGCTCCAATTGGTCTCCAGATCTCGCCGGCCATAGACGAGGGAGTCGAAGAGCGAGGAAAATGACACAAGTAGTTCGGGATGCCAATGCGATTGATCGGGGAAATCCCGGAATACGCCGCCTACATGGAGTTCGCGTTGATTGTCGAACTTCAGTGTCTTGCCAATAGCAGGGGAGTTACCGAAGTACTTTTGAGCGGTGCGTTCCGACAGGATCACCTGAAACGGTTCACCGAGCGTCTGCTTGCCATTGCCTTCGATCATTTCAATGTCGAAGATGTCGAAGATCGCCGGCTCTGTGGTGAAGCAGTTCGGTTCGTTGAATGATTTGACCACTTCTCCATTTTCTTCCCAGGTGATCAGCAGTTGACCTTGCAGCGATCTGGCAACTTCTTCGATTTCGGTGAAGTTGTCTTTCAACAACGGCCCGAACGGGGGAGCGACATGTCCGAGATGAAGGTTTATCGTACCATCGGGAGAAAGGAAGTTTCTTGTGACACGGTAGATCCGGTCGGCCTTGGTGTGATGGCGATCATATGATACTTCGTCCTGTATGAAGAAGTAGATCAGAAGACTGCTGGATATGGCGACTGCCAGTCCGGCGATATTGATAAAGGACGTGAGTTTGTTACGTAACAGTGCGCGAAGGGCAACTTTCAAATAGTTTGCGATCATCGGGATGAGTTTCTAAAGGTGGTCACATGAGGTCAGCCACGCAAAGACCGTGCTTTTCCCGAGCAAGCCCATCAGCGTCCCTCTAGGCATTATTTATCCGTTGAAATGTCCGTTTCAGTACCGCGGACGTCCGGAATCGCACGGTTTCACTTCAATTTGGAGCATGCCCGCTGCCAGATTATCTTTGCGGTATGAAACCCTGGTGCCGGTTTGCGCTCGTCCTTTTTGCCTATGGTATGGCGTTGCTTCATACGGCCATACCGCATCATCATCTTCAGACGGGTGGCGACGCCAGCACGGTTCTGGTCCGGCAGAGCTGCAGTCTTCCGCATTCCGAGGGTGGTATCCTACAGCGCGCGCTTTCTACAGACCTCGGCATTGGTCACCTTGAAACTTTCAACAAGGAGTCTGATACTCCGCTTCTGCTCAGTTCGGGTCCTGTTTCCATATTCACCAGTATATCGTTCATACCGGATTCCGGATGTGAGCTGCTTTCTCCCGGTTCTCCCGGTGAGTATATCGATGTGATCACTCGCTGGCAACGCTTGTTCTCAGCAGTATCTTTCCGCGGCCCTCCACTCGCCTGACTCTCATTCCATTCGTACTCTCGCGCGTCATCGCAATGACACGCGGCTCATCACCTTTCTGAGTTTCCCAATTTCTGATTTTGTATCGCTGAGGGCGACTCGCTACTACAGTCAATATGTTTGAACGAATCATATCATTTTCGGTACACAACAAGTTTATCGTTGCTGTGTTCACCGCGGCACTCATCGGCCTTGGATTCTACGCAATGAACCAGATCCCGGTCGACGCAGTACCCGACATTACCAACAACCAGGTTCAGGTTGTTACAACCTCGCCGTCACTCAGCGCGGAGGAAGTTGAACGCTTCATTACGTACCCCGTTGAGGTGGCTATGGCAAATCTGCCCGGCGTCGTTGAGTTGCGATCTGTTTCCCGGTATGGTCTGTCGGTCGTCACGGTAGTTTTTGACGACGACATGCCGGTTTCAGATGCCAGGCAGTTCGTTGGCGAGCAGATCAATGTGGCCGCGGAAGAAATTCCGGAAGGCCTGGGTCGACCGGGACTCATGCCTGTAACGACTGGCCTCGGCGAGATTTACCAGTATGTACTTGAGGTGGACGACGCGCATCGGGATATATACGATGCGATGGAACTGCGCACGATTCAGGATTGGATCGTCAAACGCCAGCTGGCGGGTATAAACGGGATTGTTGAAGTCAGCAGTTTCGGTGGTTTTTTGCGGCAGTTCCAGGTAACGGTAGATCCTTCCCGGCTGCGCAGTTTTGGATTAACCATCCCGGATGTGCTCGAAGCCCTCGAGCAAAATAATCAGAATACAGGAGGCAGTTACCTTGAGCGCGGCCCGGACGCGGTCTATATCCGCGCTGAAGGAATTGTCCGGAACGTGGAGGATATCGGAAGCATCGTGGTTCGCCAGAGCGGAACGCCGGTCCGGCTTCGGGAAGTAGCTGTGATCGAGGATGGGCACGCGCCGCGCTACGGCGCAATGACCCGCAACGGTAACGGAGAGGCTGTGGGCGGGATCACATTGATGCTCAGAGATGCTAATTCCTCCACAACGCTCGAAAATATCCATCGCCGTGTTGCGGAGGTGCAAGCTTCATTGCCCGAAGGAGTCAGGATCGTACCCTATCTCGATCGCTCCGACCTTGTGAAACGCACTACCACGACAATACGAACAAACCTCATAGAAGGTGGGATCATCGTCATCGTCGTTCTTGTTTTGTTGCTCGGGAATCTTCGCGCAGGGCTGATCGTAGCCTCGGTGATTCCACTATCGCTGATGTTTGCCTTTGTCATGATGTGGCTCTTTGGTATCTCCGCCAACCTGATGTCGCTTGGAGCGCTTGACTTCGGGATCGTGGTCGACGGTGCTGTCATCATTGTCGAGGGGATCCTGCATGCGCTTGTTCTTGCTTATGCGGGTAAGACGCTGAGCCGTGGCGAAATGGATGAACTTGTGGTGAGTTCCGCCTCGTCGATCTATAAGTCGGCGGCGTTTGGGGTATTGATCATTGTTGTCGTTTTCATTCCGGTCATGACGTTGACGGGGATCGAAGGAAAAATGTTTCGACCGATGGCGCAGACGGTTAGTTTTGCCGTCCTCGGAGCTCTTATCCTTTCGCTTACATATGTACCGGTGCTGGCATCTGTATTACTCAGTCGACAGGTGAGCACAAAAAACAATATCTCGACGCGAATTATCGCGGCGCTGCAATCAATCTACGAACCTGCGCTTCGGCTGGCCCTTGCACATCCCGGGCGGACAATTGGAGTTGCAGTAATTCTGTTTGTGGCCAGTGTCATTGTGTTCACTCGTTTGGGTGGGGTGTTCATACCGCAGTTAGAGGAAGGTGATATTGCCATGCAGATGACTTTGCCGCCGGGGTCATCCCTCCAGGAGAGCATTCGTACTTCGACACAGGCGGAGCGTATTCTGATGGATAATTTTCCGGAAGTGCGGCAAGTGGTTTCAAAAATCGGAACCGCGGAGATCCCGACCGATCCGATGTCTGTGGAACTAGCCGACATCATGATCGTCATGAAAGAGAAGAGCGAATGGACCACCGCTGAAACGCGCGAAGAACTGGTGTCTTTGATGGAGGACAAATTATCGGCTATTGTCGGCCCTTCTTTCCAGTTTACGCAACCGATCCAGCTCAGGTTCAACGAACTGATGACAGGTGCGAAGACGGATGTGGCGATCAAAATTTACGGTGAAGATCTGAACGTCTTGCACGAAAAAGCTCTTGCCGCGGCCGATATCATCGCGGGAGTGCCGGGAGCTGCCGACATCGCTGTTGAACAGACGGAAGGTCTTCCTCAGCTTCTGGTCACCTATGATCGTGCGCGGCTGGCGCAATACGGAGTGTCGGTCGGGCAGTTGAACAGGGTCATCCGCACAGCGTTTGCAGGTGAACCTGTGGGCGTTGTGTTCGAAGAGGAGAGAAAGTTCGACCTCGTCGTGCGGCTGAGCGAACAACACCGGTCGGAGTTTGATCTTGGTAAGCTGTTTGTAACGGCGAGTGACGGTCGTTTGGTACCAGTCAGTGAACTTACACAGATGAATGAATCAGTCGGTCCGTCGCAGATTTCGCACGATAATGCCAGGCGCCGCATCGTCGTCGGTATAAATGTGCGTGGACGGGATGTGGAAGGTGTCGTGAGCGATGTGCAGGAACGACTCCGCGAGTCTCTTGATCTGCCCCCTGGCTATTTTATTACCTACGGCGGCGACTTTGAAAACATGAAGCAGGCAGAGCAGCGTCTGATGATCGCCGTGCCGGTAGCGCTTCTGCTTATTTTGGTTTTGTTGTATTTCGCCTTTAAATCACTGCGGCATGCCTTACTCATCTTCGCGGCTGTTCCTCTTTCTGCCATTGGTGGCGTGTTTGCGCTGTGGCTGCGAGACATGCCCTTCAGTATTTCCGCAGGCGTGGGATTCATTGCCTTGTTCGGAGTCGCCGTTCTCAACGGAATTGTGTTGATCAGCTACTTCAACGACCTGAAGGAGGAGGGTAAGCTCGATCTCAGAGAAATCGTCGTCAAGGGTGGGCTGGTCAGGCTGCGACCGGTGGTCATGACTGCATCCGTGGCTGCCCTTGGTTTTTTGCCAATGGCACTCTCGCAGACTGCGGGTGCCGAGGTACAACGCCCGCTTGCAACAGTTGTGATCGGCGGATTGATCAGTGCCACGCTGCTGACACTAGTTGTTCTGCCGGTGCTTTATCGCGCCATGGAAGAATTCAGCGCGAGGCGAGCAAACCTCCGTCCTGCGGTTACCATTCTTTTCTTGCTGGTGAGTAGCTTGCCGGCGATGTCGCAGGATCAACCGCCACAGGTGCTGACCGAGGACGAAGCAATAGCGATCGCGCTGCGTCAGAATCCGCGTATCAGGATATCCGAATTAGATGCCGAGCAGCAACGCGCGCTCCGGAAGGGCACCTTTCGGTTGCCGATGACAAACGCAGGCTTTCAATACGGGCAACTCAACAGCGATCGCCGTGATCCATTCATGGAGATCAGTCAGAGTGTGGGTAGTATACCGGCTCATTTTCAGCAAGCGCGTATCAGTCGACAGCAGGTGCGGGTTGCGGAGGAGCAGCAGCATCTGACTGAACGCGAACTTATCCGTGATGTACGCAGCGCCTGGCACCGTTGGCTTTATCTCCGTCAAGTATTGAGCGAGTTAAGTTCTCAATTGTCAGTCTATGTGGATTTCGAGAAGAAGACTGATCTTCAATACCGACTCGGGGAGCGGAGTCTGCTGGAGAAGAAGATCGTTGAGAGCAGCTTGTACCGGTTACGCAATGACTACCAGACCGGGTCGGGCAATCTCGAGCAGGCGTCGAACGATCTGATGTTTCTTCTGATGACGGATGAGATGGTGCTTCCTGCGGAGGATACGCTAGTCGGGCTTGTTGCCGTAGTGGATACGGCTGGTCTGGATCACCCTGTCGTCAGGGTAATGCGCGAGCAGCACGAGAGGAGCGTGGCGGAAGTCGGCTACGAGAAGGCGCTGTTCTTCCCGGAGATCCGGGTAGGATACTTTCGGCAGAATATCACGGAGACAGATATTCGATTCCGGGGACTGCAGGGTTTCGCGCTCGAATTGGCCGTCCCCCTTTGGTTTGCTCCGCGAAAAGCCGAAGTCCAGCGCGCCAGGATCGGCACGCTAAAGGCTGAGCAACAGCTAGAACTGGCTGCGCGCAGCCTGCAACATGCGCGCGCGCGAGCGGTGTCTGAGACACGGAAGTATCGGCAGTTGCTTGACTACTTCCGCGACAGCGGGTTCGATCAGGCAGAGGCCATTCGCCAAACGGCCGACATTCAATTGGAGGCAGGTGAGATCGACTTCTTTCAATATCTCCAAAGCCTGGAACGCTACACGCAAATGCGACTTCAATTCCTCGAGGCGGTTTCGAATTATAATCAGTCTATCATTCAACTAGAATACCTGAGCAGTGAGTAACAATATGAATATCTATAACACAACGATTTTCCTGGTTGCCACACTGGTGGCTGGATGCGCAACGGATCATCGTGACACCGATGCCATAGTGACCGAGACCGGTACCGGCCTCACGGAACAACAGCTCCAATTGGCAGCCGTCCGTACCGGTCAGCTCGAATACAAAGTGATATCTTCCATCGTGACGTGCACGGGCGAGATTGAAGTTCCTCCCATGGGGATGGCGTCTGTCACCGCTCCCCTCGGAGGATATATTGCCGAGATGGATATCGTACCGGGCATATACGTCCGGAAGGGAGCGCTGCTTGCGACGCTGAACAATCCCGAATACATCTCGCTACAGCAAAGCTACCTGGAGACCGCCGGACAACTGCGGTTCGCGGAACAGGACTTTGAACGACAGCGTTCGCTGTCAGAACAAAATGCTGCGGCGCAGAAGAAGTTTCAGGAAAGCGAGTCGCAATACAGCGTATTGAAAGCAAGGTTGGCGGGCCTTAAAGAACAACTTCAGTTGATCGGCGTGGACGTGCGCAACCTCGAATCAGGAAAGATCCAACCGGTGGTCGCACTTCGCGCGCCCATCTCAGGACATGTGACGAAGGTCAACCATCACAAGGGGCAGTTTGTTGAGCCGCGTGAGGTTTTCTTTCACATTGTCGACCTGACAGACCTGCATTTGCATCTCAACGTATTCGAGAAGGATATTGCCAGGGTCCGGAAGGGTCAGTTGGTTCGGTTTCGCGTCGCCGGCAACGACGGAGACACTTATTTGGGAAAGATCTCGTTGGTGAGTCCGGAGCTGAATGCGGATACCCGGACGTTCGACGTACACGGGCATATCGGAGGCAACAGTGATGCGCTGAAACCTGGAATGTACCTGGATGCGGAGATCCTGTTATCGGGTGACAGTGTGTATGCGTTGCCACGGCAGGCACTTGTGATGCGAGAAGGAAAAACGTTTGTAGTCGTGGACGAAGACGGGCAATACCGTGCGGTTCCGATCGAAACCGGCGCGGTGATGGATGGCTGGGTGGAAGTGAAGAATTTTGATGTCTTGCGCGGCAAGCAGGTGGTCGTCGAAGGTGGAAGCCGGATATTCCCGCAACATTGATCCCGGGAGTACAACTCAGCCGCTACCGGGCATTCCCGATTGCAGACCGTCGTCTCTTTTGATCTGTATCTTGGCCTGCGGGCCGACCTGGATGGGGATTCTCTCGACTTCGAGATTGGCGGCTTCAATGCCGTATAGCCCCTCGGTGGAAAGACTGTATTTCTTCAGCATGCGGTATCCCTGTATGATCAGCCGGTCGAGATTGGAGATAACGCTGTCGGAGGATGCCCAGGAGTGTAGGATGATGAACTTGAAATCCGCCATCATGCTGTATTTTCGAAGGGCGCCGTAGGGGCTGATGAGGTCGATCTCACCGGCGTCCGCCATCTCGTGAATGATCTTGTTGAAGATCAGATTGACGCGGTGGTCGGTCTTGAATCCGAGCCTGATCGTTACGAAGAAGCACTTCTTCGGGATGATCGTATCGACAATGTACTTGCTCGTGAACGGAGTGTCTACCGTTTCGACGTGGACGAACCAGTAGACGTCGGCGCGCTTGGGCCGCTTTCGAAACATCGAATAGATGATGTTGGAGTCGATATACCGCTTGCTGTCGGCCATTGCCAGATACACCAGGTTCGTAGCCTCTTTCGGGATGTTCTCGTCTGCCTGGAGATCCTGTATCATTCCGACGTAGTGCTTGAGGTCGACAAATTCGGTGTGTCTCGTCCGGAGCCTGCGCGCGTGTACAAGGACGTACATCATCGCGAAAAAGAATCCAGCGATCAGGAACGTGAACCACCCGCCATGGGAGAACTTGCTCAGGTTTGAGACCAGGAATGCACCCTCGATGGCAAACAGCACGATGCCGAGCATGATCGCTCGAAAGGTCGATTTTCGTGTCATCGAAAAATAGAACACCAGGAGCGACGATGTCATCAACATATCCACTGTGATCGCCAGTCCATAAGCTCCTTCCATTCGCGATGATTCCTGGAAGATGAGCACGACCAGGATACAGCCTGCCATCAGCGTCCAATTGATTGCCGGGATATAGACTTGCCCCCTGAGCTGGCTGGGATGACGCACCCGCGTTGCCGGCCACAGTTTTAGTTTCATTGCCTCGTTTACGAGTGTAAACGTTCCCGAGATAAGAGACTGACTTGCGATAATAGTGGCTAACGTCGCCAGGATCACGCCGAAGATCACGAATACTTCATGCTGGGGCATGATCTGGAAGAATGGAAGCTTCGTCCCGAGCGTTTCACCCCGGTGTTCGAGCAGCCACGCACCCTGCCCGAAGTAGCTCAGCAGAAGGGAGACCTTGACGAACCCCCAGCCCACGCGAATATTTGATTTGCCCGCGTGTCCCAGGTCCGAATACATTGCCTCTGCGCCGGTGGTACAAAGGAAGACCGCACCCAGGATCCAGAAACCACCGGGATATTTGACGAGCAGGTCGTAAGCATAAACCGGGTTGATCGCCTTCAATATTTCCGGCTTCAGGATGAGATGTGAAAAGCCGATGATGCCGATAAACGCGAACCACATGAGCATCACCGGACCGAATGTGCGCCCGAGGACAGTACTCCCAAACTGCTGGAAAATGAACAACAGAACCAGGATCGCGATAACGATCGTGATGATCGTGTTGCTGGAGATGTCAGAGTCTATAACGCGGAGGCCTTCTATTGCAGACGTAACACTGATCGCCGGTGTAATAAACCCGTCTGATAAAAGTGTAGCACACCCGATGATCGCCGGGAAAACCACCCAACGGGATTTGTAGCGGCGCACAAGCGCGTAGAGTGCGAAGATCCCGCCTTCACCCTTGTTGTCAGCGCTTAGGGTTAGATAGACGTACTTGAATGTCGTGATCGCTGTTAAGGTCCAGAATACACAGGAAAGACCGCCGAGGATCAGGTCTTCTGTAATCTCATGAGAACCGACAATGAACCGGAAGGTGTAGATGGGAGATGTTCCGATGTCGCCATAGATGATGCCGAAGGCAATGAGAAGCCCGGCTGCCGACAGGTTCGGGTGGTGTTTGCTACTGGGTTCAGTCATGTACACGCCGTCGCCGGGACGAGCGACCAAAAACAAATTTACGTGCCTTTTCACAATCAAAAAAACAAAGTACCGGAATGTTGAAAGCCCGTAAAATTGCGGTTACTATCAAATAGGACTTTAATTAATGTCGTTTGCCCGCTGTCAAGGGAACGGGAAATTCCTAGCTTTGCTATCAAATCCAAATCCGACAATACTATGTATCGAAAGTGGCTATATGTCATGATAATTCCGGTCTTCTTTTCTTGCGAAAACCGAGACAAGGAGACGCTTCAGTTTCAGGTAGATTCGTTGAAGATGGAACTGGACAGGAGTCATGAAGCTTCCCGGACGCTGACCGAGATCGGTAGCCTGCTCGACTCAATTGATGACACGCGACAACTCCTCCGCGTGAACCTTGTGGAGGGAACTCCTTACGACGACTATAGTGGGCGGATGGAAGAACTGAATGAGTATGTGCGCGCTACACAAAACAAGATCGATGAACTGGAGCAATCACTGAGGACTTCGAACGCCAATGCGCAAGCTTTTACCCAGAGTATTAACAAGCTGAAAGCTGACTTGCAGAAAAGGAATCGCGAGATCGCTTTCCTGCAGGATGAAGTGGAAAGGTTCCGGAGTGAAAATCAGAACCTGCTGATAACAGTCGATTTGCAGGATGCGGAAATTGCTGACAAGCAGGAACAGATCGAAGCGAAGTCTCAGGAACTGGCGCTCATAGAAGCGAAAGTACAGGAGTTGATGATCCAGTCTAAGGTTAGCGAGGCGGAGGCTTACTACCTGCGCGCCCAGGCGATCGAAACTGCGGCTGAGCGCACGCGCCTGGCACCTCGCAAAAAGAAAGAAACGATCCGGGAGGCCCTTGAACTCTACAAAAAGGCCCTTTCTATGGGTAAGAACGAGGCTCAGGCGAAAGTCACTGAGCTGGAAGAAAGACTTTAGTCGTTCTTTCGGGATTTACCTATTTTTGATTTCCTATGCTATTTGATGTCTTTCTTACCATCTTTCTTGTTTTCTTAAATGGGTTCTTTGTTGCCGCCGAATTCGCGATCGTCAAGGTGCGAAGTTCGCAGATCGACATCAAGGCGAAGGAGGGGCACCCGATGGCTGCGCTGTCGCGCCGGATTGTCGCCAACCTGGATGCCTACCTGTCAGCGACACAGTTGGGTATTACGATAGCGAGTCTCGGGTTAGGCTGGATCGGGGAAGATGTTGTAAGCGCGCTTGTGATCAACGTATTCGTCGCTGCCGGCCTTGAACTGGACCCCGAAACTGCGCATAGTATAGCCCTGCCGGTTGCCTTTGGTATTATCACCATTCTGCATATTGTTTTCGGTGAATTGGCTCCGAAGTCGTACGCGATCCAGCGACCGGAGAGTACGACCCTCTGGCTCGCTGTGCCTCTGAATATCTTCTTTTGGATTTTCAAACCCTTCATCTGGCTGCTGAACGGTTTCTCGAACTGGATCCTCCGCCGTATCGGTATCACGCCGCTGAAGGAAGCTGAAGTGCATTCGCCGGAAGAGCTTCGTATCATGGTAGAGCAGGGAAAAAAGAGTGGCGTCATCGAGGCCAGGAAGTATGAGATCATTCGCAACGCTTTCGATTTTGCGGAGCGCACGGCGCGCCAGGCAATGGTTCCCAGGACACATGTATTCGCGGTGAGCAAGACTGCACCCGTCGATAAGATCATCGAGAAAGTTCTCGAGAACGGGTACTCGCGTGTTCCGGTCTTTGACGGAACGGTCGATCGAATCGTTGGCATTCTCTTTACAAAAGACCTTCTCCTGAAGTTGCATGCTGGCTCGCCTTTTTCTGTGGACTCAATTCTGAGGCCTGCTCACTACATCGCTTCGAATAAAAAGCTTATTGATATCATGCGTGATTTTCAAAAGGAGCATGTGCAGTTCGGCATTGTTGTCGATGAGTTCGGAGGAACAGAGGGTGTGATCACCATGGAGGATATCCTCGAAGAACTTGTCGGCGAGATACAGGACGAGTATGATACCGAGACGCCGTTGATTGAATTGGTCAGCGACCGGAAATACCGGGTACAGGGATCTGTTGGATTGGTGTCGCTGAATGAAAAACTTCCGCGCTCTCTCCCTGAAAACGAGACGTATGTGACACTCGCGGGTATGTTGATCGACATCGTAGGTCGTATCCCTAACGTCGGCGAAAGTATTGAGCATGACGA
The DNA here is from genome assembly GCA_964438975.1 of uncultured Roseivirgaceae bacterium. Classification (GTDB taxonomy): domain Bacteria; phylum Bacteroidota; class Bacteroidia; order Cytophagales; family Cyclobacteriaceae; genus Chryseosolibacter. Next base: position 11,249 of record CAYTMU010000036.1, on the reverse strand, counting down.
TTACGTATTCACGGTCATCAAGCGCGTCAAGAACCAGATTATCCTTGTGGATATCTTTGACCGGTATATCGAGCCGGAGGAGGAGTAGCTACCTTATATCCACTTCTTATAGCGGAAGTATCCCAACATCCCTGCGGCGATAGCTAGCATGACTGCCCATACCGTGACGTATCCGTATTCCCATTCCAGTTCGGGGAAGTGTCGAAAATTCATCCCATACACCCCGACTATAAATGTAAGCGGTATAAAGATCGTGGATATGATTGTCAGTACCCGAATTACGTCGTTAAGCTTGCTGTTCTGAACATTCATGTACTGATCCGTCAGGCCTGTGGTCAGGTCGCGGTACGTATCGAGCGAATCGATGATGTGGATGACGTGGTCGTACACATCTCGGAAGTAGGGGAGATTGTCCTCCCGGATAAATTCACTTTCGTCCTTAAGTATCTTCCCAAGGGCTTCGCGCAATGGGTAAAGCGCCTTGTGCAGGTATATCAATTCTTTCTTGATCGCCTGGATCCGCTGGAATGATTGATTTGGGGAATCCGTGCGGAGAGAGGTCTCGATCTCATCGATCTGGTCTCCGATGAGATCGAGTACGGTATAGTAGTTATCCACCGTTATATCGATGAGTCGGTACAGAAGATAATCCGGCCCCTTCTTGCGCACGCGTCCTTGGTCGAGGCGGATACGCTCCCGGAAAGCGTCGAAAAGATCTCCTTCTTTTTCCTGAAACGTCAGCAAGTAGTCAGAACCGAGCACAAAGCTGATCTGTTCATAATCGATTTCGCTGCCCTGAATGCGATAAAGCATCTTCAAGGTCACGAAGAGATAGTCTTCGTACTCCTCCACTTTGGGGCGCTGGTCGTTTGTGATATCCTCGACCAACAGCGAGTGAAGGGAGAAATGAGACTGGAGACTCTCGATAATTGAGGGTTTGGTCAAACCGTCCAGGTTGACCCAGTTGACGCGGTCTTTGTGGATGTAGGGAACCAGATCAGCAAAGCTACTTGCCACATGGCGGCTGTGAGCCTGGCGATCATAAGTGATGAGTTCGAGTATAATATTCTCGACCCCGTTGTCGTCCGGTGAGTGGGTTTGCATGTCGCTCAGTTCAGTGGCCGGGGGGCGGCGAATCCGACCTCTTTGCGAAAGTAGGAAAAATTACACGTCAGGGGATGAACCGATCAAAAACTGTTTTTTTACGTGGTTCACTGAGACACGGGGCCGCGGATAATACTAAAACGTTGTGTATAATTGTGATCAATGTCCTTGCGCCTGGAAGATATCAAGAGCCCGATTGCCCGAGAAATGCAAGAGTTCGAGCCGAAATTCAGGGCATCGATGAAAACTCGCGTTTTGTTGCTGGACACGATCATGAACTACATCGTGAAGCGCAAAGGCAAACAGATGCGTCCGATGTTCGTATTCCTCAGCGCGGGTGCGTGTGGGGGAATCAGCGATGCAAGCTTTCGGGGTGCGGCTCTCATCGAACTTCTGCATACCGCAACCCTCGTTCACGACGATGTTGTCGATGAAGCTAACTACCGCCGCGGCTTTTTCTCGGTGAACGCACTTTGGAAGAACAAGGTGGCGGTGCTTGTCGGCGACTTCCTTCTTTCTCGCGGCCTTATCCTGTCCATTGAGAACAATGACTTTCATCTGTTGCGGATCGTGACCAATGCGGTCAGGGAGATGAGCGAAGGGGAGTTGCTGCAGATCGAAAAGTCGCGTCGCCTGGATATTGACGAAGATGTGTACTATGATATCATCCGCCAGAAAACCGCATCATTGATCGCTTCCTGCTGTGCGGTCGGTGCAAGTTCGGCGGGAGCATCGGCCGAACTGGTTGAAAAGATGCGCACATTTGGTGAAAAAATTGGTATGGCGTTTCAGATCAAAGATGATCTGTTTGATTACGGAGAGTTGGAGATTGGCAAGCCGGTGGGTATTGATATCCGTGAAAAGAAGATGACGTTACCTTTGATCCACGCCCTTTCCCGGTCTGATCGCAAGGAGAAACGGCGCATTATTAGCATTGTCAGGAATGAGAGCGAGAAGCCGCGGAAAGTAAAGGAGGTGATTGCTTATGTCAAGCAGGCAGGCGGCATCGAATACGCCATTGAGAAAATGAACCGCTTTCACCGGGAAGCGCTGGATATCCTGGAAACACTTCCCGACTCGGTCTACCGCAAGTCCCTCCGCGATCTGGTACAGTTCACAATCGACCGTTCAAATTAGTATTTGGGCTGGGCTTTTGCATCGCCCGGTTCCGTCCCGCTTCCAGTACCGCGTACTCCTTTAACTCCTGGTATGCATCGGGCGTCAACGCTTCCAGGGCCGATCCTGTATTTTCCGGTTGGTAGGTTCCCTTCGATGCCCACCACTTCTTCGCGTTGTCTTTTGCCGACTGGCGGTCGATATTCTCAAACAGGTTAATGCAAGAATCGGATATCATCCAAGGCTCCTCTACGCTGCTGTATTTTTCGAAGATGAGGTTGCGCATGTGGGTGCCGTTTGCCTGATTCCTGAAATGTGAAATGGAATAGGAAAGTGTTTCCGGCTCCGTCATCACCATGTCCCAATATTTTCTTGACCCGACGACATCGGCAGTTGTGAGCAGATAGCCGAAGCCGTCCTCGATTTGTTCTTTCGTGATCGGGCAACGAGCTTTTAGCGATGGTTTCTTTTTTCCCAGCAGTCTCTCCAGAAATGCCATAATTGAAGGTTTTAGAGTTCTGAATCGGGCTATGTGTATTTAGATACTCATCGCGGCGCGAATAGTTGCACGTTGTAGCAGAAAAATTAAGAAAAAATCCGAAGATGCATGGGGATCACCGGCAGGGCATTTCCGGCCGGTTAGACCTCGTTACAGTTTGTTTGAGGTCCGTAGTCGTTGCACGCGCTCGTATTGAGTCAGGAAGTCATCGAGCTTTTCGGCGGGTATTTTCTTACCGATAATGATCTTCCGATTATCAAGCACGTACAGGGTCGGTGTCGTCGCCGCGTCGTACAAGTCGTGATAGGGTCCGACGTATGTACGGGGTCCGTTTACGGTAATCCATGGCATTTTCATTTCCTTTATGTAGTCCCGCATTTTCACCATACTGGTATCGGCACTGACCGCAAAAACCTCGACGTCCCACTTCCGGGCGTTGTAAAATTCCACAAGCTTCGGCGTTTCCGTCTTACAGGATCCGCAATCCGGATCAAAGATGTAGAGAACCGTATACTTGTTCTTGATGTCGTACAGTGCGCGTGGTTTCAGGTTGACATCCTGCATAATCAGATTGGCACCCTTTCTCCCGACGAGGCTTTTGCGCAACCGGTCGGCATGGTCTTTCAGGTTCTTCTTCATGGGCTCGTTCGCCCAGAAGTTCATTTCGCCGGAGGCAAAGTATGTATCGTTGAGATGTACAAACACCTCATCGAGTCCCATGATGTCGGGATTCTGGAACTTCAACACGGATACCCAGACAGAGTACTTATACGTTTCCTGATTTTTTTTTGCTTTATCGATCACGAATGCCAGTGCGTTTTTCAGGGTATCAGCCTGTGGCACGTACAGCCTGTCAAGATACTCGTGTATTTTTTCCTGATAGATCGGTCGTGGCAACCTGATCATCGCATCATCCGCGAGATCGAGGTTGTCGAAGAAATGCTGCCGGTACCATTTCAGTTGGAACGTGGAGTCAATTGTGCCGTCAGCTGCTTTCGGAGGATCGGGAATCTTAATCGGTTGGTTGGCTTTGAATATCCTGGCAGTCAACGTCGCGGGATGTTCGCGGATAATTTGCTCCTGATAGGCTAATACCTTTTCGTTGATCTTTGAAAAGTCTTCGCGTGCACTTTTCTTCTGATCATCCTTCAAAGTACTGTCCTGCAATATTTTGAGTAACGGTTCAGCTTCCTTGTGGCGATCCATGTTGAACATCATGTTCGCAAAGAACAACTGGTTGTCGATATCGCCGGTGACCTTCATGTGTTTCACATAGTCGTCGGTATTCGTCGCGAGCGAGAAATGCTGATCCTGTGAAACGACGAACTCCACGATACGCGTTTTGTTTAACACCAGGAAATACACGCCCTGTGGAAGCGTTTGCTTGCTCTCGAATACAAAGTGCCCGGCGTGGTTGACCTTCGCTGTGTCTTTGATGAACGTACTCTCGCCGTAGTAGTATCCAAGGTAGGCAGTGGTGTCTTTCAGGCCGTCGACCGCAAAGCGGATGTTGTAGCCGGTTTGAGCCAGGCCGTTGACAGATGCCAGTAGTAACAGGATGAAAAAGCCAGTTCGCATGGGTGATTTTTTTCAAATGTCAGAAAAGTACGGCACGAATTCAACGCTGCTGCAATTAATAAGCCGGTCTCGGCGTTGGTAACTACCATGGAACAAATATCGCCGGGATAGTACATGAAGCTCGCTTCCTGTACCATTTTTCCTATTTTAGCGCGTTATGTCATTACTCGTCGAGCAACTCGTCAAAGAATACGGAGAGCAAAGAGCCGTGAACGGCATTTCGTTTGAAGTCAGCGAGGGCGAAATTGTCGGGTTCCTGGGACCAAATGGCGCTGGGAAATCGACGACTATGAAGATCTCGACATCCTATCTCCCGCCGTCATCGGGAAGAGTAATCGTAGGCGGCTACGATGTCGTAAACCATCCGATGGAGGTAAAGAGGATCACCGGCTACCTGCCGGAACACAACCCACTTTACCTCGACCTCTATGTTCATGAATACCTTGCCTTCATAGGAAGGCTATACGGTTTACGCGGCCAGGAGTTGCGGAAGCGCGTAGCGGAGATGGTGGAGCGCTGCGGCCTCTCGCACGAACAGAACAAGCGGATTGAAAGCCTGTCGAAGGGTTACCGGCAGCGGGTCGGTCTTGCACAGGCGTTGATCCACGACCCGGCGGTACTGATCCTTGATGAACCCACATCGGGACTTGATCCCAATCAACTGGCGGAGATCCGGAATCTCATCCGCGATATCAGCAAGAACAAAACAGTGATTTTCTCCACCCATATCATGCAGGAAGTTCAGGCGATCTGCGAGCGGGTGATCGTCGTGAATCGCGGGACGATTGTCGCGAACGACAAACTCAGTACGCTGCTCGCCCGGTCAGGCGACTGCGTCATGGTCGAGTTCGAAGGTCCTGTCGACGTTGGGGACATGGCGCGCATACCGGGTATTTCCCATATCGAAGACAAGGGAGGAAACCGGTATCGTATCGCCAAGACCGGCGACATCCGCGCAGAAATATTCCGCTACGCTGCCGACCGCAATCTTTCGCTGGTCGGACTGAAACAGGAGGAAAGCTCCCTGGAAATTATTTTCCGCGAACTGACAAAGACCCCGAGATAGCCTTATGAATGGATGTAATTCTCGAGTTGCTGGATAGTGTCTTGCTGGTTAGCAATAACAGCTTTGATCACATCGTTGATCGAGATGATCCCAACCACTTGTGAGCCTTCAAAAACAGGCAAGTAGCGGACGTTGTTGTCCGACATCAATTGCATGCAAACTTCGATCGATGTATCCGGTTGAATATGGGGGAGTTCGGCTGACATGATATCCCTCACCTTGACATCCGAGGATGCTTTTCCCTTCAGGATAACCTTGCGCGCATAATCGCGCTCGGTGAGTAGTCCAACATAGTTTGCGCCGTCCATTACCAGAACGGATCCGATGTTTTTGTCAGACATGACTTTGAGGGCTTCAAATACCTTCGCCTCCGGCGTGACAGAAATGATAGCTCTTCCCTTGTGGGACAAAACATCTGAAACTCTTTTCATGATCGCAATTTTGTTGATAAAATATACATCGTTTATCTCAGTAAGATACTAATTGCGTTTCTAAAATCCCAACTTTCGGAAGGCAAACGGCCGTTAAAGGAGACGGTCTGCGCAGGATATATCATTAAGACCTATATTTGCGTTTTTCCAAGATGATTCACGTCCTATCCAAGGAGTTCAATAGTTTTCTCAACTCCCTGATCGCTTATGTGGTCATCGGAGTTTTTTTGACTGCGATCGGCCTGCTCATGTGGGTTTTTCCGGAAACTTCGGTGCTCGATTACGGATTTGCCGACATGGAAACACTGTTCTCGCTGGGTCCTTATGTGTTAATTTTCCTGATTCCCGCCATTACGATGCGTAGCTTTGCAGAGGAGGCACGTGGAGGTACCCTGGAATTGCTGATCACCAAGCCGTTATCTGACTGGGATATCATCCTCGGGAAATTTCTCGCCTGCTTTTTGCTTGTCATGCTTTCACTCGTCCCGACTGTCATCTATTACTACTCCCTTCACGCACTGGGTAATCCGACGGGCAACATTGATTCGTCGGGTGTGCTCGGGTCATACATTGGACTATCTCTTCTGGGAGCGGTGTTTTGTTCGATCGGGGTGCTCGCGTCATCTGTTTCGAACAACCAGATCGTTTCATTTATTGTCGCGGCATTTTTGTGTTACCTGATGTTCGCGGGATTTGAATCGTTGTCACAGCTTAACGTTTGGTCGGAATCCTCACTTTTTATTCGGGAACTCGGCCTTTCCTACCACTACGAAGCACTGAGCCGCGGATTGATCGACAGCCGGAATCTCATCTACTTCGGGAGCGTAATGGCAGCGATGTTGCTGATCACTCGTATCAACGTTGGGGCACGCTCATGGTGAACTGGAAAAACAGAAAGACCGGTGACTTGCTTTTATTGGCAAACGGCATTCTCGTCCTGGTGCTGATCAACCTGCTGGCGTCCCGGTATTTTTTTCGCGTAGACCTCACCGGCGACAAGCGTTATTCTGTTCAGGAGTCGACTCGCCAGATCCTCGGCGACCTCGACGACGACGTGTATATCGAAGTGTTTCTCGAGGGTGAGCTCAATGCAGAATTCAGGCGGTTTCAGAAAAGTATCCGGGAAACACTCGAAATGTTCCGACTGTATTCAAACAATCGCATACAATATGCGTTCACCGATCCCGCTGTAGCTCTCGGACAGAAGGCACGCTCGGATTTCATGGCCGATCTCGCTGCCAAGGGCGTGCAGCCGACCAATGTAATTGATACGCGCGATGGGAACCGTGTGGAGAAGATCATCTTTCCCGGGGTGATCGTATCATACAATGGAGTGGAAACAGGTGTCACATTGCTGAAGGGAAATAAGATCAACGAATCCATCGAAGGGATCGAATTTGAATTGGTAAATGCGATCTACAAACTTACCGAAGATGACCCGGCGTTAGTCGGGATGATATCCGGACATGGGGAGTTGGACGGTGCCAGTATTTCCTCATTTGTCCGTGCGATATCAGGGTTGTATCATTTCCGACGTACGGAAATCCAGGATCCTGCGCTCAAAGACTACGACGCGATCATCATAGCAAAACCGACGAGCGCATTTTCCCCATTGGATAAGTACCATCTCGATCAGTATATCATGGGAGGTGGGAGAGTTCTCTTTCTGATCGACCGCCTGGATGCGAGCATGGACAGTGCGGCGCAAGCTAATTACTTCGCGTTCCCCTATGAGACAGGACTCGATGATCTGTTGTTCCGCTATGGCGTCCGGATCAATCCCGATGTGGTACAGGATCGGTATGCAGCCGTGTATCCCGTTATCACCGGTCAGCAGTCCGATGGAAGTCCGCAGTTGCATCTTATCGAATGGCCGTTCTTTCCGTTGATCAACCGGTTCGCAGACCATCCGGTGACGCGCAACCTCGACCGGGTTGTCACGCGTTTCGTCAGTAGTATCGACACGGTGAAGGCCGGTGGGGTGCAAAAGACGCCGCTTATGTTCTCTTCACAGTACTCGCGTAAACTGACTGCGCCGGTGAACGTAAACATCAACGAGTTGCGTCGCAATCTCACAGCGGAACAGTTTAGCGAGCGATTTGTTCCGGTGGCGTATTTATTGGAAGGGAGTTTTACGTCTGCATATAAGAATCGATTTCTTCCCGACGATGCCGGATCCGAGGCGTTCCGCGATGAGGGTGTTCCGACGAGTCTGATAGTGGTATCTGACGGAGATCTGCTGCGCAATGATGTAAATCGCCGGACGGGCGAGGCCCTTCCACTCGGGTTCGATCCGTTTGCGAACTATACATTTGCCAATCAGGATCTTTTGCTGAACATGATCGCATATCTCGTGGACCGCGATGGATTGATCCGCGCCAGGGCCAGGAGCGTGGCGACACGTCCGCTCAACCGCGAACGGATCGCAGATGAGCGGCTGAAATGGCAGGTCATCAACATTGGTTGTCCACTCGTTCTCCTGGTGGTATTCGGTGTCGCCCGTGCGTACTGGAGACGACGAAAATTCGCAAACTTCTGACCATGCAAGCAGGGGCTAACAAACGGCAATTCTATATCCTTGCAATATTGACAGTCGTCACGCTCCTCGCGTGGTGGTGGGTGCAGCCGGAGAACCGTCTAGACGTCGATGAAGATCTTTTCCGTGTTGCGGAGCTGAACAGGATCAGTCGGGTCGAACTGCAGTCGACGCAGGGGGCAGTGAAGCTCGCTTTTGATGGTGCTAAATGGCGGGTCAACGATAGTCATGATGCCGATGGCGGGATGATCCGGGTGCTGTTCGCGACACTCCAGCAAGCACAACCAAAACGACCGGTTGCGCAGGCGCACCGCGATTCGATCAGGGAGCAAGTGTCCCGCACGGGTGTGAAAGTATCGCTTTACGCAGGGGATGATCTGCGCAGAGAATTCTTCGCGGGAGGTAATCCCGGTAAGACCCAGGCGTACTTTGCCGACCCCGCTTCCGGCGAGGTGTATGTGATGACGATTCCGGGCTACCGGGTCTATGTTTCCGGAATTTTGGAGATGGGCGCCCACGGGTGGCGGGATAAGTTGATCTTTGGGTTCAACTGGGGCAATTTCGCGACATTGGAGGCACGTTTCCCGCGGGATCCCGGGGACAACTTCACGATCGGTCTCCTGAAGAACTATTTCGGTATTCGCGACATGCCTGAGGCCGACACCGCCAAGATCAATACCTTCCTGGACAATGTGTCCTTACTCACAGTTGAGGAGTATATTCCTGAACCTAAGTTAACCGATAGTCTCATGGACAGGGTGCCGAGAATGGAGATAATCGTGACAGACATCGGTAATCGCACTTATCGTCTTCGCGTATTCGACCCCGGAGGGGCGCGGGAGGGGTACGCCATCATTCAGGATACAGATGCTGCGCTCATTGACAGAAGGAAAATCGAAGCAATATTGCGACCGAAATCGTTTTTCGGTAAGAAATAGACCAGGTTTTCGGACAGATCGCCGGTTTTTGTAATTCGGTTTTCTTTCTAACTTTACCCCGCTTTGTACTCAAACCACTAATTGACAGATGAAGTTTATCGTAAACTCTGCTTACCTGCTAAAGCAACTTTCCAATATCAATGGTGTGATCACAACGAACCCCGTTGTCCCCATTCTGGAAAATTTTCTGTTTGAACTCGACAAGGGCGGGCTTACGGTAACAGCATCCGATCTTCAGACTTCGATGATCACCGAACTTCAGGTCGAATCGAAAGAGAAGGGAAGCATTGCGGTACCGGCGCGCATTCTGCTTGATACGTTGAAGAATCTCCCGGAACAGCCTGTTACGTTCTCGATCGACGAGTCGACGTACAGTGTTGAGATCATTTCTGATAACGGCCGATACAAACTTTCGGGCGAGAATGCGACAGATTTTCCGAAGGTCCCGAATGTGTCAAACGATTTCTCGGCGGAGATATCATCCGAGGTACTCGCACGTGCGATCAACAACACCATCTTTGCGACGAGTAACGATGAGCTTCGGCCTGCCATGACAGGTGTGTATGTCAACCTCGGTGAGAAGAACACGACATTTGTCGCGACGGATGGGCATCGACTGGTTCGCTACAGAAGGAGCGATGTAGCATCTGACAATGGCGCAGCGATCATCATACCACGGAAGGCGCTGAATCTGCTGAAGGCCACACTTCCGGCGGAAAATACCGATGTAGTGTTGAACTTCAATCTCGCGAATGCCTTTTTCCGTTTCGGAAATATCCGTATGATATGCCGCCTGATCGACGAGCGTTTTCCCGATTACGAGAACGTTATTCCATCCGGCAACAACATCAAGATGACGATCGGTCGCCACGAACTGCTGGGGGCGTTGAAGCGGATATCCATTTATGCTAACAAGACCACGCATCAGGTGAGACTCAAGATCACCGGTAGCGAGTTGCAGATATCTGCGGAAGATCTCGACTTTTCAAACGAAGCGAATGAGCGATTGAGCTGCGAACACGAAGGTGAGGACATCGAGATCGGCTTTAATGCGAAGTTCATCGTCGAGATGTTGGGTAATATGGATTCCGATCAGATCCGTCTGACGATGTCTGCGCCTAACAAAGCGGGGGTGATACTGCCCGCCGAGAAAGATCAGGCGGAAGATATTCTCATGCTTGTAATGCCGGTGATGCTGAATCAGTATGTCTGATCTCAGATCGCTCCGCGTCGTCCCAATTCAATAACTTCCATATTCCTTACCCCGGCGGCGACAATCTCGAAGCGGACGACCGTCTTCATATGGTGAAAGCCGTGATTTCCCGCAGCGCCGGGATTGATGTAGAGCATCCCTCCCCGTGCTGGATCTTTTGCTATGCGAAGGATGTGTGAGTGTCCACAGATGAAAATGTCTGGTCTGTGCACAGCAAACAATTTGTTGACTCGCGGATTGTAACGAGGTGGCGCACCCCCGATATGAGTCATCCAGACCCGAAGCCCTTCACACTCGAAAACAAGATCTTCAGGAAATCGGATCCGGATGTCCTGTCCGTCGACATTGCCATAGACGGCGCGTAAGGGTTTCGTGTTTTCCAGTTGTGTAATGACGGATGTATTGCCAATATCACCCGCATGCCATACCTCGTCACAGTCCTGGAAATGAGCGGACACGCCGGGATCCAGAAACCCGTGCGTGTCCGATATCAGTCCGATTTTCATGACGAAGGATAGGAATTTTGGCGTTACCTGCCAAAATACTCCGTTGAGTGTCGCGATATACTGCGATGCTATTCTGAAGCCATGATCCGATCGCGTGCAGTAACACTGTCTTCCTTTTGCTTGCCCGGGGGACTCGTGACATCTTTTCCTTGAAGCATTTCGAGCACCCGGTCCGAAGCCCCTTGGTAGAACCCCGTTGAGTGCTCGAACGAAGCAGGGTTCTTGAAAGTGCCGAAGATGATATCAAAGAGAGGGAGATCCG